>CAWKCP010000006.1:0-202146 GCA_963848115.1 uncultured Chloroflexia bacterium | reverse complement strand
ACCTCATCTACGACCATCCCATCGTCGACGCTGTCTTTGAGGGCATTATTCGCATCGCCCTCTTCATCGGCTACATCTGGGCAATTGGACGGATCCCGGATATTCAACGGGTCTTTGGCTATCATGGGGCCGAGCACAAGACGATCAATGCGTATGAGGCAGGCGATGCGCTTACGGTCGAGAATGTGCAGACCCACAGTGTGCAACACACGCGCTGCGGTACCAGCTTCATTCTCTACGTTCTGGTTATCAGCATCATCCTCTTTGCCCCGTTGACCTTTGCATCTGTGCAGCCGCTCTGGCTGGCGCTGGTGCTGCGACTGGCGTCTCGGTTGCTGCTTGTGCCGGTGGTAGCAGGCATTGCCTACGAGGTGATCCGTTTCAGTACAGCCCATCAGGACAAAGCCGTCATGCGCTTGTTGATTGCGCCCGGCCTTGCCATGCAGAAGCTGACAACGCGCGAACCCGATGACAGCATGGTCGAATGTGCCATCGCTGCATTGGAGCCGGTACTGGCCGCCGACGGTGTCATCGAGTTGCCTGACGCTACAGATGCCGACTCGGTCACCGATGATGGGATCGCTGATGATTCCGCAGGCGCTATGCCGGGCGAGCAGTTGGTTCCTTCTGGTGAGACCGCATAGATCCAAGCCCGGCAATACTTGTTCGATAACAGATCATTGTGCAACAGAAAAGCCGCAGCGATGTGATTCTCGCTGCGGCTTTTCTGGTTCTTGGCCAACTTCCATGATATTGACGGAAACTGACGCCCCACACAAAGCGCCTGAGGGCGCTACTTAGTCTCAGCCGCGGAATTCATTCCCGCGAGCGCCCACGATCTCGCCCATCATTCATCCTCGATCAGTACCAGCATCTCGTCGCCGTCTTGAATCTGAACCTGGTCGCCATGGTAGAGTTTGCGGCCACGTCGCGTCTCTTCTACGCCGTTGACGATCACCGCTCCGGAGCGAATCAGGAATTTGGCTTCGCCGCCGGTCTGCACGACCTGGGCCAATTTCAGGAATTGGTCCAGCTTGATGAATTCTTCCACCTAGTTGGCCTCCAAAATGCGTCGGAAACTGCGCAGGCCATACCAGTTGCAGAGAATGGCGAAGAGGGTCAGGACAACCAGGCTCAATCCCAAGGGAAGTTCGCCGTTGTCAAAGAGCGTCTGGCGCAGGCCATCCACAACGTAGGTAGTCGGGTTTGCATAGGCAAACGCTCGCATCCAAATTGGCATCGATTCAAGCGGATAGAGTGCGTTGCTTAGGAAGAGCAACGGCAGGTTCAAAACGAAGAGCAGCATGTGATAGCCGCCGACAGACTTGCTGCGTGCGGCAACGCCATTGCTGAAGCCGACGAAGCCGACGACATAGAGCAGCAAGAAAATGAACGCCCCAATCAGACCCGCAAGGCTGGTGCTGAGCCGGGCGCCAAAAATGACAGCGATGCCGAGAATGATGATCGACTGCACCAAAGTCTTCACCAGCCCGCTGGCGCTGGATGCCAGCAGAATGCTCATCCGTGGAATGGGGGCTACGAAATATTCTTTGAGGATGCCTTTAATCTTCTCTTCGAGCAGCGTCATCCCGCTGTTGACAGCGCCGCTCAGCGCGGTCAATGCGATGATTCCCGGGGTGATGAACGCCAGGTAGCTGCTGGTTGTGCCGCCCAAACTGCTCACATCCACGATCTGTTCCATGCCCAACCCAAAGGTCATGACCCAGAGCAGCGGCCACGCCAGAGTCCCGCCGATCTCCATGGAATTGCTGCGGAATTTCAGCATATGTTTGGCGAATATGACTACGGCGCCGCGCCAAAGCTCTTTGGCAGGGTTGGTATCGATCTGCTGATAGCTCGGTTGTGCGGGCACGCTGGACTGCGCGTGAAGCTGAGATTGCATGGATGCCTCCATCCGATTCTGGACACATGGACTTGAAGAGTTTACCCAAATGGGCCAAAAAAGGAAAGTCTGTCGAAGTTGGGATGATGTAATGCCCTACAGCGGCCTGTGCCGGGGCTACAGATATCAGGGGCTTCCCGTCTTCGACGACTGCTTTTTTACCAGCTCGAGGGTCGATTCATCTGGCCGAATGCCCAGGTGGAAAGCTGGAGAAAACGATGGAGAAGGTGTCTACGACATTGGCAAAATTGAAGTAGTTCAAAATGCATGTGAAAATTTGCGCGATCAGAATCCGACCGCTATAATCGGCACCACACTAAAGATGTCGACGTCAATTGCACTTGGTCACTTGTATTTGGTCACATGTATTTGGTCACCTGTACGTGAAGCGCAGCCTTGTTGACCGCAATCATGCAGGCGGAGTTGGTTTGGTCGGACTGTTTTGATGGTCGCAAAATCCTCAGTGGTAGACAGCGCGATTCAACATGATATGAATGGTCCACGTATAGACATCCAGCGGTTGCTTCAAGTGCTATTCTTGAGCATGTTGTTGCCGTTAAGCGTAATGATATTGCTCGACTATCTTGTTGGATTTTGGCCTTTTTTGACGATAATCAGTTTGACTATCATTTTGCCAATCGGAACGCTTCTTACCAGTCGTGCTGTTTTGATCGAGATGAACAAGGTGATCGCCGAAGTGGCCCCGCTTGACGGTGATAACGTCGATAGTTATATGATTGATGTTGAGACCTTTGATGCGGGTGAGCACGCGAATCCCTCTTTGTAGAGACTTACTTGTCGTCGTACATCAGACAGTGGGCCTCAAGTATCTGATAGAACTGACGGATCAGTTTTCGTCTTCTAATTGTCATGGCTGCTGCGAGATACTGCTGTGAGATAAGAAAAGATGTAGGTTTCATGGGTGTTTTTCGTTTGCCAATGGCCTGCCTAAGACCAATGAGGTAAAAACCAGCATGGAATCCTTGAAGAACTTCTTCAACAGGACCAAGGAGAAAGCACAAGACAACCCGCGTAAGACTGCGATTTGGGTCGGTATTGCTCTTCTGTTTCTCCTGAGTTTCCTAATCCCTGTTGATCCGCCCCATGTCTCTCTGTCTGGTGAGCCGATTCTTTCGAATGGCCCGGCGTGGCTTACCAACTCGATGTTGACAACAGTCCTTGTCGACATCTTCCTGATTGTTTTGGCTGTCTTTGCCACCCATAGCATGAAGATGATTCCGAGTGGCATGCAGAACTTCATGGAAATGGTGCTCGAGTACTTGCTCGGGATGAGTGAGGGCATCGCCGGTAAGGACGCTCGCAAGTTTTTCCCCTGGGTTGTGACCATCGCGTTGTTCGTTGTCATCAGCAACTGGAGCGGTCTCTTGCCTGGCGTTGGCAGCATTGGCGTCTACCAGAGTTCCGAGGAACACACGGAAGACGTCCAACACGAAGAGGCCCCTGCCGGTGAGGAAACGCCTGCCAGCGAAGAGGCCCCGGCTGATGATGGACATGGATATCTGTTAGATGGGCAACTTGCCATGGCTGACGGCAACCTGATTCTGACCGAGTCGCCCGCAATTGAGCCTGCTCCGGCAGCGGCAGAAGAGGGTCATGCGAAGTTTGTACCGCTCTTCAGGGCCCCCAGCGCAGACCTTAACGTTACCTTTGCACTGGCAATTGTTACAATGATTACCGTGCAGGTCTTTGGTGTGCAAGCATTGGGCGTTGGCTACTTCGGAAAATTCTTTGTCTGGCATGGCCCCAATATCCCTATGAAATTACTCAATGGCTTTGTGGGTCTTCTAGAACTCGTCAGTGAGTTTGCGCGAGTCATTGCGTTTGGCTTTCGTCTATTTGGCAATATCTTTGCAGGGGAAGTCATGCTTGCGACCATGGCGTTCTTGATTGCATTCCTGTTGCCGCTTCCGTTCTACATGTTGGAAATCTTCGTTGGTTTGGTACAGGCGCTTGTGTTTATGATGTTGGCATTGGTCTTCTTTAGCATGTCGACCCAAAGTCATGAGCACGAACACTAGGTCTGATTTGATTTGTTCTGTTCTCGAATTGTCTATGCTTTACAGTTCGTTTTAGTCTGTCGAAAACGCAGCATAAGCTTTAAGGAGTAAATAAAATGGATGCAGAGGCCCTGAAACTACTTTCCGCAGGTTTGGCCATTGGTTTGGGTACCATTGGTCCTGCCATCGGTATCGGTCTAATCGGTTCGAAGGCCATGGAAGCAATGGGGCGTAACCCTGAGGTCACCAGCACGATCCAGACCAACATGATTCTGGCCATCGCCTTTGCCGAGTCATTGGGCATTTTTGCTCTGGTTATGGCTCTGCTACTCATGTTTCTCTAAATTCGACCGACTCAGTTTGCGACATCTGTCTAACCGTCGACATCTAGATGTCGCCCACTTGACACAAAGTCGCATTTAGCTGAAGGGGAGGCTAATTTTGGATAAAATTGGTATCAGCGGTGGCCTTCTGGTATCTCAGATCGTCAACTTCATGTTGTTGGTGGTCATACTGAGAATGCTGTTGTACAGGCCCATACTCAATATGCTTGACGCACGCAAAGAGCGTATCGCTCAGAGCATGAAAGATGCTGAGCGTGCCAGTGCTGCGGCACAAGAGGCCGAACAGGAAAAAGCCAAGATCCTGGAAGCCGCACGACGTGAGGCGCAGGAGATTCGTGCGCAGGTCAATCGTGACGCAGAAAAGATTGCGCAGGAAGTGCGATCTCGCGCCGAATTAGAGGCAGGCGAAATTCGTATCAAAGCGCAAGAGGATGCCCAGAAACAGGTTAATGCGGCATTGTCCGATGCTAACAAGCAGATTGCCGATTTGGCAATTCTGGCGACCGAGCAATTGCTTGGCCGAGAACTGGCGCAGAAAGACGAGCAAGAGCGTTTTGTTGCTGAGTTCCTGGCCCAACAGAATGGGAGCAGTTAGGTATGACTGACAACCGTGCGCGAGCAGACCGCTATGCGCAGGCTGTCTTGCAGGCGATGGTCGAACGCTGGCAAAGCGCCCTTGGTGAGGTTGCCGACGCTGTCGACACCGACCCGAAGCTGGCCAGTTTGCTCAGCGATAAGAGCAAGAGCGTCGGGTCCAAGAAGAAGGCCTTGAGCGCCAAGTTCTCATCGGACATGCCTGCTGAGATCTCAAACCTGCTTAGTCTACTCATACAAGAGGGTGACCTGAATCTGCTCCCGGAAATCGCAAGCGCTCTGACCGACGCTGCAAGTGGGCAGGCCACGCCAATCAAGGCCGAGATCACGAGTGCTGTAGAGCTCGGTGCTGATGAACAAGAGAAGATTCGTCGTTCGCTTACAAAACAATACGGCGAAGGTCTTGTCTTTGCTTTCCAGGTTGATTCGTCGCTTCTTGGGGGTCTGCGTGTTCGCGTAGGCGACCGCTTGATGGACAATTCGGTGGCGAGCCGATTGACGAAGCTTCGAGAGTCGATTTCGTCGGTTGTGCGCTGACGCGATCTTGCGTCGTCCACCACGACTGAGGCTCTGTGTGGCATTTGTGCATGGCATATTGCGCGAACGTCTGTTGCGCGTGAATCATTGCCGGATGTCAGCTGATCTTGTGTGTGACTGACTCGGTACAGGCCTTTGTCTGCGTTGGCCGTAATAGGAGGAATAGATAGTGGCTGTGCAAACAAACGACATCACAGCATTACTCAAACAACAGATTCTGAATTTCAAACCCACTGCCACTCAGGTGGATGTGGGAGAGGTAATTGAGATTGGCGATGGCATCGCCCTTGTCTCCGGTCTTGAAAGTGCGATGGCCGGTGAGTTGGTCGAGTTCACCAAAAACGGTGTGCCTGGCATTGCCTTGAATCTTTCAGCCGACAATGTCGGTGTCATCATTATGGGTGACTACGCAGGCATTGAAGAGGGCGATCTTGTCCGTAGCACCGGGCGCATCGGTTCTGTGCCTGTCGGCGATGCCCTGGTCGGTCGCGTTGTCAACGCCGTCGGCCAGCCGATCGACGGTAAGGGTCCGATTGAGAGTGACACCTACCGCAATATGGAGCGTATCGCGCCTGGCGTGATTATGCGCCAGCCGGTGGATACGCCGGTTCAGACCGGTATTACGGCCATTGATGCCTTGATTCCCATCGGTCGTGGTCAGCGTGAGCTGATCATCGGTGACCGTCAGACGGGTAAGACCGCCATTGCAATTGATACGATCATCAATCAAATCGGCAAGGATCTGATCTGTATCTACGTCGCTATCGGCCAGAAGCAGTCCAGCGTGGCCCAGGTCGTGGGCACGCTCGAGAAGTATGGAGCGATGGAACACACGATTGTCGTTAGCGCTTCCGCATCCGATCCTGCTGCACTGCAATATCTGGCTCCTTTCGCCGGCATGTCCTTGGGCGAAGAGTTCATGGAGCAGGGCCGGGATGCATTGATCGTGATCGACGATCTCTCCAAGCATGCTCAGGCCTATCGACAGGTTTCGCTGCTGCTCAGGCGTCCGCCCGGACGTGAGGCCTATCCTGGTGATGTTTTCTATCTGCATAGCCGCTTGCTGGAACGTGCAGCACGTCTATCCGATGAAGAGGGCGGCGGCAGTTTGACCGCTTTGCCTGTCATCGAAACCCAGGCGGGTGATGTCTCCGCCTATATCCCGACTAACGTGATTTCCATTACTGATGGTCAGATATTCCTGGAGAGCGACCTGTTCTATGCAGGTGTACGTCCGGCATTGAACATCGGTATTTCGGTGAGTCGTGTCGGTGGTTCTGCACAGACGAAGGCCATGAAAAAAGTGGCCGGTCGTCTGAAGTTGGAACTTAGTCAGTTTCGCGAGTTGGCCGCTTTTGCCCAGTTTGGCAGCGATCTGGATGCTTCGACCCAGCGGCAATTGGAACGTGGTCGCCGTCTGACCGAACTGCTCAAGCAACCCCAGTATCAGCCATTGTCACTTGACCGTCAGGTTGAAACGCTCTGGGCGGCAGGCAATGGCTATGTGGATCAGATTCCGCTGCAACATGTGAAGACTTGGGAACAAGACATGCATGCCTACATGGAGTCCAGTCATCCCGAGATTGGCCAGTCAATTTCACGTACCGGAGACTTGAGCCCCGAGACTATCGATGCCATGGGCTTGGCGTTGCAAGACTTCAACAATTCGTGGAGCGCACCGGCCTAGGAAGATGATGTTTTTGGATATGAGAGCGAAGCTTTTCCCTCTCAGTCTTCTGCTCATCTTCACAAGCCCGTGAGGAGAATCGCTAGCCGTGGCCAATACACGAGAAATTCGCCGACGGATTAAGTCGGTAACAAATATTTCACAAGTTACAAAGGCGATGGAAGCCGTATCTGCTGCGAAAATGCGCAAAGCGCAAGGGCAGGTGACGGCTACCCGCCCCTATGCCCATCAGGCGGGGGAAGTCCTGTCCTATATCGCAAGATTGCCCAGCATTGAAGACGAGTTGGATCCGCTTATTCAACCGAGGCCAGTTAAGCGAATCGGTATACTGCTGATCACCGCAGATCGTGGTCTTGCCGGCGGTTTTACAGCGAATGTCATTCGTGAGCTGTCCAAATTCATGCGCGAGAAGCGTAGTGCCGGTTATGAGCTCGAAGTCGTGACCGTAGGTCGCAAGGGGCGAGATTGGCTGCTGCGGTATGATCCCGTCGTACGGGCTGAATTCACTGGCATGCCTGACAGCCCAACGACCTATGATGTGGGGCCGATCACGCGACTGATTGTGGATGACTTCACCCAGGAACACTTCGATGAGGTCTACGTAATCTACACGCACTTTGTCAACACCATTCGGCAGGAGCCAGTTGTCAAGAAGTTGCTTCCGATTGAAGCGGCTGAAGCTTCAGTAACGATGGCGCCGGAATACATCTTTGAGCCATCACCGGAGGCGGTGCTGAGCCAAGTCGTGTACGGTTTTATCGAAGTGCAGGTATTGCAGGCGCTTTATGAATCGATTGCCAGCGAACATTCCGCACGCATGGTTGCTATGCGTAACGCGACTGACGCTGCCGACGAACTGATTGACAGCCTGACGCTGACCTACAACAAGGCCCGTCAAGAGGGTATCACCAACGAACTGATGGATATCATCGGCGGAACGGTAGCGCTTGAATAGTCGCTTAGCGACTGTTCCTTAGTGCGCTGATTGGGCGCATTAAGAGACAGTGCACGGAATATAGATAGAGCATTAGGAGTCCAGAATGGCTGAACAACTGGTAGGCTCGGTAATGAGCGTAATCGGCCCGGTCGTCGACTTCGTCTTCCCTGACGGTCGTCTTCCTGAGATATATGACGCTGTGCAAGTCAACTTTGACGATGGCCGTGTTGAAACATTTGAGATTGAGCAGCAGCTTGGCAATAGCGTTGTTCGCGGCATCTGCATGGGCAGTACGGACGGCCTCATGCGCGGCATGACTGCCGTTTCTGACGGCGAGCCGATTCGGGTTCCTGTTGGCCCGGCTACTCTTGGACGCCTCTTTAATGTTGTCGGTGATCCAATCGACAATGCCGGCCCGGTTGAGACCGATACCTACTATCCGATCCACCGTCGACCGCCATCCTTTGCCGATCAGAGCACCCAGGCAGAGGTCTTTGAAACGGGTATCAAGGTCATTGACCTGATTGCTCCCTTCACCAAGGGTGGCAAGACGGGCATCTTCGGCGGTGCCGGCGTGGGCAAGACAGTTGTCATTCAGGAACTCATCCACAACGTTGCCGAGTTCCACAGCGGCTACTCAATCTTTGCCGGTGTGGGCGAGCGTAGCCGTGAAGGCAACGACCTCATGCGCGAGATGATTGAGTCAGGTGTCATCGGCTCAACCGTCATGGTCTTCGGTCAGATGAACGAGCCGCCTGGCGCTCGCTTGCGTGTGGGTTTGACCGGCGTCACCATGGCTGAATACTTCCGTGATGAGGGTCGCGATGTGCTCCTCTTCATCGACAATATCTTCCGGTTTGTCCAGGCTGGTTCGGAAGTGTCGGCGCTGTTGGGCCGCTTGCCCAGCGCTGTGGGTTATGCGCCCACCTTGGGCACTGACATGGGTGACCTGCAAGAGCGCATTACGTCGACCAAGAATGGTTCGATCACATCGATGCAGGCAGTTTATGTGCCGGCTGATGACTATACCGATCCGGCTCCGGCGACTACATTTGCCCACCTCGATGCGACAATTACGCTTCAGCGTTCTCTGGCAGAGCAGGCGCTCTTTCCGGCTGTGGATCCGCTTGGTTCGACGAGCCGCATTTTGGACCCGTTGATCGTGGGCCAGGAGCATTATGACGTGGCCCGAGAAGTACAGCAGACCCTGCAGCGCTACAAAGATCTTCAGGACATCATCGCCATTCTCGGTGTTGAAGAATTGAGTGAAGATGATAAGTTGACTGTGTCGCGTGCTCGCAAGGTGCAGCGCTTCCTGACACAGCCTATGTTTGTGGCGGAGCAGTTCACCGGTCAGGCCGGCAAGCATGTCAAAGTTGAGGAGACGGTCCGCAGTTTCCGCGAAATCATTGACGGTAAGTACGATGACCTGCCGGAGCAGGCCTTCTACATGGTCGGCACGATCGAAGAAGCCGTCGAGAAGGCCAAGACCCTGAGCAATTAGACCATTGGCCACAGATCGACGCAGATAGAAGACAGATTTCCGTTGATGTCTTCTGTGTTCCATCGCGTTTTCATCGATGGAAATCTGTGGCAAGGTATTTCTTGAGCATTTTCATCTTTTGATTGAGGATAACAGCGATGGGGATCCAGGTAGACATAGTAACGCCAGAGCGCCTATTGGTGTCAGAGGAAGTAGACATGGTCACGCTTCCTGGAGTAGATGGCCAGATGGGCATCCTGCGTGGACACGCACCGTTGCTGACCACGCTTGATATCGGCGAGATTGTACTGCACCGTGGGGCTGATACTGAGTTCATGGTGATCGGTGGTGGTGTTGCCGAGGTTAGGCCCGACAAGATTACGGTTCTTGCAGATACTGCGGAGCATGAACACGAAATCGATGTTGAACGCGCCGAGGCCGCTATGGCGCGTGCACGTGTCTTCCTTCAAGAGGGTGGTCCGCCGGAACGACGCCCAGTTATGCTTGCAGCCTACCGCCGAAGCAATCTGCGACTTAAGGTTGCTTCGAGACGCCGCACCCGGCACCGGGAGGCGCCGAACTTCGGTGGCGATCCGGGCAGTTAGGATTCAGGCAGACATATTCTTAATAATAGTAGCCGGATTCCAGTACTGGAATCCGGCTTTGTGTCTATTTAGAGCTATTCAGTCGAAACGCTATAATGGTTCCTATATCTATCACATATTTTGTTCCGCATAAGGTCAAGGGCTTTGCCGCTGGCCGACGGCGCTTTTGTTTTTTGTCAGCGGCAGAATATGACGCTAGTTTGATTCTTTGACAGACCTAGTAGAAGAAGCGCATGTTTGGCAAGCACATTGGAATTGATCTAGGCACGGTTAACGTGCTCGTACATGTGAAAGGGCGAGGCATTGTCATGCACGAACCCTCGGTTGTCGCCATTCGACTGCGCGACAACAAAATGGTTGCTGTCGGTCACGAGGCCTATGATATGTTGGGTCGTACGCCGGAGAGCATAGAGGTTGCGCGCCCCATGCGAGACGGTGTTATCGCTGATTTTGTCGTGACCGAAGCGATGCTGCGCTATTTTATTCAGTCGATCGTCGGCAATGTAAATCCAATGGTGGCGCCGCTCTTCAAACCAAAGGTGATGATCAGCACACCTCGTGGCGTCACGAGCGTTGAAGAGCGTGCTGTCCATGATGCGGCCATGCAGGCGGGCGCGGGCGCAGCCTATCTGATTCCTGAACCTCTGGCTGCCGCCTACGGCGCGGGCCTGCCGATCGGCACGCCTACGGGCAATATGGTCGTAGATATGGGGGGAGGCACAACTGAAGCGGCCGTTGCCTCCATGTACGACATTGTAGTGTGGAGTAGTGTGCGCGTCGGCGGCAATCGATTCGATGAATCGATCATTAGCTACATCCGAAAGAAATACAATCTGTTGGTCGGTGAACAGACGGCGGAAGAGATCAAGATCGGCATCGGCAGTGCGTTACCGATGGAAGACGAGCGCGTCATGGAAGTCCGTGGACGGGACCAAGTCACTGGACTGCCGAAGATCATCAATATCGCCAGTAGCGAAGTGACGGAAGCGATGGCCGAGCCCTTGCAGGCCGTCGTGAGTACGGTGAGGGCAACGCTGGAGAAGACACCTCCCGAACTGTCAGCGGATATCGTAGATCGCGGGATGGTTCTAACCGGCGGTGGTTCACAATTGCGCAATATCGCACAACTCCTGACACAGGAAACCGGTGTTCCCTGTTACGTTGCTGAAAACCCCATCGCCTGTGTGGCTTTGGGTGCAGGGCGGGCACTTGAAAACTATGAAATCATGCGTCGCAGCCTCCCCATTGTACCGAGCTAGTTCCCTTGTTCTGCGCGCGGGCTCGTCGAAATCCACTGCGCTTGACCGAATCACACGGCGTCAAACGCTAAACGTACCTTGGTGTTCCTCCTCTTGTTCACGGATCGCGTCTCACGTCTTGAACGCGTGATCGAAATGAATGTTCGAGTTTCCTGCGCGACGTCGTTCAACAAGGGTTTTGCATCCACTGTCTGGCTCCAACTTGAAGTGGAAAATTGGCATGTAGTTTCGATTCCATTGTCAATGGTTTTTGACTTCCTCCTGAAAGTCAATTAGAATTTCCTGAGTAGACGGAGTTTCTTATTCATAGATTTGTAAGCGAGTCGATCCTAGGCTGGTTTCGGGTTATCATCGAGTCGCAATCGTATCTAAGTGTTTGAAACATCTGCAAAGACACAGAGATGTGTGTTCCAACGGTGCGGAAAACTAGGTAGTGTGAATTTTGAGGTTTGATTTGAGCCGCGTAGCTGTTAAGACGGAACATGCCCCGGCTGCTCTTGGTCCCTATTCACAGGCGATTAAAGCAGATGGCATGGTGTTTTGCTCTGGGCAACTTGGCCTCGTTCCAGAGTCGGGTAAACTCCCTAAAGGTATCGAAGAACAAACACGACAGGTGATGCGAAACCTGGCTGCCGTCTTACAGGCCGCCGGGAGCAGCATGGGCCAGGTCGTCAAGACGACGATCTTTTTGGCTGATATGTCGGATTTTTCTACTGTGAACGCGATCTATGCCGAAGCCTTTACTGCTGAGCCTCCGGCCCGCAGCACGGTGGAAGTTGCAACTCTACCACTTGATGGCCTTGTCGAAATTGAGGCGATAGCTCTAGTTGGCCAACCAACGTAGCGTGATGCCCTTGCGGTCGACATGAATTTGGTACCCCTGCGTAATCACTGGTCTGTTATGCCAAGATATTGTTATTTTGGCCGTATATTTTTTTAATTCGGAGGATATTTTTTCCCCATGAGTAATGGTCAAGCAGTGTTTGAGCCAACAGCGTTCGCTATGCCGTCCGACTCTAAGTTCCACGTCCGTTCCACAGAGGAGACCGGCGAAGTACATCCAATGGCACAACTGTTGGATGAGATGGACTCGACGATGGCGCTGCCGAATTCGGGCGAAGTGCGAACCGGCGTGATTGTTGACAAGCGGTCGAGTGAATTGCTTGTTGACATTCGCTATAAGTCCGAAGGCTTTGTCAGCAGTCGCGAGCTGGATCGTCTCGGCGACTTACTTGACTCGCTGGAGATTGGCGATGAGGTTCCTGTCTATATTATGCGGGAAGATCGGGATGGCAATCTACAGTTGAGTATTAGTCGCGCCCTGGCAGAGAAGGACTGGGAGACGGCTGAAGAGTTGATGGCCAGTCAGGAGATCTTTGAAGGGGCTGTTGCGGCATATAACCGTGGCGGAGTGATCGTGAAGCTTGGTCAGGTTCGTGGATTCGTACCGGCCAGCCAATTGAGCACAACGAGCCAAGCGTTGACTCGGAATCAGAATGGCGACGCCGAGGTTGCGCCTGAGGAACGTTGGGCTCCCTTGATGGGTGAAGAGATCAAACTGAAGGTTATCGACATCGATCGCAGTCGAAATCGCTTGATCCTCTCTGAGCGTCTGGCCATGCGTGAGTGGCGCCGACATCAGAAGGAGCAGTTGCTGGCTTCATTGGCCGAAGGCGAGACCTTTGAGGGTATTATCAGCAGCATCGCCGACTTCGGCGCCTTCGTAGACCTTGGCGGCGCTGACGGTCTGATTCATCTGAGCGAGCTGAGCTGGAACCGGGTCTCACACCCGAGTGAGGTTGTGAAGGTTGGCGAGAAGGTCAAAGTTCAGATTCTGAGCGTCGATACCGAACGTCGTCGAATCGGTCTCAGCCTGCGCCGTTTGCAGCCTCAACCATGGGACCTGGTGGATGACACCTACGAGATCGGTCAGATCGTTGTCGGTCGCATCACCAAGTTGGTTAACTTTGGCGCTTTTGCCCGACTGGATAGTGGTGTTGAGGGCCTGATTCATATTAGTGAGTTGGCGAACCGGCGTGTGAATCATCCCAAGGAGATTGTCGCCGAGGATGAGGAGCACGAACTGCGCATCATCCGCATCGACACCGATCGTCAACGCATGGGCCTGAGCCTGAAGCAGGCGCTGCCGCCGGAAGAGACGGTGGAGCTAGACTGGGAGATTGCGCCCAGCGAAGCGACCGTTGAAGAGGTCGAAGAAGTTGTTGCAGAAGAGCCGGAGCTTGCCGAAATGGCCGGCTAACGTCCTGCAAACAATTGTTCGTTCAACATTTGTCTGTTCAAACGGGGGTGGATCTCAGATCCACCCCCGTTTTTGATCTATGTAGCCATTGCACGCTCGGCGACGCCTTTAGGCCTGGCTTTCGTGCAGCGTACGGAACTTGGCGTCTTCCTGCAGCGTTCAAGGTTAGAATCGAAGCAAACATGCGTACCCCGAGTCGACTAGGGGGCTGATAATGAGCGATTCAGGTGCGGCGTGCGTTACTTCTTACATTCCGTGTTGACAAAGCCTGCTACGAATCGTTACAATACAAATTAGATGACCATCTACCTCAGCCTGGCAACCCTCTCGTTCTGAGATGCATCCGGTCAGATAGCCGTGTGTATTCTCTCAAATTGATGTTCGCAACATACGCATTCCAGATACGAGATACTTCCACCAGTAGCCTGGATTTTTCTGATGAAGATGAAGTGTTAGAGATGAAATGGTAGATTCGATGGGGTAGATTCGAAGCGGAACAGACGTTACTGCAATATTGTAGTAACGTCTGATATGGTACTATTGGCTTAGGATATAGGTTCTCACAACCCATTGAGGATGACTTGATGTCTGATAAACTAGATCGTTTTACCAAACGTTCACGACGCGTATTGACTCTTGCCCAGGAAGAAGCCGTGCGGCTGAACCACAACTATATTGGCACAGAGCACCTATTGTTGGGCCTGGTGCGCGAGGAGAACGGAGTCGCCGTCAAGGTACTACGTGAGCTCGGTGTGGAACCCAATCAGGTGATCCGTGCCGTCGAACGCACTGTGGGCCGGGGTGAACGTGCCCCCTTTGCCAAGCCGAGCCTAGCGCCGCGCACAAAGCGCGTTATCGAGCTCGCTGTTGATGAAGCACGGCTCATGGGAAATCACTATATTGGCACAGAGCATTTATTGCTTGGCCTGGTGCGAGAGGGCGAAGGAATTGCAGTGAATGTACTACGCGGCCTCGGCGTGAACTTGGATGGCGTACGCCAACAGACGGCGCGCAATATTCTGCAGGGCCAGTCTCAGTCCAAGGAGAAAGGCAAAAAAGAGTCCAAGACGCCGCTTGTTGACCAATTGGGCTATGACTTGACCGTTGCTGCCGAAGAGAATAAGCTGGATCCGGTAGTTGGCCGCCAGATGGAGATCGAACGACTGATTCAGATTCTTAGCCGCCGTACCAAGAATAACCCGGCGTTGATTGGCGAGCCCGGTGTCGGCAAGACAGCCATTGTCGAAGGCTTGGCCCAACGCATCATCGAGGGTGATGTCCCTGAGCCTCTGCTCAATCGACGCTTGGTCATGCTCGATGTGGGTTCGCTTGTCGCCGGCACCATGTACCGTGGTCAATTTGAAGAACGGCTGAAGAAGGTGATCGAGGAGATCATCAGCACGAAGTCTTTGCTCTTCATTGACGAAGTGCATATGTTGGTGGGCGCAGGAGCCGCCGGCAGCAGTGTGGATGCGGCCAATATCCTGAAACCGGCGCTCAGCCGAGGCGAGTTGCAGGTAATCGGCGCAACCACGCTGGACGAATACCGGAAACATATCGAGAGCGATGCGGCCTTGGAGCGGCGTTTCCAACCGATCTTGGTGGAAGAACCGTCAATCGAAGAGACAATCCAGATCTTGCATGGTGTGCGTGGCCGCTACGAAGAGCATCACAAGTTGCAGATCAGCGATGAGGCCCTAATGGCGGCTGCCAATTTGGCGGCCCGATATGTGCCGGATCGGTTCATGCCCGACAAGGCCATCGATCTGATCGATGAGGCTGGCAGCCGTGTACGCATGTACAAGGCCCCCTACGCAACGAATCTGCGAGAGACGTTCAAAGATCTGCGAAAGTTGCAGAAATCCAAGGAAGAGGCGCTGGAGGAACAGCGTTTCGACGATGCCATTGATCTGCGCTATCAGGAAGTTGAACTAGAGGCTAAACTGACTGAGCTTCGTGAAGGCTGGGATGAGACCGACAATCAGCCGAAGGTGAATGCTGAGGATATCGCCGAAGTCGTCGCCATGTGGACGGGTGTGCCGGTCAGCCGAATCGCCGGCGAAGAGAAGGAACGGCTGCTCGAGATGGAAGTCGTGATGCAACAGCGTGTCATCGGGCAGGAGGAGCCGATCAAGGCCATCAGCAAGGCTGTGCGCCGTGCGCGTGCAGGCCTGAAGGATCCCCGTCGCCCGATTGGCACGTTTATGTTCCTTGGGCCAACCGGCATCGGCAAATCGTTGACGGCCAAGACGCTGGCTGAATTTATGTTTGGCAGTGAGGAAGCACTCATCAAACTAGACATGAGTGAGTTCATGGAACGTCACAATGTGAGTCGCCTAGTCGGCGCACCTCCCGGTTACGTAGGCTATGAAGAGGGCGGACAGTTGACCGAAGCAGTGCGACGGCGACCGTACAGTGTGATTTTGCTGGACGAAATTGAAAAGGCCCACCCGGAAGCGTTCAACATGTTGCTCCAGGTGATGGAGGATGGCTATCTTTCCGATGCTAAGGGGCGACGGGTCGATTTCCGCAACACGTTGATCCTGATGACCAGCAATATTGGGGCCAAGTTGATCCAAGGAGCCAATCGTCTCGGCTTTTCCACTGATCGTGAGGATGACGAAACCCGCGAGCAGGACTACTCCTCGATGAAGTCCAAGGTGATGGAGGCGCTGAAGAAGACATTCCGGCCTGAGTTCATCAACCGACTGGATGGCGTCATGGTCTTCCGCAGTCTCTCACGCGAGGAAATCGCCATGATCGTTGAATTGGAGCTGAAGCCCTTGCGTATGCAGCTTGCCGAGCAGGAGATGAAACTTCAGTTGACCGAGGCCGCTCGCGCCGCCGTTGCCAACACCGGCTTCGATCCTGAGTACGGGGCGCGACCCTTGCGCCGTGTTATTCAGAACGAAATCCAGGATGAGTTGAGTGAGGCGATCCTCGCCAATCGGTATGTGCCGGGTGATGTCATCCAGGTGGACTATCGGGAAGCGGCCGATGAAGAGGGCGAAATGGCGGAACGTTTCGTCTTCGAAGTCGTTGATCATGCGCCGATCGAGGAGAACGACACTGAGACCACCAATGCCATCGAGGCAATGCTGCAGTAGCATCAGATTCTGAGCCGATTTCCAGCCCCATCAGCAATGATGGGGCTGTTTCTATTTTCGGGCATTCCAAGCGTCATGCCAGCCATCAGTGGACAATTCAGGCGGTATGCAAGCAAGATCACCGATATGTGCCATGGCGCCGCCCTACAATACGGGCCGACCGGTCTTTTCAAACGGCTTTGACGTCGGGAAATATCAGATCAAACAGAGGGACGGTATGAAACGAGTTGACAATCTAGTGAATCGCGCCGGAAATCCTCATACAGTTTCTACCAGAGGAAGTGTAGCTGGATTTCTGTCGTGGTATTCACACCGAACTGAACTAGTAGTTCAACAATCTCGTCTTGTCGGGCGCATGGAAGCCCGGCCTTTGTCAAGAGCTGTACTTCACATCACTCTACTAGTCGCCGTTCTGCTCTTTTTTGATCTCTCGATGTCTGTGGGATCAGCTTACGCGAATGAGAACGTCCATGTGGTGGAACCAGGCGAGACGTTGTCTGAGATTGCAGTCGCCTATGGCGTCGACGTTGAGACGTTGCGCAGTCTCAACGATCTGAATGATATCGACCTGGTCTGGGTCGGGCTGCCGCTGACTCTGCCGATGGCGCTCGATTCGTCAGAAGGGACGTCGACAGAAACGCTGCGTATAGAGGACAGTGCTGCTGATATTGGGCCTGCGACCTATAGAGCTGCACCTGGCGATACGCTGTCATCGATTGCGGCTGCCCATGGTATGAGCCTGGCGCAGTTGGTCGAGCTGAACCGAATCTCTCTGTCTCGGCCTCTCTACGTCGGTGAGGTACTCTCCCTTCGACCGGTGGAGACGGCCTCGATCAATGATGTGGTGACGGACAATGCCCAGGAAGAACGAGTCCATGTCGTGCAGGCGGGTGAACATCTGGGCATCATTGCCGAGACGTACACCACCAGCGCACGCAAAATCGCTGAAGTGAATGCGCTCTCCAACGCCAGCTTACTTACGCCGGGCCAGTCGCTGCGCATTCCGCCGCCGAGCTTTGATGAGCTGGCCAAGCTGGCGCCCGTGGGCGACGACGGCTATCATGCCCACCCTATTGCGCTCAGTGAGACCGAGAAGTGGATCGATGTAGATCTGAGCGAGCAGCGGGTTGTTGCCTATGAAGGTGCGGAGCCGGTGGCTGAGTTTATCGTCTCTACAGGCAAGCAGGCGACCCCCACGGTGACAGGCACATTCCGCATCTGGGCCAAGACTCCTGTCCAGGATATGTTTGGCGGCAATCGAGCGGCCGGCGATTACTATTTCTTGGAAGACGTGCAGTGGGTCCAGTACTTCCACGAAGATTACGGGTTCCACGGTGCGACCTGGCATAATAATTTCGGCCAACCCATGAGTCGCGGCTGCGTCAATATGCGCAACGAAGATGCTGAATGGCTCTACGCATGGGCCGGACCCGACGGAGCCGCAGTCGATAAGAACGGCTGGGTCGTTATCGACGCCGCATATCCAGGTACCCTCGTCGTTGTCCATGAGTAATCCCATTTCGAGCGTGATATCGATGCCATCCCCTATGTTTGGCTGGATCAATACTTCGACTTATGATTGTCATGGTGAGTCGTCTACTGACTGAGTTATCCAAAGAGATAGTCACAATTACCAAAAATAGGAGCTCATTATGGCTGAACGTATAGGATTCGTTGGACTTGGCATCATGGGGCGTGGTATGGCCGCCAATCTTGTGAAGGCCGGTTTCGATGTCGCGCGTCTGGAATCGAACGGCAAGTCGCATGGATGAACTGGTGGCAGATGGCGCTGAGGCCGGCGAGAATCCGGCCGATGTCGCCGCCAATTGCGATGTGATCGTTGTATGCGTCAGTGACACGCCGGATGTCGAAAATGTCGTACTGGGCGAGAACGGTATCCTTGAAGGAGCCAAGCCGGGGTCACTGGTTATCGATTGCAGTACCATCAGTCCCAAGGTGACCAAGGAGATCGCTGCCGTGTTGGCCGAAAAGGATGTCCATATGCTTGACGCTCCTATCAGCGGCGGCAGCGAGGGCGCAGCCAACGGCACGTTGAGCATTATGGTCGGCGGAGATGCCGCCCAATTTGGGCGAGCGATGCCCATTTTCGAGGCCATGGGCAAGACCATCACCCACGTCGGCGAAACAGGCGCAGGGCAGACGGTGAAACTCGTCAATCAGGTGCTTGTGGTCGGCAATTGCCTGGCCATGTGCGAGGCGCTCATGCTGGCCGAGGCGGGCGGCGTCGATCTACAGAAAGCCTTTGACGCCGTCAGCAAGGGTGCAGCCGGCAGTTGGATGTTTACCGATCGCGCACCGCAGATCATCGCTCGGGACTGGCGACCCGGATTCACCGTCGACTTGCAGCAGAAGGATCTGCGCCTTGTGCTGGACGCCGCTGACGAATTCGGCGTGCCCATCCCCGGCACATCATTGATCTTCAACCTCTATCGTACACTGGAGGCGCAGGGGCTTGGCGGCGACGGCAACCACGCGCTGGTCAAGGCGCTGGAGAATCTGGCCGGTTTTGAGGTCAGCGCCCAGGAGTAGATTGAACGTATAAGCGGACCGTGCCGACAAAGATGTGTCGGCACGGTCCGCTTATACGTTAATTCCTAACCGCTCAAAACGCTGCCGCGCATCTCCATTGGCAATAGGAAGACGGCGCTGACGGCGACGGTCAACAGCGCAAGTATGGCGGCCCAGAGGAGCCACTCGATCAGTCGATGGCGCTTGCCCTTGTGAGCTTTGGTTGCGGCTCGCCAGGCGACGTAGAGCGCCGCTGTCAGCCCGGCCCATGTGATGATCTGCTGAAGTGTCTGGATCAACGGAATGGGCGGGACAGCTGATCGGGCCAGTTGCCAATTGGGATCTCCCAGATCGGCCAGTCAAGCGTCTCGCCAACGAATATCTGGACCGCAGGCACGATCGTCATTGCACCGATCATGAAGTGGAAGAGGTAGTGGGCGATCCAAACGGCGAAGCCCATGGGCACAAATGCGTAGGCGTAGCGCATGATGAGCCGATTCAATCTGATACGTTCGCCGGTGAACCGTCTTGCAAGCCAAGCCGCTGTGTAGATTAGGGTAAGCGGTACAAGCAGTACGCCAACCACATAGATGATGCCCAGAACGATGGCCTCGCTCTCTGTATTCAGAAGCGAGGCCATTTTGATTTCTAGCGAATAGGCCGGCGGCGTCATGGCAAAGGCATTGATCAGCGCCATGAAGGCGACCAGAATGGCCAGGAGCGCAAGGTCAAGGCGATGCAGCCAGGTCTGACGCACCAACTCGGAGCCGTACGATCGGGTTACCAGGGCAACGTTGTCATGGGGGCAGGCTTTGGCGCAGTCGAGACAGAGGGTGCAATCCATGTTGGTGGCGAGGGTCGGCACATACAACTCGAGCTGACATCCTTGTTGGGTTGGGCTGCCATTGATGCATTCGTGGCCTACGCAATCCCGACAAGTCTGCACACTCTGTACCGTGATCTGCGACGGACTGGCCGTGCTGTAGAGGAAGTTGAACGTGCCTAGAGGGCAGGCGTATTTGCAGAAGCTGCTGCCCGTAAAGAGCGCTTCCAGCACGAAGGCAGTGGCGAAGTAGGCAATTGCCAGCCACGCTGTCCACCAGGGGCTTGCCCACAGGTCGAACAACTCATAGAGAAAGATGATGGCGATCAGCGCGGTGATGGCCATCCATTTGTTGCGCAAGGGCTTGGGCCAGCGCTTGGCAGGCTTGCCCAGCCATTTGGCAAAGCGACGTGGCAAGACGAACGGGCAGGCAGCACAGAAGAGGTTTCCGAAGATCAGCAGGGCCAACACGACAAGCCCGCGATAGTGTACCCAGGCGGAAACCGTCGCAACGTTCTTCGCGGCCAACGGGCTGCCCGCCAGGCCATCGACGATAATGGCCATCACCATCACGAAAACGACTGTCTGGGCAACGGTGCGGCTATGTTTCCACAGTAAAATCGAACCTAGATAGGGGACTCGTAGGAGATTTGGACGACTCGGCGGTCCTTGCGAAACAGAGGAAGTAGACATAGACTAATAACGTTGTTGTGGCGGTTCAAAATCCGTGTCGGCATTGGTCAAACATCGGCCAAACATTGGTCAAGCTGTCGATATTGTACCATAGATCACCTTGGGCATATGGCTCTTCACCGCACACAAATTGGTGAGATTATCCACAATCCACATTGGTTATCCACACTTCTAGAGGTAGGAATGTGGATAACTTGGTATTCTGGGCATAATGTCGGCAAGAAATCGCCGGTTCGAGCGTTTGTCCAGATAAACCACGGTAGAAATCGAGATCTTGTCAGGAAGTAATCGGCTATGCGTAGAATCTTGGTAGTGGCGGTAAGCCTGGCATTGGTTGTGGTGCTTGGCTGGTTTGTCTATCAACGTGTTTGGCTACCGAAACAGACGGCGGCCAACGCATCTGATGTCGAGACGACTGAGGTGATCCGCGGATCGATCGCCAGCACGGTCAGCGCTACCGGCAGTATTGAGCCTGTGGACGAAATCTCGCTGAATTTTCGCACGCCTGGCTTTGTGGACCAGGTCTATGTTGCTGAAGGCCAGTCCGTGGTTGAGGGCCAATTGCTCGCTGAACTGGACACGGTTGATCTGACCCTGGCCGTGGCTCAGGCCAAGACGACGCTGGAGATCAACCGTGCCCAACTGGCCAAACTCTTGAAGCCGCCCAGCGAGAATGAGGTAGCTGCTGCTCAGGCCGCAGTCGAGGTGGCGCAGACGGGCGTGGCCGGGGCAGAGGCTTCGCTGGCTAGCGCCCAGGCCGCCTACCGGCAACTGCTTGCCGGCTCATCAGAGGAAGAGCGCACGGTCAATCGTGCCCAGGTCATGCAGGCTGAGGCCGAGTTGCGACGTGCGCAACAGGCCTACAATGAGGTCAGAAACCTGCCCAATATCGGCACGCTGTCCCAGGCAGCCCAATTGGAACAAGCGACCCAGGCCTTGGAGGTTGCGCAAGCCCAGGCTGCGTTGACCGACCAGCCTGCGAATCAGGCCGAGGTAGCCTCAGCGCTCAATCAGATCGCGCAAGGTGAAGTCTCGCTTCGCCAAGCCCAGAGCAATCTGATCACCGCTCGGAACAATCTACAGACCCTACTCGACGGTCCAGATGAGGACGATGTGCGCGTCGCACAGGCCCAAGTGCAGCAGGCTCAACTGAACCAGCTTCAGGCTGAGAACAATCTGCAAAATGCGCAACTGGCTGCGGCCTTTGACGGCGTGGTGAGTCGGCTCAACGTCAAGGCCAATGAGCAGGCGCCGACTGGCGTGGCTGCTGCCGTATTGACCGACCTCAGTCACTTTCGCATGACTGTGCTGGTCGATGAGATTGACGTTCGTCAACTCGCGGTCGGTCAGCCGGTGCGCATTCGTGTTGACGCCCTCCCAGACACTGAAATCTCCGGCATCGTTGTGGCGATTTCTCCCACGGCTCAGGATGTTGGCGGTGTCACTGCCTACGCCGTAACCGTAGAACCTGAGCCGGTTGATGCGCCGCTGCGGGCCGGCATGAGCGCCACGGCAATCATCACCACGGCCAAGGTTAACGATGTGATTCTATTGCCCAATCGTTTCATCCAACGTGATCGAGACAGTGGTCGCGCTTTCGTCTACAAGATGGTTGACGACGAGCCACTTCTGCAGGAGGTAATGTTGGGGCTGCGCAACGAGCGCGAGAGTCAGATTCTGTCCGGCCTGGACGACGGCGACGAGGTCGCGCTTGTCACCCAGTCGAGCGAGGAGCAACTCCGGGGAGCGCTCTTCGGTGGCGAGTAAGGCCATTCCAGAGAGACAAATAACCGTTGCAAGGAAATCTTTATCTGGAATGGCTTGAGGCTTTGCCATTTCTCGTATAGTTACTATTTTGGAAAAGCCTAAGCTGATCGATAATGCGGTGAATCGTAGAGACGCAAGATCTTGCGTCTCTACCGGTTCATAGAACCGTTCCCGTCTGTTTCAGCATCATTTTGACCAAAAAAGGATCTATGCACTGGCCTTGGAAAAGAAAAGTGGAACGGAATCGATAGTGCCGGACCGTATGGACACTCCTGTCATTTCGGTGCGCGGCGTGACCAAGGTCTACCAGATGGGTGATGTAGAAGTTCGCGCCCTGCGCGGAGTCGATCTGGACATCTGGCCCGGCGAAATGGTGGCTATCATGGGGCCTAGCGGTAGTGGGAAATCCACGTTGATGAATATCGTCGGCTGCCTCGATGTACCTACGTCGGGTACCTACCAGTTGGATGGCATCGATGTCAGCCAGCTCAGTGACGACCGACTGGCGGAAATCCGCTGCCTGAAGATCGGGTTCGTTTTCCAAAGTTTCAATCTGCTGGCCAGAACATCGGCCATAGCCAATGTGGAACTGCCGCTCATCTATGCCGGATTCAGCGGACGTCAACGTCGGGACCGAGCCACTGAAGCCTTGACCCAGGTCAGTCTCGGTGACCGATTGGACCACAAGCCCAACGAGTTGTCGGGCGGCCAGCAGCAGCGCGTGGCCATCGCACGCTCACTCGTGAACCGGCCGGCGATGATTCTGGCTGACGAACCGACGGGCAATCTGGATAGCACCACCAGCGTCGAGATCATGGAACTCTTTCAGCGACTCAACCGTGAGCAAGGCATCACGGTCGTCTTTGTGACCCACGATCCTGAGACTGCGGACTACTGCCATCGAGTGATCCACGTCCGCGATGGACATGTGGAGCGGGATGAACGGCGCAATGCCGCTCTGCCCAGGCAGGCTGAGGTCGGCAGCGAGCAAGAGATCGCAGGCGCGGCGGCACCAGCATGAAAATCTTTGAGTCCATCCGTATCGCCCTGCGGGCATTGGCGGCCAACAAGCTGCGTAGTGTGCTGACCATGCTCGGCATTATCATTGGCGTGGGCGCAGTCATCGCACTCATGTCGATTGGCCGTGGTGTTGAAAAGTATGTGACCGATCAGTTTGCCAGTCTGGGCAGCAACCTACTCTTCATCGCTCCGGGCCAATTTTCTGACGGCCCTCCCACTGAGCGCGGCAGTACGCCCGATCCCATGACGCTTGCCGATCTCCGCGCCCTGGGTGATGGCAGCTATCTGCCCGATGTGGAGGCGCTGGCCGCTGAATTCTCCGGTAGCGCCTCAGTCAATCGGGAGGGCAGCGATGTGCAGGCCAGTGTCAGCGCGGTGACCCCCAACTTTCCGGCTGTGCGTAACTGGGGGCCGACACAGGGCCAGTTTTTCACTGAGCAGGACTTTGACGAACGGGCACGCGTCGCACTCATCGGCACGGCAGTCTATGATGAACTGTTTGACCCGGATGAATACCCCATCGACCAGACCATCCGCATCAACAATCTGGCCTTTCGTATCATCGGGGTGATGGAGGAACGGGGTGGCGGGCCCGGCGGCAATCTGGATGAGTCGGTCTTTGTGCCGCTCACGACAGCGCAGGATCGGCTTTTCAAGCAGAAGACCGTCAATGGCGACTACATCGTCAGCGTGATCTACGCTTCCATCAAGGATGGGGCGGACATTGAGGCGGCACAGCAGCAGATCGCAGAGGTTTTGCGCGAGCGGCGCGGCATCAACTATCTGGATGACGATGATTTCAGTATCATCAGCCAGAACGATATCATCGCCGTCTTCGGCGACATCCTGGGCGCGTTGACGATCTTCTTGGGAGCCATTGCCGGGATCAGCCTGTTGGTCGGCGGCATCGGCATCATGAACATCATGCTGGTGAGCGTCACCGAGCGCACGCGCGAGATCGGGCTGCGCAAGGCCGTGGGCGCAAAGCGCCGGGACGTGCTCTTCCAGTTTCTTGTCGAGGCGGTGACATTGGCCGTCTTCGGCGGGCTTATCGGCATCACGCTCGGTGTTCTGGGGGCGCGTGGCATATCGACGGCCTTCGATTCCTTCGAGGCTGTCGTCGGTCTGGATGCGGTGCTGCTCTCGCTCTTTTTCTCCATGGCGGTCGGCCTCTTTTTCGGCATCTATCCGGCCTATCGAGCCAGCCGCCTCAACCCGATCGATGCGTTGCGTTATGAGTAGGTTTCCTCTGCTCTAGCTTTAGGTGGGTGCAAGAAATGATTGATCCACGAAGAACACAAAGAGCACGAAGAAACACGGAGAAGAATTGCATTTCGTGTTTCTTCGTGCCCCTTCGTGGATCGGCGTTTTTCCATGGTTGTCTTGTCTCACTTCTAGTATTGGCCTTGGCGGCCTGCGGCGGCCCTGGGGCGGACACGCCTACGGCCATCCCTGCCGATATCACCGTCCCCGATCAGCCGGCCCCTATCTATGCCGACGATGCCACGCTCTTCACGCTTGCCTCGCCGGCGCCGCCGGTCTTTGCCGATGCCGGTGCTACGTCGGGCGGCACCGCTTCATCCGGGCCAATGACGCGTCCGGCCATCGTCCTGCCCTACCAGCAGACACCGTCAGCCCTGGGCGTGGTGCGCGGCGGCGTCGCGCTACTGAACGCTCCCGGCGGATCGCAGATCGGCGCCTTGCCTGCCGGCGCCACGGTCACCATCACCGGCAAGAGCGAAGAGGGCAACATGTATGCCGTCTTCGCTCACGATTCGCGTGTCGGTTGGCTGGCTGCCAGCGCGGTCACCGTCTACGGTGGCGATGATCTGATTGTGGTCGACACCGCGGCCGGGCCGGGTCCGATCGCGACCCTCATGGCTGAAGCGATGCGTCCGATTGAACCGTCTGTGCTGGACGGGGTGGGGATGAAGTAGATGGTGATAGGGGATTGGGAGATTGGGGATTGAGCGATTGGCGCTCATGTGAACAGGGATCAATCTCCAGATCTCATAATCCCTCAATCGCTGGCGTCTACATCCCCGCCCTTTATCTCCCCCGAGGCCGCGCCGTAGTCGAGCGGATCACCAGGCTCGTGGGCAGCTCGATCCGGGTCAGCGGCTCGTCCTCTTTGCCGTCCAGATGATCGATGAGCATGCGCGCGGCCAGCCGGCCCATCTCTCGCAGGGGCTGGCGGATTGTGGTGAGGGCCGGGCTGCGATAGGATGCTTCGGGGATGTCATCAAAGCCGATCACGGAGAGATCGCCGGGTACGTCTAGACCGTGCAGGTGCGCGCCGGCAATGACGCCAAAGGCGGTCTCATCGCTGCACGCAACGATGGCGGTCGGCGGATGGGCCAGTGCGATCAAGCGTTGGACGCCTTCGCGGCCGGAATCGTAGAGGAAATCGCCTTCGTGAACCAGATCCGGGTCGTAGGCGATGCCGGCATCCTGCAACGCAGCACGATAGCCGGCCAGGCGGTCAGCCGCGCAACTGACGGCAGTCGGTTCGCTGAACGGTCCTGTGACGATGCCGATGCGCCGATGGCCCAGATCGATCAGATGGCGGACAGCATCGTAGCCGCCTTGGTAGTTGGTGGCCTGAATCGAACCGCTCCCCCTGCGCTGCAATCCCTGATGATCGATCAGCACGAAGGGATATCCCAAGCCCTCCAGGTTGGCGACGTAGGCCTCAAGATTGCTAGGCAACACGATAAGCAGACCATCGACCAGTCCCATGGCCAGCTTCGCCACATGGTCCGCCTCCTTCTGCCGACGGTGGTGGGTGGTGGAAAGGATCGTGTCATAGTCCAGCGTTGACACTTGCTCATCGATGCCGCGCACAATCTCCACGCCATAGTTGGTGTCCAGGTTGTAGATGAGCACGCCGATGACCTGGGAACGTCCGCCGGCCAGGCTGCGGGCCTTCAGGTTGGCCACGTAGCCCAGTTCTTCCATGGCCGCCTGCACTTTTTTACGCGTGGCAGGTTTGACATAGGCGAAATTGTTGACAACCCTCGATACGGTTGAGTAGGAGACCCCGGAGCGTTCGGCGACGTCGAAGATGGTGACAACGCTCGATTTCTCTACGCTCATAATGTGTACCTTTTGCGAAAATTGAAAGTGGCTATTGACAAGCCAAACTGGTTACGCTATACTTTCTGCAAGCCCTTGCAAAATTGATTTCCAAAAATATCCATCACCATTTTGTTTCTTCTGGCTCCGAATTGCAAGCGTTTGCAAGAAGTGGTTGGAAATAGTATAGCGACCGACGAACCAAGCGTCAACCCCCAATTTGTGATGGATATCCAGGATCTCAAAATATTGCAAGGTCGCACAAAGACTTTCTGTACTAGACTCGGTAACAGTTGAGGAGAAGTGAAAATGCGTAAGATCTATCTGTTGTTGACCACGGTGCTGCTGGGCGCGATGGTGCTCTCTGCCTGTGGCGCTCCGGCCGTCGCACCGGCCGCTGACAGTGGCGATGCCGCCGCTGTTGAAGAATCGACCACTGACGAAGGCTCCGCCGATGCAGCAGCCGGCGAGCAGACGCTGAATGTCTGGTCGTTCACCAATGAGTATGCCACGATGGCAACTGCCTTCGAAGGCCGGTACCCTGGTGTGAACGTCGAATACACGATGATTCCCATGACCAATGGCGAATATCAGACCAAGCTGTTGGCCTCTCTGGGCACCGCAGACGCGCCTGATGTCGTCGCGCTGGAAGCTGCTTTCGTCAAGGAATATGTCGAGAGCGACTTCCTGGCCGACCTGGGCGACCTGCTGCCTCTGGCCGAGGAACTGGGCACCTATCCCTTTGTGATTGATGTCGGAACCAGCGACGGCGTCACCAAAGCCTATTCCAACCAGGCTACCCCAGGCGCTCTCTTCTATCGCCGCAGCCTGGCCAAGGAGTACTTCGGCACCGATGATCCGGCAGAACTTCAGGAAATGCTGTCCGACATGGACAAGTACGCCGAAGCTGCTGCCATGATCAAAGAGAAATCCGGTGGCAACACCTACATGGTTGCTTCCAGTGGCGACTTCAGCAGCCCATTCTTTGCCAATCGTGCTCAGCCGTGGATTGTTGATGGGAAGTTGGTCGTGGATCCGATGGTTGAGAAGTACATCGAAACCGCCAAACTCTTCCGTGATGAAGGCTATGAAGCCCAGGCGACCCAGTGGCAAGAAGGTTGGTTCGCCGGCATGAACGATTCGCTCTTTGATGCCGAAGGCAACCCGAAGCAGGTCTTCTCCTACTTCCTGCCCACGTGGGGTCTTCCCTACGTGCTGGCTCCCAACGCCGCCGCCGCTGACGGTTCGACCGACACATCCGGCGACTGGGGCGTCATCGACGGCCCGCTTCCTTACCAGTGGGGCGGCACCTGGGTCGGCGTTTTGGACGATGGCCCAAACATGGACCTGGCCAAGCAGTTCGTGGAGTTTGTTGCTCTGGACGAAGAGAACCTGACCAACTGGGCCACGGGCGTCTATACCAACGAGTACCTGAAAGCCATCGATCCGGAAACTCCGGATGATCGTCAGCAGGCCGCCGGCGACTTTGTCTCCAGCCAGGTCGTTGTCGATGCCATCACTGATAGCTTTGACGATTCCGAGATGAGCGCGTTCTTGGGCGGGCAGAATTCCTACGGCGGCTTTGCCGCTGCTGCTCCCTCCGTCAACGCAAGGCTGATGACCGGTTCTGATGATGCGATTCAGCGTGCGCTCCAGGATCCGATTGCACAGTACCTGAATGGCGATATCACACAGGAAGAGATGTGGGCCGCCTGGTACGATGGGCTTCGCATCGAATTCCCTGATTTGATTATCGAAGAGTAGGGTAACGCGATAACGCAAGACTGTGGGTCAGTGCATGTTGAACGCACTGACCCACTTTTGTGATGTACCGTGACGGCCTCTTCTGACCGCAAAGGACGGATCGATGGGTAATTTCACTATCAAGAAAGAAAATTACGGCTATCTTTTTATTGCGCCCTTTATGATAGCCTTTTTGATGTTCGGACTCTATCCGATCTTCAACACTTTTTTTCTCAGCTTCACCGACACGACGATGATGTCGAAGACGTGGAATTTTGTCGGCTTGAAGAACTTTGAACGCCTGTTTGCCGACGGCGTCTTTATGACAGCCGTCAAAAACACATGGCTCATCTGGATCCTTAACTTTGTTCCGCAGATAGCTATCGCCATGTTGGTATCGATCTGGTTCACGAGCACAACGCTGAGGCTGAAGGGCGTGGGCGCTTGGCGGGCCATCTACTTTCTGCCCAACCTGTTGATGCCTGCCGCCGTGGCTGCGCTTTTTGCCAGTTTCTTCTCTTTCTACGGCCCCGTGAACCAGTTCATGGTGCGAACCGGATTCATTGATGAGGCTCAGCACTGGTTGACCGATCCAACCGTTGCCCGCGGTCTGGTCATCTTCATCCAATGGTGGATGTGGTGGGGCCAGACCGTGATCATCGTCATGGCCGGCATGACGTCGATTTCGGTCTCGCTCTATGAAGCTGCTGTCGTTGACGGCGCCACCACCTGGCAGATGTTCTGGCGCATCACGGTGCCTCTGCTGAAACCGATCCTCATCTTCATTCTGGTGACGTCGTTGGTCGGCGGCATGCAGATGTTCGATATCCCCTATCTCCTGACCGATGGTCGAGGATCACCGGGCGGCTCTATTTTGACCAACAATATGTTGATGTACCTGAAGTTTAGCAGCAGTAAGGGCCATATCGGCGCTGCATCGGCTGTCGGCGTGTTGGTCTTTATCATGACCACCGTCTGTGCGTTGGGTATCTTCTATTTCTTGGGCGAAAGAAACCAGTCTGACTGAGGGCTGAAGATGGGTAGGGGAGCCGCTTTTTGTCTTTGGCATCCCCTCGAGGATACGTCGGAAACTATCTGTTTAGCGTGGAGAGGATGCCATGAGTTCGAATTACAAGCTCAACCTGAGGGTTTCGCGTGGGGTTATCTACGCTTTTCTTTTTTTCTTGGTGATCATCACGATTCTGCCCATTTGGCTGCTCCTCGTCAACGCCACGCGCTCGACAAGCGAGATCCAGCAGGGCATCAGCCTGATGCCGAGCACACATCTGCTTGAAAACTACCAGATCCTGTCGGGCAGAGGGCTGAACATGGGGAGAGGATTTGTCAATAGCCTCTTTCTTTCCATTTCCATCACCTTTCTTTCCGTCTACTTCGGCTTTCTGGCCGCGTACGGCATCGTTGTCTATAATTTCAGGCTGCGGAATTTCTTCCATGGCTTTGTCATCGTTCTAGTCTTGATTCCCATGCAGCTCTCGATCATCGGCTATTTTCAGTACATGTCGAGGCTGGGGCTGACGGACAATTATTTGTCGCTCATCCTGCCGGCCATTGCCGGCGCCTTCGCTGTCTTTTTCGGCGTGCAATACCTTGAGGCCGTTGTTATAAGGCAACTGATCGATGCCGCACGTGTAGACGGCGCCAGCGAAATCGGCATCTACCATCGCATCATCATGCCGCTGGCTATTCCGGGCGCTGTTACACTGGGCATCTTCACCTTCATTGCCTCCTGGAATAACTTCTTCACGCCCTTCATCCTGATTTCTTCCAGAGAAAAATATACGCTGCCTATGCTTGTGCAGACGCTCCAGGGCGATATCTATCGCACCGAAGAAGGGGCCGTCTATCTTGGGCTTGCCATTACCGTTATCCCGGTGATCATCATGTATCTCTTCCTCTCCAAATTCATTGTCAGTGGCATCGCAATGGGTTCAGTGAAGGAATAGAGAATCAACGTGACCCGGAGTGGACAAAGCATGGAAGCGAAACAAGCCGTCACCGAACGCGTAGACGATCTGCTCAGCCGCATGACGCTGGAGGAGAAGGCGTCGCAGATGCTCTTTGTCTCGCCGGCAATTGAGCGGCTGGGTATTCCCGAGTACAACTGGTGGAATGAAGCGCTGCACGGCTTGGGCCGTGCCGGCGTGGCCACGGTCTTTCCCCAGGCAATCGGCCTTGCTGCGACGTGGAATCCTGAACTGCTGGGACGGGTAGCTGAAGCCATCTCTGACGAAGCACGGGCCAAGCACCATGAAGCGGCACGCCGGGGAAAACGCCAGATCTACAGCGGGCTGACCTTCTGGTCGCCCAATGTGAACATCTTTCGCGATCCGCGCTGGGGCCGCGGTCAGGAGACCTACGGCGAAGATCCCTATCTGACTTCCACCATGGGCGTTGCCTTCATCAAGGGCCTTCAGGGCGATGATCCCGACCACTTGAAGCTGGTGGCGACGGCCAAACACTATGCCGTCCACAGCGGACCCGAGGCAGACCGGCACCATTTTGACGCGCAGGTCGGCGAACGTGATCTGCGCGACACCTATTTGCCCGCCTTCGAGGCCTGCGTTCGTGAGGCCAATGTGGAAGCCGTCATGGGCGCGTACAACCGCTTCCGAGGCGAGCCTTGCTGCGCCAGCCCGACGCTGCTTGAACAGATCCTGCGCCAGGAGTGGGGCTTTGACGGGCACGTGGTCTCCGACTGCTGGGCCATCGTCGATATCCATGCCCATCACAAGGTGGTCGACACGCCGGCCGAAGCCGCGGCTCTGGCCATCAACAATGGCTGTGATCTCGAGTGTGGCAGCGTCTATGAGGCCATCCTCGAAGCGGTGAAGCTGGGCCTGTTGGACGAGGCGACCATCGATCGCGCGGTGCGCCGACTGCTCGATGCACGCTTCCGTCTGGGCATGTTCGATCCGCCGGAATTGTCACCCTACGGTCAGATTCCCTACAGCGTCATCGACAGTGAACCGCATCGTGCTTTGGCTCTGGAGGCTGCACGCGAGAGCATCGTGTTGCTCAAGAACGACGGTCTGCTGCCACTGCCGAAGACATTGGGTTCGGTGGCCGTGGTCGGTCCCAATGCCGACGATCTGACGGTACTGCTGGGCAACTACAACGGCACGCCCTCACAGGGATCGACGCTGCTGGCCGGCATCCGAAAAAAACTTGGTCCCGATGCCACCGTCTACTATGCCAAAGGCTGTGTCCTGGCCGACGGTGTGCCCAACGTCGAGCCGATTCCGGCGACCTACCTGCGACCGTCGGCCAGCGAAGCCGGGGCCATCGGACTGACGGGCGTCTACTTCGACAACGAACAATTCGAAGGCGACCCTATTTTTACCCGCACCGATCAGGGCATCGACTTTGTCTGGAAAGACACGTCGCCCATCAGCGGCGAGTGGGCCGATCATTTTGCCGTGCGCTGGACAGGCAGCCTCATTCCGCCGGTTTCAGGAATCTATCAGATTGGCGTCAACGGCCTCAATGCCTACAAGCTCTGGCTTGACGGCGAACAACTCATGGACCATGTTGACATCCACCACCCGATCATGCGGCTGACCGAAGTCAAACTGGAGGCCGGGCGGCTACACGACATCCGTCTTGAATTCGCCAGTTGGGGGCTTGATCCCCAGGCGCATCTGCTCTGGAGCCGGCCCGGCGAGGATGAAATGACCCCGGCGCTGGAAGCCGCAGCCAAGGCCGATGTGATCATCGCTGCGCTGGGATTGTCGCCTCGTATTGAGGGCGAGGAATTCCCGGTGCCGGTGGAGGGCTTCGATGGCGACCGCACTTACATCGAGTTGCCACCAACCCAGATGAGACTCCTGCAGGAGTTGGCCAAGCTGGGCAAGCCCATCGTCCTCGTCTCCATGAGCGGCAGCGCGCTGGCCATTCCCTGGGCCGCCGAGCATATTCCGGCCATTGTCCAGGCATGGTATCCGGGCCAGGCTGCGGGCCAGGCCATCGCCGATGTGCTATTCGGCGACACCAATCCAGGTGGTCGTCTGCCCTTGACTTTCTACACTAGCACCGAAGACCTGCCGCCGTTCGACGAATACGCCATGGCCGGGCGCACCTATCGCTACTACGAGGGCAAGGCGCTCTATCCATTCGGCCATGGTTTGAGCTACACAAGCTTTGAGTACGCCAACCTGCGATTGGATCGACCCGAGATTGGCGTCGACGAAACGGTTATTGTTCAGGTCGATGTGATCAACACTGGCGACGTGACCGGTGACGAAGTCGCACAACTCTATGTCACGGACATTGAGTCTACGGTGGTTCGTCCCCGGCTCGATCTGCGTGGTTTCCAACGTCTCAAGCTGGACCCGGGCCAGACGGCCACAGTGAGTTTCAAACTGGCCGCTGCGCAGTTGGGCTTCCACTCTGACGAAGTGGGTTACGTCGTCGAACCGGGCGATTTTCGGATTCGCATTGGACGCTCGTCAGCAGACCTGCCGTTGGAAGCGACGCTGACGATTGCCGGCGAAGGCCGGCCTGTGCCCACAGAGAAGGCCTTCTTGAGCCGGGCCTGGGTCGGCTGATTGTCAGTTCTATGAACGGTTGATGTTTTGCTGGATGTAGGATATGGTTGGCTTCTGCTGCGTAACTCTGTTCACAGGATGCCTCCCATATGCAATGGAAAAACACGTCTTCGCGCTATGGCGCGGTCACGAAGCTGTTTCACTGGACCTTCTTTCTGCTCTTCATCTATCAGTACGTGGTCGCCATGAACATGGTGCGCATGGAGAACAGCGATACGGCCCTTGGCGTATTCACCCAGAATACGCTCTACAATTGGCATAAGTCCATCGGTCTTCTTCTGCTGATTTTGGCTTTCGCCCGCTACATGTGGCGTCGAAACACGCCGCTGCCCGATTGGGCTCCCGGCCTCTCCTCGTTTGAACGCAAGGCCTCCCATTGGATCGAGCGGCTAGCTCTACATCTGCATGTTCCTCATGCCCATCTCGGGCTTCATTTTTGTGATGGCCGGCGGTTATGGCGTGATGTTCTTTGGACGATTTCCGCTGCCTAACCTGATTCCGGCCAACGAAACTCTGGCCGAAATTCGCCCAAATGACTCATCGATTCACAGCCTACGTAATTCTGGTCGTCTGGCTCTGTCATCTTACACTGGTGCTCAAGCATCAATTCGTCAACCGGGATCGCTTCCTCAACCGCATGCTGCCCTTCACGCACCAATAATGCTGCTGATAGTGCCGCCAATGCATACGGATAAACGCAGATGAACGACAGTCTCTCTGACGCTGAGACGCTGCTTGCTCACTCGATTTCTCTTTGGTGATGCGCCGTTGTGATATCGGATCACAACATTTTGCACAATAAAGCATCGAGATCTTTGGCGCCTGAGTCGTTGACATTCGAGACCGGGTATTGTAAGATTTCTCCGTTCGCCAATTGAGCAAAGGTGCTTGTCTATCACATGTCCAGCGTCTGTGCTTTGACCATGGTGCCGTTTTCCGCCTCATCACAATCTTCATCACGATTATTGGTATCCAAGACGATGTTTTGTCTGTTCATCCGGACGCGACATCGAGATCATCCACTTTCCCCCCAAACCGCATCAATAGGAGCTTCAAATGCAAAAGAGAAAAAGTTGGATTTGGTTGGCGCTGCTGCTCGTGACAGCGCTGATGTTTACGGCATGTGCTGCACCGGCGGCTCCGTCAGCTGAAACAGCCGATGAACCGGCATCCGAAGAAGCCGCGGGAGAGGCCCGGAGGAAGCCCCGGCTGAATCTGCAGGCGCAGGCGCCATCCAGATTCCCGAGACTGAAGAGGGCAAGTTCAACGTCGCCTTTGTCTTTGTCGGCCCCATCGGCGACGGTGGCTGGACCTATGCTCACAACGAGGGCCGGGAGTATCTCCAGGAAGCCTTGGGCGACACAGTGCACACCGCCTACATGGAGAGTGTGCCCGAAGGCGCTGACGCCGAACGCGTGATTCGCAACCTGGCACGTGCCGGTTTTGACGCCATCTTCACCACCTCGTTTGGCTACATGGATCCGACCGAAACCGTGGCCGAGGAATTCCCGGACACCGATTTTGTCCATGTCTCCGGCTTCAAGAAGAACGAAACCAACTTCTCTAACCTCTTTGGCGCCATGGAGAGCATGAAGTACCTGGTCGGCATGATCGCCGGTGAACGTGCGGCCGAAGACGGTTCCAACCGCGTCGGCTATGTGGCCCCCTTCCCGATTCCGGAAGTCATCCGCCACATCAATGCCGCATCACTGGGCATGAAGAGCACCTGCCCTGACTGTGAAATGGATATTCGCTGGATCTTCAGTTGGTTCGATCCGGATCTGGAACGCCAGGCCGCCGAATCGATGATGGATGCCGGCGCCACCGTTATCGTCACCGGCGCAGACACGCCCGGCCCGGTGCAGGTTGCGGGTGAGCGCGGTCTCTACGGCATGGGCTATGACTCCAGCAACGCCTGCGAAGTTGATCCCGAACACTGCCTGACCACACCCTACTGGGACTGGGGTCCGTTCTATGTCGAACTGGTCAATTCGATGATGGACGACTCCTTTGTGGGCGATGACATCTACTTTGACGTCGACAGCGGCGCACTTGGTCTGCTCGGCTTCATGGAAGGCCAGGAGCCGGCCCCCGGTGTGCCGGAATCGGTCATCCCTGAGGTCGAGGACATGTTGGCCAAGATGCAAGCCGGCGAAATTACCCGCTTTGACATCTTCACGGGTCCCATTATGGACAACAAGGGTGAAGTGATCGTCCCTGAAGGCGTGACGCTGACTCAGTCCGATCTCGAGGGCCTGAGCGGTATCCCCGGCCGTGAAGACTGCACCATCTGCATGAACTGGCTGGCCGAAGGCGTCGTCGCCGACGCCGAATTGCCGTAGCAATGAATTTGTCACAGATGAACACCGATGTTACAGATGAGGCACAGATTTCTTCATGATTTTCCTTGATGTGAGGAATCTGCGCAAAGCTGATAGAATAGACCGCGGATGAAGCGGATTCGGCGGATCAAAACCGATTTACTGAATCAGTCTTTTCCGCCGAATCTGCCGAATCCGCGGTCTATCTGTTATTATCTGTGTCCATCTGGACTCTGCTGCAAAAAGGTTCTTCTGGACACGAATTGTCACGGATTTACACGAAATGTAGCATGGTACCAGAGGGGAAAATTCGTGACAATTCGTGTAAATTCGTGTCTATCCCTTTTTGCAGTGAGTCATCTGTGGCAAAAACTGAGAACACCCATGACTCAACCAACGCCCGCCTTTGAAATGCGCAATGTCACCAAGCTTTTTCCTGGGGTGATTGCCAATGAAGATGTCACCTTCGTCGCTGAGAAGGGGGAGATCCATGCTCTGCTCGGCGAGAACGGAGCAGGCAAGTCGACGTTGATGAATGTGCTGTCGGGGCTCTACCATCCGGACGGTGGCGAGCTCTACATCAATGGCGAGCAGGTTCGCTTCAACGTGCCGGGCGATGCCATCGCTGCCGGTGTGGGCATGGTCCACCAACATTTCATGCTGGTGCCGGTCCAGACGGTGGCCGAGAATGTGATTTTGGGCCTGAAGAACATTCCCTTTGTACTCAACATGGCCGAGATCAACCAGGAAGTGGCGCGCATCGGCGAGCAGTATGGCCTGCCAGTCGACCCGGCGGCGTTGATCTGGCAGCTTTCAGTCGGTGAACAGCAGCGGGTCGAGATCATCAAGATGCTCTACCGCGGTGCGCAGATCCTCATCCTTGACGAGCCGACAGCTGTGCTCACGCCCCAGGAGACCGAGGGCTTCTTCGAGACGCTGAAGGGGATGACGGCCGAGGGCAAGACCATTGTCTTCATTAGCCACAAGCTGGACGAAGTGCTCTCGATTGCCGATCGGGTCACCGTTCTGCGTGGCGGCAGAAACGTTGCCACTGTGTCGACCGAAGGCATGACCAAGCCGGAGCTGGCCAGTCTGATGGTCGGCCGCGAGGTTCTCTTCCATGTCGATAAGCCGGTCATCGAACCGGGTGAGTCACAGGCTGACGCTGCGTGAAGTTGATGCGTTGAACAACAAGGGGCTGCTTGCGCTGGACAAGCTCTCGCTCCAGGTGCGCTCCGGCGAGATCGTCGGTATCGCCGGCGTGGCGGGCAATGGGCAACGCGAGCTGGCCGAGGTCATCTCGGGCATGCGTGCAATTGACCAGCGGCGCCATTGATGTGGCTGAGTCCGATGTTACGGGCAAGCCGCCGCTGATCATGATCGAGGCGGGCGTGGCCTATGTGCCGGAAGATCGCAGCGCCACAGGCAGCGCACCCAATCTATCGATTGCCGAAAATCTGGCCCTGAAATCTTATCGACAGTCGCCCATTGGTGGACGCGTCTTCATCGACCGCAAGCAGATGAGCGAGCGGGCCGTGCGCCTCATCGACCAGTATGACATTTCAACCCCCGGCCCCGATACACCCTCGCGAAAGTTGAGCGGCGGCAACCTCCAGAAGGTGATCCTGGCCCGGGAGATCTCCAGCGAGCCCCAGGTGATTGTCGCCTCCTACCCCACACGCGGGCTTGACATCGGCGCCACCGAAAATGTACGCAACATCCTTGTGGAAGAGCGTAGCCAGGGTGCAGCGATCCTGCTGATCTCCGAAGATCTGGACGAAGTCTTTGCGCTCTCAGACCGCATAATCGTGCTTTTTGAGGGGCGAATCATGGGCGTTGTTAATGCCAAGGATATCGATCGCGAGCAGATCGGCCTGATGATGGCCGGCGAGAAGTTGGAAGCCGCATGACCACACAATCCGCACCTCAACCCCACGCATCCAGGCCAAGACTACGTCTGGAACGACGCATGGAACAGCCCCGCTGGCTGAATATTCTCTCGCCGTTTATCCTGATCATTGCCGCACTGTTGGTCGGTGCACTGCTACTGCGCATGGCCGGGGCCAATCCTTGGATTGTCTACTCCAAAATGGCCCAGACGGCCTACGGCGACCTCTACGGTTGGTCCGACACCACCATCAAGGCCACGCCGTTGATCCTTGCCAGCCTGGGCGTCTCTATCGCCTTTCGCATGAAGCTCTGGAACATCGGCGCTGAAGGTCAGCTGTTCATGGGCGCATTTTTCGCCACTGGCATTGCCCTCCATGTACTCCCGCCGGAGACGCCCAAAGCCATCATGTTGCTCTCCATGGCTCTTGCTGGTTTTGTCGGCGGCGCCATCTGGGGGTTTATCCCCGGTCTGCTAAAGGCCAAGCTCAATGTCAACGAGATCATCACCACGTTGATGCTCAACTATGTGGCAATCCTGTGGAACAATTATTTCATCTACGGGCCTTGGAGCGAGCGTGGCTTTGGCCTGACGCCCCAGTTCCCACGCAGCGCCTGGATGCCCCGTTTCACCGACTACGGAGATACAGTCCCGGCCTTCCGCGGCCTTACGGCCCACTTCGGTATCTTCCTGGCCATTTTTCTGGCCCTGATTCTTTGGGTGGTCTGGAAGCGCACGCGCTGGGGCTTTGAGGTCAGCATTCTGGGTGACAACCCGCGTGCCGGCACCTATGCGGGCATCAACCGGCAGCGTAAGATCATGGTGGTCATGGCGTTGAGTGGCGGTCTGGCGGGGCTGGCCGGCATGGCCGAGGTCACCGGCGTCGTCCATCGTCTGCAAGAGAATTTTTCGCCCGGCTATGGTTTCACGGCCATCATCGTAGCCTGGCTGGCCAAGCTCAATCCGATCGCGATCATCATCGTCTCCTATCTCTTTGCCGGCCTGTTGGTCGGCGCAGATGTAATCCAGCCGGCCGGCATTGCTCAGCTATTGCAGGGCGTGATTCTGTTTGTGGTTGTGGGCGGGGAAATGATGTTGCAGTATCGGGTGCGGGTTGTGAGGTAGGGGAAATTATCAATTGGCAATTGTCGACGTTCAATTGTCAATGTGTGACCCGTCCTGAACAGAAAAAGGTTTGGTACTATCTGTCATGGCGAAAATGCCAACGTATGATCGGTTGATGAACCCGACAATCCAGACTCAGAAGGGCGTCAGGTTGATCGAGTTGGCCCTGATAAGGTGAAGCAGTTCGTCAAACAAGAATATGATGACCGAAGGGCGCCTCGACAGGATTCGGCTGATGAACAAAATGTGGATTCCGCTTGGCGTGACGAGTTGCTTCGTTCTTTGTTGGAAATGCAACCTGCCGCATTCGAACGATTGGTCCAACGCCTTCTCCGAGAGTCCGGGTTCATCCAGGTTGAAGTCACGGGGCAAAGTGGTGACGGTGGCATCGACGGCAAAGGAATTATGCGGCTTGGCGGATTACTGAGCTTTCATGTCATCTTCCAGTGCAAGCGGTACCAGGGCTTCGTTGGCGCGGGGCACGTACGTGATTTCAGAGGAGCCATGGTCGGCAGGGCCGGCAAAGCCCTCATGATTACCACTGGGAATTTCACAAAGGATGCAGTGCGAGAGGCTACGAGAGATGGAGCCCCGGCGATTGACCTGATTGACGGCGATCTGCTGGTAGACAAGCTCAAAGAATTGGGGCTCGGCGTTTCAAGAAAACTGGTACAGGTCGAGCAAGTCGAAATCTCAGGGAATCATTATGGAAGTAGCGATGATCGTCAGTTTGTTGGCCGCGGGCGTCCGTTCGGGGACGGCCATTCTATTCGCCACCATCGGTGAGATCTTTGCCGAGCGCTCGGGCGTGCTCAATCTGGGCGTCGAGGGCATGATGCTCATGGGGGCGATGACCGGCTATGGTGTCTCCTATGCCACTGGGAATCCATGGCTTGGGCTATTGGCGGCCATGCTCGTCGGCACGCTGATGGCCTTGCTGCATGCCTTCGTGACGGTCACGCTGCGCGCCGACCAGGTCGTGAGTGGCCTGGCACTGACCTTCTTGGGCGTGGGCATGAGCGCCGTCCTCGGCGCTCCGCTGGTGGAGGTGCGTAATGCGCCGAAGCTGCCCGCCTTCGACATCCCGGTGCTCTCCCAGATTCCCATTCTCGGCCCCATCCTTTTTCAGCACAACGTCATCGTCTACATGGGCTTCATTCTGATCCCGGTTGCCTGGTTCTACATCTATCGCACAAGACGTGGTATGGAACTGCGCGCCATCGGCGAATACCCGGCCGCAGCCGACGTGCTCGGCGTCAATGTTTACCTGCAACGCTATCTTTACGTCATGTTGGGCGGTTGCCTGGCCGGCGCAGGCGGTGCAGCGCTGAGCCTGGCCATCACACCGCTCTGGATCGAGGGCATGACCGCAGGCCAGGGCTGGATCGCCGTTGGTCTGGTCATCTTCTCCGGCTGGGATCCGCTGCGTGCGGCCATGGGCTCCTACCTCTTTCGGGGCCATTCGCCGCCTGCCGCTAGACTTGCAGAATGTGGGCTTCTTTCTGGCCAATCCGACGCTGGGCTATTTCATGAATATGTTGCCCTATATCTTCACCATCGTCGTTCTCGTCATCGGCTCGCGCGAGGCCATGCGCCGGCGGGTGGGCGCGCCGGCCGCTCTCGGCGTTCCCTATGTACGCGAAGAGCGTGGCGCCTGATATGCTGCCGCAATCTCATATCGCATACACCTGGCTGACGCTCAGCCTTGCCCAGGAACACCTTGACGTCGCTCCTGACGCGGACTACCGTCTTGTGGCCATGGCTGCTATGGGCTCGGATCTTATCGACAAGCCGCTGGCCTGGGCTCACTTCTACGAGAAGTATAAGTCTGCCGTGCTTTTTGCCCACACGCTCATCGCCTACGCAATCGTCGTAGCAGTCACCATCGTCAAGCTACCGCAGCTCTGGATCTATGGGGCGGCCTTCGTCGGCCACGCTATCCTGGATCGGATCTGGCTCTTCCCCAACACATTCTACTGGCCTTTCCGCGGCTGGCGTTTCCATGTCTGGGGCAAGCGTGGCTCAGAACAGGAGAAGATTGGCCTTGCCTACTGGTTCGCCTTCACTCGACGACCCGAGTTGTGGATCTGGGAGGTCGGTGGCCTGATCGCGCTCGCCTTGTTTGTCTGGCGGCATAAGCTCTATCGTCTGCCCAATCTGCTCAATTTCCTCTTGACGGGCCGTACTGGCAATGATTAGGAGATTTGGCCACAGATGACTCTGCTGCAAAAAGGTCAAATTCACCACGAAGGCACGGAGGAGGGCACAGAGACCACAGAGGAAAACGGAGAACAATGCTCTTCATCTGCGTCCATCTGTGTTTATCTGCGGCAAGCGCTTTTTTGGTCAAGCGAGTAACCATCCTCCCATTGCTGTTCATCGAATGACCGGTGATACAATCGCGGAATGGATTCCAACTCTTCCGTCCCGACGCAACAACCGATATCTGAAAACAATCCTGGTTCGGTTGGTCGCCGGATTCTGGTCAATACGGGTTCACTAACCGGGTCCAGTCTCTGGCGTATCTTCATCAGTTTTGTTCTACAGATCCTGATTTCGCGTCTGCTGGGCATAGCGGAGTTCGGCCAGTATGTCAGCGTGCTGGCATTCTTGAACGTCAGTCAAGTGGTCAGCGAACTGGGGCTGCCAACGCTCTTGGTGCGTAACTTGGCTCAGCATCCCGATCTGCGACGCGCCTACTTCTCCCTTGCATTGCGTGTTCAACTGGCCGCGGGATTCATCACTTGGATCGGTCTTGTGTTGTTGATATGGATGTTGCCGGTATCCCCGACAACCCAGACCGCGCTCTGGCTGGTTGGGGCATCACTGCCTTTCTACGCCGTCACATCGGTGAGCCAGACGCTGTTCAAGGCCAGCGAACGCATGGAACTGGTTATGGGTGTTGAGGGGGCGATCAACACGCTGATTCTCCTGTTCAGTATCGCAGCAATGTGGTTGGGCGGCGGTATCATCTCCCTTGTGGGTGTTCTCATTCTGACGCAGGTCCTCTCGGCAGGAATGTATACGCTGTTCGTGGCACGCACTCATCTGCTCACAGGCAAGGGAACAGACGCCGCTGTGAGTTGGTCCATGCTGTGGCATGCTGCGCGCCCCTTTTACTGGCTTTCGCTGGCCGACGTGCTGCTTCATCGGTTGGACATTCTGTTGCTCAACGTGTTTGCCGGTGATCTCATAACTGGCATCTATAGCATTGCCTACAGCGTTGTTCGCATCATTGTCAAGCTGATTCAGAGCTACTGGCAAGCGCTCTATCCGACGATCAGTCGCCTCTTTCATCATGCACAAGATCAATATCAGCGGCTCTCGTCTCTCAGCCTGCGGTATGGATTGATCCTGGTCTTGCCTGTCGCTGCCATAGGCTTTGGGGTGGCAGCCAACGTGCTGTACCTCCTTTACGGCAATGATGCTGCTGCCTCTGTCCCCGTCTTTCAGATTCTCATCTGGTCGACTCCGTTCTTCCTGATTGAGATGTATGCAGTCACTCAACTGATGGCCACAGGGTATCCGAACCTGAGTCTGCGCGTCACATGGGTTCACATTCTTACCGTCTTGTTGCTGCTGCCAATTCTGACCAATCAGATCGATGCAGTGGGCGCAGCTATCGCTCTGGTCGTTGCCGGCGGCAGCGGTGCGATCACCGGTGGACTCTTAATGCGCAGGCGTTCACTTCCGTTACATGTTCCCCGCATCACCATATTGATTGGCGCAACCTGTGTCGCCGGTCTTTTGGCGACGCTTTTGCCGCTATCCTGGCTTCTTAGGGCACTTTGCGCAGGGAGCGCCTATTTGAGCATCATATGGCTTACGGGCGTCTTTGCACCCAACGACAGACAGATCCTCCGAGATGCGTTGAGGTTGCGATCACCACAGTCAAGCTGATGAGTGACCCACAGCACGCGTACGATCGGTCTTGAAATACTCAGCCAACCCTCATCGTTTTCTCCCCGTTTTCCTCATATTACTCGCCTACTATACGTTTTGCCTACGGCTAGGCAATTCTTCAGTCTGCTCCGCCCAACAAACGAACGGTAGGGCAAATTGACACCCAAACATCCGCCCCGTATACTCGCAGTGGTTTGTCCACAGTCGGCAATTTGCTGATTTGGATACTGATGAGTGCAACGGGATTGCATTTCTTGTCCTTGCTTCAATGTTTACCGTGTTCGGCGCTTCTTTGTGATCAACATCGCCATCCGGTACAATGTCGGTTTGGCGGGTATGGGAGTGGTAGTCATGATAAACGTTGGCCATGTGACGGATGGGCATGAGCATGGAACAGGCGAACGTCGCAACAGAAGAGCGGATGAAAAAGCGTTCCTATCGAGTTCTGATGATAGCGCCGACGAGCTTTTTCGCCGATTATGGATGCCATGTGCGTATCTTGGAAGAAGCGCGTATCTTGCAGTCGCTTGGCCATTCGATCACGATAGCCACCTATCAGAACGGCAAGGATGTGGCCGGAATCGACATCCAGCGGTCGCTGCCAATTCCGTGGCGACGCAACTACGAGGTAGGGTCAAGCCGTCATAAGATCGCTTTTGACCTTTTACTTGGTCTGAAGACGCTTCAATTGCTGGCTCGACGCCAGTACGATGTCATCCATGCCCACTTGCATGAGGGTGCGTTGATGGGCCTGATTTTGGGTCGTTTGTTCAATCTGCCGACCGTCTTTGATTTTCAGGGCAGCCTGACGGAAGAGATGATCGACCATCAATTTCTTCGTCGGGGTGGCTCACTCTATGGATTCATGCGTCGTCTTGAGGAATGGATCGATCACAGATCGTCGGTTGTCTTAACCAGCTCGAGAAATGCAGAGCGTATTTTGATCGATGAGTTCTCCTGTGAACCGGCCAGGATTCGAACCGTTCCGGACTGTGTCAACACTGAGGTGTTCAAGCCTGCCGAAGCCTATGACCCGGCTTTGTTGGCGGAAAAGCGTCAGGCTCTCGGTATCCCGCCCGATGCCAAGGTGATTGTCTATTTGGGGCTGTTGGCTGAATATCAGGGCACCAGTCTACTGCTCGAGGCGACAAGCCGTATCGTTGCCGAACATCCGAACGTATACTTGCTGTTAATGGGCTTTCCGGGCGTAGACGTCTACCAACACAAGGCAGCGTTATTGGGGATCACGGATCATGTCCGTTTCACCGGCAGGGTGCCCTACGAGGATGCACCCATCCATCTGGCGCTGGGCGATGCTGCTGTGGCGCCGAAACTGAGCTTGACTGAAGGCTCGGGGAAATTACTCAATTACATGGCCATTGCATTGCCCACCGTCGCATTTGATACGCCGGTTGCTCACGAGTACCTGGGTCAATACGGTTTCTTCGCAGATCGAGGGAACGTCGATAGCCTGGCCGAAAAACTCAAGACTGCGCTAGCGCTTGATTCGGAAGCTGATGGCGGGAATGCGTTCAAGTTTGGAACAGATCTGCGTCAGAGAGCGATTGAACGGTATGATTGGCGCGGCGCAGCCGGAATGATTGAAGCGGCCTATGCAGCGGCATCCAGGAATGGTGTAGCCGGTCTGTCGTCGCAACTTGACCGACTATAGTGCGGAACGCAGTTGATTCTGCACGAGAATACAGTGTGAATATGCATCAACCCACGCAAGTCCGAACCTACCCGCCTGAAGCCCGGCAGATGCGGCTGATCTACCAAGTCAGAACCCTGTTTTCGTACCGGGAGTTGATCTACAATCTGGTTCTGCGCGAGCTCAAGGCACGCTATAAGAACAGCGTCCTGGGCTTTGTCTGGAGCTTGCTAAACCCGTTGGGGATGATGCTGGTCTTCACGATTGTATTCGGCGTCCTGCTGCCCAACAATACAATTGAGAAGTATCCGATCTTTTTGCTGTGTGGTCTGCTGCCATGGAATTTCTTCTCGGCCAGTGTCATGGGCGGCACCAATAGCATTGTTGACAATGCGAATTTGGTGAAGAAAGTCTATTTCCCGCGTGAAGCTCTGCCGATTGCCAACACATTCTCGAACCTTGTGAACTTCCTGCTGGCCTTTATTGTCCTCTTTGTTGCGCTCATCGTTTTTCGATCCAACTTCAGCCCATGGATCTGGTTACTGCCCGCTGTCATTGCGATCCAGGTCTGTTTCACACTCGGTATCGTCTTTTTTCTGAGCACGCTCAACGTCTATTATCGCGACACGATCATGATTATGGATGTCGTGATGCTGGCCTGGTTCTTTCTCACACCTGTTTTCTATTCTGCGGAACTGCTGCCTGCGACCGTGGTTGTCTCTGGATACGTCATTGATGTGCAACGCCTTTACTATATCTTGAACCCCATGGCTTCGATCATCAACATGTATCGTGATCTTCTGTATTGGGGCTATCGGACTGATCCTGACTTCTTCTTTCGCACAGCATTTACGTGTGTCACTGTTCTCGTGTTTGGCTACTGGTTTTTCGTTCGCCACAGCGGTCGTTTTGGTGAGGAGGTATAGGAAAATGTTTCGTTTTCTGCTGCAAACCAATTGTGGTCGCTGTGACGTGTTCGGTTTGTTCCGGTCGATGTCCATTCTGCTCTTGGCGGTCACGGCTCTGGGTCTATCTGGACGACACGTCTATGCCCAGGCTGAAACCACTGGCTTTGTGACAACGTACCCTGTCACTGGAGCACCGCTGAATATCGTCGTTGAGAAGCCGGGACAGGTCTGGTTTACGCTTCCGCAAGAGAATGCCATCGGAACCGTGGTCGTTCAAGGCGCCGATGAGTATACATTCACTCGCTATGAAGTGCCTACAGCAAACGCTGAACCCTATAGTCTGGTCTATCGTGATGGCGTTATCTGGTTCACCGAGCATGCCGGCAACAAGATCGGTCGATTTGACATAGCGCAGCTTGAATTTCGTGAGTTTGCGATTCCCACGGCGGCCAGCGGACCGACGGGTATTGACATTGCACCGGATGGAAGAATCTGGTTTCTGGAAAGTGCAGCAAGAAAGCTTGCTGTGTTCGACCCGGTTACCGAGGAATTCATCGAGTATTTTGTGCCCTTTTACATTGTTGAAAGTCGTCTGGAGAGTATCAGAATTGACACAGCCAAAGGCCCCTGGTTTACAATGCCTGATGCCAATCGTCTGGCCTTCTATGACATTGCTCGTGATCGGTTTGATGCCTGGAATACAGTGTCGTTTACAGGAGCATTCACTCTTCCGACCGGTTTAACTGTCGACAGTAGGGGAACCCCATGGCTCACGGCAAAGGGATCAGATGTTGTGGGACGGTACACCCCTGAAACCCTTGCTTCTTTCCGCTGGATCGGAACGCCAACATCGAATTCCGAACCCGCCAACTTGGTATTTGACGATCTGGGGCCCAACTGGTCTCTGTTTTTCACAGAATCCGGTGCAGGCAAGGTAGCACGTTTTCTCATTCGCCCCTCCGACACTGCGTTGATGGGCGTCTCTGAAGTCAGCATCAATGCTGCCAACAGCGCGCCGTGGGGAATCGATGTTGATGACGACCATGCCGCCTGGATTGCAGATCCCGGCGCAGACCTCATTGCGGTCTGGCGCTCACCGTATGAAGATGGACCCTACCTCTATCTTCCGACTCTTCGTGGACAATAGGAGAAATACTATGCTAGCAATGTCACTACGATGGATTCGCAGCCTCGTAATCCTGAACATAGTCTTGGTTGCCGCCATAATCTGGCCGGCGTCTTCACACGCTCGTGATCTCACAGTAGATGCCCAGCTTATGTCAGCTGCAGAAGACGACACTCTCTTCTTGCCGCTCGTGCTCAAGCCTGGGGTTCCGGCGGTCCCATTGGTTCCTAATGAACTCTTTGGCGTGCAGATGTACGGAGACACAGGGGCGTCGACTCTCTATTTCGACTCGTTGAAAGATAGCCAGGCCGGTTGGTACCGAAATGATATCTCATGGAGCGCGGTTGAACCAACCAACACGGATCCTAGCAATTTTCGATGGAGTCATGTTGACAAAGTCGTCGGTGCCGTCACTGACGGCGGCGTCAATTTGGTCATGACGATCAGATATGTTCCTGACTGGGCCGCCAGTATACCACAGCGACCGAACGGTCCCATCAACCCAAAATTCATGCCTGAGTTCGCAGAGTTCGTACAGGCGCTGGTGGAGCGGTACGATGGCGATGGATATAGGGACGCGCCTGGTCAACCGAAGGTGACTCATATCCAGTTTTTCAATGAGGCGGATAGGAAAGCCGAGGGAGGAACTCGAAGCGGGTGGGGAGACGAACCAGAAACATATGCACAAATGCTGTCCTTCGTCTATCCGGCGGTGAAGGCAGCCAATCCGGACGCACAGGTTCTCTTCACCGGTATGGCGTATGATCGGTTCGAGGATCAGGGCGGCCCCTACGTTCGCGAGTTTCTGGACGGCGTTTTGCAAAACGGCGGCGGCGCATATTTCGATATCATGAGTTTCCATAGTTATCCGCCGTTTGCACCGAATTGGGCAACGCAGGGGCCAGGGCTCTACGAGAAAACACTAGCGATTCGACAAAAGTTACAGGAATATGGCTTGCAGAAGCCCATCTTCATAACGGAAGCTGGGGAATATAGTGATAGCAGCAACCCTCATCCCTACCCACTGACGGAAGAGCGTCAGGCTCGTGCTGTGGTGCAATTGTATGCGCAAGCCGCTGCGGCTGATGTACGGACCTTGATATGGTTTATGCTCTACGATCCGCCGGCATGGTATCCAGACAAGAACGGCCTAGTGACGGCGGAAGAGTCTCCGAGAAAAAAACTCGCTTTTGATGCCTATACTGTAGCGGTTCGGATGATGGATGGCATGCGGCCGGTTGGAGTATTGACCGCAGATCAAACAGGCAGTCCCAACATGCAAGCGTATCGTCTTCGCAACGATGCCGCAAGGCGCACTCTATATATCGCCTGGATGAACCCGTTTGATTCAGGAGAGATTGGCAATCTGAGAATCATGGCATCCAGCGTCACCGTGAGCGACATCTATGGAACTGAGAAGATTATTTCAGACGGTGACGACGGTCGCAGGGATAATCATGTCACCGTCGGTGTTAGCGCTCAACCCGTCTACGTTAGTGTTGAGGAGTAGAGTATGTTCTTTCAGCGTCACCTAGTCAGTAGATTGTTTTTTCAAATCATTGGCCTTTGTGCGTTGTCCGTCCTGATGATGCTTGGTCTGTTGGTTGGCGACACTACCGCAGCTGTGGCCGCCGATGATGAGTTGGTTGCACAGACGCCGCTCTGCCGCTTTGGTGTCAACGCTACGTCTGCGATCTCCGATATCAACGTAGACGATCTGGCCCCATTACGCATTGGTTGGTACTTGAACTATAAGACTGAGGCATCACCAGCGAATCCCAACGGAGCCGAGCATGTTCAGGTCATCAGACTGGAGCAGAAGGCCGGCGGCAGCTACAGCTACTCGCCGAGCCAGAGCCAGATTGAGACGGCGATCGATCTCAACCTGGGTGCAACCTGGTTCGTCGGCAACGAGCCGGATCGGCGCACATTTCAGGATGATATTGAACCCGCCGTCTATGCGGAGGCCTATCACGAACTATACCACCTGATCAAGGGACGCGATCCGACAGCAAAGATTTTCCCCGGCTCGATTGTGCAGGCGACCGCAGTTCGTTTGCAGTACCTTGATATGATCCTCTCAAGCTATCGTGAGAAGTATGGCGTTCCATTGCCGGCTGATGGCTGGAGCATTCATGGCTTTATCCTCAATGAGGTTTCGGGTGAGTGGGGCGCTGATATCCCCCCAGGAATCGATGCTCAGCGTGGTCTTGTGCTCGGTACGGTTGAACCGGATGGCACAATCTCATCATGGGATGTTGAACTCACCGCGGATCTTGATCTTTTCAAGAGCCATGTGGTGAACTTCCGAAGTTGGATGAAGCGTCATGGCTATCGCGATGTGCCGTTGTATATGTCCGAATATGGCGTACTGATGCCCAAGCGCCTCTATCCCCAATTCGATGAAGGCCGTGTCAACGAATTCATGGATGCGACCTTCGATTACCTGACAACCGTGGCAGATCCTGATACTGGATATCCGGCAGATGGGAATCGATTGGTGCAGCGGCTGTCCTGGTACAGTACGACGGATAAGGAGGATTTTAACGGCAATCTGTTTGACCAGGACAACGGTTTCCAGCCTACACTCATGGGACAGAACTATGCACAATATACGTCGGGCATCAATGCGGCGCTCGATCTATTCCCGATCAGCGTGTTTGTTCTCCCGTCCGGGCCGCTTGTGCAAGACGGCCCGGCGGATCTGACAATCCATGCACAGATTGCTAATAGCGGCAATGAGTTGCAAGCGACGAATGCCGTCGTGCGCGTCTACAACGGCGATCCGAACAACGGCGGCACACAGGTTGGCACGCCACAGCCTATTTCGTTGAGCGGATGCGGCAGTGTCACGACAGCAGAACTCACCGTGCCTGCCGTTGCGCCAGGCGCATACCAGTACTTCGTGCAAGTCGAGGCCGTTGACGGCACAGATATTCAGCCGAATAATAACACCAAGAGCACTCAGTTTTTTTTCGCAACCCAACGTCTGTTTTCACCCCTGATTGTCAAGTATTGATCAGACACTCTGGGCGCTGACGCCGAACTGCTTCTGCCTGATCGTCGTAGGCCGGCAGGAACAGTGTCAGTCCAGAACGCCATGGCAAAAGGCGAGAACGCACGCTTCCACAGTTTGCAAACTGTGGAAGCGTGCGTTTTGGTTACTTCGCTCGGCTCATATTGCGCGGTTGTCGACTACGCATCGCCCTCAGCAACTGCGACATCGTTCTGCTCCGATCCGTACAGGGACACAGAGCTCAGTCCTGACCTCCTCACACGCGTGTGTGGCGATCTATTTGGTCAGTATCCTTCCCTCATCCACTGTACTCGATGTCTGACAGACGTGACATATTGGGCGAACCGTACTACATTCGTTATAATTTCACTGTCCAGTTCATGTGGACATGAATACTTTGGCTGGGTTCAGCACAAGTAACAAGACATAAATCCAGCAGCTCTACCACTGGGAGGAGTTGTATAGGGATTCCTGCCGGGATTCACTAGGTCTGTGTGAACAAGAGAACGAATCTTGACTAGGGGAAAGATGGATGCCAGAAGAGAGCCGCGACCTTGATCGTCCGCTCATCGAACTAAAGAGTATCTCCAAGCGTTTCAGAATTCGTCGCGACCATCAGCGTTCGCTTCAGGACACCTTCATTCGTCTTTTTCGGCGCCAACGAGATCCGCGTGAATATTTTTGGCCGCTGCGTGATGTCTCATTTACCGTCTATCCGGGCGACAGCATCGGCATTCTGGGACCCAATGGCTCTGGTAAGAGCACGTTGCTCAAGCTGATCACCGGGATTCTGGACCCGACGAGCGGTCAGATTCAAGTTCGTGGGCGGGTATCCTCCTTGCTCGAACTGGGTGCAGGCTTTCACCCTGATCTGACGGGACGCGAGAATATCTACCTGAATGGCTCGGTACACGGATTGAGCCGCAAGGATATGCAAGAACGGCTCGAAGGTATCATCGATTTTGCCGAGTTGGGTGACTTCATCGACACGCCGGTCAAGCACTATTCGTCGGGCATGTATGTGCGGCTTGGCTTTGCCGTTGCCATTCACACGGATCCGGAAGTATTGGTCGTCGATGAGGTTCTGACCGTCGGCGATCAGGTCTTTCAGCAGAAGTGCCTTGAGCGTATCTTTGAGCTGAAGCGGAAGGGCGTTGCCATTGTGCTGGTATCGCACAGCCTCGCCGATGTCGAGAGGCTCTGCGATCGCGCTATCTGGCTTCAGGAAGGGCTGGTGCGCGGCGATGGCGAAGCGCTCCATGTGGTGGACGACTACACCGCCTTTGCCAACGACCTCTACTATCACGGTCGGCGAGAACGCCAGGAAAAAGGGCGGGAAGAGAAAGAGGAAGTGGCTGAGGAATTCATCATCGCTAGTAGTGAACAACGCTGGGGGACCGGTGATGGCATCATCGATGACGTGGAGATTCTTGACCATACTGACGTTGTCCCCGAATATTTCTCGACCGGCGATCAACTGCGGCTACGCATTCACTACAAAACGCGCCAACCAATAGAATTACCGACATTTGGTCTGGCCCTCTATCGGCGTGATGGCGTTCACATCAACGGGCCGAACTCGGTAGATGCCGGCTATCATATCCCCGCCATCGATGGTTCAGGCATCATGGAATATACAATTGACGCCCTGCCGCTCAATCCAGGTTACTACGAAGTCACGGTAGCGCTATACAATCAGGACTCAACCCTGGCATTCGATCATCATCATCGTATGTATGAATTTGAAGTACGTGCGACGACTTTGCGAACGGAAGACGGCGTGGTCCATATTCCAGCACAGTGGCGTCATGTAGCCGATGATCAACAAGAGGCGGAGTCGGGCGAGATCGTCCTTGAGGAACAACCTATTGCGCGGCCCTAAAAGGCCGACTTGAGATGGTCTGATGTCCTCATTGCCCAGTGTTTCAATTATCGTCTTGAACTGGAACAGCCAATCGTTTCTGGAGGACTGCCTCCACGCCTTACAGCAGCTCGACTATCCCGCATACAGCATCACCATCGTCGACAACGCGTCGACTGACGGGTCGATATCCTATCTGGAAAGCCACTTCCCAGTGATAGAGCGTATAGAGAATCATCGAAACCTGGGCTACGGCGGCGGCAACAATGTCGCGCTTCGACAGTCCCTGGCTGAAATTGCCGTGCTTATCAATCCCGACGTGGTCGTTGAGCAGAATTGGCTTCGTGCACTGGTCGAGCCGCTGGTCCGGGATCGATCCATTGGAATTGCGGGATGTAAGTTGCTCTATCCGGATTCAAAGACCATCCAGCATGCAGGCGGCTATGTCACTCCACCCCAGGCATTTCCCGGCCACTATGGTTTACGGGAAGAAGACCGGGGTCAATGTGATGATCAGCGCGATGTAGACTATGTAATCGGGGCAGCGATTGCATTGCGTCGTTCTATGTTGGACCAGATCGGCCACTTCGACGAAGGGTTCTTCCTCTATTTTGAAGAAGCGGACCTTTGTCGCCGCGCACGAGATGCCGGTTTCCGCGTCGTCTACGTTCCTGATTCAGTCGCTACCCATATCGAAGCTGCGACAACAGACAAAGAGAGCGCGTTCTATCTGAGACAGATCCATAGCGGACGGTGGCGCTATCTGCTCAAGCATGCGACAGCCCGCGAGCTACTGGACCAGACTTTGCCGGCGGAACAGGATCTGGCTAAGGGGCCGTTCGGTGCGAGAATGGCAGGCACTGGGCATCGCCTACCGCAACGCCCTTCGCCAGATGCCGGAGATCTGGCGCACCCGGAGAGAAGAAGCAATGGATGTGGATACGATTCCCACGAAGGAAGAAGAGCAGGCCATCGCAGCCGGTGTTGCTGAGCTTGCGGAGACGACGCGTACACTCTACAACCGTGCCCATACACGATCGTCAGATGCCTTGAACGGGGGGAATTTCGTTCGATGGAGCGAGTCGGATACGCTGCTCCAGACCAAGTCATACGTTGTCGAACAGCCGTTCACTTCCTCAGTTCCCGTGATCGGACCACTACTTGTCCGATTTCGCACCTTCTGGAACAACATCGCCACCACCTGGTATGTGCGCCCGTTGACGCAACAGCAGAACGAGTACAACTATCAGGTCTTGGAGCGCCTACGCGAGCTGCGTGCGTTTCAGATCGAGATGTATGAGATCGTCAATGAGACCCATGATCTACTGAATGATCTGTCGGACTGGTGGATCGAGGCGGATCGCGATACCACTAGATTGGCGCAGCAGTCCGGCGAGTTTGCCTATCGACTGATCCAGTTGGAAGATCGACTGGCTCTGTCTGCGGCGCCAACGGCTAGCCCAGTTGACTCTTCCCGCAGTGGCGATGACCTAGATGACCGCAGTCAAATGCGCGCTGCAGACGAGCAGGGCGGCTAGCCATGCGTTTGGCCTTCTTCTCGCCGATGCCGCCCCAGAAGAGCGGAATCGCCAACTACAGCATGGAATTGTTGCCTCATCTCGCACGGCTGGCGCATGTGACGCTCTACGTTGACAATCCTGCCCAGACTGAGCCCGTCGAAGATCTCGAAATCAGAAGAATCGATTCATTCCGCGGCCTGCTCGATGAGCGATTCGACATGTGCCTCTACCAGATGGGTAACAACACGCTGTACCATCGAAGTATTTACAAGACGTTGATGTTGAATCCGGGTGTCACCGTGCTTCACGATCCCAATCTGTATGCATTTCACGATGATTTGCTGGTACGCAGCGGCGATAGCGGCGCATACCTCCGGGAAATGTGCTATGAAAACGGCATGGAGGGCTTTCGTGCCGGTAGAAAGATTTTCGGCGATAGTCTCGCCCGCGAGGACGAACGCTTCCCCCTTCTGAAACGAATCGGCGATGTCAGTCTCGGTGTGATCACCCATAGTCACTATGCCCGGCGGTATGTCAGTCGACGGTGTCCTTACACGCCGGTTACGCAGATCAACCAGCCGCGCTCTGTTTCCTGCGCCTCCCGGCAGAATTGTCAGGATGCCGCAGCCGGCGCCCGTTCGCGGCTTGGCTACACTGCCGACGAACTGATGATCGGGTCATTTGGCTACGCCGCTCCCCCAAAGCGCATCCATGTTGTGCTTCATGCGCTGGCGGAGCTGCGCGGAGAACTGCCCGGCATCCGCTATGCCGTTGTAGGCGCTGTCATCGACGGCTACGAGGTGCAGTCGATGGCTACTGAAATGGGTCTGGACGATATTGTCCGATTCGTAGGCTATGCGGATGACGACATATTCGCCGATTATCTGCATGCCGTAGACATCGGGATCAATCTGCGCCATCCAACCACCGGTGAGACCTCGGCGGCGCTCCTGTCGATGATGGCTGCCGGAAAACCATGCTTGGTCTCAAACAGAGACGCCTTCGCCGAGTTGCCGGACGACGCGTGTATCAAAATCGCAACGGATGCCAATGAACTGCCGCAAGTCGTGGCATGGCTGTCGCGGCTGGCGCACGAGACTGAACTGCGCCAGCGTATGGGCGGGGCGGCGCACGGCTATGTTGAGCGCGAATGTGCGCCGTCTGTGGTTGCACAGCAAAATCTTGATTTCGTGCAGTCAATCAGTGAGCGTGTGCGACAAAGGAATCGGTGGCCGGTATGATGGAGTCGATGATACCCGCCTTGACGGCGCTGGCTTTGGCCTTCGCGTTCGCACTGCCTGGCCTGCTGGTTGTCCTGATGTTTGCTTCCCGCAGCCGGCGAGACGATGCGCTCGATTGGCTGGAAGCGATCTTTCTAGCCCTCACCCTGTCAATCATCACGACCGGGACGGCGGGCCTTTTCTTGGCTGAGCTGGGCTTTTTCAGCCTGGCCAACCTCACACTGTTGCTGCTGGGCATCTTGCTGATTCTGGGGGTTGCTGGCAAGGCCTTAAACATCAGCTGGAGTTGGCGTCCAGTGGCTGCATCGAGGGGCGACTGGCTTGCGGTTGTTCTGCTGCTATTCGTGAGTGGCTGGCTCTTCATCCAGCCCCACGAATTTGTCACCGGCGGTGCTGATGCCGGTGTCTATGTCAGTCTGGGCGCCAACATCGCCAACACAGGCGCGCTGCTGATTCGGGAGCCGTTGCTGGCAGATCTCGATCCAGATCTCTGGCCTGGGCTGCTGCGCCGATTGGAGGCCTGGGAACAGGTCGACTTCATCCATTTGCCCGGCTTCTATCGCTCCGATACAGAGCTTGACCTGCTGATTCCGCAATTCTTCTCTCTCCATCCGACCTGGCTTGCCATTGCCTATAGTCTCGGCGGTATCTGGGGCGCGCTCGCCATGACGCCTTTGTGGGCCATGCTGAGCGTCTGGGCCGTCTACCTCTTTGCGCGCAGCCTGCTGGCTCGCACCTTGGGGGCAACGGGTTTCGCATGGTTGCCGGCGCTGTTGCTGATTCTGGCGCCGTTGCAGATCTACTTCGCCCGCTATCCCACGGCAGAACCCCTTTCCCAGTACCTGGTCTGGGCCGGCCTATGGATGTTTACTCAGTTCGTCATGCGTCGCGATCCCGATAGTCTTTGGGGTCTGGCTGCTGGCCTGACCTTGGGCCAGGTCTTTCTGGTGCGCATCGACATGTTGCCGCTGTTGTTGCTGCCGGCAATCTGGAGTCTCTATTTGCTTGCAAACCGGGAATGGCGCCGCTCAGAGTGGTGGTTCTGGGGGTCGTTTTCGATTTCGGTGGCCTACGCATCGGTTCATGCCTTGCTCTTTTCGCGACCGTATACGCTCAACACCTATGGCGCGGTACTCGCCATCTTGCAGCGTCAATTCGCGGTGGTGTTCCTTCTGTTCGTATTGTTCGGCCTCGTCTTCGGCTACGCCTTTCTCTACCGACGTGATCATCTGCTGCGGCTGCTTGGCGGGGCCGCAGCCAGCCGCAAGGTGCGCCATTTTCTCTCACTGCTCCTGGTGCTTCTGGCTCTCTACGCTTACTTCATCCGCCCTGCTCTTGGTGATATTGAGCTGTGGGGCTACTGGTATGCGCAGACCCTGGTCCCGATCTCTGACCATGAAAACTTGGTGAGGCTGGGTTGGTACCTGTCGCCGCTGGCCATTTGGGTGAGCGTTTTGGGCGGCGTGCTGATTCTGGAGCGGGAAGCGTGGCGTTTCATGTGGCCGTTGCTCAGCGTGGGCGGCTTTTTTACGATCTTCTACCTCTATAATATCTTCAACAATCCTATCCAGATCTATGCCATGCGGCGCTATGTGCCGGTCACCGTTCCATTGATCATGATTGCGATTGGCTATGCGTTGGTCTGGTTGTGGCGACAACCGCGCCTACAGCCTGCAGGACGATTCGCTGGCGCGGCGCTGGCAATCGCACTTATGGGCCTGTTGCTGTACAATAATCGACTGATCTGGCAGCAGGTCGACTATGCGGGCGGTGTAGATCAGTTGGCCCAATTGGCGACCCTCCTGGATGAAGAAGCCAATGACCAGTCGATTGCTCTTTTTGTCGACGACGCACCGGTCGGCGTGGGTGCGGTCTTCGGCACGCCGCTTCAGTATCTGTATCAGATGACCGCATTCGACCTGCAGGAGGACCAACTGCCCATGCTGGCGATGACGGCGCAAATTGCGGACTGGCAACGAGCGGGGAGATCGGTCTATGTGATACGAAAACAGGGCTCGCCGCCTTTCTTCGACGAGGCTCTGCTAGAGCCTGTTGACATCTTTACGTGGGATACGCCCGTGCTTGAACTGACTTATGATCACGCGCCGGCGATGGTTCAGCGCAGTCAATATGTGCTTGAGATCTATCGAATGACTGATGTTGAAGTGGAACACTCTGAATGAATCTTCCACTTCAATTGTGGAGGGCTGAGGTCAAGTCTCAGCGCAAGAAGCGGAATCCAGATTTGCCATGAATAGTGACAAGGCGATGAACGAACTTATTGATCGGATCCGGGCGTGGATCGAGGGATTTCCAATTGATCAGCCGGCGCTGGTGATACCGATCTACAACGCACACGACGATCTGCTGAACTGCGTCCACAGCCTTGCTGCGAACACGCCTGACGACGTGCCTATCTTGCTCATTGATGATGCGAGTACAGATGAGCGCATTGCCGAGTCCTTTTCCGATGCAGGCGCGCGCTTTGGCCGGCAGTTCGGCTATTTCTGTAAGCCGACGAATACGGGATTCGTCGGCAGCGTCAATTTGGGCTTCCAGTGTGCCGGTTCGCGAGATCTGGTCATGATCAATAGCGACACGACCTATCCGCCGGATCGGCTGCCACGTCTGCGTGCTGCCGCCTATTCTCGCACGACGGTCGCCACAGCAACGCCGCTGACCAATTATGGCAGCATTCTTTCCGTCCCCTGTCGAAACCGACAGTCGACCGCTCTGCCGGGGCAGTTGAGCATGGAGGAAGCGGATGAGCGTGTTCGCAAGGCATCTCTTCGCCTGCACCCATCGATCCCGACTGCCATCGGTCATTGTACGTACTTTCGTCGATCGGCCCTGAACGTTATTGGTTTCTTTGACGAAGCCTTCGCTCCCGGCTATGGGGAGGAGGTTGACTTTTCCCAGCGGGGCATCATCCTCGGGTTCTCGCATGTGGCCGCAGACGATCTCTTCGTCTACCATGTCGGTTCAGCGTCATTCAACGCCGGGCGGTCTACGATCCAGGACCAGCACGAGAAACTGATCAACCAGCGCTATCCGTGGTATCGAAACTGGATACATGACTTCAGCAGTAGCCGTTCGACGGCGTTGGCCCAAGCCATTGATGCCGCTTCCACGGCTCTGCTCGGCACCCGGATTGCCATCGATATCACCTATATTGCCCCTACAACGACCGGGACCAGCGTCTTTGCGCTTGAACTTGTCCGCGCAATGGGCTTGGCGCCTGAACGAAGATCACCCCTGACGTTGCTTGTGCAGAGTTCATTGCCCGAATCGATGATCCAGGAACTATCTCAGTATGCAGACTCGGTACGCCCGGTGTCTGAATTCCGACATCTGAGTGAACCGGCTTTTGACCTGGTCTTCCGTCCGTTGCAGATTCTGAATCCTGATGATCTGCTGCGTCTGCGTTCCATAGCCAGGCGTTTTGTGGTCATGCAATTGGATCTGATTGCCTATGCCAATCCTGCCTACGTTCGTAGCTATCAGGAATGGCAGCGATACCAGCGAGCGACGGAGCTATGCTTTGCCTACGCGGATGGGATTGCCTACTTAAGTGCAGACGTCGAAAGAGACGCCCATCATCGGGGCCTTGAGGCGCCGGAAGAGCGGCGCGCCTGTGTGGCATACGCTGGTGTTGACCACACTATGCATCTACAGGAGAAAGTTTCCGCGCCCAAGGGAGTCGATCTGGTACCGGGTCGCTTTCTCTTTGTTCTGGGCACCAACTTTAAACACAAGAACCGAGCTCATGCGATTCGCATATTCACTGCATTGCTGGAGAAGTATGGGTGGGATGGGCAACTCGTCCTCGCAGGGCCAACTGTGTCGTTTGGCAGTTCACAGGCGGAGGAACAAGAGATCCTCGCGAAATATCCGCAGGCTGCGGCACAAACAGTGCAGCTTGGCATCGTGGATGAAGCGGAAAAAGGCTGGCTTCTGAAGAACGCAGCCGTGCTTCTCTATCCGTCCATCTCCGAAGGGTTTGGTCTCAATCCATTTGAAGCGGCCCAGATCGGCACGCCTGCGCTTACCTCCCGGGGCGGATCGCTGGCTGAAGTGCTCGGTGATGACGTCGTCTACTTCGAATCCTTTGATCCGGAAGAGAGTGCTGACATTCTGTGGACCTTGATCGATGACGAGACGGCCCGGACCAACCAGACGGAAGCCATCCGGGCGCGAGCCGCGGAGTTTCGCTGGACAGAGACCGCATCACGGCTCTGGGCGTTGCTCGATCGTGTGATAGAACTGCCGCCTCGATCGATGCTGATCTCACAGCAGGCAGACATGATTCAACGCCTCACCATGCCCGGTGCAGTTGATGGGCAGACACCGATCCGGAGTTGGTACGAACGCCTAAACCGTGCATTTCACATTGTGCGCAGAGAAGGGTTCTCTTCGCTCTGGGCTGAAACTCGCCAGTTCATCCGCTGGAAACTGCAATAGGTCATCACCGTATGAGAAGCGTAGTGTGATCGTATCCTTACGGTTTCGTAACGGGAGGGTGAATGTCGAGCGCAACCTTGACATCTGAGATATTCTGGACTGGTCAACTGAAGTCCAGAAGGGCGATAGCCAAGCTTCACGCCCGAACTCAGAGAGGTTGTCATGTGCTCCCTTCGCAGTTGTTCATGGATCCCCCAGCGCTTTGGAATCATCTTACTCATTCTCATCATTTTCTTCCTACCCGCTCTCAAAGCCCACGCCGACGACTCTCCTAACGGCACACTCCCCAACAGTACCGTCCCGAATCAAACTGACACCAGCACGACCATCTACTTGCCGATGGTAAAAGATTCACGATCTGTGCCAGCGACAGAAGAATCAAGCCAGAATCTCTCTCTCGGTGTCTTCATCAATCCCGGCTTTAGCCTGGAACAGTATAGAGAGAGAATCAACAAGTTTGAGCAGATGATGGGCAAAGGTCATGCAATCTATCATTTTTACACGGCCTGGCCTCACGGAGGTTTTGAGCATTATTACAAACCGCTGCTAGACGAGATTGTCAGACACGACGCAACACCAATGATATCTTTCATGTCGATACCTGCAGAGGGAGACAATTATACGGGCTGCGGTGACCCAAACTGGAACCTCGACAGTATCATCAATGGGTCCCACGACGACTTTCTTCATCAGTTTGCCCAAGAATTGGCAGCCTATGAGCATACTGTCCTCATGCGTTGGGGCCATGAGATGAACCTGAACCAGTACTCCTGGGCAGGGTTCTGCAATGGCGGCCGCACTGACAAATTCATCCTCGCCTATCGACACATTGTCAATCTATTTCGTCAAGACGGCGCCCACAACGCCAAGTGGATCTGGTCGCCGATTATCGGCAATAATCCCCCCGAGGCCTGGAACGACTATCGCAACTACTATCCTGGAGACGACTATGTCGACTGGGTCGGCATCGTCGGCTATAATTTTGGCGCCAGCTCGCCTTACACCAGCTATCGTTGGGCTACGTTTGATATGCTCTATTCGACTATGCTCAGAGAACTGGCCGCCGAGCATCCGGGAAAGCAGGTGATGTTGGCCGACTATGGCTCCGTCGAAGATGACGGCGGGGACAAAGCAGAGTGGATCAGGGATGCATTTCAGAAGGCAAAAGAGCACGAGAACCTGCGTGCTATGGTCTGGTTCAACTATCAGGAGGAAAATACGCCGTGGCCGACTGGTTTCCGCGTCGAAACAAGCGAGGATAGCATCGCCGCCTATCAGCAGGCGATCAGTGATCCATATTTCATAGATTATCTACCGGCGACCCCATAGCACGATCTTTGCACTTATAGCCTGTCATTCATGCGAAGGCAGGAATCCACTCTGGCCACGAAAATGGATACCTGCCTTCGCGGGTATGGCACCCTCTCTGGCAGCAACAAAACTGCAAACATAGTGCCCATAAACCCGCTGCTCGAAACGCCCGACATCTCCAGATGTCGGGCGTTTTTTGTTGGCGTCTTCTCGAGTAGACAAATCGTGCGCCAACGACGACAATACGAGTGTCCACAATCAATTGCAACTATTCAGGTCACGGTGGGATAGGACACGGATGAATCTGTGTGATCCGTGTCCTATCTGGTCGCTGGTTGAATCGTAAGGGCGAGAATCAGATGGCTGTCCGGCTTCTGAGAAGGTGAAGCCGGGAGGAGTAAGATCGACATGACTCAATCATCTCCGAGACCGCTGGTTGGTCTGGCGCTGGGCGGGGGCGGCGCCCGTGGCATCGCTCATATTGGCATTCTGAAAGTACTGGAGCGTGAGAACGTACCAATCGATTTTTTGGCGGGCACAAGCATTGGCGGTATTGTCGCTGCACCCTTTGCCGCGGGGTTTTCCGCACAGCAGATCGAGAAAGAAGCCCTACAACTCGGATCGATCAACAATCTGGTCAAACTTGTCGATTGGCTGCCGACGCGCAAAGGAATCGTACAGGGCCAGGCAGTCTATCGGTACCTGGAGGGAATTCTGGGTGAGAACCTCTGTTTTGAGGATCTGAAACGTGAACTTGCACTGGTGGCTGTCGATCTTCACAGCGGCAAACAGATTGTGTTGAGAAGTGGTCCAGTCAGCGAAGCGGTGCGCGCCACCATGGCCATGCCAGGTGTGATCTCGCCCATGAAGAAGGGCGACGCCAAGCTGGTCGATGGTGGAATCCTCAACAATGTACCGGCGGATGTCGCACGCGAGATGGGGGCCGATGTGGTAATTGCCGTTGATGTGGCAGCTGCGAGGCTGATCACGGATCCGGACAGCGGCCTCAACGCAGAGGATGTTATTCGTTCAGCCTTAGTGCCCGACTTCGCCCTGGACATGTGGCGCGCCCAGGCCGTGATGATGCAGGAGATCGTACGCCTTAGATTGGGCGCCGATCCGCCGGATCTGCTCATCAAGCCGGCGATACCGCCCGATGTCAATACCTTCAGCATTGGACGAATGGCCGAGCTGATTCTTATTGGCGAAAAAGCCGCGGAAGCGGTGCTGTCGGAAATCCTGGCGCTAACGAAATGACGGGCATTGGGTGACGAACAAAAAAGGCTGCCGACTGTTGGACGGACCAGCAGTCGGCAGCCTTTACGTTTGTGCTATCTTCGAATTAGGCAACGTTCACCAGGTCAGCAAATCGACCATATGCATGGTCCCAACCGCCGGCCTCGCCCGGCTCAATGACCGACTGCTCGATCGACGCGGCGATGGCGGCACGACCCTCGGCAATGTTGGCCAGGTGCCCGGTGGCAATGGCCTGAACCATGACGTTGCCCAACGCCGTTGCCTCACTGGGACCTGTGACGACGACCCGTTGGCAGGCGTCGGCCGTGAAGCGGTTGAGTAGTGTATTCTGGCTTCCACCCCCAACGACACGGATTGTACCCAGGCGCCGCCCAGTCAATTCCTCCAGCGATTCGGCAACCGAACGATAGCGTAGCGCCAGGCTCTCCAGACAGCAGCGGATGATTTGCCCTACGCTTTCGGGCACAGGCTGCTTGCTACGCCGACAGAAATCCTGGATGGCGCCGATCATATCAGATGGGTTAAGGAAATCTGCCGCGTCCGGATTGATCAGGCTGCGGAAAGGTTCGGCTTGCTCGGCCTGGTTCATCAGATCCGCCCAGCTGAAGTCATCTCCGGCTCGTTGCCATTGGCTGCGGCACTCCTGCACGAGGAAGAGGCCGGTCACATTTTTGAGCATTCGGATGGTGTTGCCTACACCGCCTTCGTTGGTGAAATTGTAGGCCAGAACAGCATCGGTCAGGATTGGCTGGGGAATCTCGACCCCCATCAGACTCCAGGTTCCGCTGCTCAGATAGATGCTTTCTTCATCCAGGCCCGGCACCGCGGCCACGGCGCTGGCCGTGTCGTGGCTGCCGGCGGCGATGACCGGAACATCGCTGGAGAAGCCGACCTCTTCGATCACGTAGGGCAGAAGCGGACCGAGCACCGTTCCGGGCTCGACGATGGGCGGCAGCAGCTCGGTTGGCAGTCCTAGATTGGCCAACAGGCCGGTCGCCCAGCGTCGTTCCTCGGCGTGCAACATCTGAGTGGTGGAGGCAATGGTATATTCGGCCACCTGTTCGCCGGTCATCCAGTAATGCATCAGGTCCGGCATCAAGAGCAACCGCGATGCCATGTCTAGCTGGGGATCGCCTTGAATGCGCATGGCGTAGAGCTGGAAAAGCGTGTTCAACTCCATGAACTGTAGACCGGTCTGGGCAAAGATATCGGCACGCGAGATCCGATTGAACGCGATCTCCGGAACGCCCACAGTGCGCACATCGCGATAGTGCACAGGGTTGCCCAGCAATTGGCCGTCAGCGTCCAGCAGGCCATAGTCAACGCCCCATGTGTCCACACCAACGCTGGCCGCATCCGTGTCGTATTGGTTCACATAGCGCGCTAGCCCTTCCTTGATCTCAGCCCAGAGACGCAATACGTCCCAGTATTGGCGACCCGGTAGATTGACCGGGCCGTTGGCAAAACGATGAACAACATCCAACGAGAATCGTGTGCCGTCCCAACGGGCCAGCAGCACACGTCCATTGGATGCACCCAGATCGGCAGCCAGAAAATTTGTGGTCTTCGACATGATTTCTATACCCCATAAAGAGACTGGTCGTAAGGAGACATGTTGACAAAACCTGAATAGTACATCGCTAGACTAGAGCAAGTTCGATCCCGTCAGCGAGGAGTTTCTCGCGATACTCCTCGCCCAGCGCCGTGTTGCTGATGATCGAATCGATCTCTTCAGGCAGGAGTGAGCTGGCCGTAAAAGGCTGACCAAATTTCGAATCATCGACCAATGCGATGGTGCGTTGCGCAGCCATGGCCATCGAGCGCTTGATCTGGGCTTCACGCAGATCGGATTCCATCATGCCATTGGTCAGCGTAAAGCCCCGGCAACTGAGGAAGGCGATATCGACGTGCAAACGTCGCAGCAGGTTGGGATTGAGCATGTCGACCAGGCTGCTGGTATGTCGCCGCAGTATACCGCCCACGACGATGGTGACGATGGCGGGTGCGAAACTCAATTCCAGCGCTGCGTAGAGACCGTTGGTCAAGACGGTCAAGTTTTTCTGATCGCGCAGCAGCCGCGTCATCTGAAAGACAGTGCTGCTGCCGTCCATAAAGATGGTCTGTCCCGGTTCAATATAGCGCACGGCCCGGGCGGCGATGCGCCGTTTTGCGTCCAGATGAAGCTGTTGGCGGGCGGCAAAGCGCAGTTCCAACTGCCCGCGACCGGACATGACGGCGCCACCGCGCACCCGCGTCAGATAGCCTTGTTCCTCCAGCAGTTGCAGGTCCTTGCGCGTGGTCACCTCCGTCACGCCCAGACGTTTGCTCAGGTCGGCCACTGTAACGGAATCTTGCTCGTGCAGGACCTCGATAATCAGGTTTCTTCGGGTATCACTGGAGAGGGTATTCTGCGCATCTTGCCCGTTCTTGCTTCCATTTTCAGGATCTTGCTTGGAATTGGCCACCAGTTCCTCCGTTCATTCGTTGTCTTCGTTGCTGATCCTCGCCTCCATCTACGCTCGCCCCCCTCGTTCCGCATGCTCTAGACCAAAGCCCTGTTTTGCTAGGCGCGAAAATCATGAACGAGCGTGCAGAACGCGAAAAACACTGAAGATGCATTTGGGCGTCACGCAAGGATAGACCGCTGATGCAGCGGATAAGGCGGAAACAGCCGGATTTTCCAGATTGAATAGGCGTCTATCAGCCAGATCCGCCTAACCCGAGGTCTATCTGCGTTCTCTGCGACAAACTGCTGGATCGCGTCGAAACCGAAGCCGACGTGGGCGCGCCCACGTCGGCCGTAGATCAGCGCATCTCCTGGCCGCCGGTGACGTTGATGGCTTGGCCGGTCATGTAGCTCGACTGGTCCGAGGACAGGAAGACGACCATGTTGGTCACGTCTTCGTAGGTGCAGCCCCGCTTCATGGGTACCTGGTCCACGTAGCGCTGGCGCACCTCCGCCTCGGTGATGCCCAGGTTGGCCGCATACTGTTTGTAGAGCGAATTGACCCAGAGCGGCGAGTCGAGCAAGTTGCCGGGGCAGATCGAGTTGACCCGCACGCCAAATTCTGCCAGTTCCAGGGCGACGCTCTGAGTGAGACCGATGCCGCCGAACTTGCTGGCAGCGTAGGCCGAGTTCTTGAAGCTGCCTTTCTTGCCCGATTTGGAATTGATTTGAACGATTGCCCCGCTGCCCTGGGCCTTCATCACCTGGGCTGCGTGTTTAGCGCACAGGAAGTAGCCGACCAGGTTGACATCAATGACCGCCTGCCAGCGAGCCCGTTCAAATTCTTCGACCGGCCCGGCAAAGAGCACGGCCGCGTTGGCCACCAAGATGTCTAGCCGGCCAAAGCGCTCCAGCGTGGTCTCGACCATGGCCGCCACCTGTTCCTCTTCAGTGACATTGACGTGCACGGCCATGGCCTGGCGGTCGGTCTCCGCAGCAATGGTCTGCGCCACCGCTTCGGCGCTCTCGAAGTTGAGGTCGGCCACCACGACATGTGCGCCTTCCTCGGCCAGGCGCTGGCAGATCGCCGCGCCCAATCCCTGCGCGCCACCGGTCACAATGGCGATTTTATCGAACAATGGACGTGGGTTCATTGAAATTAATACTCCGTGGTGGGTCATGCATGGATTTTTCTGCTTGCTGCTTGAAAAGAAGGCTGCTGCGTACTCCGTACTGTGTAAGGATTCGTGCCAAGAATTCGTTACGGCAATATCAGTAGTTCACGATTCGGTGATAAGCGAGATTCTTCGCCGGCCCTTTGCCAGAGTGACGTGCTCGAAAATACCCGCTCAGAATGACAAATCGTGAAGTACTGAATATGACTATGCCGCTTATCAGTACGTCTGTTTCACGCATAGTCATTCAATCCAGAGACCTTACGCAGTACGTAGCACGCAGTACGTAGCACCTAGACCCTACGGCAGCATCAGGTCCAGCAGTTCTTTCTCTGCCTCATTGGTCCAGATCTCTCCCTCGCCCAGCTTTTCATAGACCGAGGGCATCTTTTCGGCGAGTTCGGAAAGCGGCGTCACCGGTAGCGGCTTGATCTGCGGGTAGATGACGATCTTGCCGGCGAATTCGCCGGCGGCCACTGCACGCAAGCCATCGGCCACGCCTTCCAGCCCGGCCACTGCGGCCACCACACTATTGGTCGAGAGGGTATGGCTCTCGGTCAGCTCAAGCATGTTGCGCAGGTCATCGATGGATGAGCCGCTGCTGCCCGTAAAGCGTACGCCTTTCGCGATGATCACGTTGATGTCAATGGATGCCTGAGTGCCGCGCGGTAGGCCGGCGAAGACGTTCATGACGGCGTTCTCGGCAAGGAAGGGGATGGCCGATTCAACAGCCCTGGGGCTGGGCGCGCAGACCACGATGTCATCAAAACCCGTGCCGTCCGTCTCCTCCATCATGCGCTGGGCAAAGGCTTCCTGCGATTCAAAACTACTCCCGGAATAGCAGACAAGCGCCACGTCATTCTCTTTCGCCATCCCGGCATATTTGTTGGCCGTGATTTCCATTCGTTGATCGTTCAGGTCGTTCGCCACCACCTTGTTGGGCTTGCGCTTCATCTCCAGCGCGCGCTGCACATGCATATGGCCCATAGGGCCGGCCGCGCCCAATACCCAGGCTGCGCCGTCCGCCTTCAACTGGGTGCGCACCGGCTTGTAGGCAGCCGACAGGTCCGTGGACACCGTGCCCACCGTCATCAGGTGGTCGTAGTGAATGCGCCCGACATCCAGGCTGACCGCACGCTCAACCGGCGCTGCGCTTACCACGTTGAAGACGCCGCCGTTGGCAAGCCGTTTGAAGGCGCCTTCGATGACGGCAGGATCGTTGCCCAGAATCACAATGTCATCGAAGGTCAACTCGCCATCATCCTCGATAAGGCTCACACCCTTTGCCTCGGCCCACGAACGAACCTGCGCAGCGAAGGACTCGTCGCTCGCGTCGAGCACGATGGCCTTCGGCTGCCAGTCGACTGCCGCTCCCATCTCGACGCCGGTTCCGTCACCCGTCAACCAGACGGTCCCGCCAGGCAGCCAGGTGGTGCGGTATTCGATGGTATACGATGCCTCAACGCAGGCCCACGGCTCGTTGAGCGCGGACTCTGCGTAACCAGTCTCCGGCTTGACCTCGATCAAGTAGTTGCCGTCGTCACCGTTGAGTACGCGCTGGTCGATGATGTTGTACTCCGAATAGCCGCCCTGGATCTCGTAGCCATAGGCATAGGAGATAGAGTCGATATAGATGTCAGCTTGGATGATGAAGCGGTCGCCGATCTTGTACTGATCTCTCAAGTTTTCACCCACGCCGACCACGGTCAGGGCCACCTCATGACCGAGGACGACCGGCTGCTCTACCATCCTGCGATAGATGCGCGGGTGATTCTCGCCGGCGCTGATCACTTTGACGTCGGAGAAGCAGATGCCCACTGCATCGTGGCGCACCATCAGTTCGTCAGGGCCGAGCTGCGGCAAGTTCACTTCGATCATTTTGCCGGCGTCGCCCAGATTGTCGAAGCCCTCTCCGTAGAGCGGCCATTGGCGTGAGGTATGTGGCAGCGGCGCATCGGCACGCTGGTACGCGGTCAGTTTTTCGGACATGGTTTATGCCTCCCTTATGCTTTGACAGACGTGCCGGGGACATCCAAAGTCCCCGGCACGTTCGAACGAACTACATGCTCGCTTATCTTTGTTGCCTAGCGACCGGCCGGGTGATCTCTTTGACCAAGGGCAACTAAGGCCATTCCAGAGAGATAAATATGCGTTGCAAGGAAATCCTTGCCTGGAATGGCTTGAGGCTTTGCCAACTTCCGTATAGCTAAGATTTTGGAAAAGCCTAAGCTGAAGTTGCAACGAGATCGTGAATTATCAAAATCTTGCCAAACGAACCACTAGCCTAGCCGGCCAACTTCGCCAAAACGTCAGCCGGTTTCATCGCCTCGCTCACTTCGGACAGTACCACAGTGCCCGGCGCGCCCGGCGGCACCGCCTTGCCCACTGCGGTGTAGAAGTCATTGCGCTTGCGTCGGGTCGTCATCTGCGACGCCCATTTGCTCTGGTAGCCCATGCCTAGTTTGCGCTGCATGATGGTGTGACCGTAGATGAAGTAAGCGCCATCCAGGAAGGCCTGACGCACCGGAGCCAGTTCCGGTGCGTCGAAGTCGTCCATCAGCTTTAGACCCGGGCTATTCATCTCCGTGCCGATATTGAGCGGCAGATCCATCTTCTGGGCCAATGCGACAACGTCGTAGAGATTCTGCAGCTTTACAGCCTTGACCTCGGCATCGGCGATGTCCCAATTACGGTCCGGCACGATGTTGAGCGCAACAGCGCCCTTGTCGATCATCAACTGTAGCAGTTCATCCATGGCCTGCTCCCCTTCGGAGAGGCCGTCCAGCCATGCGGCGCAGGGCAGCGCGCCGCATGCCGTGATCAGTTTGTGGAATTGCTCTACCTTGGGGAACGTATCATTCCCAGGCTGTACATAGCCCACGCCGCCTCGCTTCATCAGCTTGGCGCGCACCGTGTTCTGTAGCTTGGCCTCGTCTTCCATGACTGCTTCGACCTGATCGCGGGAAAGCTCCAGTTTCTCGGCCCAGAAGGCAACCGGAGCATCGGCCACCGCTTCGGCCTTGGCGATGTAGGCGCTGACAATATGGCGTTCGGTGGCATTGCCGCCGGGCGTCAGGGGCAGAACATCCAACTCGTAGTCAAGCGCCACCGGATCCAGATAGACGTTGATCCGTTCGATCAACCTTAGGTTGCGAGCAGTGGCCTGATCGCGCAGGTCCGCCAGAAGGGGGGCCGCTGATTCGGGCACAGTACTGGAGGTGAAGCCGATGCCCATTGAGTAGAGGACGCCCGGCTCGCCGGGCGAGTTGATCTCTCGCGTGCCGAACTCAGGCACAAAGAGGCGGGTTTCGATGCCGGCGCTGCCACGTACTTCCAGCAGTTCACATGCGTCGAGAAATTCATCAACAGCGTCGAGCACGTCAAAATCGACGATGCCCAACAGCTTGTAGCCACGCTCGCGCGCCAACCAAGCCAATCCGGCCGGCGAATAGCCATAGGCATTGAACGAATAGAACGTATGACAATGCATGTTGGCGACTTCCGTCACCGGTGCGAAAGATATGTTGGGTGAGTCAACTAGTGCTTGCAGCGCCTGTGCTCGCACGCCGGCATCGAAATCGTTCAGCCTGTCGATCAGGTTGGTGCTGTCTAGTATGCTCATGGGCATCTCCTTCTGAAGGTACAGTGAAATATATCATGCCTCAATCTGTTTTGCAATCTGGTTTGGTTTGGGGTGTTTCTGTGAATATTTCACCCAAGCAAAGCAATTTCGAAAAGGAAATCGCTTTTGCGCAATTTGTTTGTTCGGCGTAGAGTAAGAGAATAATTGGCAGCTCTGTCTGAACCAGGTCTAATGCATTCCGAAAGAACCGAACTAGCTGGAAAAAGTAAACGATGAAGCGCATAATTGATGCCTTTGTGTTTGATCTGGACGGTACAGTCTATCTGGGCGATTCGGCACTGCCCACAAGTGCGGAGACCATCGCCGATCTGCGAGAAATTGGCAAACGCACGCTCTTTGTCAGCAACAAACCGCTGGACCCGCGTTCGACTTACGCGGATAAGCTCACGCGTCTCGGCATCCCTACGCCAGTGGAGGATGTCATCACGTCGGCCTTTGTGTTGGGACACCACCTCGCCAACCACCTGCCTGATCTCCGGTACTATGTGATTGGCGAAGAGAATCTGCGTGTCGATCTGCGTTCTCATGGCCTACGTGTGTTGGACGAGTTCATCGATCAGGATCCGGCGCAAGATCCCAAAGTGGTCATCGACCCGTCGGGCATCGATGCAGTCATTGTCGCCTTCGACCGAACACTTGACTACCGCAAGATCAACACGGCCTACCAAGCGTTGGTCAACGGCGCACGGTTCTTCGCCACCAACGCCGACAAGACCTGTCCGATGCCCGGTCCTGTGCCAGGCAGCGGCATCCCCGATGCTGGAGCCACCATTGCGGCGCTTGAACATTTGACCGGTCGCAAACTGGAGCTGCTGGCGGGAAAACCGTCACCGATTATCATGCAGGTGGCCCTGGATCTGTTGGGCGTGCCGGCCGAACGCTGCATGATGATCGGCGACCGGCTGGAGACCGATATCTTCATGGGACAGCAGGCCGGCATGGCCACGGCTGCGGTGCTCACAGGGGCGGCAACACGCGCCAACATCGCCGAGATGGAGAATCCACCCGATTTCGTGATAGAAAATCTGAGCGGTCTGTTAGACCTGATCACTTGACAGGCCTTCCCGTTCAGTGCGCACGCCCACGTGCCCACGGGTCGAGCGTACGATTCCGCCGATCATCAGAAACGGCTTGCATGTGGGCGTGCAACCTGGACTTTAACCAAAGAGATCTGCAATCATGACCGAGCAAGAAGGCGTCATAAAATTTCAGCTTGACTTTGCATCGGCCCCGGCGCTGCCGGTCGATGATCTGCGAGAGATCAGCGCTTGGCGCAAGATGCTCTATCTCGCTCAACTGATCGGACAGACGCCGGAGCGCTATGACGGCTACGGCTTTGGCAACATCAGCCGTCGCCTGCCCCCGATCGGCGCTCTGGAAAACGAGGGGGCGCCGCCGAACGAGCGGCGCTTCGTCATCAGCGGCACCCAGACCGGCAATTTGGCCGAACTACTGCCCGAACACTACGCTGTGGTGCTGGCCTACTATCCGGCGCGCAATCTAATTGTCGGCGAAGGACCGGTTCGCCCATCGTCGGAGTCGCTGACCCACGGCATGGTCTACGACATGGACGCGACCGCCGAGTGGGTGATGCACGCTCATTCACCGCACATCTGGCATCATGCACGTGCCCTCAACATCCCGATGGCCGACGGCCGTGTGGCCTACGGTTCACCCGAGATGGCCGGCGAGGTTCAGCGTCTCTTTCAGGAGACCGATGTGTCGGAGCGCAAGATCTTCGGCATGGAAGGCCATGAGGACGGCATCGTCACCTTTGGACGTAGCGCCGAGGAGGCCGGGTTTGTGTTGCTGAATGCACTGGCGAAAGCATTTCAGCGGAGTTGATTCAATAAGGGGACCAGCTCAGTATTATTGGGATTGGGGGATATCAGCCTTCGGCCTGAGATTGGGAGATTTCTAAGCGCATCACAATTTCCTACTCCCCCTATCTCTGAATCCCTCAACGTCTAGATTCCAGCGATTGGAGACATCGGCATGAAACCCAGAAAGATTACCATTGGCGACCAGGCCATTCCTGACTTGGTCCAGTTTTGCAACGACTACGGCCACACGCGGCTCCTGGTCGTCGCCGATGAGAATACCTATCCGGCACAAGGCGTAGCGGTAGAAACAGCGTTGCGGAACGCCGGCTTCGATGTTGCCTTGGCGCTGCTGACCGGAGACGAGGTCGTGGCTGACGCACACTACATCCAACAAGTGATGCTGGCCGCGGATCGGGAACCGCGCACCTTCGTGCCGGTGGGATCGGGCACGATCACGGACCTGTGCCGTTTTGTCAGCCATCGCACCCACGACGAGTTCATCTCGGTGCCGACGGCTCCATCGGTCGACGGGTTTCTTTCATTGGGCGCGCCCTTAATCATCGACGGCGTCAAGATCACCATCTCATGCCACGGCCCTATCGCCATCTTCGCCGACGTCAACACGTTGGCCGCGGCGCCACGAGCCATGATCGCTGCAGGCTTCGGCGACGTGATCGGCAAATATACCTCTGTGGCCGATTGGCGGCTGGGCCATTTGATCTGGGGCGAGCCCTACGACGAATCGGTGGCCCAGGGAACGTTGAAGGCGGTGCAACTCTGCGTCAGCAACACCGAAGCCATCAGCCAGGCGACGCCCGATGGCGTGCGGGCGCTGATGAAGGCGCTGCTGGCCACGGGCGACTGCATGCTCGACTTCGGCGGGTCACAGCCCGCCTCCGGCTCCGAGCATCACTACTCTCACTACTGGGAGATGAAACTGTTGCGCGAAGGCAGGCCCGCTCTGCTCCATGGTGCGAAGGTCGGCGTTGCTGCCACCAAGGTGGCCGAGCTCTACGCTGCGGTGCGAGCAATGCCAATCAGTGAAGTGATCGACCGATTGGAGGCCGCCGAACTGCCCGATATTGATGTCGAGATTGCCGGCATTCGCTCAGCCTACCTCGATCAGGCTGACGGTGTGATTGACGGTCACCGGCCATTTTTGACCATAGATGAAGTCGAGTTCGACGACCTGAAGCAGCGGATCCGCGACAACTGGGACCAGGTTCAGGCCATTGCGGACCAGGTCCCGCCTCCTGAGGTCATCGCCGATCTGTTGACCGGCGTAGGCGGACCCAGCACTGTCGCTGAGCTTGGACTGACCGACGAGGAACTGCGCCTGGCCAGAGAGAATGGTCACTACTTGCGCAATCGTTTCACTGTACGCAAGCTGGCGCGTGTGCTGGATATTGCGTGATTGCAGCGGTTCGAGTTCTCACAGACTGATCCCCTTCGCAATCGGTCCATTCTGTTATCGAAGCAGGCGCTCTGTAGGAGACAACATGGCTGAGAAACGACTAATCCTGGCCCACGACCTGGGCACGACCGGCAACAAGACGACACTCTTTGATGCCGACGGTGCGTTGCTGGGAAGCGCCTTTGCCGGCTACGTTACCAACTACCCGCAGCCCAATTGGGTCGAGCAGAATCCAGACGACTGGTGGCAGGCCGTCTGCGTCACGACGCAGCAACTGTTGGCCGAGACGGGCGTTGACCCGACAGCGATCGCGGCCATCAGCTTCAGTGGCCAGATGATGGGCTGCGTGCCCATCGACGCAGCTGGTCGTCCACTGCGGTCATGCATTATCTGGGCGGATACGCGTGCTCAGAGCCAGGCTCAACACATGGCCGAACTGTGCGGTGCCAGCCGCATCTATCGTACTGCAGGCCATCCGGTCAGCCCGGCCTACAGCGCCCCCAAAATTCTCTGGGTGAGAGACCAACAGCCGGAGATCTACGCACGAGCTACCTGCTTTCTACAACCCAAGGACTACCTTGTCTACAAGCTGACCGGCAGTCTGGCCACAGACTACTCCGACGCGTCAGGGACACTGCTCTTCGATTTGGCGACGCGATCCTGGGACCTTGATTTTTTGGAGGCGCTGGCGTTGCCGGTGGAACGGTTGCCTGCGCTCCATGCCTCCACCGACGTGGTCGGCGAAGTGACGCGCGAGGCCGCGGCTGCCACCGGTCTTCCTGTGGGCACGCCGGTCGTCATCGGCGGCGGCGACGGCTCGTGTGCGGGCATTGGCGCGGGCGTGATCGAGCCGGGCGATGCCTATTGCAATCTCGGTTCGTCGGCCTGGATCAGCGTGGCAGCTCCACACCCATCCCCGATCCCAAAGAGCGCACCATTACCTTCCACCATGTGCATCCCGAACGCTATGCCCCCATGGGCACCATGTTGGCCGCAGGCGGGGCGCGCCAATGGGTTTGGGAACTCCTGGCTCACGAGGACGTCGATCTGAATGTCGCGATCGGCGCGACCGAGCGCGGAGCCGGAGGCTTGATCTTCCTGCCCTATCTGCTGGGCGAGCGCAGCCCCTATTGGAATCCCCAGGCCAGGGGCACTTTTGTGGGCTTGAGCATGTCCCATACACGTCCACAAATGGCGCGGGCGGCGTTGGAAGGTGTCTCGCTGCATCTACGCCTGATCTTGGATGCATTGAGCGAGCAAGTGCCCGGCATCGAAGCAATGCGCCTCATCGGCGGCGGCACGCGTAGCCCGCTCTGGCGGCAGATTCTAGCGGACTGCTTCAAAATGCCGATCCACACGCTGGACTTGCAGGCCGGGGCCACAAGCTGGGGCGCGGCCGTGGCAGCAGGCGTCGGCATCGGCCTCTACGATTGGTCGATTGCGGCTGAGCGCATTCAGGTCATCGATGTGACCGAACCGAACGCCGATGCCATGGCCTTCTATGACGAGTTGGCGGGGGTTTTTGCGGATACGTACAGAGCGCTTGAGCCGGTCTACGAGCGACTGGCGCGGCTCGCGTGAGTTACGAATCGTAGGGCATGGGGTCGGACGGGAAACCGCGTCGCTCTGGTCTGAAGCGTTTCTTCCGTTCGGTCACATGCCCGCTCGAGGAGAAGAATTCTACTGTGAGGCCCGGGCACATGATGCGGCGAGAGGACGTCTTGGCGGCATTGGCGGCGTCGAGGCGCCGCACCCTGTGTCCCTACGATGGTCGATCACGTGCCTGCTCAGAAATGTGGCACGATACGCATATACATGCGAAAGGAAATGGTACCGATGAAAACAATCCTTTGTTACGGAGACTCAAACACGTGGGGGTCGAACCCGGTCGACGGCGCGCCACGCTATGGCCTGGACGAACGCTGGCCCGGCGTGTTGCGCAACACGCTCGGCGAAGGCTACTGGGTAATCGAAGAGGGGCTGGGCGGACGCACCACTGTCTGGGATGACCCCATCGAAGGAGACAAGAACGGCAAAACTTACCTTCCACCGTGTCTCAACTCGCACAAGCCGTTGGATTTGGTGATCATCATGCTGGGCACCAATGACCTCAAGATGCGCTTTTCGGTGCCTGCCTTCGACATCGCCAACGGTGTGGGCGCGTTGGTCGATATCGTTCACAAGAGCGAAACTGGTATCGATGACGGCGCCCCCAAGGTGTTGGTGATCGCGCCGCCGCCGATCACCAAGCTGACGGGTTTTGCCGAGATGTTCAAAGGGGCTGGGCCAAAGGCCGAACAATTTGGCGTTGAATACGCACGCATGGCCAGTGAGAAAGGCATTGCTTTCTTGGACGCCGGCCAGGTCATCGTCTCCAGTGATATTGATGGCATCCACTTCGAGGTGGACGAGCATCGCAAGCTGGGCGAGGCCGTGGCGGCCAAGGTGCGTGAGTTGGTGGGTTGATTTGAGTGCGGTGAGACCTGCCGCCGGCCAAGAGTGTTTCCTACTGACTCAGAAGCCACGAAGCAGTGGCGCAGATCTGTACGGCGACATTGCCGACCTCAACCGCATCCTCATTTTGATCAGATAGGATCAACGCACGCTTGACCGGGAGGTGTTGGACGGCGTCCTCAATGGCCCGAATTTCACGCGTGCGGATGTCCGGGTTGCGCAGGTGTTGCACCACCTGTATCAATTGGCTGCTTTCGGGCAGGTAGAAGTCAACTTCATAGCCACCCGGTGTCGCGTAATAGTAGATGGACTGCGTCTGTCGGCGCAGTGCCAAAAAGACCAGGTTTTCCAGGTGCTTCCCACTGTTTGCAGAGAACTCAAAGCCGATGGCCTTCGACAATCCAGTATCGATGGAGTAGATCTTTTTCGGCGCTATCTGCTGGCGCTTTACCGAATGATCATATAAGTTCAGCGTGAATATCAGCCAACTGTCTGCCATGTAATCGATGTAATTCTTGATCGTATTGACACTGCCGAGGCGAAAGCGTTCCTTGAGTTTGTTGAAAGAAACCAAGCCGGCCGGATTGCTCATTAAATAGAACGCCAGTTCCTTGAGTGCAGATACAGCCTCCAGACGATGGCGAGCCGCGATATCTCGGTAGAGCACATCATCATACAGCGTGCGCAAAAGAGGGAGTTCGGGATATTTCAAAGCGTCGGGAATGCCGCCGGAGAGCAGATACTGGGCCAATTCGCTTCGCATCGCTGCACTTTCGGCCGTTGTCAAGCGTTGCTGATCCGGCGGATTGATGTCACGAAAACGCAGATACTCTCGGAACGAAAAAGGAAACAATTCGATTGGCACATACCGACCTGTCAGGCGCGTACCCATTTCCCGACTGAGCAGAGACGCGTTGGAGCCAGTGATATAGAACTTGAATCCCATGTCCATGAAGCGCCGGACGAAACGTTCCCAACCGGGGATATTTTGGATCTCATCTATGATGAAGACCCGTCGTTCACCAAAATGCTCCACCAACGCCGAAAATAGATAGTTGGCATCCTCTGCCTGAAATCCAAGAAACCGATCGTCTTCAAAATTCACATAATAGTAGGAGTCATGACCGATCCTGTGAGCAAGTTGCGCCAGCAAAGTCGACTTGCCAACGCGTCGTAGTCCCGAAATAATGACCGCATGTGGGGCGTTCGCTGCCTTTTCGACACTTGCCAGTTGCGTGCGTTCAACGCCCAAATCACGTTGTTGGAAAGCCTTGCTCTGTTCCAGGAAGAGCGCCCTAATTTGTTCATTGGACCATTTCTCATGCCAAATGTTTTCATTCATGATGAAAACATACATCAGAATGTTTTCATTGTCAATGAAAACATTCTGATGTATGTTCAGGATTGAGCCGGCGGCGCGTCGGCTTCCCGAGTGCGAACATCAAAGATCTGTCGTCCGGCGAACTGGAACTCCTGGTCGAGCGCGGTGGCGCACCCTACCTCTCTTTTTGTTCAACGACCAGTTGCTCCGCCGTGAACCGATCCGTGATCAGTACATTGATCCAGCCGCCGCGTAGCGCGCCGAGGATGGCAGCATACTTGCGTTTGCCCCCTGCGATGCCGACGGAGCGTTCGGCGGCGCGTAGCTGCTCCAAGCTCATGGAGGCCACGCGGTCGTTCAGGGCCGTGTCGACCGGATTTCCGTCGGCGTCGAAGAAACGCAGCAGGATGTCCCCAACCGCTCCCTTTTCTCGCAGTATCTCCAACTCATCCGACGAAAACTTGTTGCCGCTCTGGGCCAACAGCTTGGACGGCTCCACATCGCCAATGCCCACAAGCGCCAGGTCGACCTTGTCGAACATGGTCATCACATCGCCCACGTAGGGATCGTCCAAGAAGACCTGCAAAGAATCAGCCGACCCCAAAATGCCAGGCGCGGGCAAATGGGTCGCCGTGCCGCGCACCAGTTGGGCAAAACGCTCCAACAGTCGGGTGGCATAGACCTCAACTGCCGGGTTGCCGATGCCGCCCAGGATTTGGATGACCTGGGCGTCGGTCGGGCGCTGAAGTTGGTGCATGGCGTCCACCATGGCCAGCAGCGTTTCGCTCCAGGAGGAGAGCCCGACAACCTGGTTCGGACGAATGGTCGATTCGACATAGTAGCCGGCCGCCGATCCGATTTCGCGCTGAACAAACTCGTCGTTTCCACTGGTGCTGTCGACAATAATCGCATCATGCAGGCCGTAGATCTCAACCAGTTCTTCTTCCAATAGCGCATAGATCCCCTGGGGCATGTTGACGCTGATGCGGACGATGCCTTCCATCTGGGCACGCTTCAAGAACCGGGAGATGGTCGCCTGGGAGAGATTGAGCCGTTCAGCGATGGCAGATTGGCGCATTTCCTGCTCGTAATACATGCGGGCAATCTTGGTCATTGTGCGCAATTCGTCGATGCGTGCCATTTTTAGCCCCTTGACAAATCCAAATGGGTACGGTATGCTTGTCTACAGTTGAATAGAATTCTAGTTAAGAATATATATTCACACAGTATCCCACACAATCTCGCTCAACGCAAGGGTCAATTTATCAGCAGGCTCGCCGGCTCCCTCCAGATCGGTATCGCGTGCAGAATGTTTCACAGGTGGGTTAACTCGAAACCATGAACAGTGTCCAAGAACTCGAACTGAAGTCTATCGAGTACCGCAAGTCAATTCTGACCATGATCCTGGAGGCAAAGGCCGGCCATACCGGCGGCAGCCTCTCCTGTATCGATATCCTGAACGTCCTCTACAACCACACCATGAACGTCTCGCCGGAACGCTTCACCGATCCGGACCGAGATCGCTATATCCAGAGCAAGGGCCACTCGGTGGAGGCGCTCTATGCCGTGTTGGCCGACCGTGGATTCTACCCGTTATCCGACCTGTCTACATTGAACAAGGCCGGCTCTCACTTTGTCGGCCATCCGACACGCAAGATCCCTGGCATCGAACACAATTCCGGCGCATTGGGCCACGGTCTGTCGGTGGCCGTGGGTGTGGCGCTGGCCGGCAAGCTGGACAAACGAAACTACCGGGTCTTCACGTTGCTGGGCGACGGTGAGCTGGCCGAAGGCTCCAGTTGGGAAGCGGCTATGACTGCCGCCCACTACGATCTGGATAACCTCGTGGTCCTGGTGGACCGCAACGGCTTGCAGATCACGGGATCCACAGAAGATGTCAACGGGCTGGAGCCTTTGGTCGACAAGTTTGTCGCCTTTGGGTTTGCTGTGCGCTCGGTGGATGGAAACGACATCGCGGCGCTGGTCGACATCCTCGATCATGCGCCCTTTGCAGCGGGCAAGCCATCGCTCATTCTGTGCCATACGGTCAAGGGAAAGGGTGTCAGCTTCATTGAAAATGCGGTGAACTGGCACCATCACGTGCCCACGGCCCAAGAATACGAGATCGCCACGGCGGAACTCGATGCAGCAGCAGCGCAACTGATGGAGGCGCCGCAATGGAGCTAGGAAAAGCCAATCAGGATGTGTTCAGCGCCACGCTGCTGGAGCTGGGTCGAGAAAACCGGGACGTGTTGGTCGTGACCAGCGACTCCCGCGGGTCGGGCAAGCTGGTGGCTTATGGGCAAGAACTTCCAGAGCAGATCGTCGAAGTCGGTATTGCTGAGCAAAACCTGGTCGGCGTCTCCGCCGGGCTGGCGTCTGCGGGCAAGTTAGTCTTTGCCGTTTCACCGGCCTGCTTCCTGACGGCGCGTGCATTGGAGCAGATCAAGAACGACGTGGCCTATTCGGATCGGCCGGTCAAGCTGGTCGGCATCAGCGCGGGCGTCTCCTACGGTGCGCTGGGGTCGACACACCATTCGTTGCACGACTACGCCGCGCTGCAGGCCATCAACAACATCGATATCGTGACCCCGGCCGACAATTTTGAAACCCGGGAAGTGGTCAAGGCGGCTATCAAGCACGACCGCCCACTCTATCTGCGCTTCGGCAAGAAGGCCATGCCCAATTTGCACGGACCGGATGCGACATTTGAGATCGGAAAAGCGATCACGCTCTCTACCGGCAGCGACGTGACCTTCATCGCCACTGGCGAGACGGTCTGGCGTGCGGTGGCGGCGGCGGAGCTGCTGCAAGCGGAAGGTTTATCGGCCGGCGTGATCAGCATGCACACGTTGAAGCCGCTGGACGAAGAGGCCGTGTTGGAAGCAGCGGAGCGCAGCGCGGCGCTGATCACTGTCGAAGAGCACAGCATCTATGGCGGCTTGGGCAGCACCTGCGCTTCGCTGTTGATGGAGCACGGTTTGCACAACCCGTTCAAGCGGGTCGGCATTCCCGACGAATATACCGCCACCGGCAGCCAGGACGAGATCTTCGCCCACTACGGCATCACACCGGAGGGATTGGTCAGGACAACGCTCCAACTGTTGTCAGCCGCCATCCCGGTGCGACAATGAATTGGCCTCAATAGTTGTCACAGGGCAAGGATTGAGATGGAAACGTTAGTTCGATTCAAGGAACAGGTAGTCGTTATCACTGGCGCCAGCCGCGGAATCGGTCGCGGAATCGCCTTGCGTTTTGCCGCTGAAGGCGCAAGGCTCGTCGTCGCCGCCAATGAGGGAAAGGTCCACGAAGTCGCCGAGGAGATCAAGGCGCTTGGGGGGCAGGCCAGCGCAATCGTGTGCGATGTGACCGATAAGCAGTCCGTTGTCGACCTCTACGATCAGGCGGTCGAGACCTTCGGCCAAGTTGATGTTTCAATCCAGAACGCGGGCGTGATCACCATCGCTGAATTGGAAAACCTGTCTGAAGCGGCGTGGGATAGGACCATGGATGTCAACACGAAAGGGGTCTTTCTCTGTTGTCAGGCTGCGGCCAAACATATGGTCGGTCAAGGACGCGGGCGATTGATCAACACTGCCTCTGGGCAGGCGCGCCGTGGGTTTATCTACACACCCCACTATGCCGCCAGCAAGATGGGTGTTGTCGGCATCACGCAGAGCCTGGCAATCGAATTGGCGCCTAAGGGCATCACAGTCAATGCAATCTGTCCCGGCATCATCGAAAGCGATATGTGGGTCTACAACGACAAGGCCTGGGGCGATCTACTCGGCGACTATGAACCGGGTGAATTGATGCAGGAATGGGTAAACGACATTCCGATCAGTCGCGTCGGCACGCACGAAGATGTGGCCGGGTTGGTCACATTTTTGGCATCAAAGGATGCCGCGTACATCACCGGGCAGACCATCAACGTCGACGGCGGTCTGTTCATGTCATAGGTAGTTGATTTGAGGATATTGTGAACGGTGCAAACAACATTCTAGCCATCGATCAGGGGACCACCAACACCAAAGCCGTACTCGTCAATCGGGGTGGCGAGGTGACCAAGAGCGCCGCGCGCGGGCAATCGGTCAGCTATCCGCAGCCGGCTTGGGTCGAACAGGATCCGATGGTCATCTGGCGCAATGTGCAGACGGTCATCGATGAATGTCTGCAAGACAGTCCCGATATCGCCGCCATCGGCGTCTCCAATCAGCGTGAGTCGGTGATCCTCTGGGAACGGGCGAGCGGACGACCGGCCGGCCCTTGCGTGGTCTGGCAATGCCAGCGCGGGGCGGCACTCTGCCAGACGTTGCGCGAGCAGGGTTTGGCGCCGCTGGTGCAGGAGCGGACCGGTCTGACGCTGGACTCCATGTTCTCAGCCTCCAAAATGCGCTGGCTGCTGGATCACGCAGAAGATGGACGTACACGGGCGGAGGCCGGCGAGCTTTGCCTGGGCACAGTCGACAGTTGGGTGTTGTACAACCTGACCGGTGGTTTGGTCTTCGCCTGCGACATGACCAACGCCTCACGCACTCAGTTGTTCAACCTGAGCAGCCTGACCTGGGACCCGGATCTGCTGGACATCTTCGGCATCCCGGAAGCCGCGCTGCCCGAGGTGAAGCCGTCCAGCACGATCTACGGCGAAACGGTGGCCATGGGCAATCTGCCCGCAGGTATCCCCATCGCCTCAATGATCGGCGATTCGCATGCAGCGCTTTTCGGCCATGCCGGCTTCCAACCGGGGTCGATCAAGGCCACCTACGGCACGGGTTCCTCGTTGATGACGCCGACGGCGACACCGGTCGCTTCGCAGAATGGGCTGGCGACGACGGTGGCCTGGGCGCAGGAAAGCGGCCCGACGTACGCGCTGGAGGGCAACATCTATGTCACCGGCGCGGCGGTCGAATGGCTGGGACAACTGCTCAACCTGTCGGATGCCGGCGAAGAGATCGAACAGATGGCATCTGAGGTGGAAGATAACGGCGGCGCCTACTTCGTCCCCGCTTTTGTGGGCTTGGGCGCGCCCCACTGGTCAGACTCGGCCCGAGGCCTGATGGCCGGCTTGACCCGCGGCACGACGCCGGCGCACCTGGCCCGCGCCACGCTGGAGTCCATCGCCTATCAGATTCGCGATGTCTTCGACGTGATGCAGGCCGAGGCGGGCACGGCGTTGCAGATGCTGCTGGCCGACGGCGGCCCCAGCCAGAACGATCTGCTCATGCAGTTCCAGGCCGACATCATCGGATGTCCGGTGGTGCGCAGCTCATCGCCGGTCGTCTCGGCGCTGGGCGCGGCCTATCTGGCAGGGCTGGCGGTCGGTGTCTGGGACTCGGAAGATGAGATTGCAGTCTTGCCGCGTGGACAGGAGCGGTTTGAGCCACGGATGTCTTCGCAAGAGCGCGAGCGATTGTACGGCGGGTGGCAGGCAGCAATAGCGAGAACCACGTTAGCGGTTTAGGACAGAATTTACCAGAGGCACAATTCTTGTGCCGTCTCAACATTTCGGAGCCGCGTGCGTCGCACGCTCCACGGTCTATTGAGAAGATATTAATCCCTGACATCAATGCATGCCGACACATGAAAGGGGCAAATGCCAATGAACTGAAGCTAGAAATGACCAAAAATGAGGAGACAGAAGATGGGGATGCCGTGCACTGCCAAGTTACCCGGCATTCCCAAAGGATGACTGTACAGATAGGAGCACAGTCCGGCGTGTTGCCGGTTTGAGCTGCTGCCGCAAGTCGGTTGCTATTGTACAGCAATAGCAACCATTCTCCTCAAACAGTGCACTTTGCGGCAGGGAACAGAAGCCCGTTTTTCTTCAGAGCGTGAACAACTGGAGTCGAGTTCAAGCGAAATTTGCCTCCCCCGAACATAGGAGAATAGAGAGACTATGAAAACCGCACTACGAGCGACAACCTTGCTCATCCTAATGCTTGCCTTGATCGGAATGGCTGCATGTGCGCCCCCGCCGGACGCACCGCAGGAACAGGGCGCATCCGGCGAGGAAGCGCGCGCCAGCGATGGCGAAATGACCGACGTCGGCACCCCGCGCAACGAGACCCTGATCTTCCAGACATTCGACCGACAGACTTCGGATCCGAGTAATATGAATCCAATGCTGGCCTACGCACGCTGGCGCGGATTTCGGGAACTCGGCTGGGGAGCGCTCTGGGAGACGGACACCGGGACCGGTGAATCCTACGGGGAACTGGCGGACGGGCCGGCTGAAGTGCTCAACGACGAACACACCAGATTTAGAATCAACCTCAAAGAAGGGATCTACTGGAGTGACGGTGTTGAGTTCACGGCCGACGATGTGATCTATACGCTGGAGACCAATTTTGCGTGTAAGGACATTGCGACACGTGTGGGCGGCGTTGTCAACTATGTAAAAGAAGGTAGCTGGGAGAAGATTGACGACTATACAGTCGAACTCGAGACGAATAACCCGGCCTACGACATCCAGCAGAACCTGGGCGTTCGCACCTGGGGTTCAGCTTTCGTACCGCTGCCCAAGCACGTCTTTGAGAACGAGAATGCCTGCGAATTCAAGAATACCTACCCGGTTACTCTGGGGCCCTACACTGTCAAGGAATTTGATGAGACCGGGTTCTGGCAATTGTGGGAGCTGCGCGAAGATTGGGAACGCTCAGCATGGGCTGATCTGGATCAGGACGGCTACATGCCCCAATATGTGCTCTACAAGGACTATGGCCCGGAAGAGACACGCTCCCTCTCCTTTGTCCAGAACGACTATGACGTCGATACCTTCATGAGCCCCGACACCATCAAGGCTTCACAGGATCGCAACGACGCAATTACCACGTTCTCGCCCACCTTGCCGTACCACAACATGGATGATGCCTGTATCTATGGCATGTTGATCAACAATCAGAAGTCGCCCTATGACTTGAAGAACGTGCGTTGGGCGATGGCCCTGTCGCTTGACCTGGAGTCAATCGCTATGAACGCCTTGAGCGGTGAAGTGATTGTCTCGCCGTGGCCGGTGGCCGATACTCAGATTTTGCACCCTCTCTACTACGATCCCAACCAAGCGTGGCTGGAAGAATTTACCCTGGACGATGGCTACAAACCGTTTAACCCCGACTTCGGTGCTGAACTGGCTGAAACAATCTTGGCAAGCGGTGTGGATGCGGCGGAACTTCCCGAAGACACCACAGACTTTGGCATCGGCTGGTGGAACTACGATCTCGAGCAGGCTGCCAAGTTGCTGGAAGAAGAGGGCTTTACCAAGAATGCCGATGGCAACTGGCTGCTGCCCAATGGTGAAGAGTGGATTCTGAACTTGACCGTCCCTGGCGACTGGAACAAAGTCATGCAGCGGACCGGCTTCGCGGTTGCCGACAGCTGGCGCGATGCGGGTATCCAGGTGAACATCCGGCAGGTCGACAACGCCGAACATGGCGCCGTTCAACGGACCAATGCCCTGCTTGACGTGCAGTACATGTGGACCAACTGCATCTTCACACCAAGCTGGATGGGCGCCTGGCAAGAGATTGAACCTGGCCATATCAAAGCGCCCGATTCTCAGGAACGGAATGACGGCAATCGCTTCCAGTGGGACAACGAAACCGTCTATCAGTTGGTTGCGGATTCAAAATCACTGGAACAGGATTCGGACGAATTCTTTGCAAATGGTCATGCGATCATGCAGGAATTTGTGAAGGATATGGCCTGGATCAACATGATGAACATTCCGACCACTATCCCGACCAACGAGTACTACTGGACCAACTTCCCCAAGGCTGACAATTACTACGCAGTTCCCTATTCTTGGTGGAGTTCGGCCAAGGAGATTGTTGCTAGTGTAGAACCAACAGCGAATTAGCTAGCACCGCATCACAAGGGAGCAGCTCGATCTATTTGGGCTGCTCCCACTCTGACCTACACAGTTTGCCCGCTCATGGCCCATGATCTCGTGGGGCGATCCTAGCGATCGCCCGTTGTTCACATCGGGCGGGGGCCAGTTTCGCCCCTACGATATTCGGTACTTGACCTGGCAAACAGTATTACCAAGGGAATTGGACATGGCACTATTTCAGTATATTGTCGGCAGAATTGCATCGTATTTCGTAGTGCTATTTGTCGGCATTACAATCACCTTTTTCTTGCCCAGGTTTATGCCTAGCGATCCAGTTGAGCAATACATTTTTCAACTCACGGCCCAGGCGGGGCAGACCATGGCGCCAGAGGAGATAGCAGAGCTGCGTGAGACACTAAGCCAGATATACGGTCTTGAAGGCAGTCTCTTGTCTCAATATCTCGGCTTCCTCGAGCGCGTCATCCTGCATTTTGATTTTGGCCCTTCATTGTCATCGTTTCCCACACCTGTCATGGACTTCATTCTTAGAGCGCTTCCATGGACGTTGGGACTATTGGTGACAACAACCTTGATAGCATGGGTGATCGGCAATCTGATTGGCTTGCTGGCCGGGTACCATCACAATAGCCGCGCCGCAACCGCGTTGGAGGTTGTCGGGGTCGTCATTTATCCGATACCTTATTATATTGTGGCCATCGTTCTGATTCTCCTGTTTGGCTACGTATGGTCGCTCTTTCCATTGACAACGACCATTCGTCCAGGGCCGTTGACCTTCGCAAAGATGCGCCTCATTCTCTATAATTCGTTTCTGCCCGCGCTGTCCATTATTGTGGTAGGCCTTGGCTTCAACATCCTCAGCATGAAGGCGCTTTCCTTCGCGCATCGGGAAGAGGGCTATGTAACCTTTGCCAGGTTGAAAGGGACACCTTCCAATACGATCATGACCCGCTACGTGGGCAGAAACTCGCTTCTGCCGCAAATTACCGGACTTACGCTCTCTCTGGGTGCGATATTCAGCGGCGCCCTGCTCATTGAAATTCTCTTTTCCTATCCGGGCATGGGCTTGCTTATGCGATCAGCCGCTGGCAGCGGTGATTACAATATGCTATATGGCACGATCACTGTGACTATCATCGCCGTTGCCACCGCGACCCTCGTGCTTGATCTGATCTATCCACTGCTTGATCCAAGAATCCGCTACAGGTAATTGTTATGAAAATGAACAACCGTTTGAAAATCGGACTCATTATTCTCACGGTCATGGTTTTGGGTAGCTTTCTTCTCCCCTTTTTCAACGACGTTGACCCAACCAAGCAAGGCACTTACGCCAAAAATTTACCTCCCAGCGTTGAGCATCTGCTCGGGACCAACAGTCTGGGCCAGGATATTTTCTGGTGGCTAGTTTATGCGGTGCGCAATTCGCTGATACTTGGGATCTCGGTGAGTATTTTCACGATCACGCTTGCTGCCACAGTGGGGCTTGTTTCAGGATATGTTGGCGGCTCGCTTGATAGGGTGATTATGACGTTTACCGATACACTTATCGCTATTCCCGTCTTCCCGATCCTGATCGTATTGGCCTCACTCATGCGCGGACAATCGTCCTTCCTGATTGTAGGAGGCATCCTTATATTCTTTGGCTGGGCGTGGGGCGCCCGGAGGATTCGATCTATGGCGCTATCCCTTCGAGAACGAGAATTTGTCAATGTGGCGAAGTTTTCCGGTGCAAACACGCTGCAAGTTGTTTTTCGGGAGATATTTCCGTATGTCTTTGCCTTCATCGTCGTTGACTTTATCAACGCCATCCTTTGGGTGATCAACACAGAAGCAGCGTTGGCGGTTATCGGTTTGTCGAACATTGAAACGCCCACGCTTGGCTCAATCGTCTACTGGGCACTAAGTTACAACGCCTTGTTTACCGGACAATACCTCTGGGTCGTGGCTCCCGTTGTTGCTACAGTAGTCCTGTTTCTGGGGCTGTTCCTGACATCGACGGGCTACAATCAGATGTATTCAACCAGGCGGGGGCACGCATGATCAAGCTCGATAACATCGTCGCCACCTATACCACCACTCGCGGGCAGGTCAACGCCGTTGACGGCGTCAATCTTGCTATCCCATCAGGAGAAATCGTCGGTATTGCCGGGGAATCCGGCTGCGGAAAATCGACGCTGCTGAAGGTGATCTACGGCGACTTGACCTATCCCCTCTCGCTCAGTACAGGCAGCGTGGAGTACGGATTTGACCCGTTCGGCAATGCGGCACAAGGCGGCGAAGAGATCACCACTAAGGACATCCAGGAGTATTGGTTTCAGCGCATTTCCTATATCCCGCAAAGCTCAATGAGTTCGCTGAATCCGGTCATTCGTATTCGCAAGCAGTTCGTGGATTTTCTGGGGCCGAACCAGGACAAAGACAAGGTGCTTGACGAGGTCAGGGCGTACATACAGAAGCTGGATCTGCCGCCCGAGGCGCTGGATGCTTATCCGCATCAACTTTCCGGCGGTATGCGACAACGCATCATGGTTGCCATGGGCACCTTCTTCCAGCCGGATGTCATTCTGGCTGATGAACCCACCACAGCGTTGGACGTGGTCGTACAGAAAGGCATCTTGTTGCTGCTGATGGATCTGCAGGAAGAGATGAAAAATACCATTTTCTTCGTGTCGCACGACATGGGCGTACACTACCAGATCACCCACAGGATGCTCATCATGTATGCGGCCAAGGTGGTGGAGTTCGGCGACTCAGACACAATTTTTTCAAAACCGCTGCACCCCTACACACAAATGCTGATTGAATCTCTGCCAACCATCGGTGACGCCCACCTGCGAGAGGGCGTGTCTGGTCGCCCGCCAAGTTTGTGGGAAGAGTTCAAAGGGTGTCGTTTTGCGCCGCGATGTCCATTGGCCACTGATCTCTGTCAAACGACTGATCCTGAGTTCAAGGAATACGCGCCGGGGCACTTTGCAGCCTGCCATTACGCTGAAATCACCTAACCAATAGATGAGATAACAGTTTACCTATGCCTACAATCCTGAAAACCAGTAATCTAAATAAAGTCTATAAACTGGGCGGTTTTATCAATAGAGTCAAAATTAACGCGTTGGACGAAGTAAATTTGACTATTGAGAGCGACGAACCGGTGATTATCAGTGTCGTTGGTGAGTCGGGCAGTGGGAAAACTACCCTGGCCAAAGTGATTCTGCGCCTGACCAAAGCAACGTCCGGCAGCGCCCTCGTCTATGACCGATTGGTTGTGGGAAAAGGCGACAAACAATCGGACCGTGAATTCCTTAACAGAGTACAGCCAATCTTTCAAAATCCGTTTGAGGCGTTTAGCAGTCATCGCACGGTAGACACCTACCTTTACGACACGGCTGTTCATGTCGCCGGGTTGAGCAAAACGGAAGCCGTTGATGCGATGACGGAAGCGTTACGTTTGGTAGGGCTTGAATACCGAGACGTGCGTGGCAAGTACTCGAATCAGTTCTCCGGCGGTGAGTTGCAGCGGGTTTCCATTGCTCGCGCCCTGATACCGCATCCCGAAATCATTATCGCCGATGAGCCGGTCAGTATGATTGACGCCTCGCTGCGCATGAATATCATCAATCTTTTCCTGTCGCTAAAAGAGGAGTTTCAGCGGAGTTTTCTCTACATTACCCACGACTTGGCCACGGCCTATTACATCAGCGACTATCTCGCGGTGATGTATCGGGGCGCCATTGTTGAATTTGGTGATGCAAGGTCAATTCTCACGGACCCGCAACACCCCTATACCCAACTGCTCCTCGAGTCCATCCCCGCAATCGGGCAGAAGTGGAATCGAGAACAGATGAAACTTTCTGACATCGAGGCCAAAGAATTCCAAGTGACCGGTTGTCGCTTCTGCAATCGCTGTCCAATTGCAGAAGAACGATGCACGACTGAACGGCCACCTGCCATAAAAAAGGAAGATGGACGGGAGGTCTATTGTCACTTTGCTTGAAAGCCCGTTTTCTCGAAGGGATCGACCAAGGCAACAGCAAGAGCACAGAACCGGAGTAACCCCAATGAATGATTTTACAGTCTTCGATGTAGCCTTTCCGCCCGAGGCCAAACAGCGCGTCATAATCAACACGGACGCCAAGAACGAAGCAGACGATCAATTTGCCATCGTCCATGCCGTGTTGACGCCGTCGTTCGAACTGCACGGCATCATCCCGGCCCATTTTGGCACGGGGAAATCCGCCACCAGCATGCAGGATAGCTACGATGAGACCATGCTGCTTCTGCGCCTGATGGGTCTGGAAGATGACATCCGGGTCGAAGCCGGGGCCACCCATGCCATGCCCGATGAATCGACACCCGTCGACTCACCCGGCGCCCGCCTAATCATAGACGAGGCCATGAAGGACGATGATCGACCGCTTCACATCGCCTTCTATGGGCCGGTGACTGACATCGCCTCGGCCTTGCTGCTTGAGCCGAAGATTGAAGATCGCGGCATCCGCGTGATCTGGATCGGCGGCGGCGCCTGGCCCAACGGGGGACCGGGAATACAACCTCTCCAACGACATTCATGCTGCCAATGTGTTGATGAAGTCGAATCTGGAAGTGTGGCAGGTTCCTCGAAGCACCTATCGGACGATGAGCGTCGGCTACGCTGAACTGATCGAAAAAATGTATACCCAGGGCGAGATCGGCAAGTATCTGATCGACCAACTCATCGAGCACAACGCCAGGACGCGCCCCAAATGGAATACCGCTCTCTGGGCGATTCCCCCTGCATCGGCATCATCTTGGATCCAGAGTGCGGTCAATTCTCGTGGCGTCCCGCGCCGACGTTTGACCCGCAGATGCACTACATTCACAACGGAAAATATCGCCCCATTCGCGTCTACGAAAACGTGAATACGCGTTTTATCCACGAGGATCTCTTCGCGAAACTCGCTCAGTTTATTCGGCGCGGGATCGCGACTCTGATGACTATGTCGGGATGACGCGGGGGCAAGCAGGTCGGGTCATCCCGGTCTTCATTGCGGACCCGGTAGAATCAGCGTAAAGAGACCCAGGGTTTTGGCAGCTGTTCAGGTTTGGAAAAAACACGCCGCGGATTACGTGGATACATCAGTGACTCTACTGCAAAAAGGTCAGTTTCTGAATTGATGGAAAAACTCACGAAAATTCACCCAATGCCACGTTTCGGCGACATTTAGGGCGAGGGCACCTAAATCGTGCTTGCCTGTAGCGATTCGCCCCACAATTTTCGTTTATGTCCCATCAGTCCACGATTGACACCCTTTTTGCAGTGGAGTCATCAGATTATCACGGATTTCTTATGGAAAAATCCGCAATAATTTGGTAAATCCTGGCAAATCCGGAAGACGCCCGAATCGTTACGAATTGTGTTTGAATGAGGTGATGGAGTGACCCTTACGCGAGATGCACAACAGGTTCCGCAGTATGGCGTCTTTGAGTTTTCAATTGATGCGGAAGTCAACGATCGGCATCCGATTTTCGAGACGGATTTTGCCATTGTTTTTACCCGACCCGATGGGTCTATTGTAACAGCAGAAGGCTTCTATGACGGCGGCAGCACCTACAAAGCCCGCGCCTATGCCAATGCACTTGGCGAGTGGCAATGGCGCACGCAGTCGAATGTACCAGAGCTGAATGATCAGTCCGGCAGTTTTACCGTAGTGCTATCTACGCTCAAAGGGCAATTGAAGCATCATCCTGACGATCCCTATCAATTTGCCTATGACAACGGCGATTGGTTTCTGCACATTGGCGATACAGGCTATCGCTATGTGACCGACACGGAACCCGAATGGCACGCTTATATTGATCAGGCTGAAGCGGCCGGGTTTACCAAGATCCGTACCTGGTTTAACCGGGGACGTCGCGATGTGCAGGCGCTCTTTAATCTTGAACGAACGTCGCTCAATTTGTCCTATTGGCAAGAGATGGACCGCCGGTTGACGTATGCCCTCAATGCGCATCCGCACGTGATCTTCAAGCTGATTCCCTATGGTGAAGACACAGATGAGCTGTTGCGGTATGGTACGGATGCACTTTCACCATGGGCAGCACGTTATGCCCAGGCGCGGTTTTCAGCGTTCCCCAATGTCCATTGGTGTGTTTCCAATGATCACAGAATTGTGCCGGATGATGAGGAGCTTTCGGGGCGCAGAATCCATGAATCAACCATTGATCGAATTGCCGAAGATATGGCGGCACGCGAACCCTGGGACACCTTGCTGACCAATCATCAGTGTCGCTGGAGTGGGTATTCGTTCTGCGATCGCGAATGGTCAGACATTGTCACCCTGGAAGATATTGATCAGGTCCATGGGCAATTGATTCTTGAGTATCGAGCAAAAGTGAACGTGCCAGTGATCAACGATGAAGATCGGTACGAGCATTATCGTCCCCCGGCACATCCGCGCTACTTCTTCCGACGGTTGATGTGGGCTAGCTTGCTTTCCGGCGGCCATACGACCTATTGCGGAACCGTGACCTTTGAAGCCTACGATGGAAAGTTACGCGGCATTCAGGGATACTACGATGTTGCCCATGCCGGCAAGCTGGAAGGCTTTCAAGACTTCCGCAATCTCCATGTCTTTTTCAATGACACGGGGCTGACATTGGTTGGCTTTGAGCCGGATGATGCCTTTGTCGGGGATCGACCAACCCATCGGAAATGCACGCGCACCAAAAACACCGCCATCATTTATCTGGCCAATCCAAACGGTGATGAGCCGCAGAAAGACGATGTGAGCGATCTTGTTCCCGATGTGACCATCAATGTGGAACGTGATTCTGTCGCGCGCTGGTTTGATCCCCGAACCGGACTCTGGCATGGCCCAGTGGATGTAGCCGCAGGGATGCATACGCTTGTTGCCCCTGCTGGTGGAGATTGGGTGCTACTGCTATCGAACAGAAGATAAGTCCTATGAGGATCTCAAACCGCGGTGCGCTTGACGGTTTTCGCCACCGGGTCATCGTATCGACCGATATCGGCGGCACGGACCCGGATGATTTCCAGTCCATGGTGCATTTTCTTCTCTACGCAGATGTTTTCGACGTTGAGGGGCTGATTTCATCGTCGGCCATCGGCCCTGGTCGGAAGAAAGACATTCTTACGGTCATCGACTGCTATGAGAAAGACTATGAAAACCTGAGGGCCCATTCCGACAAGTATCCCACGCCGAAAACCTTGCGGGCGCTCACAAAACAGGGCGAAACCCAGGTCGCGCCCTACGCCGGCGTGCGTTTCGCCACGGAAGGATCCGATCGGATCGTCCATTGTGCCCGGCGTGATGATCCTCGACCACTCTATATTTTGGGTTGGGGCGGGATTGATGATATTGCGCAGGCCCTTCACGATGCACCGGACATCCTGCCCAAACTGCGTGTCGATCTGGATCGGCGGGCCAAACAAAAAATGGGGTCCGGACCAATATCAGTATATCGTCGATAACCATCCCGACCTTTGGATCATTGAGGTCAACTCAACCTATCGCGGATGGTTCGTGGGCGGCAATCAGTGCGGCGAGTGGGGCAACACGGAATTCGTGCAGCAACACATTGCCGGCAAGGGCGCGCTTGGTGAATTCTTCGATACGCAACTCCAGGGCGCCATCAAGATGGGGGACACGCCATCGGTCGCTTGGCTGCTTAAGGGCACGCCGGATGATCCGTCCCAGCCAAGTTGGGGCGGACGTTTCGTGCGCGCATGGGAGCGGCCGTACTCGCTCTTTGACCGCCTCCCAACCGAGGATGATCGGATGCAGGAGTTTGGCATCCTGGAGCTTTCGCTGCCGCTGGGCGAAAACGCGCCGGGAAACCCGGAAGCCCGGCTTGTCGTCGAAAACCAGTCGCTGATTGGCCACGCACCCGGTGACGGCGCCATGCGGTTCCGCTTCTGCCCCAAAGCAGCGCGGGTGTTCCATTTCACGATTCGCAGCAATGTGCCCGCGCTCCATGGCAAGACGGCTGCGATTACCGTTTACACGCCGGAACCGGACGTCGCTCTGCACCCCTCATCACGTTTGCCAAACTGGTGGACGGATGACCCGGATCGGGATGTCGCCGAAGAAACGCACGGGTATACCGCTATGGGCGCCAAGACGGTGAACCAATGGCGCGAGGATTTCCTACAAGACTTCTCTGCAAGGATGGATCGCTGTGCGCATGGATCGCTGCAAGGATGAGTAGACTGGTCACTCAGGCCGGGCCCGAAACGCAACAATGCCCGGCCGACGAAGCTGAAGCACAGGTCCAACAGGAATTGGACCAGGCGCGCCGGACAAATCGCCGTCTGCGCCGATTCAGCCTGCTCTTGGTTGGGATTGTCACGGTGGCCATCCTCGCCTTGATCTTTGCCACCTGGCAATCAACCCTGGCCCAGGCTCGCCAGTTGGCTGCCAACGCCCAACTGGCGTTTTACGAGGGCAACACCCATCTGGCCGTTCTTCTTGCCTTGGAAGCGCAGAATCTAAACTCGGCGGCCGGCGAACGACTGCTCAACCAGACCATCCCGACGCAAGCGCGTTATGCGCCCGGACAACTGATCGGCGAACACACAAGTCCCGTCTTGAGCGTGGCCTGGCGCCCCGACGGCGCCCACCTTGCCTCGGCCGCTTTCGACCGGACCATCATCATCTGGGACACTGATACCTGGGAGCAGGAGGCCGTCCTCGAAGGACACAATGGTGCGGTCTCGAGTGTGGCCTGGAGTCCTGATGGTACGCGCCTGGCCTCTACGTCTTTGGACCGGACGGTCATCATCTGGAACACTGGCGCCTCGGACACGGACGCCTGGCAGCAGGAAGCCGTCCTCCGAGGGCATAAGGATGCGGTCTGGGACGCGGCCTGGCATCCCGACGGCGCCCACCTCGCCACCGCCTCGTCTGATCGAACGGTCATCGTTTGGGATACCGACACGTGGGAGCAGGAAACCGCCCTCACCGGACATACCGATGCGGTCTGGAGCGTGGCCTGGCATCCTTACGGCGCCCATCTGGCCAGCGCCTCCTCTGACGGGAGTGTTTTCATCTGGGGCACAAATACCTGGGAGCAAGAAACGGTCCTCAATGGACATGCCGATGTAGTCAGAAGCGTCGCCTGGCGTCCCGATGGCGCCCAACTCGCCTCCGGCTCTGATGACCAGAGCATCATCGTCTGGAATGCCGACACTTGGCGGCAGGAAGCCGTCCTCACCGGACATACCGATGCGGTCAGGAACGTGGCCTGGCATCCCGATGGCTCCCACCTTGCCTCCGCCTCTGATGACCAGACCATCATCGTCTGGGAGACGGGCACTTGGGACACTGGCACCTGGGACACTGGCACGTGGCAGCAGGAGACCGTCTTCAGCGGATATAACGATTCAATCTGGAGTGTGGCCTGGCGTCCCGATGGCGCCCAGCTTGCCTCCGGCTCTTATGACCGCAGCATCATCGTCTGGGATACCGACACCTCGTGGAATGAAATCGTCCTCAGGGGACATACCGACGCCGTCACGAGCGCGGCCTGGCATCCTGACGGCGCCCAGCTTGCCTCTGCCTCTGTTGACCGAACGATCATTGTCTGGGACACCGGCACGTGGAAGCAGGAAACCGTCCTCACTGGACATACCCAAAAGGTGAGGAGCGTGGCCTGGCATCCCGATGGCAGCCATCTCGCCTCGGCCTCAGATGACGGAACCATCATCGTCTGGAATACCGATACCTGGGCGCAAGAAACCGTTCTCAACGGACATACCGACTCGGTCTGGAGCGTGGCCTGGAGCCCCGACGGCAGCCGCCTCGCCTCGGCTTCGTCTGACCAGACCGTCATCATCTGGGAAACGGGCGCCTCGGACACAGGCGCCTGGCAGCAGGAAACCGTCCTCAACGGACATACCGGGTCGGTCAGGAGCGTGGCCTGGCACCCGGATGGTACGCAGCTTGCCTCGGCTTCGTCTGACCAGACCATCATCATCTGGGATACCGACACTTGGGCCCAGGAGACTGTCCTCAACGGAGAACACGGCACGGTACTGAGCGTCGCCTGGCGCCCCGATGGCGCCCAACTCGCCTCGGCCTTTTCTGACCAGGCCGTCATCATCTGGGAGACCAGAACCTGGCAGCAGGAAACCGTCCTCAGCGGGCATACTGGTTCGGTCTGGAGCGTGGCATGGCGTCCCGACGGCTTAACCCTCACCTCCGCCTCTTCCGACGGCGCCACGATTGTCTGGGACGCCGATACCTGGCAGGAGGAAATCGCCCTACGCAGACATATCGATTCGGTCTTAAGCCTGGCCTGGCGCCCCGACGGCGCCCAACTGGCCTCTACCTCATCCGACCGTACGATTCGGGTTATGCCGCAGGTGTTCACGCATCAGCCATGCTACTGGCTGTTGGGCGGCAATCTATCCTTGTGGCAGTGGAAAGAGCAGCGCAACCTGGCGCTCTACCGGCCAACCTGTCCCAACCTGGCCTTTATCCCCATCCCATTTGGCCTCAATGCGGATTATCTGATCTACACGCTGTCGGGTCGTTTGTTGGCCAGCGCGGTGATCTTGATTGGGCTGGCAATGATCTTTGGACTGGGCGTGATCCTGATTCGGGCGAGACGCAGGAGCCGCTATGTTCGGAAAGCAACCGTCATGGGAATCAAATAATGGACAAGCTTGAAAACGGTCAATCAGCACCGCGTGTCATCGCCATGACGGATTTTCCGCCGATCAACGTGATCCCAGGATCAGTCTTCAAAGAAGGCGAACCACGGGAAATGTACTCCGACCCGGATGACGTTCAATCGATGATCCGGCTGCTGCTCTATGCCAATGAGTTGGAGATTGAAGGATTGGTCGCGTCTGCCGGCTCGCTTGCCAATATCGCCCGCAAAAAGAACATTCTGGATGTACTGGATGTCTATGAACAAGTGCAGCCCAACCTGGCCAGGCATGATCCCAGATATCCGACGGCAGATGCCCTGCGTGCGGTCACCTGGGAGGGGCTTGACGGCGCTTGGGGTTCGCCGTATTTCGGCCAACCAGGAATGCCGCTGGACGCGCTTATCGGTGAGGGGAAAGACACAGAAGCCTCGGAGGCGATCATCCGTGTTGTGGACAGCCCCGATTCCCGGCCGGTTTGGGTCTGTGTTTGGGGTGGATCGTGCGAGGTGGCTCAGGCCATCTGGAAAGTGCAACATACCCGGGACGACGAAGCCTTCGCCCGCTTCCTTGGCAAGCTGCGAATTTTTCTGATTTGCAGACAGGACAATACCACTGACTGGCTTCTCGACACCTTTCCCGGTTTGTTCATTATCCTCTCGGAGAGCAATTACAAGGGCATGTTTTGGAACTCGCCCGGCTCCGATCCGGCGCTTTCTAACTTGGCATGGGCCAACGAAAATCTGCGCCAGGGCCATGGCCCCTTGGGGGCGGCCTACCCACGGAGCGGCTGGAATCACGAAACCCCGGGCGTATGGGAGGGAGACACACCGTCGTACCTGCATCTGGTCAGCGCCGTACGCGGTGTCAACGATCCTGAGCAGCCCGACCAGGGCGGCTGGGGCGGCAAGTTCGTCCAGCCCGATCCGGAGAAAAACCACTGGTTCGATGACCCGATGGGTCCAGAAGCGGTCTATCAGTGGCGAGCCGACGTTCAAGCGGAACTCAAACAGCGAGCCGACTGGATGCTGCCGTAATACGCTTCCTTGAAATGATCGGAAAATCATCATGAGAATTCTCATTATCGGCGGTACCGGCATCATCAGCACGGGCATTACCCGTCTGCTCGTCGAGTGTGGTGACGATGTTGTTCTCTACAATCGAGGCCAGCGCCCCCCATTGTTCCAGGGCGACTACACCACCGTCAGCGGTGACCGTAAAGACTTCGCGGCGTTTGAAAAACAGATGGCGGACGCTGGGACGTTCGATATTCCTACCGACGCTCTGGGACGCATGGCTCCGCGCGAGGCCATGTTAACCGAGGTGAACTTCAGCTTCAACAATCTGTTTGATAGCTCGGCAGCGAGGGAAGACCTCGGCTTTCGGGTGACCATCCCCTGGGATGAGGGCGCACGTCGGACCGTCCAATGGCTGGCGGATCATGGTATGCTCGAAAAGAGTGAGGACTTCCCCTTTTATGATCGAATCATTGACACTTGGCGTCAAGCGATCCGGAATTTGCAACCTGTATCATAGACGATAAGGGCTATCCACTAGAGGCAACAATGACACTACAGGAATATCCCGTAAAAGGCATCAGCCGCAACCTGCTGGACGCGGACTTACAGGGTGAGCCGCTTCACATTCACATATCGGAGGTCGGCGCCGGGTCACGGGCCCACCCGCCTCACAAGCATGGCGGCTACGAGGCCTTCTATATGCTTGACGGTGAAGGCGTCTTTGAACTTGACGACGAGACCTATGTTTTGGCCGCTAATGAATCTGCCGTCTTTGATCCGCGCAAACTGCATGGACTGCGCAATGATAGCGACCAGCCAATGCGCTATATGGTCGTTCTGTATCGTGAAGAGGGAAAATGATCCCCGTGAATCTACAGTTCAGACAGGGGGGTGACAGCTCCTTCACCTTCGATACCGGCGTCCTCAAGGGCGTGTTGCGCCAGGAGGGTAAGTCGATCGGCCTTGTCCCGGTTACCTACATGGCTGGCGGCGTCGAGATCACCGGCGGCGAAGGGCTATTTAATCACTACTGTTGAGTCTCATTAAGTCGTGCACATTAACAGTCTCATAAAGTCGTGCGCACTTTTCAGCTAGAATAACCTCCAGGATTTCCGATGGTGGAAATAGGAGGTAAAAATGGCCAGCACGACGTTGGAAGAACGGATCGAGATCCACGAGTCTGCAGAGAAAGGCGAAGCATCGTGGCGAACAGCCCGCCGTCTGCCATGGCGACAACGTACGATCCAGAAGTGGCGTCGACGGGGCCGTCTGTTCGGACGTGCTGGCCTCCATGCGCAGATGGGTCGCCCAGAAACGGGATCGTTAGGTAGCTTTCCTGCTGAAATGCGCGATACGCTTCGGCGTTGGCGGCAAGAGAATCCAGGCTGGGGTCCTCTCACCTTGCGGACCGAACTGGCTATGCATGATGCATTCGAAGGACAGAAACTGCCCAGCCGTGCAACTATCGCTCGTTTCTTGAAGGCCCAAGGGGTCATCGCTGATTGAGAACCGTCAGTGGACCTACCGGAAAGCCAGACTGGTGGAGTTGACCACGCCCATCAAGTATGGGAACTGGATGCTCGTGGATACGAGCAAATACCGGATGTGGGTATGGTCACCCTCATCGACCTCAATGATCGGTTCACCCATGCTCGCCTTCTCAGCTATCCGTGTTGGCTTGGACAGACAAGGGTTGAACGGCATGCCAATACGGAAGACTACCAGGCTTGCCTGCGCCTTGCTTTCATGGAGTGGGGAATCCCGGAAACCATCCAGTTCGACCACGAAAGCGTCTTTTATGACAACACCAGTCGTTCTCCTTTTCCAACTCGCTTACATCTGTGGCTCATCGCCTTGGGCATTTCTATGACCTTGATTCGTGTTCACCAACCCAGGGACCAAGGCATGACCGAACGGTCTCATCAACTTTGGTATCGACAGGTTGTCCAGGGCCATACCTTCACTGATTGGTCTGCGCTCTACTCGGCTCTCGAAAAGAGACGCACGGTTCTCAATCATAATCTACCTTGTCGTTCGCTCTCGTGTCTTTACCTATGGCAAGCGCTACGGATACGGCGCGCGGCGCTGGCCGAGTACGGCAGAGCTGCATGCGGACGGCAGCGTCGAAGTGTGCTGGGCGGCGACGCCCGAGCGCCCCTTCGAGTTGCGAGGAACGTATCGTTGGGTGGCGCCGCACACAATCGACCTTGTTACGGTCGTCCGTGCGGAAGAGAGACTTGCGGCCTTCGAGGTCTTCCTGGCCTCATACTTTCAGCCCTCGTTCATCGACTCGCGGGTCTGGGCCGAACGCGACCCACGTGGAGAGAACGGAAAGGGATTCGTCTCGGCCGATCAAGAGCTTGGTACATGGCTGGCCTTTCCTCGCGATGAGCATGGAGCGGCTCTGATCGAAGACGGTCGCTGGGATCTGGAGCCTCATCCGCTGGCCTGGACGATGATGCCGAACTTCGCACTGCCGCTTGCGATGCGTCGTGATCCTAGCTCCGGGCTGACGGTGATTGTGATGGCCGGTCAAGATGATTGCTTTGGGGTCTTTACGCCCTATGGCGAAGAAAAGCACTACTCGAATTACCTCTCGCTCTTTGGCCACGACATTGAAGCGGGCGAGAGCGCCGGTGCCCGTTGCCGACTGGTGGTATTGCCCGATCCGACAGAGGCGGAGATTCTCGCCATTGCCGAATCGTTCCGAAATTCATCTGGGCTAGGAGAAGAGGGGCGACTCAATTGACAAACCTAGAGGATAGAAAGTCACGGTAGATCAGATGAACATACACGATATGGCCTATGGCAACACGGATGAAGAGTATCAGGAAATTTGTGATTTCCTCGATACGCTATCGACACAAGACCCGTTCATGCATTGGGAATCCGGGAGGATGAATTTTTGGCGATATAATATTCATGCCAACAAGGAGCCTCATGATCGATTCTTCAGGGAGAACGTGCATATCTGGCGGACATCCACCCAGGATATTGTTGGCCTCTGTATCTCGGAATATGGCAAAAATGATCTGTTTATCGAAGTCCTGCCGGCCTATCACGAAATCTATCCTGACATTTTCCGCTGGATAGAAAACACCTGGGCGGCCACACGAACAGCCATCGAAGTCGACGTGTATAGCGGTGACACACATAAAATCCAGCGACTAGAAACAGAGGGGTTTTCCTTCGTGTGCCATTTTGAAAACAAGAGGATCTACGATCTAGAACAGATCGATCTCGGCTATATCCTGGAAGACGGGTTCACCATCCAAACCTTTTCAGACTCTCTCGATTTAGCGGGCAGAGTCGCCCTTGTACAGAGTGCCTTCGAGAATGCCGGCTATACGGAAAACAACCTGAAGGGTTTGATGGCGTCGCCCGACTACATTGATGAATATAACCTGTCGGTTTTCTCTCCCGACGGGCAACAGGTCGCGTATTGTATTGGGTGGCATGAACGCTCCAAAGCAGACAGCGGATACATTGAACCGGTCGGCACTCACGCTGCCTATCGCCGACGAGGTTTTGCCAAAGCCATCAACAAAGAATGCTTTGGGCGCATGAAGGCCAATGGCATCCGCACCGTGGAAATTGCATCGCGTGCGGAACCGAATGTCTCCAATTTCCTCTACGACTCGCTCTCCCCAGAGACGAAACGAGAAGTGCACAAATATGGGAAGACGGTTTGATGAACCTATCGAACTGCACGGCAGACCACGAACCACTATTCACAACAGACAGAGGCTCTAGATTTCATGACTGAGAAAATAATCACCACCACTGTCGAACGCTGGGGCGTTTTCGAAATCGCTCTGGACGGCCCGACATCCGGCAATCCGTTCATCGATGTCGCGTTGAGCGCCGAATTCCGCCAGCAGAACCGTGTCTTGGAGCCGGACGGTTTCTACGACGGCGGCGGTCTCTATCGTGTACGCTTCATGCCGGACACGCCGGGTGACTGGACCTATGTGACCAAGAGCAACGTGGATGCGCTCGACGGCCAGACCGGATCTTTCGTCTGCACACCGGCCGGCGAGCACAACCATGGCCCCGTCCATGTGCACAACCAATTTCACTTCGCCTACGCTGACGGCACGCCCTACTACTCGTTCGGCACCACCTGCTATGCATGGGCGCACCAGGGCGACGCGCTTGAGGAGCAGACCTTGGAGACGCTCAAGACTGCGCCTTTCAACAAGATGCGCATGTGCGTCTTTCCCAAGGACTACATCTACAACGAGAACGAGCCGGTCTATTACCCGTTCGAACGCGACGAGAACGGCGTCAGTGACACCACGCGCTTCGATGCGGCCTTCTTCCGCCACTTCGAAGAGCGGGTCGGCGATCTGCTCGACCTAGGCATCGAGGCCGACATCATCATCTTCCACCCCTACGACCGTTGGGGCTACTGCGAGATGGATGCCGAGAGCGACTACCGCTACTTGCGCTACCTTGTGGCACGGCTGGCTGCCTATCGCAACGTCTGGTGGTCCATGGCCAACGAGTACGATTTCTTGCTGGACACCAAACCCATGTCACAATGGGATCACTACTTCAAGATCGTCCAACAAAAAGATCCCTATCAGCACCTGCGCTCGATCCACAACGGCAATCCCGAGATGAACTACGATCACACCAAGCCGTGGATCACCCATGCCAACATTCAGAACTGGGATGTCAAGCGCACGCTCGAATGGCGAGAGCGCTACGGCAAACCCATCGTCAACGACGAGTGCGAGTACGAGGGCAACATCCCGCGGCCGTGGGGCAACATCAGCGCACAGGAACTGGTCCACCGTTTCTGGATCACGTTTGTCCGCGGCGGTTATGCCGGCCATGGCGAGACCTACGTACACCCCGATGATATTCTCTGGTGGGGCAAGGGCGGTGTGCTGCACGGCGAGAGCTGGCAGCGCATCGCCTTCCTGCGCCGGATTTTCGAGGAACTACCGCCCGGCGGCCTTGAACCCATGGAAGGTCGATGGGAGTGGACGAGGGTTTCGGCGGGTCAAGCCGGCGACACGCGCATCCTCTACTTCGGCGAGCATCAGCCCGTGCAATGGGCGATTGGCCTGCCCATGGACGACGACAACTACGAGATCGACATCATCGACACGTGGAACATGACGATCACGCCGGCCAAGCCGGGCCCGCTGCCGGTCTCGCCGCCGACGCGTGGGGGAGTAGCCGTACGCGAGGCGGCCTTCGGCGTTGAATTGCCGGGCAAGCCGTATATGGCTGTGCGGGTGCGGCGAAAGTGAAAAATTGGCCGCAGATGGACGCAGATTTTTCTGAATTTCATCTGCATTTAGGCTTGGTCATCGGGGACAGAAGAAACGAAAGAGCGGTGTCGAGAATGGATACTATAGGCAGTCAGAAAAAGATTCGTGATACGCCCATCGGCGCGGCCCGCCGATTTCAATCGGCGTCTGCCATGGGAAACGTGCTGAAGCACGTTACGGTAGGTCAGCCAACCGGCTTCAGCCGGTTCTGCGTAGCAGGCGTCGGTTTCAACCGATGCAAGCCCAGCGAAAGCTGTCGCATGAGAACCACGAAACATTATCTAACTGGCTATAGCAGTAAGATTCGCCGGGCGGGCAGCCTCCCAACCTTTGGGGGAACGCTTGACCGGCACAGCAGTGCTTGGCCGGCGACTTCAGAGCGTGGATCCGTGTGGCAAGCCACGCAAAGCAAAGCCTCCCCCAAGGTTGGGGGCCGGGGGGCTGAGTTCGGCATGCCCATGCTCACTGCGCTTCTGCTCGTGATCACGGCATTGCTGCTCTCAGCCTGCACCATCGTGCCCATCGAAGAGGTTGAGGCCCAGGCCAAGAGCGAGGAATTCGACCCGACGGCCTATGTAGATGCCGTCTGGGAGAGCGACGTACGGCCGGCCATCATTGAGAACGCAGTCGATCTGCCGACGGTGCTCACCGCCATTGAGGCGGACCTGGAGAAAGGCGGCGCGGAGCACGGAATCTTCATCGGCGGCGCCTACAACTTCATGGTTAAGGGCAGAGGAACCATCAGCGAGGTGCTGACCGAATCCCGCAACGGCACGGTGGTGGTCGATCTGGATGGCTACGACGGCCCGGGCAAGATCATCGTACAGGTCGGCCCGCTGATCCGCGGCAACTCGGTCCGTGACGCCACCGGGCTCATCGAGTTCGGCGAGTTCAAGGAGCAGACCGAGTTCGGCCAGGTCTCCAAGGAGATCAACAAGCGTGTAGCCGCCGATGTGCTCGGCGACGTCGATCTAGCGAATCTGCTGGGCCAGACGGTCAGTTTCGACGGCACGTTCTCCGTCAGCACCATCAACCAGACCAGCATCGATCTGAGCGAGATCACGATAACGCCGGTGACGTTTGAGGTTGAGTGAGGGATTTTGTCACAGATGACTCTACTGCAAAAAGCCTTTTCTTGACACGAATGGTCACGAATTTACACGAACTGTGTCGTCGCCCCAGAGAGAAGATTCGTGATAATTCGTGTAAATTCGTGTCAAGATCCCTTTCTGCAGTGGACTCACAGATGGACACGGATGTTGCTCGGATGGGACACAGAAATTCTTGATGGATACTACAACGGATTTTGAATCGAACGGATTTAGTCATCACAGGCGGAAGATTTGGGATGATTCGTAGCTGTTCAGTTTGCCGGCAGGAAAGAGCACCACGAGTGCAGCCATCAATCCGTTCCACTCCTAATCCGTTGTAGTGTTTAGGAATCATCTTTATGCAGGGCGTAGATTATGAGCGTTGGTGAAACAATTGAGCTTGACGTACCAGTTTCGAACGACACATCCGTTGACGACATCGTCTTGCGCGCGGTCGATATCACCAAGGTCTTCCCGGGCACGATTGCGCTGGACAAGGTGAACTTCAACGTCTACCGCGGCAAGGTCAATGTGCTGGTGGGCGAGAATGGCGCGGGCAAATCGACGTTGATGAAGGTCTTGGCAGGCGTCGAGCGTGCTACGTCAGGGACCCTGCTGCTCGACGGCAAGGCGTTGGAGATCCGCTCGCCCCAAGATGCGGCCAAGCACGGCATCGGCATCATTTACCAGGAGATGAATCTCTTCCCGAACCTGAATGTCACCGAGAATATCTTCATGGCCCACGAAGTGCTCAAGGGTGGCATCGTCATCGATCGCAAGGAGCAGAAGAGGATCACCCAATCCCTGCTGGATCGGCTGGAGCAGGAGATCGGGCCGGACGAACTGGTCAGCAACCTGCGCATCGGCCAGCAGCAGATCGTTGAGATCGCCAAGGCGCTGGCCCAGGATGTCAACATCCTGATCATGGACGAGCCGACTTCAGCGCTCAGCGCCAGCGAAGTCGAGGTGCTCTTCGGTGTGATCCGCGACCTCCAGGCCAACGGCGTTTCCATCATCTACATCTCGCACAAGTTGGACGAATTGCTGCAGATCGGCGACTACGTCACTGTCCTACGCGATGGCAAACTGATGGCCGAGCGTCCCGCAGGCGAGATCGACGTACCGTGGATCATCGAGCAGATGGTGGGGCGCGATCCCTCTTCACTCTTTCGCTACCAGAAGCGTGATCTCGGCGAAGAGCTGTTGCGAGTCGAGGAGATGGTGCTGCCGCGTGTCGGCGGCTTCACGGTGGACCATGTTTCGCTCAGTCTGCGGCGCGGCGAGATCCTGGGCATCTACGGCCTCATGGGGGCGGGACGCTCCGAGTTGTTCGAGAGCTTGCTCGGCTTGCACCCGCAAGTGACCGGCCAGGTCTGGCTCGACGGCGCGGAGGTCAAGAAGTCGAGCGTCCGCAAACGCATCCAACTGGGCATGACGTTGGTGCCGGAAGATCGCCAACGCGAGGGCCTGGTGCAGAGCATGTCGGTCTCCGACAATATGCTGTTGGCCAGTCTTCAAAAATACTTGAACGGATTCTATCTCTCGCGCAGGAAAGAATCAGCCAGCGTCGACCGCATGGTTGGCGAGATGTCGGTCAAGACTGCCAGTTCGAAGCAGTTGATCTCGGCGCTGAGCGGTGGTAACCAGCAGAAGGTCGTCGTGGCCAAGAGTCTGTTGACCGAGCCGCAAGTTCTATTGCTCGATGAACCGACACGCGGCATCGATGTCGGAGCCAAGGCCGAGATCTTCGAGATCATGAATCAACTGGCCAGCGACGGCTACGGCATCCTCTTTGTCTCGTCCGAGCTGAAGGAAGTGCTGGCCATGTCGGACCGCATTCTGGTCATGTCCAAGGGCAAGATCACCGGCGAGTTCGACCGGGATGAGGCGACAGAAGAGAAGTTGGTAGAGGCGTCCTATGTTGGACACGGCCCGACTGGCAAACGTAAAGATGAAGAAGCCCAGGGTGAAGAACCCAAAGTTGAAGAGGATCTGAAATGAGCCAAGCAGAAGCAACCGTATCGACCACCAACCGATTCAGCGGATCGGAACTGAAGGCGTTGTTGCTGCGGGGACGGGCATTCATTGCACTCTTCGTGCTCGTGATCGTCTTCTCGATCCTTTCGCCCACCTTTCTGACGCCGGCCAATATCGTCATCATGTCCAAGCACGTGGCCATCAACGCCATCCTGGGCATCGGCATGACCTTTGTCATCCTGACCGGCGGCATCGATCTTTCGGTCGGCTCGCTCGTTGGCCTCTGCGCCATGGTCGCCGGCGGACTGATCAATGAAGGCATCATTCTGCAAACGTTCGGCGTGGTGGTCTATCCCCATATCTGGACCATCATGTTGATGACGCTGGCGACCGGCGTCTTCATGGGCGGCATCAGCGGTCTCATCATTACCCGCTTTAATGTGGCGCCCTTCATCGCCACGCTGGGTATGCTGTACGTGGCGCGTGGCATGGCCCTGTTGCTCTCCAACGGCAACACCTTCGCCAATTTGGTGGGCCGTGAAGAGCTTGGCAACGTCGGCTTTCCGGTGTTGGGCGCCGGCAACTTCCTGGGCATCAACTACTCGATCTGGATCATGATCGTCTTTGCCCTGGTCGCCGTCTTCGTGACCCAGCGCACGCCCTTCGGTCGCCAGGTCTATGCCATCGGCGGCAACGAGCGGGCGGCTGAGCTTTCGGGCGTGCCGGTCAAGCGGGTCAAGACGCTTGTCTACATGATCTCCGGTTTCTGTGCAGCCACAGTGGGTCTGATCATCTCGTCCCAACTGGTTGCGGCCCACCCGGCGACCGGCACATTCTTTGAGTTGAACGCAATTGCAGCCGTGGTTCTGGGCGGTACTTCTCTGTCTGGAGGGCGAGGAAGCATCGGCGGCACCATCATCGGAGCCTTTGTGATTGGGGTACTGACCGACGGGTTGATCGGATTGGGCGTCTCGTCCTTCTGGCAGCAAGTCATCAAAGGCGCAGTGATCGTGCTCGCAGTGATCATCGATCAGGTCCAGGCGCGGATGCAGGAGCGTGCAGCATTGCAGCGCCAGCAACAGTTGGCGTAAAGAGGTATCCACAGATGGACACAGATTTCTCTAGCTTTCGAGAGTCGTTGATGTGTCTACCGTAGTCGTCTGTGGAAGAAGATGTAGGTCAAGTTGCCAACTTGACCAGCCTAGCAAAAGCAAAGCTCAGCCAGTCAGGTTGATAACTTGACCTGCATCAGCCGCATTGTCGTAGGTCGAATTGGCAATCCGACCAGCCTGGCAAAGGCAAAGCCAGCCGGGTTACCAACCCGACCTACATTGGCCGCACGTTCAAGCGAAGAAGGAGATCAACACCAAACAACCATCTGTGTTCATCCGTGTCCATCTGTGGCTAATTTCCCGCCACATTCGCTCAATAAATTCACGTTCACGAAGGAGATTCCACACATGAAGAACCGTAAGTTGTTCGTACTACTGAGTCTGCTGCTGGTTGCCGTGCTGATGCTCGGCGCCTGTGGTCGTGGCGACGACGAAGCGCCCGCCGAGGAACCGGCTGCGGCTGAAGAAGCTGCTGTCGAAGAGCCGGCGGCAGAAGAGCGCCGGCCGAGGAACCCACTGAGGAACCGGCTGAGGAAGCCGCTGCCGAAGAGCCTGCTGCCGCCGAAGAGGCTGCCGCATCCTCCAACCTGATCGTCGTGATCACACCATCCCACGACAATCCGTTCTTCGGCGCCATGGCCGACATCGCTGTGGCCAAGGCTGAGGAACTGGGCTACGACACGCTCTCGCTGGTCCACGACGACGACGCCAACAAGCAGGATGAACTGTTCGACACGGCCATCGCCCAGGGCGCAGCCGCCATCGTGCTCGACAACGCCGGCGCCGATGCAAGTATCGCTGCCGTGCAGAAGGCGGCCGACGCCGGTATCCCCAGCTTCCTGGTCGATCGTGAGATCACCCAGGAAGGCGTGGCCGTTGCTCAAATCGTTTCCAATAACTACCAGGGCGCGACCGCGGCCGGTGAGTACTTCGTCGAGCTGATGGGTGAAGAGGGTCAGTACGTTGAGTTGACCGGCAAGGACTCGGACACCAATGCCCATGTCCGTTCCCAGGGCTACCACGACGTCATCGATGAGTATCCCGACCTGGAGATGGTTGCCCAGCAGACCGCCAACTGGAGCCAGACTGAGGGCTTTGACGTCATGGAGACCATCCTGCAGGCCAACCCGGACATCAAGGGCGTCATCGCAGGCAACGACACCATGGCCCTGGGCGCGCAGGCTGCGCTGCTGGCCGCCGGCCGTGACGACGTGATCGTCGTCGGCTTCGACGGCTCGGACGACGCCATCGCCTCCATCGTGGCCGGGGAACTGGACGCCACTGCGCTCCAGCCCGTGGCCGAGATGGCCAACCAGGCCGTGATCCAGGCCGATGCCTACATCCGGAACGGTAGCAGCGACCTGCCCGAGAAGCAGTCCATCGACATGGTCCTGCTCACACCGGACAACGCCGGCGACTACGAGCGCTTCGCACCCAAGGCAGGCGCCGCTGAAGCTGCCGCAGAGGAAGCAACCGAAGAGCCCACTGAAGAGCCGGCCGAAGAAGCTGCCGCCACAGGCGAGGGCCAGTTGATCGTCGTGATCACGCCGTCGCATGACAACCCCTTCTTCGGCGCCATGGCCGACATCGCTGTGGCCAAGGCTGAAGAGTTGGGCTACGAGACCCTCTCGTTGGTCCATGACGACGACGCCAACAAGCAGGATGAACTGTTCGACACGGCCATCGCCCAGGGCGCGGCCGCTATCGTGCTCGACAACGCCGGCGCCGATGCAAGTATCGCTGCCGTGCAGAAGGCGGCCGACGCCGGTATCCCCAGCTTCCTGGTCGACCGTGAGATCACCCAGGACGGCGTGGCTGTCGCCCAGATCGTTTCTAACAACTACCAGGGCGCGACCGCGGCCGGCGAATACTTCGTCGAGCTGATGGGTGAAGAGGGTCAGTACGTTGAGTTGACCGGCAAGGACTCGGACACCAATGCCCATGTCCGTTCCCAGGGCTACCACGACGTCATCGACGAGTATCCCGACCTGGAGATGGTCGCCCAGCAGACCGCCAACTGGAGCCAGACTGAGGGCTTTGACGTCATGGAGACCATCCTGCAGGCCAACCCGGACATCAAGGGCGTCATCGCAGGCAACGACACCATGGCCCTGGGCGCGCAGGCTGCGCTGCTGGCCGCCGGCCGTGACGACGTGATCGTCGTCGGCTTCGACGGCTCGGACGACGCCATCGCCTCCATCGTGGCCGGGGAACTGGACGCCACCGCGCTCCAGCCCGTGGCCGAGATGGCCAATCAGGCCGTGATCCAGGCCGATGCCTACATCCGGAACGGCAGCAGCGACCTGCCCGAGAAGCAGTCCATCGACATGGTCCTGCTCACACCGGACAACGCCGGCGACTACGAGCGCTTTGCACCGAAGCAGTAGCGGACCGGTCGATAGGAAAGATCTTAGTGACTGTCCGTAATAACGTAGCGGTTTTGTTCGTAGTAACCGCTTTTGCGGTCCGGACGGCTGAAGCCGTCACTACGAACTTAATTGCGGACAATTACTTAGTTAGGACGCGGATTGTGCGGATCAAGCGGATCGACGCGGATTTCCAAAAGGGTGAATCCGCGCTGATCCGGCCAATCCGTGGAATCCGCGTTCTATTTGTATCTACAACATAGGAGTCAATCATGATTGACAAACCCAAACTGGGTGTGATCGTTACCAATCGCAACTTCTTTGCCGACAGTCTGGTGCAGGAGGGGCGCAGCCAGATACTGGCAGCGCTTGAACAGATGGGTGTCGACGCTGTCTGCGTGACGCCGGAGATGACGCCGCTGGGCGCGGTCGAGTCGTGGGAGGATGCCAAGAAGTGCGGCGCGCTCTTCAAGCAACACCAGGACGAGATCGTCGGCATCCTGGTCTCACTGCCCAATTTCGGCAACGAGAAGGGCGTGGCCGACGCCATCCGTCTCTCCGGTCTCGATGTGCCCGTGTTGGTCCACGCCTTCCCGGACACGACACAGCAGTTGACCGCGGCTGGTCGTCGAGATGCCTTCTGCGGCAAGCTGTCGGTGACCAACAACCTCTATCAATATGGCATCGACTTCAGCGTGACCGAAAACCATGTCATCGATCCGGCCTCGGACGAGTTCGCAAGCGAGCTGGACGCCTTCATGCGTCTCTGCGCTGTGGTTAAAGGCATGCGCAGTGTGCGCCTGGGCGCCATCGGCGCACGACCACAGGCTTTCAACACCGTGCGCTACTCCGAGAAACTGCTGGAAGCCAATGGCATCTCGGTGACGACGTTGGACCTGTCTGAGGTCTTCGGCTGGGCCGAGAAACTGGCCGACAGTGATCAGCGCGTGTCCGACAAACTGGTTGAGATCCGCGGCTATGCCAAGGCCGATGCCGCACCGCCGCCGTCCCTGGTCAAGATGGCCAAACTGGGCATCGTCATCGGCGACTGGATGGACGAGTATGAGCTCGACGCCACCGCCATCCAGTGTTGGGAGACGTTGCAGAACAACTACGGTATCAATGCCTGCACCATCATGAGCATGATGAGCGACCGCTTCATGCCCAGTGCGTGCGAGGTCGACATCGCGGGCACGCTCTCCATGGTGGCGCTTCAACTGGCCTCAAGGGCGCCGGCCGGCCTGGTCGACTGGAACAACAACTATGACGACGAGTTGGACAAGTGCCTCTATTTCCATTGTGGCAACTGGGCCAAGAGCCTGGTCTCGGAGATCGAGATCATCCCGGCCGAGGTATTGGGCACGACGTTGGGCGAGGAGAACACCTGGGGCGCGGTCAACGCACGTGCGCTGGCCGGGCCGATGACCTATGCGCGCATTGACACGGATGATCGCAAGGGCGTCATCAAGACCTACATTGGCCAGGGTGAATTTACCAACGATCCGCTTTCGCTGATCTCCGGCACCAAGGCAGTGGTCGAGGTGAGGGAACTGCAGGCCTTGCTGCGCTACATCTGCAAGAATGGTTTCGCCCACCACTGCGCCATGACCCACGGTCACGTGAGCGGCATTCTGGATGAGGCGTTCAATACCTATCTGGGTTGGGAGACCTATCACCACCAGAATGATAAACACGGAGCATGACGAACACGGAGCATGACGAACACGGAGCATGACGAACACGGAGCATGACGAACACGGAGCATGACGAACACGGAGCATGACGAACACGGAGCATGACGAACACGGAGCATGACGAACACGGAGCATGACGAACAATGAAATATTATGAACTGGGCGCCACCGGCATCCAAGTCTCGGCGATTTCACTGGGCTGTATGAGCCTGACGCCCGATCGGGAGGAGCAAGGTAAAGCCGCGGTCCGGCGTGCGTATGAGCTGGGCATCAATTTCTACGACACCGCCGACGTCTACGGTATTGGCGAGTCAGAACGAATTCTGGGCGAGGCATTGAAGGAAGCCAACATCGCTCGTGAGGATGTGATCATCGCTTCCAAATGCGGCATCGTCTTTCCAGGAATGGTGCCTGAGTACGAGCACAAGGCCTATGATCTGTCGCCGGCGTACATCAAGGCCAATTGTGAAGCATCGCTCAAACGGCTGGGTACAGACTACATCGATCTCTATCAGATGCACCGCATCGACTACCTGACCCATCCTGAGGAGACCGCTCGCGCCTTGGAAGATCTGAAGAGCGAAGGCAAAATCCGCCATGCTGGCATCAGCAACCACACACCCGATGAGATCCGCGCGCTGTCGAGCTACGTGCGGATGGAGAGCTTGCAGACCCAGTTCAGCCTGCTCTTCTTGGAACCGTTAGAGACCGGTCTGGCCGCGGTTGCTCATGAGAAGAAGATGAACCTACTCTGTTGGAGTCCGCTGCACCAGGCGGTCTTGACCGGCAGAAAAGGCGCGCCCCACAGCGACTGGCAGAAGCAGAGGGATATCGGGGTTGTTGCTCAATTGTCGCCTTTTGCAGAGCAATATGGCGTCACGCTCGGACAGCTGGCGCTTGCCTGGCTGATGCAAGTGCCTGGCGGTACGATTCCGCTGGTGGGCACGGCCAACGCTGCTCACATTGAGGAGGCAGTCACGGCTGTTGACATCACGTTGGAGCGGGATGATTGGTACGAGATGATGGTCATTGCGCGTGGGCGTCCCATGCCGTGGGGCCAACGACCTTTTTCATATTTCAAGGAGCGATAATCAGAATGAGTGATTTTACAGTTTTTGACGTTGCCTATCCGCCCGAGGCCAAGCAGCGTGTCATTGTCAACACCGATGCCAAAAATGAAGCAGATGACCAATTTGCGATTGTCCATGCGATATTGACGCCGTCATTCGATCTGCACAGCATCATTCCGGCCCATTTTGGCACGGGCAAGTCCGCCACAAGTATGAAGGACAGCTACGACGAAACCATGCTGCTGCTGCGCCTGATGGGCCTGGAAGACGACATCCGGGTCGACGCTGGAGCGACGCATGCCATGCCTGATGAATCAACGCCTGTCGACTCACCCGGCGCCCAGTTGATCATTGAGGAGGCCATGAAGGACGATGACAGGCCCCTCCATATCGCCTTTTACGGGCCGGTGACAGACATCTCTTCCGCGCTGTTGCTTGAGCCAAAGATCGAATCCCGAAATATTCGCGTACTCTGGATTGGCGGGGGAGATTGGCCAAACGGTGGTCGAGAATACAACCTCTCCAATGACATTACTGCCGCCAATGTGTTGATGAAATCAAACCTGGAGGTGTGGCAGATCCCCCGAACGACCTACCGGACCATGAGCGTCGGCTACGCCGAGTTGATCGAGAAGATGTATACTCAGGGCGAGATCGGGAAGTACCTGATCGATCAGCTCATAGAGCACAATGCGGCGAGGTCTCCCCACATAGAATACCGATCCTTGGGTGATTCTCCCTGCATTGGCATTATCATGGATCCCGAGTGCGGGCAGTGGACGTGGCGGCCGGCACCCACGTTTGACCCGCAGATGCACTACATCCACAGCGGACAGTATCGTCCCATTCGCGTCTACGATAACGTGAACACGCGCTTCATCCACGAGGATCTCTTCGCCAAGCTGGCACAGTTCATCCGGCGCGGGTCGCGGCTTTGAGCTGCTAGTCCTGCGGTACAAGTGATGTGAAATGTTAACAGGCCAGGTTTCTTCAAGAAACCTGGCCTGTAGCGCACCAGCCGAAGACCAATTCCCTTGGCTGCAATGTGCGGTGCGACGTAGAGACGCAAAATTTTGCGTCTCTAGGGGCCCGAAGAATGGTTCGATTCATTCCAGTATGTCGTTGAACAGTACAGTATCTACAAGGAAATTGACTAGATGATCAATAGTATCAAGGATTGTGCCATGTTGAATAACGGTCTCGCAATGCCCTGGCTGGGCTTAGGCGTTTTTCAAATGAGCGATGGCCCAGATGTGGAACAGGCGGTGATCAATGCCTTGGAAATTGGCTATCGAAGTATTGATACAGCGGCCGCATACCGCAATGAAATCGGCGTCGGCAACGCCATCCGTGAGTGCGGTATCCCGCGCGGGGAACTCTTTTTGACCACCAAGGTATGGAATGAAGAGCAGCGCAGGAAGCGAACCCTGGCGGCATTTGACGAAAGCCTAGAACGGCTTCAGACCGAATACGTGGATTTGTACCTGATCCATTGGCCCGTGAAGGGGTGTTATCCAGAAACATGGCTTGCGATGGAAGAAATCTATCGTAGCGGTCGCGCCAAGGCGATTGGCGTCAGCAATTTTATGATCCATCATCTTGAAGATCTTCTGAGTGGTAGCCGGGTCGTTCCCGCCGTGAATCAGATAGAGTTCCATCCGTATCTCGTCCAACCCGACCTGTTGGAGTTTTGCCAAAGCCACCAAATCCAGGTAGAAGCCTGGGCTCCGTTGGTTAAGGGCGAGATTGTGAATGAGCCAGTTGCTCAAAAACTGGCCCAAAAATATGGCAAGACCCCGGCCCAGATTGTTCTACGGTGGGATATCCAGCATGGCGTGGTCACCATACCCAAATCAGTCCGCCCCCACCGCATAGCCGAAAATGCGGATATTTTTGACTTTGAGCTGTCCGAGGTAGAGATGAAGGCGTTGGATGCCCTGGATGAAGATCGGCGGACTGGGCCGAATCCGTATAGTTTTAATTTTTGATGTAACTGCTCAGCCCGCAGCCATACGAATTTTTACAACTCTCTCAAGGGATTGATCGTGCCGTCATTGAACACTTTCAGGGCAACGATGCCATTGTCGGCTGGCAAGTGGATAATGAGATCGGGATGAACAACGATTGCTACTGCGAGCGTTGCCGTCGACGGTTCCATCACTATCTGGAGAAGACATATGGCACAATCGAGGCTCTGCACGCCGCCTGGGGCGCGCATTTCTGGTCGTTCCATTTCACCACTTGGGAAGAGGTGCCGTTACCGTACCTCAGCCCACAGCTCTCGCTGGAATACCGGCGCTTTCTCTCCTCTCTGAATGTCGAGTTCACCCGCTGGCGCAGTGAACTGATCCACAATCTGGATCCTGGCAAGTTTGTGACCACCAATTTCCAGTCTTTCAGCATCAAGCACACCGACTATGCCCAGCTTGCCAACGTGATCGACCTCAATGGGATGAACCACTATCCTGCTCGTTCACCAGAGTTTATCCTGGACTATTATCGCGGCGCGCGCGGCACAATGCTCCCTGTCGAGCAGTTTACTCGCTTGCTGGAGGTGGATTCGGGTCCAGGTTGGATGCGGTTATGGGCCTATATGGCCATCGCGCACGGCGCTTGCGGCATCAACTTCTTCCGCTGGCGTTGCTGTCGATGGGGGCCGGAACAACACCGTGACGGCATTTTGCCACACGATGGTTTGCGTTCGAGACGGTACGAAGAATTGGTCCAGATGGGCGCTGAGATCGCCCGCATCGGCGAACGGCTCGACCGCACCCAGCCCCAGTCTGAGGTGGCCATTGTGATGAGCTATGAATCTCGTTGGGCGCTTGAGGCTGGTATCGGTATCGAAAAGCTGGATCCTGCCGAGGATGCTGTCGCAATCCACAATATGCTACGGGATCAGAATGTGCCCACCGATGCCTTCGATCCGCGTGAAGATCTGTCCTCTTATCGCCTGGTCTTTGCCCCACGCTTGTTTTGCATCAATGGCCAAACTGCCGAAAACCTGTGCGCCTTTGTGGAAAATGGCGGCACGCTCTGTCTGACCGCGCCCAGCGGCGTCGTCGACGAGCATAACGTGAGTTACGATACGCCCCGTCCCGGACCACTGCTGGCCGACGCAGCCGGTATCCGCGTGAGCGACCTCTCCCAACTGCACGAGCCGCTGCCGTTGCAGAGCCCTGCCATTCCCGGCTTGGAGAGGGCCGAGGCTTCCGTACTATCCGACGAAATTCATCCCATTGAGGCAGAAGTGCTGGCAATCTATGCCAGCGGCTGGCGTACCGATCTGCCCGCAATCACAGCCCACCGTTTTGGCAAAGGCCAGATCATTTATGTCGGCACATCTCTACGAGGCGAGGGGCTGGCTGCACTGGTCACGTACCTGTGTGCGGAGACTGAGGTTGCGGGTCTGTGTGAAACACCTGCCGGGCTACATGTTTACCAGCGCGTCGGACCTGATGAACGTTTGTGGTTTGCGCTCAACTACACGGAGAAAGAATTATCCTTAACGCCGCCCGGTGTTTGGCTGGACATTCTGAGTGGCGAGACGCACTCAGGCGAGATTCGGGTTGCCCCACTGGATCTGCGCATTCTCGCCGCAGATGATGGGGGAAACACCGAACGATGAAGAAGAGGCCAACACCCAAAAAGACTGATGCCGAGGCCTACAGCGAACCGTTCCGCCCAGGCCGGGGACTGGTGAACACATTTTCGAGTCCTTATGTCAGACTCCGCAGTGTTGATATGAATGATGTGCAGTGGACCCAGGGATTTTGGGCCGACAAGTTCGACCAATGCGCCAGGGTCATGGTTCCCAACATGTGGCAGCTACTGAAGGATACCGAGATCAGCTCCGCATATCACAACTTCCTAATCGCCGCCGGTAGGGCTGAAGGGTACCACCGTGGGCCCAAGTGGAATGACGGCGATTTCTACAAATGGTTTGAGGCCGCCGCCTACGTCTATGGCAAAACTCAAAACGAAGCGCTCAACTGCTTGATGGATGAGATCATCGAAGTTATTGGTGAAGCGCAACGCGAAGACGGCTATCTCCACACGCCGGTCATCATCGAACAATGGCAAGACATAGAGAAGGCTCGCGAGTTCGCCGAACGCATGGATTTTGAGATGTACAACTTCGGCCACCTGATGACAACCGCTTGTGTTCACTTCCGCGCCACCGGTAAGACGACTCTACTCGACATCGCCCGCAAGGCCGCAGACTATCTCTACCACTACTATCAGACGGCGAGAGCCGAACTCGCTCTCAACGCCATCTGTCCTGCCCATTACATGGGGGTGGTGGAGATGTACCGGACAGCCGGCGAAGAGCGTTATCTCGAACTGGCGCAGAATTTGATCGAGATCCGAGACCTCTTCAAGGAGGGCGGAGATGACAACCAGGATCGGCTTCCGCTGCGTGAGCAGACCGAGGCGGTGGGACACGCAGTTCGGGCCAACTACCTTTACGCAGGCGTGGCGGATGTTGTTGCCGAGACAGGCGATGAGGGTCTCCTCAAGACGCTTTTCACCCTTTGGGACAGCGTGACGAATCAGAAAATGTACATCACGGGGGCATGCGGGGCTCTATTCGACGGCGCTTCTCCCTACGGATCGAAGGATCAACCGGCGATCACGCGCACCCACCAGGCTTATGGCCGTCCCTATGAATTGCCCAATGTGACTGCGCACAACGAAACTTGCGCCAATATTGGCAACGGCCTCTGGAATTGGCGTATGCTCCAATTGACAGGTGAGGGGCGTTTTGCTGATATCCTGGAGTTGGTTCTTTACAATAGTCTCCTGAGCGGTATAAGCTTCGATGGCAAAAAGTTTTTCTACACCAACCCCATGCGCGTCCTCAAGGATCAGCCCTATCAACTGCGGTGGTCGCGCACGCGCCAGCCCTACATTGAGTGCTTCTGCTGTCCACCCAACGCGGTTCGCATGATCGCCGAGATCAACAGCTATGCCTATTGCGTCTCCAACGGCGATGGCGTTTTGGAAGGAGCCGTGTGGGTGAATCTCTACGGTGCTAGCGTGCTCGATACCAGGCTTCCCAGCGGGGCAAAGATTCGCCTCGAACAGGTGACCGATTACCCGTGGGATGGAGATGTAAAAATCGTTATCCATGCCGCCGAGATGCCGAATTTTGCGCTGATGCTCCGGATTCCCGGTTGGGCAGATAGCGCCGTGGTGACGGTCAATGGCGAGACAACCGGCGTTGAGGCGAGGCCAGGGGAATACTGCGAGATAGGTAGAGAATGGGCGGCTGCAGATACCATAAAGCTCGAAATCCCGATGGCCCCACGCCTCCTGGAAGCGAATCCTTTTGTCGAGGAGACGCTGAACCAGACAGCAATCCAACGGGGACCGGTGGTCTACTGCCTGGAATCGGCCGACCTGCCTGAAGGGACTGGCGTCCTGGACATTCGTATTCCGTCCGACATCGAGCTACGACCTCGGATCGATTCGTTACTCCTGGGAGAACACCTGACCGTTCTCGAGGGCCGGGCGGTGCATTTTCCGCAGGTCGAATGGTCGCGACATCTCTACCGCAACCTCCAGAATCCCGAACCGGAGCCGATCGACATCCGTCTGGTGCCCTATTACGCCTGGGGCAATCGCGCCGAGGGAGAGATGACGGTCTGGCTTTCACTGTTGCGATAGATCAAGAAAGAATGAGGCTGACGACGATGAGTGAATACATACCCCGCCCAGAGGAGTGGGTGGCTGCGCAAGTTGCGATCTACGAAGGCAGCGGAGATACCGAAGGCTTAACCCTGCGAAATACAGACCTACCTGTCGTCATTGTGACCAATCGCGGCTGGAGGACGGGAGCGATCCGTAAGACTCCATTGATGCGCGTTGCGGATGGTCAGAACTACATCCTTGTGGGCTCGAACGGCGGCGCGCCGGACAACCCGCTTTGGGTCTACAACCTGAGGACGAACCCCGATGTCACAATTCAAGACGAGACCCAAGTCTATACGATGCGCGTTCGAGAGGTCGTTGATTTAGCCGAACGAGAACGAATCTGGGCCATCGCGTTGGAAGCATTTCCGCGGTATCAACGATATCAGGACGACGCGGAAAAGACGGGTCGGGTCATTCCTGTTTTCGTCGCAGAACCTGTCGATTCTGCAGAAAATGAGGTGACAGAATGACCCTCGCGCATTGGTATGATCCACGGACAGGGCTTTGGCGTGGTGTATCGGAAATATCGGCGGGCACGCAAACACCTGTGGCCCCCGAGACTGGGGATTGTGGGCTGTTGCTACGTCGCTGGATGGACTCGGCATAATGGAGGAGATAGAAAGCAATGCGCATACTCATCATCGGTGGCACAGGCATCATCAGCACGGGCATTACGCGCTTGCTCATCGCGCGTGGCGACGATGTTGTACTCTACAATCGAGGCCGGCGACCCTCACTGGTCGAGGGCAAATACACCACCATCACCGGCGACCGCAAAGAGTTCGATACATTTGAAAAGCAGATGGCCGAAGTCGGTCACTTTGATTGTGTCATCGACATGGTCTGCTACCTACCCGAAGAGGCAAAAAGCGCCATTCGTGCCTTCAAAGGTCGTACGGCCCAATACATCTTTTGCAGCACGGTCGACGTTTACACCAAACCCGCGGCCGCCTATCCCATCACCGAGGATGCGGAAAAGAACCCCTCGACGAACTTCATGTACGCCTACAACAAAGCGCGTTGCGAAGAATTGCTCTTCGCCACCCACGAGCGCGGCGATCTGGTCGTAACCAGTATCCGGCCTGGACATACATATGGCGAAGGCGGCAATAACCTGCTCCATGCGCTTGGCCGTGGCACGTATCACGTGGATCGCTTGAAGAAGGAGCAACCCATCATCGTCCATGGCAACGGTAGGTCCTTCTGGCCAACCTGCCACCGAGATGATGTGTCCGTGGCGTTTGTTGGCGCAATCGGCAATACTCAGGCCATGGGCCGCGGGTATCATGTGGCCGGCGAAGAGTGGATGACCTGGGAGGGATATCATCAGGGGCTGGCAAAAGCCGTTGGCGCCAAGCCGCCGGAATTTGTCTGTATTCCAACAGACGCTCTGGTCCGGTTGGCCCCTCAAGAGGCCATGCTAACCGAGGTAAACTTCAGCTACAACAATCTCTTTGACAACACAGCTGCCAGGGAAGACCTCGGCTTTCGGGTGACAATCCCCTGGGTTGAGGGAGCGCGTCGAACCATCAGCTGGCTGGAAGAGAACGGGATGCTGGAAAACAGTGAGGACTTCCCCTTGTACGATCAGATCATTGAAACGTGGCGTGAGGCGACAGGGAATCTGACAATCGGATCGTAAGGAAGAAATGACCCCATCAAATCTTCAGTTCGTGCAAGACGCGAACGGATCATTCACCTTTGACACCGGCGTTCTCAAGGGCATCTTGCGCCAGGAGGGCCAGTCAATTGGTCTCGTCCCGGTCACCTACACAGTAGACGGCACTGATAGCGACACAGAGATCACCGGCGGCGAAGGCCTTTTTAACCACTATCGCGTCTTTACCCGCGGCAAGCGTTACGGATACGGCGCACGACGCTGGCCGAGCACGGCAGAACTCGGTGCAGACGGCAGCGTCGAAGTCTTCTGGGAAGCGACATCGGAACGCCCCTTCGAGTTAAGCGGCACGTACAGTTGGGTCACCCCGAACACCTTCGACTTAGTCACCGTCGTCCGCGCCGAGGCCAAACTAAAAGCCTTCGAGGTTTTCTTGGCCTCCTACTACCAGGCCCCCTTCATCGATTCGCAGGTCTGGGCGACGCGCGATCCACGGGGGGGTGATAGGGAGGGCTTCGTCTCAGCCGATGAGGAACTGGGTGTCTGGCTCGCTTTCCCTCGCGATAAGCAAGGCGCGGACGTGATCGATGACGGCCGCTGGGCGCTAGAGCCTCATCCCCTGGCGTGGACGATCATGCCGAACTACGCCCTGCCGCTTGCGATCCGTCGCGACCCTGGCTCTGGGCTTACGGTGATCGTGATGGCTCAACGCGACGATTGCTTTGGCGTATTCACTCCCTACGGCGAAGAGAAACATTACTCCAACTACCTCTCTTTCTTCGGACACGACATTGAGGCGGGCGAGAGCGCTCTCGCCCACTCACGTCTGGTCGTCTTGCGCGACCCGACGGAAGCAGAGATTCGCACAATCGCGGATGAATACCTGAAGACTTCGCATTAGCGTTCGATCTGCCTCGGTTGGACGATTCCTATCGCCGGCGACGCCAAACGTACAGACGCCGAATATACAAGAGAGGAAACTTTATGCAGCATCCTATTCGAGTCACGCCGAATGGTCGTTTTTTGCAATATGAGAATGGCTCGCCCTTCTTCTATCTGGGCGATACTGCTTGGGAGCTCTTTCACCGGCTTACTCTAGAAGAATCGACGCGCTATTTGGCCAACCGTGCCGCCAAACGTTTTACCGTCATTCAGGCAGTCGTATTGGCCGAGTTGAAAGGGCTAGATGTGCCCAACACCAACGGTGATTTGCCTCTGCTGGACCGCGACCCAACGCGCCCGAACGAGGCATATTTCCGCCACGTGGATGCGGTGATCGCCAAGACCAACGAATTGGGATTAGTGATGGGCATGTTGCCCACCTGGGGCTGCTTTTGGAAAGCTACTGATTTTAACGCCGATCCGATTTTTACGGCAGAATCGGCACATGTCTTTGGCGAATATCTGGGCGAGCGTTATCGCCATAGCGATCTGATCTGGATTTTGGGTGGCGACCGCCAAGCCGTCGATGAAGAGGAGCAGGCCATTATACACGCCATGGCTCAGGGATTAAGCGTCGGGGATGGCGGTACACACCTCAAAACCTATCACCCAATCGGGCCAGGACGCTCTGCGGAGCTCTTTCCTGATGCTGATTGGCTGGACTTTCATATGTGCCAAACGTCCCATGCCGCGCACGATCACGACAATGGCCTGCTGATTGAGGCCGATTATGCACTTGATCCACCCAAGCCTACCATCGATGGTGAGCCGCGTTACGAGACGATTCCGGTTGGCTTCTACTTCCAAAATCTCAACTGCTACGACCGCTTTGATGATTATGATGTGCGCCAAGCTGCCTACTGGGCTATGCTGGCCGGCGCTTGTGGCCACACCTATGGCAACAACAATGTTTGGCAGATGTGGGCCCCTGGACGCGACCCAGTTATTTTCGCTGATATTCCGTGGGCTGAAGCTCTCGATCACCCCGGGGCCTTTCAGATGGGTCTGCTGCGGCGTCTCTTTGAGGCATACGATTACCAACAGCTACAGCCCACCGCTACCCTTGTGGCGGGTGGTCCTAGCTATGGTGGCGCCAAAATACGTGCGGCTAAGGCAGAAGATGGCTCGTTTGCCTTTGTCTATTCCCCACAGGGTGCGCCATTCACCGTGGATCGCCAACAGCTCAATGCAACGCGTCTGAAACAGTGCTGGTTTGATCCACGATACGGCAGTATCCATCCGATTCACACTGGTGACAGCGGTGCTTACCAAACCTACACGCCACCCACATCCGGTCGAGGCAAGGATCGGCTACTAATTTTGGACGGAACAGGTGAGTTGGTAAGCAGGTGACATTTTTCTTTGAAGATATATCTTGACCCCAAATGCCTAAAGGAGAAGAGAACTTGAACGAATTTCCACAAACAGAAAAGCATCGGGTCGTTGTGTTGACCGACATTGGTGGCGACGTTGATGACATGCAATCCCTCACCCGATTTTTGCTCTATGCCGACCAGTACGACATCGAAGGGCTGCTTGCCACGTCTATTCGGATTTTTCCGAATGAGCCACACCGTCCCCTCGACGGCGAGCCGCAACCGCACTTCATTGTTGAATGGGTTCAGGCGTATGGGCAGGTGAGAGAAAATCTCATGCAGCACAGCCAGGGCTGGCCAGAAACAGAGGCACTCCTGGGGATGATCAAGAAGGGCACCAAGACCGGGAGAAACGCCGATTTTGACATCCGGAAGGGCATCTCACTCACGCCCGACGCTCATCTTCCGCTCGATGAGATTCTCGGCGAGGGGAAAGATACCGATGCATCGCAGCATCTTATCAATGTCGTCGATCGGGACGATCCACGTCCAGTGTGGGTTGTCGTGTGGGGCGGGGTCATTGATTTGGCCCAGGCGCTTTGGCGGGTACGGAACGAACGCAGTCAAGCGGACGTCGAGAAATTTGTTGCCAAGCTGCGTGTCTATGCCTGGGGTCATCAAGACGCGGCTGGGCTTTGGATGCTGGAGAATTTCCCAACGATTCCCTACCTCGTCTCGACGGGCGGGATTCTCTATTCCGCGGATCCAAATCTGCGCAGCCAGGAGTGGCTCGATACGAACGTTCGCTTTGACCACGGCCCGCTGGGTGCGTTGTGTCCGCTGCGTAAGGGCGAGTTGGGCGGCGCTGACTCTGAAACCTATTTGGGGCTGATCCCCAATGGGCTGAGCGTGCCGGAGCGTCCTGATTGGGGCGGATGGGGTGGTCGCCTAAAGCTGGCTCCTGGCTCGGAGACGGAGTGGATCGATGTCGATCCCAATCCCACATCCGAAACCCTGGGGGCGACCATCTCGCGCTGGGCGCCTCACTTCCAAAATGACTACGAGGCGCGGATGGACTGGTGCGTCAAATCGTTCGATGAAGCAAACCATCCGCCGCAGCCAGTACTCAACGGCGACACGTCGCTCCGGCCCGTGGAGATTAGCGCACAGCCGGGTGAACGTGTTGCGCTCGACGCGACCGGCAGCAGTGATGTCGATAACGATGCGCTTACCTACGAATGGAAATTCTACCCCGAGGCTGGGAGCTATTCAGGTCAGATCGACATTCCAAATGCGAATGCAATGACGACGAGTTTCGTAGTTCCGGAAGATGCATCAGGCACGATACTACATGTCCTTCTGGTTCTTACAGATGATGGAACGCCTAGGCTAACCCGATATAGACGGCTGGTGATCCAGTGCCAATAAAACCCGAGATTGTTTACATTCCTACGAGCAAGATAATAGAGAACAGATGATATAAGGAACAGACCCAATGACGACGAACACCCAATCTACAGTTGAGCAGTGGGGCATCTTTGAGCTTTCCCTCGCCGGCAACGACGCAGGCAATCCCTTTCTTGACACCCAATTTGCTGCACACTTCTCTTACAAGCACCGTACGATTGCCGTCGATGGCTTCTACGATGGCGACGGCGTCTATCGGGTGCGTTTTATGCCTGATATGCAGGGTGAATGGCGTTATCGCACACAGAGCAACCAGTCAGCGCTCAACGGCGTGGAGGGGAGCTTCGCCTGTATTGCGCCTAGCGAAGATAACCACGGTCCCGTACAGGTCGCCAATACCTACCATTTCGCCTATGCCGACGGCGCCCCGTACAAACAGATCGGCACCACCTGTTACGTCTGGAATCTACAGGGCGACGAGCTTGAAGAACAGACGTTGGCCACGCTGGCGGCGGCGCCATTTAACAAGATCCGATTTTGTGTCTTCCCCAAGCACTATCGCTACAACGAAAATGAACCGGCGGATTATCCTTTCCCTTGCCTGGAACAGGGCAGCAGCAAATGGTTGGGTAGCAATAAGAGTGAAATCCGCGAGGGCTGGCAGTTCGATTTTGACCGCTTTGTGCCCGCCTACTTCCAACACCTCGACGACTGCGTCGCCAAACTGCGCGACTTGGGCATTGAAGCCGACATTATCCTTTTCCATCCCTATGACCGCTGGGGCTTTTCGACAATGGATGCCGAGCACGATGACCGCTATCTGCGCTATGTGGTGGCACGGCTGGCGGCCTATCGCAACGTCTGGTGGTCGATGGCGAATGAGTTTGACCTAATGGATGACAAATCGACGGCCGATTGGGACCGATTTTTCCACGTGGTGCAGGAGAGTGATCCCTATCAACACTTGCGCTCGATCCACAACTGTCGCGGCTTTTACGATCACGGCAAACCGTGGGTGACCCACCAGAGCATTCAACATCGAGACCTGACGCAGACCAATCTCTGGCGCGACCAAGCCAAAAAGCCGGTGGTTGTCGATGAGTGTGCCTATGAGGGTGATATCCCTATGGGCTGGGGCAACATCTCTGCGCAGGAGATCGTCCATCGTTTCTGGGAAGGGGCAGCGCGTGGCGGCTATGTGGGCCACGGCGAAACCTACCTAGATGATGATGCAGTGTTGTGGTGGTCAAAAGGTGGGGTGCTGCATGGTGAAAGCGCGCCGCGTCTGGCTTTCTTGCGTCAGATCCTCGAAGCGGGGCCGGCGAAAGGGTTGGATCCACAACCGGGCGTCATGCGCCAGGTGCCTTGCGCCGGGAAAGAGCACGAGTACTATCTGATCTACACCGGTCCATCACAACCGGCGTTGCTCGAACTCAATCTGCCCGTGGGAGAGGAGTACCAAGCCGAGATCATCGACACGTGGGCGATGACCGTAACGCGGGGCAGTGTTTACAGCGGACGGGTTGATATTCCGATGGCAGGGAAACCGTATCACGCGATGATCTTACGGCGGTGTTGAGGACAGCCTAAGCCAGAAGGAATTCAAGAACCGAAAGCAAAGAGACGACTCAATTGAAAGGTGGGGTGCTGGGTTTTGGCAGCAGACGCCGGCAAGCACTTCTTCTTTTTTGAGTGCATCCAAACCGGCAGGCAATCGCCTGAGGCGAATTGAAAGAGACGTATATCGAAACAGCCAAGCAGTTGAAAGGAAGCGATCGGCGACTGTTTATGGCTCGAATCGTAAAATCGCTGGGTCGTGGCGGGCAACGTTTGGTTGAACGTGAATTGGGCTGGGATCGCAAGACGATCCGTAAAGGCCGGCATGAGTTGGAGAGTGGCATTATTTGTATTGACAATTTTGCTGCTCGAGGTCGCAACCCAACTGAAGTCAGTTTACCAGAACTGCGACAAGACATGCGAGCCATATTAGATGGCCAAAGCCAAACAGACCCGACCTTTCAGAGCCAACGGCTCTACACACGGTTAACAGTCAAAGAAGTGCGCAAGCAATTGGTCGAGAAAAAAGGCTATACGGACCAGCAGTTGCCTGAAGATGAGAGTCTGCGCACCCGCATCAACGAGATGGGCTATCGCTTACGCGGCGTGCGCAAGAGTCAACCTGAAAAAAAGTCCCGGAAACCGACGCAATCTTTGAGCAGTTAGCCCAAGTCCACCAAGAGGCTGAAGAGGACGAGACGATACTGCGTATCTCCCTTGATGCAAAAGCAACGGTTCGAATCGGCCCCTATTCACGCAAAGGAAAGACACGAATCATCGTCAAGGCATCTGACCATGACTTCAAACCAGAGGAGAAAGTGACCCCTTTCGGCATCTACCTGCCGGAGCAGGGAGAACTCTATCTTTACATGACCACATCTCGTGTCACCAGCGATTTCATTGTCGACTGCATTGAAGACTTTTGGTCTAGGGTTGCGGCTCGTTTTCCACAGGTAGCAACCTTACTCATCAATGCCGACAATGGTCCAGAGAACCATAGCCGACGAACCCAGTTCATGGCCCGACTTACCCACTTTGCCGACCAAACCCGATTGGCGGTTCAGTTGGCTCATTATCCACCCTATCATAGCAAGTACAACCCCATTGAGCGTGTTTGGGGCGGTCTCGAACAACACTGGAATGGCAGCCTACTTGATAGTGTCGACACTGCCATCGAGTTTGCCAAGACATTGACCTGGCGTTCTCGTGCTCCGTTAGTTCAGCGCACAGACCGAATCTATGAGACCGGAGAACGACTCACTCAGGACGCCATGAGTCAACTAGAAAAGCGCTTCATTCGCCTTGACGGCCTTGAACGATGGTTTGTTTCTATCCTGCCTGCGACCCTCGAACCGGGGTAATTATTTCTCAGAATCAGCCTAAGGCTTTTCCAAAATAGTGACTACACGGGAGTCGGCAAAGCCTCAAGCCATTCCAGGCAAAGATTTCCTTGCAACGGTTATTTATTTCTCTGGAATGGCCTAACCCGCTGCGTCAGGCACGGCACTCGCCGGCTGAGGCGATGGCCATGCAAGCACCAGCGCGCACGGGACAGGTGCTAGCGATTGACTGACCAATTCTGAAGATTCGCTGTCGTTCGACTTCAACAGGGATCTGCGCCCACTGATCTTCGTTCGATTTTTCGATTCAGATGGCGCCCCGTAAATTGCTCCTACGCCGAACGCGGCAGGAAGTAGATCAGCGGCAGTCCGGCGACAAGGTGCATGATCTCCAACGTCACAACTTGTCCCATCGGTGCGCCCGGAAGCTGCAACGGCGTGATGGCCATCACGACGAGCACGATGACAGCCAGGATCGTGAACCAGAGATTGGCCTTCTGCCGGTTCAGAAAACGGGAAAGGATCAGGTACCCGACCGTACCGGCAATGGCGGCGCCCACCGATAGTGAGACCACCGGCGCCAGCGTGATTGGGACGCCGGCCGGTGTCAGCACGGTTTCCGGAAACCAGCCGAAGGCTGCTGCGCCGAAGTAGAGAATGGCGTTGACGACAACGGCGAGCACGCCGGCAATGGCGCCGTTCTTGATGATGCCGCTGATGGACGGTTTGCTGTCGCTAAGTGTGTCTGGGGGGGTCTCTGTGGTTGTCATGAGCATATCTCCGAAAGGGTTTAGGTATCAGTGAAGCCATTATCTCTGATTGGTTACGTCCGAACCAGTAACCACGCGTACAGAGTGGTGAGTGGAATGCGCATGATAACCAACAACGCCTCGACCAAGAAGGGGATCTCGGTCGAGGCGTTCTCTTCAGCTAGGGCTGAGATCGCTGCGAATCCTCAACCTGCTGGCTCATCGAGGAATTAGCGGCCATATACCAACTCCGGATCATCTCGATCACGGTCGGCCCCCCATTGCGGTTCAATCTCGGCTCCGGTTGTTTGAACAGCCTCGATCTGGCCCGGACCACTCTCATGGTACGAAGGGCTGAACTGCCGTGCACTGACGACCGGCGCAATCGCTGAGCCTTCGATTTGTTTCCTCCTTTGAACTGTGTCGCACCTACGTTCGCTGCCGGTTGCGATAGTCTGTCTATCGCCCCATCTAGTCTCCCGGCTCCTGCAAATCGCTTGTGCAATCGGGATGTGTCCATTAAAATCCATTTGGCCTTCCAGTGGGTACGACAAACTGGTACACGATTGATACAGGAATGAAGCGCATGCCCCCAACCGACACAACTGCCTCATTTGGCTACTGGATTCGACGTCAACGGCTTGCCCTGGATCTCACCCAGGCCAATTTGGCGCGCCAGGTCGGCTGCGCCACCGTCACCATTTCCAAGATCGAACGAGACGAGCGAAGACCCTCTCGCCAGATGGCCGGCCTGCTGGCTGACAATCTGGCCATCCTCGACAGTGAACGCCAGCAATTTTTGGCGACGGCACTGGGCGAACAAGCGACCGATCGGATGTCGTTGACCGACCAACCGCTAGATTCCCCGCCGGGCGAGAGCCAATTGCGTCGTCTCTCAAACCTACCGTTGCCGCCAACGCCGTTCATCGGTCGGCGGCAAGAGGTGGCCCAGCTTTCTTCGCAGCTGGGCGATCCCGCTTGCCGGTTGTTGACCCTGGTCGGATTGGGTGGCTTCGGCAAGACGCGCCTGGCGATTCATCTCGGCGAACTCGCGCTGGAGCAGAACGAGTTGTTTGCGGATGGCGTCTTCTTTGTTCCCCTGGACGGGTTGGCTAATGCCAATCTGGTCATTCCGGCCATTGCGGCGGCGTTGCAGTTTGCTTTCCAGGAGCAACAGGATCAGACTGACCAGCTACGGAGCTATCTGGCCAACAAGCGATTACTACTGATTCTGGACAATGCCGATCAGCTGTTGGTGGGGAATAGCGTCGAGGCGCTCGTGGCGAGCGCACCCCGGGTCAAGATCTTGGCCACATCGCGTGAGGCGCTCAATCTTCAGCAGGAATGGTTTCATCCTTTGGATGGCCTGGACGTAACGGAGTCGGACGGAACCCTTTCTGACGCCGCGGACGGTGAAATCGCCGATGCGGTCGCCGATGCGGTCGCTGATGCGGTCGCTGATGCGGTTCAGCTATTTCAACAGTCTGCAATTCGTGCAAACCCCGGATTTAGCTTGGCGCGCGACCGCGTGCATGTGGAACAGATTTGCCGACTCGTAGACGGCGTACCCTTGGGGATCGAGCTTGCTGCCGCGTGGTTGAAAGCGCTTTCCTGTGAACAGGTTGCAGAGGAACTGGCGCAGAGCCTGGACTTTCTCTCGACCTCGTTGCGCAATATTCCGCCCCGGCATCGCAGTATGCGTGTTGTGCTTGACCAAACTTGGCACTATCTTTCAAGCGAGGAGCAACAGGTTTTCCGCCGCCTTTCCATCTTTGCAGGCGGATGCCGCGCAGAGGCAGCTGAGCAGGTGGCGGAAGCTTCACTGCGGATGTTGGCTTCACTCGTGGAGAAGTCGGTCTTGCAACACATGCACGACGGGCGCTACCGTATCCATTCGCTGTTGCGGCAACTGGCCGCAGAGAAGCTCGCCAGCCATCCTGCCGAGCTGGCCTCCGCTCAGGCGCGACACTGCGATGTCTATATGGCATTTCTGAAGGAACGCCGTCTGTCCGTCGCCGGACCGGAGCAGAAGCGTGTGCTGGCGGAGGTTCAGGATGAGATGGACAACATCCGAATAGCCTGGGCCTACGCAAGTCGGCATAGTCGCCTGGATGAGTTGAACCTGGCGTTGACCGCACTCTTTCGCTACCTCTGGACGCGAGGTCGCTACGAGGACGGTGAACGTATGACCGCCCAGGCGCTGGATCGGTTAGACGAAACAACGCTGACGGATGATCAATTGGCGGCACAGATTGCCCTGGTCGCGCGCAGGGCTCAGTTTGCTGCCGCCCGGGGCTGCCATAAAAAGGCGCTGGTATTGTTGGCCCCTGCCCTAACCGATGCCCGACGCATAGGGAGCCTGCCCGAGCAGGCGCTCTGCCTCTTTGTGATCGGCACGATCGCCGGCCATTTGGGCGATGCTGACGGCGCCATCGAGAATTTGAATGCAGCGCTCTCGATCTATCGAAAACTGGAGGATGCCGCAGGCGTGGCCAAAACATCGACAGTTCTTGGCTATGCCTATCTCTATCTGGCCGGCGACTACAAGCGCGGTCAGCGACTTGTCGAGGAGAGCCTACATCTCTTCCGTGGTCTCGGTGATCTGTCCAGAACAGCAGAGGCGCTCGATCGAACCGCATCCATTTATTGGAAGCTTGGCCGGTTTGATGATTCAGAGCGGTGCTATCAGCAATGCCTAACCATCGCACGCGACATCGACAATCAGTTTGTGATTGTGAAGGGCGTCGGCGGCCTCGGCCTGGTTGCCTGGTCTCAAGGAGACCTGGATCGGGCTATGAAGTTAATGGTCGAGCGTATGGAACGCATGCAGGATCTTGGCTATGAGGTGGAGGTCTCAACCAGCGTGAACTTACTCTGCGGCATCCACGCGGATGCAGGCTCCTATGCCGAAGCCAAACAACTCCTGGATGACCGTCCGAACATTCGCGACACCTATTGGACCGCGCAGATTCAAGTTGGTGCAGGGGCTTACGCAGAGGCTATGCGCTATCTGCCTCAGGAGACTGCAGCCATGCTGGCGACCAACAATCGCCACGATCTTGCTTCCTACCTGATCGCATGGGCCATGCTGCTGATCAGCGATTGTGCGCTGAAACAAGATGGGCCTTTGCCGAAGGATGCGATTCCACTATCCCGTGAAGACCGAACTTCCAGTGCGCTGGAAATCGTCACGCTTCTCCAGACCTACAACGACTGTCGAGCCGACACGCGCAAGCGCGCAAACGATCTGCTCCGTCAGTGGCAAGATGGGGACGACCTGTTGCAGGATGGATTGGCGAACCGCAAAGGTGAAGAGCGGCCAATCGAGGCGTTAGCAGAGGAGATGCTGACGATCCGCTCTTCGACCGACTGAAAGCGCTGCCATTTATAGCTCATGCCGGGGAATCGGAGCGCAGCGGGTTATCGAGCCTGTCGAAGGCTTGCGTCCTATCGGCAAGCCCAAACCCGATGAGAAGAGCAAGCTATATGACCGCCTGCGCGGCGTGCTCAATGAGCGACAGGAGACGGCACTGGAGCGTATGTTCTGCGAGGACCCCGACGGATTCTAAGGCGGGCTGAGCGTTGGAAACTACATTCGCCTGACCAGGGCACCCCGGCCGGCGGCGACAAGAGATCTGCAAGATCTGGTGGCCAAGGGCGTGCTGGTTCATGGGGTGTTTACCGTAGCGGGCAACGTTGAAGTAAGCGCTACCACACCAAGTTCGAGATTGATTGACCACGAGAAAGCAGTAAGCAGACTGTGATACAATGTTGACATGCTGGAGCGGAATGGTCTGTTTTTCGTTGCATCACGGAGAGGACTTTGTTATGTTTGGTTACGATCGCATTACAGCCGATCCCATGGTTTTGGGCGGGAAGGCGTGCATTCGCGTAATGCGTATTTCAGTCTCACTCGTTGTCAATCTTGTGGCCAACGGTATGACGGTCGAAGAGATCATCGAGGATTATCCGGACCTGGAGCCTGAAGATATTCGGCAGGCGTTGCAATACGCGGCATGGACTGCCGATGATGCGGTCTATGCACCACTGAATAGCGCAGCATGAAATTCCTGCTAGACATGGGCCTTGCCGTCCCGACGGCCGGAACTCTGCGCTCGATTGGCCACGACGCTGTTCACCTCCGAGAACAACAGTTGCAGCGACTTCCAGATCCACTGATCGTTGAAAGGCCAAAGACGAAAATCGGATAATACTCACCCACGATCTGGACTTCGGACGAATTGTGGCCCTGAGTCAGTTGAGTCTCCCCAGCGTCGTCACGTTTCGCTTGACCAATATGCGACACGAGAATGTCAACACGCAGATCCTCGACATCATCAGCCGATTCTCACAAGAACTGCTCGATGGAGCGCTGATCAGCGTGACCGATGATGCCGTTCGCGTGCGTTTTCTTCCCCTCGATTGAGCAAGAGAAGGTCAGAACAATAAACAGATCTTTAGGCCGTTGTGTGTATATGGAAACCCGACCTCCGGGAGGTGTCCTGGAAACCTCTGCTCCGACTGCTATTTTGTGGACCTCTCCCCTCACTCCCCCTCCGGCGCGGCTGCTAGCCGCAGCAGTGCCCCGTACGCTGCGTCGCGCACCGCTTCATCCGCATCTTCGTCGAGCACGCGGGTCAGTAGCTGGAAGACGGTCTCGTCTCGGTAGACCGGTGGCAACGGGCCTAGGCCCGTTGCCGCCGGCTTTCGCACTTCTTAGCCGAGATTCAGCATCCGGTACCGTAGAAAAGTGCTACCGGCCTGCAACTGGTGGACTTCTTTTCATCCTCCAAACCCCTCCGGCAGCCCCGGCACATCCACCGGTGTACCCCCATTGCGCATGGACTCGGCCGCGCAGACGCCGGCGGCGACGCTCATGCGCCCGGCCAGCGGCGTGGCCACCGGCTCCTTGCCGTCCAAACACATGTCGACGAAGTCCCGGCAGATGACCGGATCGGCTCCGCCGTGGCCGCCGCTGCTGGGCTTGATGTCATAGGTGCGGTCGGCCAGGTCGCGATCGCTGTTGGAACGCCGGGTCTTGACCCAGACCTTCATCTCCGGCTCCGAGTTTTCGAGCCGACCTTCGGTACCGATGAAGGTGTAGTTTCGGTGGTAGTCGGGCGTGAAGTGACACTGGGTGTAGGAGGCTTTGATGCCGCCTTCCAACTCCATGATCATCACCTGATTGTCCTCCACGTCAACTTCGCGGCGGAAGGCGCACTGGTTGCGCCGCGTCGAGTCGACGTACTCGGTGCAGGTTCCCCGTTCCGGGCAGGTGGGACAGATGAGATCGTCGGGCTTGTCCCCGCCGAAGAAGTCGAGACTGCCGAATGCCGACGTGCGCTTCGTGTAGCGGCCGGTGATCCAGTGGATCATGTCGATGTCGTGGGATCCCTTTTGTAGCAGCAGCGAGGTGCCATTGGCGCGGGTAGCGTGCCAGTCGTGGTAGTAGAACTCGCTGCCCCGGCCCACAAAGTGGCGCACCCAGACCGCCTTGATCTCGCCGATGGCGCCCTGAATCAACGATCTCCTTCATGACGCGAAACATGTTCATATAGCGCATGTTGAAGCCGATCATCAGGCGTACGCCCGAGGTTCGCCAGGCTTCCAGAATGCGATCACAGCCTTCGATGGTGATGGCCATGGGCTTCTCGCAGAAGACATGCTTGCCTGCTTCCAGCGCAGCCAGTGCATGTTCCTCATGGCAATAGTCCGGCGTGGTGATGGCGATGGCGTCGAGTGTCCGGCCGTGCCAACAGATCGCCGATAGTCGTCGGTGACGAAGGGATCGCCGCCATGTTCCTCCACAAATCCCTGACGATAGGCCGGGTTGATATCCGCGCCGGCCACCACAAGCGAGCGTCCTTCGGGATGATGCCAGTGTCGCCACAGCCCGCCGCGCCCGCTGACGCCGATCATGCCGATGTGGAGTTGGTTGGTTGTCATGGGATCCTCTTCGTTGGGTTCTGGGTTGGTGGTCTGCTGCTTGCTGCTTGCTGCGTGAGGTCTCGGGCATCGACAAGTCGCTGACAAGAGTCAGACTCTATACGATCAGCAAAGTGCCGAATTCGATCGACATGGCCTGCGCTTCAACCACCTCACGCAGCAAGCATCATACTACTCAATCATTCCTCTCTACCGCCGCCCAAATCGGATAATGATCCGACGGAAAAAGTTCCCCCTGCTGGTGGCGATCGATGCCGGCTTCGAGGGTGGTGAAGTGATCGGTGGCCAGGATCCAGTCGATGGCGCTCGCCCGATCTCTCCGGCCGAAGTCGTGGCAGGTACCCTCGTCGACATCGTAGCCGTTCACGTCTCGAAAGGTGTCGTAGAAGAGGCCAGGGGCTGTGACGACGTCCCCGACCAGCGTACGGTAGGCTGAGGAATCCTTTTCAGCATTGAAGTCGCCGGTGATGATGAGCGGGGTTTCAAAATTTAGGCGGTCAAGCTGGCTATGCAGCACCTTGGCCGATTCGGCGGCGGAGAGCGGTGCATAGTCGAAATGCGTGTTGAGGAAGGTGAGCACGTGGTCGGGCGCTTGCCTGTCACGTAGTTGGGTCCACATGACCATTCGTGCAAAGTGGGCATCCCAACTCACGATGCCCGGTTGGTAGGGGCTCTCGCTCAGCCAGAAATAGCCACGATCGATTCGCTCGAACCGCGACCGTTTGTAGAGCAGCGGCGCCATTTCAGCGTCCGGCTTATCCGCACTACCTCGCTGGCGCGCGAAGAAGTTGTAGTCAGCGAACTGCGCCTTGACGAAGTTCGCCTGTTCGCCATCTACGCACTCCTGAAGACCGAGTAGATCCGGGTCGAACTGGCGGATCCGTTCGACAACGAGTTCCCTGCGATAGGGCCAACTGTTCTCGCCGTCATCTGCGCCGCCGTAGCGGAGGTTGAAGCTCATAACTCTGATCATCGATTTTCCTGTTCCTTTGTCTGAGATCCTCATGAAGTTGATGTTTCGCTCTCACTCATTATAGGCGGTCATCGTCACACGGCAACCCTGCCACGGGTCCATCTCAGATTGGGGGCAATCCTTGGTGAAGAGTGCAATCCCGGAAGGGGCTGGAGGGTTTTCGCCATGTGGGAATGGCTTGGCCCCAGATTGAGATGCACCCCCAAATACCGGGCCACAAGCAGGGCAGGTGGCAGACGAAGCAGGCACAGAGACATCCGAACCTCATGAAGACATCAACCCGTGTTCCATCCCATAGGCTTCTGTGACCATGCGTGACTCCACTGCAAAAAGGCGAATTTGCCACAGATGGTCACAGATAAACAACTGATATTCACAGATGAACTATGAACCACTCCTCTGCTGTCTGGTCCACTCTGTGGTTATCCAACCCTATCTGTGTTCATCTGTGTCTATCTGTGGCTGATCTTTTGTTTTGGCAGTGGAGCCATCTGTCGTAGATCTCTTTTCCGCCGGCTCAACGCTTGACACAGGCTTTTTTTGACGCTAAACTGAAAGTATTCGAAAGTTAACGAAGTGAGCAGAAACCAATGGCCGTGCAGATAGCCCAGGATCTTTATCTCGAAGAACGACGTCAGGCCATCCTTGATCTTGTCCAAAGAGCCGATCGTGTATCGGTGGCCGAACTCAGCGGCCGGTTTGGCGTCTCCGAGGTGACCATTCGCGCCGATCTACAGGCGTTGGCCGAGCGTAACCTGGTCGTGCGTACCCACGGCGGTGCGGTTCCGGCTACGGTTGGCCTGTCCCAACTGGCGCTGGCCATGCGACGCCAGCAGCAGGTAGCCAAGAAGAGCCGCATCGGCAGTGCTGGCGCCGCGCTGGTTGCCAATGGCGATGCCGTCTATCTGGACTCCAGCAGCACCTCGCTGGCCATCGCCCAGCACCTCAAGGCTCGCCGCCATGTCACCATTCTCACCAATTCGCTCGCCGTGGCTCAGGAGATGCTGGATGCACCCGGCGTGGATGTCGTCATGTCCGGCGGTACGCTGCAAAAGGAGACGGCTTCACTCGTCGGCATTAAGGGATTGGCCTGGCTGAAGGAGTACAACATCCAGACCGGCTTTTTCGGCGCCCACGGCATCAGCGATCCCGAAGGCTTGACCGACGTCAGCGCCGAACAGGCTGCCGTCAAACGCCCGCTGGTCGCCATGTGCCGCCGCGTGGTCGCGGTACTTGATTCGACCAAATGGAACCAGATCGGTCTGGCCTCGTTTGCCGCCCTGGACGAGATCGACGCCGTCATTACCGACGCCGACGCACCGGCCGATCTGGTGCAGCGTGCGCGGGATGCCGGCATTGAGATAAAGATTGTCTGAAATGACAGAACGCGGATCGAACGGATTGGGCGGTTCCCTGCTGATTTTTTCGGTTGAGTAAGCGTTCAGATATGATGTGCCGGCCGTCCGGGAAGCTGAATGCAAGGCGTCCTCCTCAACAGGGAGCTTCCAGGAAGGTGCAAACTGGGAACAGTTTTTGGACGCTCACTTAATCTGCGATGATCAGCCTGATCCGCACGATCTGCGTTCTATTGCGTCCGTGCCTATACAATCACCGAAGGAACAAGAAATCGTGGCCCCTATCAAGAATATCCTTATGGACATGGATGGCGTGCTCGTGCGCGGGCGGACGCCGATTCCCGGCGCGCCCGAGTTCATCGACCAGTTGAACGCCAACGGCGTCGAATATCTGGTACTCACCAACAACCCGCTCTACACGCCCAGCGACCTGGCGCATCGTTTTCAGTCGACCGGCATCGCCATCCCCACCGAACGCATCTTCACATCAGCCATAGCCACGGCCCAGTTTCTGCAATCACAGCGGCCCGAGGGCAAAGCCTTTGTCATCGGCGAGAGTGGGCTGACAACGGCCATCCACAACATCGGCTACATCATGACCGATCACGAGCCGGACTATGTGGTGCTCGGCGAAACCCATGGCTACAGCTTTGAGACGATCACGAAGGCCATCCGCTTGATCCTGGATGGGGCCTTCTTCATCGCTACCAACCCGGATCCATCCGGTCCGTCCGAAGGGGGCATTGTGCCAGCCTGCGGAGCAATGGCTGCGCTCATCGAGGCGGCTACGGGCAAGAGCCCGTTCTTTGTGGGCAAGCCCAATCCATTGATGATGCGCACGGCGCTCAACTATCTCGGCGTCCATTCCGAAGAGACGATCATGATCGGCGACCGTATGGACACCGACATCGTCGCCGGCATCAACGCCGGCATGCGCACCTACCTCGTACTCACCGGCGTCACCCAGCCCGACGACATCGCTCAGTTTCCCTACCAACCGACCAGGGTGCTGGAGTCCATCCGGGATGTTGAGGCGCCGGGGGCAGTGGCGGGGTGACGATCTGGATTTCGCATTGGTAATTGGCTTTGTGAAGCGCTGCGTACTGCGTGCTGCGTAAGGTCTCCGGAGACGAACACTCGTCACTATTGGGACCTTCAAATCGATGGCAAGACATCCACCGGCGGCATTCCATCAACGCTAAGCGTAGCCCATCGGCCGATTAGTTCGTCAACGCCAATCTCACGCAGCAAGCAGCAAGCAGCAATCAAAAACCTTACGCAGTACGAATTACGCATTACTTTTTCATTCGCTCAAAAAGGACTCAAAAAGACCAACCATGCCAACACCAATCATCATGCCCAAGATGGGCAACAGTGTGGAAAGTTGCATCATTGTCGGCTGGAAGAAGGCCGTCGGTGACGTGATCGCGGAGGGCGATACGCTCTGCGAAGTGGAGACCGACAAGGCGGTCATGGAGGTGGAGAGCACGGCCGCGGGTACGCTGCTGGGTCTCTTCTATGAGGTCGGCGACGAAGTGCCGGTGATGGTCAACATCGCGGCGGTGGGGGAGCCGGGCGAGGATTTTGGGGAATTGGATCCGGGCTTTACCACGGAGGCACAGAGGACCACGGAGGGCACGGACGAAGGGGAAGTGAATGCCGCTTCCTCGGCGGTGTCAGCGGTAGAAGCGAACGCTATGGCAGCAGCGCAAGCAGTGCCGGCGGTAGGTGAAGCGGCGGCCATTTCGCCGCGTGCCCGCAAGCTCGCTGAACGCAAGGAACTGGAAACGGCGGCTCTGGCCGGCTCCGGCCCCGGCGGCCGCGTCATCGAGCGCGACGTAGAAGCCGCGCTGGCCTCCATGCCCAAGCTGACGCCGGTCGCCAAAGCCATGGTCGCTGCCGGTGAATTTGAGGCGGCTGGCGTTGGAACCGGACCGGGCGGCCGAGTCATGTCTCGCGACCTCACGCCCAGGGGCACGTCCGCTGCCGCAGAACAATCGACTGCCGATGTCACGCAGCAAGCAGCAAGCGGCAAGCAGCCGTCCGACGAAGTCACCTCCACCCCCGTCAAGGGCATTCGCGCCGTCATCGCTTCGCGCATGCTCGACTCGCTCCAGACCACGGCCCAGCTCACGCTCAATGCCACGGCCGATGCGCGGGCCATTTTGGCTTTCCGCAAGCGGCTCAAGGCCAGCCCGGAAGCACTCGGCTTGCAGCGGGTGACCATCAACGACCTGATCCTCCTGGCCGTGTCGCGGACGCTGACCCAGTATCCGGGAATGAATGCGCTCTACGAAGACAAGATGCTGCATCAGTACAGCCACGTCCACCTCGGCGTCGCTGTGGATACCCCTCGGGGGCTGATGGTGCCGACCGTGCGCTACGCCGACACCCTTACCCTGCAGGAGCTGGCGACCGAGGCCAAGCGGCTGGCCGTTGCCTGCGTCGAAAGCCGTATCACGCCAGACGAACTGACCGGCGGCACCTTCACGGTCACAAATTTGGGCGCCTTCGGCGTCGAGAGCTTTACACCGGTGCTCAACCCGCCTCAGGTCGGCATCCTGGGCGTGGGCAACATCAACCTTAAGCCGATCCAGACAGAGGGTGGCGAAGTTGAGTTCATCCCCCACATCGGCCTTTCCCTGACCATCAACCACCAGGTCGTCGACGGCGCGCCGGCCGCGCGCTTCCTGCAGACGCTGGCGCAGGGGATCGGGGAGATTGAGTTGTTGATGGCGGTATAGAAAAGTACTGCGTAATGCGTACTGCGTAACGCCTCTCAGAGAATCTGTTTGCGATATTGGATTCCGTCAGATAAATGCGTTCAAATCATGCCGAGAGTTCGTCCGCAGAAACCTTACGCAGTACGCATCACGTAGTACGCGGCACGCAATACACATCGAAAAGCATTTCTCGCACCACTAAATAAAGGCCCAAACCCATGACCAAACTAATCACCATTGACCCAACTGAAATCCGAAAATCGGCGGTGCTGACCGCTCCTGAAATTCCCATCAACGCCTATGTCTCTGACCCGAAGGTCGAGATCGCCAAGTATGGAGCGGAGAATCTGCGCCGCATCTACCGCGACATGGTCATCATTCGCGAGTTCGAGACCATGCTCGATCGCATCAAGAAAGAGGGCGTCTATGAGGGGGTCGAGTACAACCACCGTGGCCCGGCCCACCTCTCCATCGGCCAGGAAGCGGCCGTGGTCGGACAGGCCTACAACCTGACGCCCGACGACTTCATCTTTGGTTCGCATCGTAGCCACGGTGAGATTCTGGCCAAGAGCCTTTCGGCCATCGAGAAACTGGATGACGACGCGTTGACCGAGATCATGGAGAGCTACATGGGCGGCGCGCCGTTGCGCGTGGTGGAGCAGTTTTCGGACAGCGACTCGGTCAAGCAGTTGGCCATCGACTATGTGCTCTACGGTACGTTGGCCGAGATCTTTGCCCGCACCACCGGCTTCAACCGGGGGTTGGGCGGTTCCATGCACGCCTTCTTCCCGCCCTTCGGCGTCTATCCTAACAACGCCATTGTCGGCGGCTCGGGCGATATTGCCGTGGGCGCGGCGCTCTACAAGCGCATCAACCGCAAGCCGGGCATCGTCATCGCCAACATCGGCGACGCCTCCATGGGCTGCGGCCCCGTCTGGGAGGGCATGATGCTCTCCGCCATGGACCAGTATCGCACGCTCTGGCCCGAGGAGATCGGCGGTGCGCCACCCATGCTCTTCAACTTCATGAACAATTTCTACGGAATGGGCGGCCAGCCTGTGGGCGAGACCATGGGTTTCGGCGTGCTGGCGCGCGTGGGCCTGGGCGTCAACCCAGAGGCCATGCACGCCGAGCGTGTCGACGGCTACAGCCCGCTGGCCGTGGCCGACGCTATTGAGCGCAAGCAGCAGATCCTGGCCGAGGGGCGTGGCCCGGTGCTGCTCGACACCATCACCTACCGCTTCTCCGGCCATTCGCCCTCCGACGCCATGGCCTATCGCACCAAGGAAGAGCTGGATCTCTGGCGTAGCCAGGACTCGATCATCGGCTTCGGCGAGTTCCTCACCGATAACGATCTGGCCGATGAAGGGCAACTCGAAACGGTCTCGGCAGATACGGTGGCGCGGCTGCTCAAGGTGATGACGACAGCCATCTCTCCCGATCTCTCGCCCTACATGAGCATCGGCTCCGACGACATCGGCGATCTCATGTTCTCCAACACGCCCCAGGATCGCATGGAAGATCGCGAGCCCGAGGTGCTGATTCCGGCCGAGGAGAGCCGCTTGAGCGTGACACTCAAAAAGAATCGTTTCGGCCTGGACGAGACGGGCAAGCCCCTGCCCCGCCTGCGCTGCTTGACCTATGCCGAGGCGCTGTTCGAGGCCATGGCCTATCGCTTCTACGAGGACCCGACCATGGTCGCCTTCGGTGAGGAGAATCGAGACTGGGGCGGGGCTTTCGGCGTCTACCGCGGGCTGACCGAGATGCTGCCCTACCACCGCCTCTTCAACTCATCGATCTCCGAGGGCGCTATCGTGGGCGCAGGCGTGGGCTACGCCATGTGCGGCGGTCGCGTCGTGCCCGAGCTGATGTACTGTGACTTCATGGGCCGCGCCGGCGATGAGATCTTCAACCAGATGGCCAAGTGGCAGTCCATGTCGGCCGGCGTGATCAAGATGCCCATGGTGCTGCGGGTCTCGGTCGGTTCAAAATATGGCGCACAGCATTCCCAGGACTGGACCTCGATCTGCGCCCACATTCCCGGCCTCAAGGTCTACTTCCCGGCCACGCCCTACGACGCCAAGGGCATGCTGAACCTGGCCCTGCGCGGCACGGATCCGGTGGTCTTCTTCGAAAGCCAGCGCCTCTATCCCGAGCCGGAAACGCTGGTCGAGGGCGGTGTGCCCACCGAATACTACGAAGTGCCCGAGGGCGAGCCGGCCGTCCGACGATCCGGCAGCGACGTCACCATGGTGACCATCGGCGCCACGCTCTACCGGGCGCTGGAGGCCGCCGATGTGTTGGCCGAAAAGTACGGTCTGTCGGTCGAGGTCATCGACGCTCGCTTCATCAACCCGCTCAACTACGGCCCCATCGTCGAGTCGATCAAGAAGACTGGCAAGGTTTTGCTGGCCTCGGACGCCTGCGAGCGCGGCTCGTTCATGCACACCGTAGCCTCCAACATCAGCCAACTGGCCTTCGACTATCTGGATGGTCCGGTGGCCGTGGTCGGGGCCCGCAACTGGATCACGCCGGCCGCCGAACTGGAGGAAGGCTTCTTTCCCCAGACCGAGTGGATCATCGATACGCTGCACGAGCGCATCCTACCCCTGGCCGACCATGTGCCGACCACCCGCCAGGCGACGGGGGAGATTCTGATGCGGAATCGCGCGGGCGTGTAGGACATTTTGACAAGGTGAGGGGGTGACAGGGTGAGCAGGCCGCGACGTGCTGCTTACCCTGTCACCTTTTCGTCTGGCCACCGTTTTGTCCCCAACGTGTACTGCATCCCTTCCTTCAAACCTCCATGCAACCAAGCGAAATTCGTGCTAGAATGCATATTCAAGCACATACTTGTAGGGTGAAGGGAGGTACTCATGCAGAAGATTATCGGCGTCTCTGACATGCAGCGGCGTTTCAGTGCGATCTTGGACGAAGTAATCGAAGATCGCGATTGCTATGTGTTGACACGTAGCAGCCGCCCTGAAGCAGCGTTGATTCCCTACGACGAATATGTGCGCCTTCAGCAACTCCAAAAGAGTGATGTATTTCGTCGCGCCGACGAGATGATCGTGCGCCTGGCGGAACGGAATGTCGGCTACGAAGTCGAAGAGGTTATGGCCGATGTTGCCGAAGCGATTGCTGAAGTGCGCTTGGCCTCCATGGGCGTAGATAGATCCGTGATCGAAGAGTTCTGCCGACGGCATCATATCCGCAAGCTTTCATTGTTTGGCTCAGTCACCCGCAGCGACTTCACTGCCGAAAGCGATATTGATGTGCTTGTTGAATTCGATCCGGCTCATGTCCCCGGATTTGAGTTTTTCTCGATGCGATCTGAACTGAGTCATCTACTTGGCCGCCAAGTGGATCTAAACACTGCAGGCTTCCTCAGCGATCATTTCCGTGACGACGTACTTGATCAGGCGACGGTCTACTATGTCGCAGAATGACATCACCTTCGTGCAGCACATGCTCGATGCAACCCAAAAGGCCCTCTCTTTTGTGGAAGGGTACAACAAGCCAGATTTCGAGTCCGACGAAATGCTGCAATTGGCGGCCATTCGGCTCATCGAGATCATCGGTGAGGCATCCCGCCATGTTTCGCCTCGCGTCCGCGAACAACGACCAGAGATACCCTGGGCTGCGATTTCCGGCGCCCGAAACCAGCTCATCCACGGCTACTTCAATGTCGATCTCGACATCGTTTGGTCTATCCTCAACGACAACTTGCCCATTCTGGAGCAGGATCTCGGCATGCTACTTGCCGACCTATCACGTTCCGATCAATAGGGAGTCCCATCATGACAATACGCGTCGCTATCGTCGGCACCGGCAAGGTGGCCGATCAGAACTACCTTCCGCACATCGTCAAGAACGATGATGTTGTCCTCAGCTACTATAATCGCACACAGGCCAAGGCCCAGGCCTTGGCCGACAAGTACGGCGGACGAGTCGCGACCTCTATCACCGACCTGATGGCCGACGACCCCGACACCGTGCTCGTTCTGACCATGGAGACCGATCGCTACCAGGCGACCGGCGCACTGCTGGCCCACAAGCCGAGACGCATTTTCTTCGAAAAGCCGCTAGTCGCTATGCGCGGCCAGGCCGATGTCAGCGAGGAGGACTTCGCCAAGGGCAAGGAACTGCTTCAGCGCGCTTTGGCGGTCGGAACCGAGACGGCCATGGTCTTCAACTATCGCTTCTTCGAGCAGACACAACGGGCCAAGGCCATCCTGGCAGAACGAGCCTTCGGACGACCCGTCCACTTCACCGGTCTGGTCCACTACGCCTGCTGGAGCCATTGCATCGACCTGGTGCTCGACTTCATGGGGCCGGCCGAGGTCATCACCGCACTGGCCAGCGGACAGCCAGGGCCGTGCATGGGCAGCGAGAACGTGACCGCGGTGACCGCGGCAGTCCGCATGGTCAACGACGCGACCGGAACCATCGTCGGCACGTGCGATATCGACTTCAAGTTGCCGCTCTACGAACTGACCTTTGCCTACGAGCACGGCCGCATCAGCATGCGCGACCTGGACGGCTCGATGGAGGTGCTCGACTATCGAACCGGCCTGCACGAGATGTATGATCTTCCCGCGATGTCTCGCGCTGGGACCAGTATCGGGCCTCCTTCGGCAGTTCGATCAACGCCTATCTGGATTCGATCCGGGCCGGCGATCCGCCGCCGGTACCGGGCCAGGCCGGGCTGCGCGATCTGCAGTTTGAGGCCGGGATCAAGCGGTCGATTGCGTTTGGCGCGCCTGTGGTGCTCGATGAGGTGTTTCCGCTGGGTTGAGCGCAGCCCTTTTGGTCACAGATTTGCACAGATGAAAAAGGATGGGCACGGATAGGGCTGGAGCCGCTTCTGATACTGACCTCTTCTGTGGATTCGGTTACGCGCGAAAAATTACGGTGGGTTGAGAATGTACCGGATTGCTTTTACCCTAACCATAGGATCTGCCTTTGGCGTGATCATGGCATGGACGAAGCCCTAAATCCGTTACATTCTCAATCCGCTGTAGTAAATGGCCCATAACGAAGGAGTCGATTCGATGCGAATGGTAAAACTGGAAGGCAACGGTGAACTGAGCGTGGTCGATGCGCCGGACCCGACGCCCGGCCCTGATGAGGTCGTGATCGAGACCGCAGTCTCGGCCCTGTGCGGCAGCGAGTTGCACGGCTATCGCGGGCCGGATGGTTCCGCCGGCAATGGCGGCCATGAGGCAGCGGGCACGGTTGCAGAACTGGGCGCAAGCGTGACTTCGCTCCACGTGGGCCAGCGCGTGGGCTTGAGTGCTATCGCCGGCTGCGGCACGTGCGACGAGTGCGCCCAGGGACGCTACACCTGGTGTCCCGACCGGCGCTTCTACGGCAACATGCACGCCGAGCGCATCCTGATCAAGGCCAATGCCTGCCATCCGCTGCCCGAAGACGTCCCCTGGGAGGCAGGCGTCCTGCTGGCGGGCGACGGCCTGGGCGTGCCCTACCACACATCCCGCAAGATCGTGTACCCGTCGATCCGGACCGTTGCCATCTTCGGCGTCGGCCCGATTGGCCTGGGCAACACCTTGATGCAGAGCTATTTGGGCCGACGCGTGATCGCGGTCGACGTTTCGCCCACAAGGCTTGAACTGGCCGGTGAATTGGGCGCAGCCCACAGCATCGACGCTCGCAACGCCGATCCGGTCGAGGCCATCTCCGCCTTGACCGACGGTCGCGGTCCGGATGTCTGCATTGAAGCGGCAGGCCGCCCGCAGACGCTCTTGCAGTGCTTTGCTGCCGTGCGTACTGGCGGCACCGTGGTTTTGAACGGCGAGCAGGCGGCCGTCGAGCTGTCGCCGTCCGAGCATTTCATTCGCCGCGATATCACGGCCGTGGGATCGTGGTTCTACCACTTCGCCCAGTTTGCGCCGATGTTGGCGCTCTATCGGGAGGGGTTGGCGGTGGAGCGCCTGATCACCGATCAGTTTCCGCTTGATGAGGCCGATGATGCGTTTCAGGCGTTTGCAGCCGGGCGTACGGGCAAGGTACTGATCCGGTATGATCGGTGAGGCAGGGACTACCCATTCGCTCAAACGGCCACGCCGCGGGAATTGACTCTGCGGCTAACAACGAGAAGCGCCTAAGGGCGCTGTGCGGGCGGTGGGGATTTCGACAATGTTGGCCGCGCATTGTCCGGACGAATCAAATCGCGGCAAGCGTTTCTCATCGTAAAGCGCCTGAGATCGCTTCGCGTTTTTCGGAGCCGAATTCCATTCGATGCGACCATCCATCCCGGAAATCATCACTACCGAATTTAATTCGCAACCGAATCGACTCATAAACCGTTTCGAAACGGTGACCTCATTTTGGCATAGTCCGATCTTGTTGTATCCTTCGTTTGATAGCCAACACCACCCAAAATGGAATACCCTATGACAAAGCCCATTTTGGAGATGTCGCACATCTCCAAACGTTTCGATATGACCCAGGCGCTGGATGATGTCTCGCTCAACCTCTATCCGGGTGAGATCCACGCACTGCTCGGCGAGAACGGCGCGGGCAAGTCCACGCTAATCAAGGTCATGACCGGCATCTACAAGGCGGATCGGGGCGAAATGCGGTTGGGCGGAGAACCCGTCACGGTCTCCAACGCCATCGACGCCCAGACCCATGGCATCGCTGCGATCTACCAGGAGCCCATGATCTTCCCCGACCTCAATGTGGCCGAAAACATCTTCATCAGCCACAAGAATCGGGGCGCAGTTGTCCACTGGAGCGACATGTATCGAGAGGCCGCGGAGATTCTGGCCAAGCTCGATATCAACCTGGACGTGCGCAGCCAGGCCCGTGGGCTGACGTTGGCCTCGCAGCAGGCGGTCGAAATCGCCAAGGCCATCTCGCTCAATGTGCGCGTTCTGATCATGGATGAACCGACGGCGTCGCTTTCGGCCCATGAAGTCGACCAGCTCTTTTTGCTGGCCGACAACCTGCGCAAGCAAGGCGTGGCGCTGCTCTTCATCAGCCATCGCCTCGAAGAGGTCTTTGCGCACTGTGATCGTATCACGGTGTTGCGCGACGGCCAGTTCATCTCGACAGGGCCTGTGGCTGAATACACGACCGAGAGCGCCATCGCCGATATGGTCGGTCGCAAGGTGGATGATTTCTTTGCCCGCGGCGAACATGTACAGGGCGATCTGCTGCTTTCGGTGCGAGGGTTAGCCAGGGAAGGGGCCTTTTCGGGCGTCAATTTTGATGTTCATCGCGGGGAAGTGCTGGGCTTTGCCGGGCTGGTCGGCGCAGGACGCACCGATGTGGGGCTGGCGATATTTGGCATCGAGCCTGCCGATGAGGGCGAGATCGAGCTGGAGGGGAAGCCTGTCCGCATTACATCGCCTCAGCAGGCAGTCAACTTGCAGATCGCGTATGCGCCTGAAGATCGTCGCCAACTGGGCCTGACGTTGCCCATGTCCATTGCCACCAACATCACGCTGCCCATGCTGCGCCAATACCTTTCTCGTCTCGGGTTGGTTCGCAAAAAAGAGGAGAATCAGACAGCCGAGGACTTTCGACAGCAGCTGAATATCCGAACGCCTTCTGTCCAGGTCGAGGCGGCCAAGCTCTCAGGCGGTAATCAGCAGAAGGTGATGTTGGCCAAGTGGCTCAATACACACCCCAAGCTTCTGATCCTGGATGAGCCGACTCGCGGCATCGATGTCGGGGCCAAGGCCGAGGTCCACCGCATGATCGGCGATCTGGCCGCTGAAGGCATCGCCATCATCCTGATCTCTTCCGACTTGCCTGAGGTGCTGGCCATGAGTGACCGCATTCTGGTCATGCGCGAAGGCAGGCAGATGGCCATTTTCGATCGAGCTGAAGCGAGCCAGGAGGTGGTATTGACCGCGGCCATGGGCCAGAGTCAGACCATAGAGCAGTTGAGCACAGAACAGCTACCATCAGAGCAGGTGAGCGCATGAGCTGGTTCTACCGCAAGTTTCGACCGGAGCAGGTTCGTGAGCTCATTCTGTTGCTGCTGATTCTGATGGCCATGCTCTTCTTCGGCTCGCAGATCGACAACTATTTTTCGGCGCGCTTCTTCAACCGCATCGCCACCAGTTCGGCCATCATTGCCGTCGTGGCCGTCGGTCAGACGTTGGTTGTGCTGACTCGCAACATCGATCTTTCGGTCGGCTCAATCGTTGGCTTCACGGCCTATGTTGTCGGGACGCAGTTGGCCAACCACAACGAGATGTGGCCGTTGGCTGCGGTGTTGCTGGCCATCGGCGTCGGCGCCGCGATGGGCGCTGTCAATGGCCTGCTGGTTGCCTATGGCCGGGTGCCGGCCATTATCACGACGTTGGGCACGTTGGCCATCTATCGCACACTGTTGGTCGAGATCTCCGGCGCAAAGACGGTGACCACTCAATCACTGCCCCAGTGGCTGGTTGATCTCCCTCGTTTCGACGTCTTCACCATCGGCGAACTAGACATCCGACTTCTGGTGGTCGTCGCTGTGGTCGTCGTTGTGCTATTCCAACTGATTCTCATGTATTTCCCCTGGGGGCGGCGGCTCTACGCCATCGGCTCCAACCCTGAGGCGGCTGAATTTGTAGGCCTACCGGTCAAGTGGACAGTCTTTTCGGCTTTCGTACTCTGTGGTGCACTGGCAGGTCTGGCCGGTTTCATGTTCCTGGCCCGCTTCGGCAACATCACTGTGGTCGCTGGCCTGGGTCTTGAATTGCAGTCGGTGGCGGCTGTTGTCGTCGGTGGCGTCAATATCTTCGGCGGCTCCGGGACAGTCGTCGGCGCCATGCTCGGTGCGATTCTTATTGACCTGCTAGAGCAAAGCTTGATCCGCTGGCTCGAGATCAGTGAGTTTTGGCGGGATGCCATTCTTGGTCTGTTGATTCTCTTCGCCGTCGCCATCGATGCGGTCGTGCTCAACCGCTTGCGTGCCCACTGGGCAAGGCGGCTGCAACAACAGCAAGAGCACGATCGCAGTAATCTGGAAGGGGAGACGCAACATGCAGCGTAGCCTTCGCTGGTTTAAGAGTTGGGAAGGGCTTCTGCTCATCCTGTTGCTGATGTCGATTGTGGCCAACATGTTGTTGACGCCTTACTATTTGAGCGTCAATAACATCGTCAATCTATTCATGCTCTCCATCGAGAAGATCATCGTGGCGCTGGTGATGACGTTGGTCATCATCAACGCCGAGATCGACCTGTCCGTGGCATCGATCATGGGGTTGGCGGCCTGTATCCTGGCCTTTCTCTGGGAACTGGGCATGCCAATGGGCGTCGGCATTGTCGTCGGATTGCTGGCGGGCGCAGCGGCAGGGGCCTTCAACGGCTTCTGGATCGCACGGGTAGGCCTGCCTTCGCTGGCGGTGACACTGGCCGGGTTGATCGGCTTTCGAGGCCTGGCTCGTATCCTGCTGGAGGATCATTCCATCGGCGACTTTCCTGAGTGGTTCGACCGCCTGGGACAGGAGCCGCTCATCGGCCCGTTCCCGCTGGCTATGATTCTCTTTGTGGTGCTATTCATTATCACATTGATCGTGCTACAATACTCAGGCTTTGGCCGCCATACCTACGTGATCGGCAACAACAAGGATGTGGCTAGCTACTCGGGCGTCAAGGTCGAGCGAGTCAAGTTCATCATCTTTACCGCATCCGGCTTTGTGGCAGCGCTGGCGGGTATTCTGTTTGCTGCCCGGTTGGGCGCCGTACGTGGTGACCTGGCCCTTGGTTTTGAACTGGATATCATCACCATGGTCTTGCTGGGCGGCGTGAGTATCTTTGGCGGCAGCGGTTCGCTGATCGGCGTTGGCCTCTCGATCTTGCTGATCCTCAATCTGCGCAACGGTATGGCGCTCTCGAACATCAGCGGCCATATCCAGACCGGCGTCATCGGCATGTTGCTGATTCTATCCGTACTGGTCCCCAATCTGGCACAAGTTGTGCAGGACCAGTGGACACAGAGAAAGCTTGCCCAGCCCGTGCCCGTCGCGGAGTCCGAGGAAACCACGTAATTTGTTTTCAATGGGACGCGGATGACACGGATTCAACGAGGAAGGACGGATTCCTCTCTTGAATCTCAGTAGAAATTCGCTGAATCCGTGTCATCCGCGTCCCATTTCTTTTTTTATCGAACCCAGGAGGAGAACTATGACCAAGTATGTGAAGTTGATCGGTCTGTTGCTTGTGATGGTGCTGGCGTTGGCAGCCTGTGCCCCGGCAGCGGCACCGGCCCCTGAAGCCGCAGAGCCGGCTGCTGAAGCGACTGAAGCACCGGCGGAGGAAGAAGCGGCTGCTGAAGCGACCGAAGCCCCGGCGGAAGAAGAAGCCGCGGAAGGCAGTGAAGAAATGGCCGGAGACGGCGAAGGCATCGATATGGTGCTGTTGCCCAAGTTCCTGGGCATCCTCGTCTTTGACCAAGCTCACACCGGCGCCATGGAGGCCCACGAAGAGCTAGGCAACACCGGCACCCTTGAATTTCTTGGGCCCACACCCGAGAACAGCGTGGCGGGCCAGATCGAAATCGTCACCACCGCTGCCACCCAGGGCGTTGACGCCATCATGATCTCCAACAACGCCGGCGACCAGATCGGCCCCGTGGCCCAGGATGCCCGAGATTCCGGCATGACTGTCGTCACTTGGGACTCGCCGATTCCGTCGTCCGAGGGTGAGGATCTCTTCATCGCCCAAGTCGATTTCGACGAGACCGGCACAGTCATGGCCGACATGGCTCTGAGCATCATGGGTGAAGAGGGGGGCCAGTTCGCCGTGCTCTCCGCATCGCCCGACGCTGCCAACCAGAATGCCTGGATCGCATCCATGGAAGAGGCGCTGGCAGATGAGAAGTACGCAGCGCTCGAGTTGGTCGACACTGTCTACGGCAACGACCAGTCCGAGGATTCCTACAACCAGGCCCTGGCTCTGGTTGACAAGTATCCGGACCTCAAGCTGATCATGGCCCCGACGACGGTAGGCATCGCCTCCGCTGCCAAGGCCATGCAGGATGAGGAGCTTTGTGAGCAGGTCAAGGTCTCCGGTCTGGGCTTGCCCGCCGAGATGGTCTCCTACACGCTCAACGGCTGTGCACCTGAGTTCGCACTGTGGAGCTTCGTGGACCTGGGCTATCTGACCTACCATGCTGCCTACGCCCTGGCCACCGGTCAGATCACGGCAGAGGCCGGCCAGAGCTTCGACGCCGGTCGCATGGGTTCCTTCACCATCGAAGAAGACCCGACCCGCGACGCAGGTCTGCGCGTGCTCATGGGACCGTTCACGGTTTACACCGCTGAGAACGTAGAAGCCGCGGCAGAATAAGAATATTGGAATTTGGGGTTGTGGGGCAGTGGGGAGGTAGGGATTTGGGGGTGCGCGAAACCAAACCCTACAACTCCACTTCCCTACCACCCTGCCACCCACCCTACTACTTGGCGTGCCCTCTACGTTGCAAGGACCACCCACCATGCCCGAATCCATTGTCGATAGCAGTCGAGACTTCTTCTTCGAGATCGTCAAGCCGATCCTGGCTGAGCATTTCCCCGACGAGCTCGAACAGGCCGCTATTGGCATCTTTGGCCACGGTTCGGAAGCCTTGCGCTTGGATGATGAATACTCCAGCGATCATCATTGGGGACTGCGCATTGATGCACTCTTTCCCCATGACGTCTACCTTGCGCGTGGAGACGAGATGCTCGACGTTGTCTCGTCGCTGCTGCCGCCGACTTACGCCGGCCACTCGCTGCGCGAGGCCCATGTGGCCGGAGCCGGACTGGCGCCGGAGAGTCTGCGTGATTTTCTCCTGCGTACCATCGGCATCGACCACGCGCCCGCAACCAATCTCGAATGGCTTGCCGTTCCCGAGGAAGACATCACCCATGTCATCAACGGCGAGCTCTGGCACGATCCGACTGGCGAGTTTACCCAGATCCGTGCCATATTTGACGGCTACTATCCGGAGCCGGTTCGCCTGCGACGCATCGCACACTGGTGCCGCTACATCTCCGGCATGGGCGCCTATGCGCTCAAACGCGCCATCCTGCGCGACAATGACTACTACGCCAACGTGACCTTTACGCGTGCCATTCGGTTGACGATGCAGTTGGCCTTTTTGTTGGAGAGAACCTACTTCCCGTACGACAAATGGACCTACGCCTACTTCGTCCAGTTGCCGCGGTTGGCCGAGCCAATGAAGCCGTTGATCGATGAAGCGGTCAAGCTGTCGACTGGCTGGGAACGCAAGCTTGAGTTGCTGCACGAACTCTCCGACGTCCTTGATGGATTCTTGATAGCGGACGGTATCATTGCCCCGCATCCGGCCTTCAGCCCCTCGCCCACATCCGGCTACCGTGTGCTCGAACATGCCTACGCGGAGATCATCCAGGGTCTGCCCGGTGAACTCAAGGGCGCCGTCCCCATCTGGGATCAGATCCCTTTCGAGTCATTCCACAGCCGCTTCGTAGACGGCATTCCGCTCGATACTTGGGACCAAATGTTGCAACTGAAAGATGACGGCAGTCAAGGGAAATAATCGTGAGCAAAAGCCTCCCGGCGTTGTACGGAGAATTTGCATCGTGGTGGCCGCTGCTTTCGAAGCCGGATGATTATGCCGAAGAAGCGGATTTTTTCCGGTCCGAGTTACAGAAAGCAGGCGTGCCTTCGCCCAAGACGCTGCTCGAGTTGGGCAGTGGCGGCGGCAACAATGCGTCGTTTCTGAAAGCACACTTTCAGATGACCCTGGTCGATCTTTCACCGGCAATGCTCACAGTCAGTAGGCAATTGAATCCCGAATGCGAGCACATGATCGGGGATATGCGCACTGTTCGGCTCAATCGGCTGTTTGATGCCGTCTTTGTGCATGATGCTGTTATCTACATGGCAACCAGGGATGATCTGCGAAGTGCCATGGAGACCGCCTATGTGCATTGCCGAACCGGCGGTGTTGCGCTTTTCGTGCCGGACTTTGTGCGTGAGACCTTTGCGCCATCGACGCAACACGGCGGTCACGATGGTGACGGGCGCGCCCTGCGCTATCTGGAATGGACGTACGCATCCGAGACGGACGATTCGTCGTACCGGGTAGCGTTCGCTTACCTTATGCGCGATCAGGATCAAAAGGTTCGGATGCAGGCGGAGGAACATGTAATTGGTCTGTTCGGGCGTGATGAATGGCGCCAATTGCTGGAGGCGGTCGGCTTTGAAGTTGAAGTGGTTATCGATCCCTATGGGCGTGAGGTATTTATTGGACGAAAATCTGCCTAACTGTGCAACACTTTAGATTTGGATGTCTGGAATTCAAATGAATGGAAAAGAACGGGTCTTAGCGACCATCAACAGAGAACCGACTGATCGCACGCCGCTCGATTGCATGCTTTACCAGAAACAGTTCGTAGAGATGCTGGCTGCCGAATATGGCCCGCGCGAGCAGTTTCTTGATGAGTTCAACATCGATATTTTCGCCGGCTTCGTCCCCTATCCGAATCAATTCGATCGGCAATTCCATGCCGACGAACTAGCTGACATTTCTCTCGAAGATCCACGTTCGGACAAATGGATCGGCTTCTCCGAATGGAACTATGACTTCGCCGGCGTCAATGTCATCGAGGCGGTTGAGGGACATGGTGACAAACGCATGGTGCGCGCTCATCTCTGGGGCATAGTCGAAGGGACGAGCACCTTCATGGGTATTGAAAAATGCTGGACCGGTCTAGGTGAATATCCCGACCAGATGATGGCCTGGTTTGACCGCTATGCCGATTGGCTTTGCGGGCTGATGGACCGCTGCGCCGAAGTGGGTGTCGACATGTTCACGCTCTCAGACGACTGGGGCAGCAACAAAACGATGCTCTTTTCGCCGCGCATGTGGCGGCGCGAGATCCGGCCCTACACCGAGCGCGTGGTCCAACACGCCAACAGCCTGGGCAAACCGGTCATGCTGCACAGCGACGGCTACATCATGCAGATCATGGATGATATCGTCGACATGGGATACTCGATGCTGCATCCCATCCAGGAGAGTTCGGGCATGGATCCGCAGACGGTGAAGGATACCTACGGCGACAAGTTGACCCTCTACGGTTCGCTGGATGTAGTCGACGGGCTACGCAAGTTTGAGGGCGACGTGCTCAACGAGTATATCCGCAAGCGTTTCGGCATCTACGCACCCGGCGGCGGCTTCATCTTCTGCACCGGCCATTTCGTCATGCCCGATGTGCCGCCTGCACGTCTGATTCAGGCGTACACGCTGGCCAATGAGTTGGCAGTGCAGTATGGATCAACAGATTTTCTCACAGATTGACACAGATACCTTCGGACGATCACAGATAGGGTGATAGCTGTATTCGTTCTTCTGTGTTTATCCCTTTTTTATCTGTGTGAATCTGTGACAAGAATCGAAAGACATGTACCTCCATAACAATGACGCTTACCCGCACACTGCAAACACCAGCACTCTGGATTGGCTCAGATCATGCTTTTGATCTGCATGAGGTGTACCTCCGTTTTCGTTCACCCAGGTTTGACCGGCCCAGGGGCGATTCGTGTGACCTCTTCATCACGGCTGATAGCCGCTACAAACTTTGGATCAACGGCGAATACGTCGTCCGCGGTCCCGCTCGTTGTTGGCCTGACCACCAGGCTATCGACCGCATCGACATTGCGCCCCTCTTGAACCACAAAGACAATGTGATCGCTGTGCAGGTCTATCAGCCTGGCTACTCCCACTTCTCGTATGTTCATCGAGGGGCGGCAGGCATGTTGGCCTGGCTGATTGCCGGCGATGATCCTTTTCTTATCACAGACGCCCAGTGGCGGACACGCCGAGACCGATCATACAGATCACAGGTTGAACGCGTCTCGATCTACGGAAGCGGCGTAGAGGAGCGCGATCTGCATCGAGCCGAAGCATGGCAGCAGCCGACCTACGATGACGGCGATTGGGCGCAATCACGCATCGTCTCTCCGTCCGCCGGCGGGTTATGGACCGGGCTGCATGAACGTACCGTGCCTATGCCTGCCGAACGAGACCATGATATGCGGCTTGGTAGAAATGCGTAGTGGCCCGACTGACGCCCAGAGTGATATACACCAACGGCTGAAAACCGGTTGGTATACAAGCAGTAGCGAGACTCAGATCGTCGATGCAGATTTTTGGATTACCCTCAATCTGAACGCAAATGAGTCGACCTATCTACTCTACGATCTGGGCCGCAACTACACGTGTCAGGGCTGGGTTGAAGTGGAGGGCGCCTCGGGCCAGGAAGAGTTGCTTGTCTCCTACGCAGAGAAGTTCCGGGACGGCGATCTCGTCATCTCGGATCCGGAGACCTACTGCCGTGTGCGTCTGACCGACCGTTTCCGTCTGCGCCCCGGAAACCAGACGGCACAAGGGTTCACCATGCGCGGAGGTCGCTATCTGCTCGTCCAGGTTGTCGGCCCTACAGATCGGAACTTCCGCATCCGACCCCATGTCACGGTGGCCGAATATCCACTGGAAGTCACCAAGCCTCTCAGTTTTCTCAGGTCCACTATTGAACGGCGTCGTCTCCATTTGTGAAACGACGCTGCGTGCCTGTCTCCAGGAAACCTTCGTCGATTGCTGCTGGCGCGAAAGCTCGCAGTGGCTGGGCGATGCGTTGCCCCAGGCATTGCTTTTGGCCTCGCATGAGCGATGACGTTCGACCGCTCCGTCAGGCGTTGGTGATGGCCGCTCAGGGCGCGTACCCCGACGGCGTGCTGCCCAGCATTCTGCCGGGCGAGGTCCATCTTATGCCGTGGTCGACTACAATTTTACTTGGGTGGAGATGTTGCGTGTCTACTGGGATCAAACAGGGGATCGGAATCTGGTGATGGCGCTCTGGCCGACGCTTGTGCGAATGCTGGATCGCTTCCACGCTGATCTGGGCGATGATGGATTGATCCACAGCCAGCTTGGACGCCGACTCTTTCTCGATTGGGCGCCGCTCTCGCGCAACGAGCCGAGCGCGCTCTACAATTTTCGCTATCTGTTTGCAATGCAGGCGGTGTTTGCATTGGCTGATACGCTGGGATTGAGCCTGAAGCTGGAGAGGAATGGAAGAAGCGGGCCGCTGCCCTGGCTTCGGCCGCAGCGCACGCACTTTCTCACGGACGGCATCTGGTACGACGACATGGAACGGTCTTCGTTCTCCCGACATGCCGTTGCATTTGCCTTGCTGACCGGCTGTGCAAATGTTGACGCGCTTCCGGCATTGCTGGATGCATTGGCCGCCCGCTCACTCGATCCCGACGACGACCCTGCGCCCGATAAGATGGTGCTGGCCAGCCCGTTCATGCACCACTACGTCTTCGAAGCGCTGCGCAAGCACGGACGCGATCAAGCCGTGCTCGACATCATTCGACAACGTTGGGGTCGTTGGGTCGCCGACGGATCGCCGACGACGTGGGAAAACTGGAACGTCGACTTCCCGGATGGATCGATCTGCCACGCCTTCTCGGCCCATCCTCGCTATCATCTGGCGCAGATCTTCGGCAAGTCGTAACATACCATTTCATTGATCGAGCGACTGAAAGCCTTGTTCGCTGAAATGTTTGTCAAATGCGAAGACCGAATGAACGCTCAGCCCTCGACAGAGTTCAAAACTGGTACAGTCAACCAAACTCAATTGACGTCGGTTCGCCGTGAGCAGCGCTGCGAAGGCTGCATTGTGGATTGCATCATCGACCCAAACGACTTGAGTCAATGCAAGCAATGTTTCCTGGAAATCAGCGACAGCTGCCATACCCAGCCGCCTCTGAACCAGGGCAACACTCTCCACTACCACATAGTTGCTTGTGATTAGGACTGTGCCTTTCACAAATAGGTTTCGCCATATGTGACGAGAGGTTTCGATTGTTTTCCTCGTCTACGTCAAGTAAGCTGTAGTATGCCGATGTGTCGACAAATACAGTCATTCCCCGACCTCCTGCATAGATGTCGGCAAGATATTTGTCATGATTCACGCCGACATCAGATAACCCAGAACTGTATTTGCCGATGACTTCAAACGATCTGCGTATTAATTCTTCTCGGTCAGGCTGCTGATGGCCCTGAGTATACTGGTCGACACTTCGTCGAATCAGCTCGGCAATCGACACACCTTCATCTGACGCCATTGCCTTGAGTCGCTTTGACTGTTCATCTGTCAGCTGTATCTGCGTACGAACCATAAGTCACCTCAATCAACGGAGCACTCGACAACATGTAATCACTTTCGAAAAAACGATAACACATTCCGGTCCGCCTGGCAAGGGGGTAAACAAAGCCCTTTCCTGTGTGAAAACGCTCACCTTGTCACCCCCTCACCCCCTCACCCTACGGCCGCACAGGCGTCCCATCCGGCAAGCGCGTCTGCGTCCACTGCTCGATGATGTCGCCGCACGGATACTCGGCGGCCAGTTTTTCATCGATGTCGATGCCCAGGCCGGGCTTGTCGTTGGCGTAGAGATAGCCGTTGCGGATCTCGGGCAGGCCGGGGAACATGGCGTAGTCGAGTTCCGATGGCCGGTACCACTCCTGGATGCCGAAGTTCGGCGCCCACAGATCCATGTGCAGATTGGCCGCATGCCCAACCGGCGATGTGTCTCCCGGGCCGTGCCAGGCGGTGCGCACACCGTACATGTTGGCAAAGGTCGCCACCTCGCGCGCAGGCGTGATGCCGCCCATCTGGCTCACGTGCATGCGGATGAAGTCGATGAGGCGTCCTTCAATCAGCGGTTTCCACTCCAGCGGATGGTTGAAAAGTTCGCCCATGGCCAGCGGTGTGGCGCATTGCTCACGGATGCGGGCGAACCAGGCGTTGTCCTCAGGCGCCAGCGCATCCTCCAGGAAGAAGAGCTTCAGCGGCTCCACATCCTTGGCAAACTGGACGGCGTCAATGGGTGTGAGCCGCTCGTGGATGTCGTGCAGCAGTTCAACCTCAGGGCCGACCTCGGCACGCACATACTCCATCATATTCAACATGTTGCGACAGTAGGCGCGCGGGTCGAAGTAGGCGCCGTCGGGCGCGCCCTCGGGTTTGACCATGGTGTCGCCCTTGCCGCCGTAGCCGCCCAACTGCACACGCACATAGCGGAAGCCGTTGGCTACGTAGGCTTTGACCTGCTCGGCCACTGCCTGGTGCGTGAGCCCGTTGGCGTGAACGTAGACATGCGCTCCCTCGCGACACTTGCCGCCCAGCAACTGGTAGACCGGCATGTTGGCCTGCTTGCCCTTGATGTCCCAGAGCGCCTCGTCAATGCCGGAGATGGCGTTGTTGAGCACCGGACCATTGCGCCAGTAGCCGTGCACCATCATCATACGGAAGAGTTCCTCGATGCGCGAGACATTGCGGCCGATGAGAAAGGGCTTCAGATGACGCTCGATGGCGGCTTCGACAGCGAAGATGCGCTGGGTGAAGGTGGCGCAGCCCAGGCCATAGAGACCCGGCTCGGATGTGATCACCTTGACAATGCCGAGGCGCGAACCGCCCGGCTGGGTGAGAATGATCTGAATATCTTTGATGGTTACAGTTGAACTCATTTTCGCTTCCCTTCGACTGACTGTTGTTTGTCATGCTGGGGTTTCCAGAACTCGTTGCACAATCCGGAAGACAACGCATAAAAAAAGCCAGACCTTTTTCAAAAAGGCCTGGCTTGGCTTCAATACGACTATGCGGTTTCCATCACGTCATCGAGCAGCTCCAGGTCGGCCATCTTGGCCAGAGTGGGCACGCCATGTGGGTCCCAGCCAACCATGGAATAGTAGACCTGCAGAGCGTCGGCCAGTTCACCACGGTCGATGGCCACGCCTTTGAGTTTGCCGTTCTGCAGGCCTTCGAAGAGCCGCGGCGGCAGCGTGTCGTCTTCAATGCTGAACCCTTCGCGGTTGTTGTAGATACGTGCCAACGTATTGGCTCGTTCGCCGACCTTGAGCAACTCGAAGATGCTCATGTTCCAACCGGTGGCCGCGTTGATGTAGTCGCGCAGCTCTTCCAACTTGAGCGCACCGATGGGCATGCCCACGAAATCGCACATGCCGACGCTGTTGTAAAGGCTCCAGACTTGCTGAGCGACCACGAAAGCATGCACCTTGCGCGGTCCCAGATCCATGCGATCGACCGGCTCCAGCATACCCAGCGTCTCGAACCCTTCATCAAAGGTGCCAAAGGCCTCGAACGACGGATCGTGGATAGCCTCCATGTGATCCGCACCGGTGGGCGAGATGGCGTAGCCCAGGCCGACGCCGACCTTGCCGCGTGGCTCATGCATGGGCAGTTCCTGGCCCTTGACATGGTTGGCATAGGCTTCCGTGCCCTGACCCAGCTTCTCGGCGGCAATCTTGACACCGTCGGCCAGCAGATCGCCCAGCCCCTCACGCTTGCCGATCTTGTGGATCATGGCCAGCATGGCGTCGGCGTTGCCGAAGGTCAGGTCGATGCCGTCGGTATCTTCCTTGGTCAGGACGCCGTTCTCGTAGGCTTCCATGGCAAAGGCAATCGCTACGCCGGCCGAGATGCCGTCCATCACATACTTGTTGACCCATTGCGAGCCTTCGGCCACGGCAGCCAGATCGCCGACGCCGCAGCAGGAGCCCAGCGCACCGATGATCTCGTATTCCATGCCCCCATATTTGGCAGAGACGCCCCGTTCTTCGACCTCGACCTCACGTTTGCAGGCCACGCCACAGGAGTAGCAGGTGCCACGATTGACGAGGATGGTGTTGGCCATGGTCTGGCCGGTGATGTTCTGGGCTTCCTCAAACGAGCCGTCCCGGAAATTGCGCGTGGGCAGAATGCCGTCCAGGTCCAGCCCGCCGACGCCGCCGGCCGTGCCGAACTGGTGCATGCCGTCGGCTTCCTGATCGTAGTTATCACGCCACCATTGAAGCACCTGTTTTGCATCCTCAGGCGCTTCGGGCCGAATGCGCTCGCGTCCACGAACGACGATGGCTTTTAGCTTCTTGCTGCCCATCACCGCGCCCAGACCGGCTCGACCGTGGAAGTGACGTAGCTCGTTGACGATGGCGGCGTAGAGCACCAGGTTCTCGCCGCTGACGCCTGTCTGCAATACACGAATGCGCTTGTCGCCTAGATCTTCGACCAATTCGTCCTGCACCTCGCCTGCCAACTTGCCCCAATACTTGGTGGCGTCGCGGATCTCGCAAACACCGTCGGAGACGTAGAGGTAGACCGGTGTCTCAGACTGGCCATGGACGATGACGCCGTCGAAACCGGTTCGTTTCAGCTCGGGACCCCAGTAGCCACCGGCCTCGGCCTCGCCAAAGCCGCCGGTCAGCGGCGACTTGCCGGCCGCGGTATAGCGGTTGCAGCCCGAAAGTGGCAGACCGTTGGTGACGCTGGTCATGATGATCAGGTTGTTCTCCGGCCCCAGCGGATCGGCCCCGACCGGGATATCGCGCAACATAAAGTAGCTGGCCATGGCGCTGCCGCCCAGATACTTGCGATAGATAAGCTCACTTGGTTCTTCGACCCACGTGCGACCTTCGGTCAGGTCGACATGCAGGATCTTGCCGTTGTATGCAGCAGGCATTGTGGTTTCTCCTTAGAATTGAACGGAAATGTCTCGGCGCCCAACGTTTCTCCATTTATGGAATGGTCAACGGTTCGGCGCCGGGATGACCCAGGGCCGGAGGATAGATTACTACCAACAGTTTACCGCAGAAATGAGATCTGAAAAAGAACGGACAAAATCCTGGCAAGCTTCATGATGGTCGATTCCGACCCCTGAATCGACCATTGGGCGTCAATGTCGTATGTGCTCGCTATTGCCTGGCGATTGAGCAACCCAGTGATTTGTGCGCAAGCCATTGTTTAGATCGCACGCCCACGTGCGAACGGGTTGGAGAGGCCTACATGCGATTGGGCTGGCCCCACGCGCACGAAGGGCGTGCGCACTAAACATCGAAATCCGCGAGTATAATCGACGGCGTCCTCACCGTGACTTGCGGCTGTCCAGAAAGGTTGCGATTCGCTCCTGAGTCTCTGCACTGGAAAGAAGCTCATGTGAGGCTTCTGCCTCGGCTGCGCCACTCTCTGCTTGCGTCATTTGCGCGCCGGCGTTGACCAGATGCTTCATGTGGCCGATGGCGGACGCGCTCAGCGGTCGCATCTCCTCAAATAGTTGGTCCAGATAGGCGTCGACTGTCTCTTCGTCACCGACGAAGTTGATCAGCCCGTAGCCAAGCGCCGTCTCTGCATTGATGGCGCGCCCGGTAAAGAAGAGTTCCTTGGCCCTGGCCACACCGATGCGCTGGGGCAATCGTGCCGTTCCACCCCAACCGGCCACCAGCCCCAGATTGGCCTCCGGCTGGCCGAATCTCGAGCCCTCGGTCGCCACAATTAGATCGCAGGCCATGGCCAGTTCAAGGCCACCGCCCAGGGCGAAACCATTGATCCGTGCGATGACGGGCAAGGCCAGCGCTTCCAGGCGGTTGAAAACTTCGTGGCCGCGTCCCACCCACTCGACAATCGTCTCGGCGTTGAGGGTTTCCAATGCGCGGATGTTGGCCCCGACGACGAAGTAGCGCTCGCTGTCGGCCTGAACGACCAGCGCGGTCAATTCGTCCAGCCGATTCTCGACTTCGTCGATCGCCTGATCCATCTGGGTCAACACCTTGTAGTCAATCGTGGCCGGTTTGCCCGGCGGGTCGGTGATGAAAGTGAGGTAGGCGATGTCGCTGTCGTAGGTCAAGCGAACGTCGGTCTGCATTGTTGATATCCTCTCGTATTGGATAAGCAGGATGGCTTCTGCCAAAAGCCAGACTTCTGGGTTGACCGAACTGCCGCGTGCGACGCACGCTCTCGCTCAGAATCTCGCCGCCTGCTCACCGGACCTAACGGAAGATCTCCGCATCCATTAGAGTTAACTCGTCCGGCAAGATTGGCCGAAAATCGATCTGATCCAGCACGTCCCGCTGAAGCTCGATGCCGGGGGCGATCTCTTTGAGCTGTACGCCCTCCGGCGTCAACTCGAAGACGGCCCGTTCAGTCACGTAGAGAACGGGCTGCCCGGTGGAACGCGCATAGTCGCCGCTGAATGTGATCTGCGCGACATCATCCACGAATTTGCCGATGGAGCCTTCTTGCTCGATTTCGATCCGGCCCTCGCCCACGTTGCAGCGCAAGCCCTTGGTAGTCAGAGTCCCGCAGAAGACGACACGCTTGGCATTCTGCGAAATGTTGATGAAACCGCCGCACCCCGAAAGCATGCCCGGCACCTTGCTGGCATTGACGTTGCCTGCACCGTCCATCTGAGCCATGCCTAGGAAGGCCAGATCCAGCCCGCCGCCGTCAAAAAAATTGAACTGGGCGTCCTCTTCAATGATGGCCTCCGGGTTGTAGGCGACGCCGAAGATGACGCCGCCCGCGGGCATGCCGCCGACGATGCCATGCTCGACGGTGAAGGTCAAGCTGTCAAGTATACCCTCCTCGGCGGCCACCGAGGCCACGCCGCTGGGTATGCCCACACCCAGGTTGACTACAGCGTCTGCGAAAAGTTCCTTGGCTGCCCGTCGGGCGATGACCTTGCGCTGCCCCAATGGCAACGGAGCGATCCGTTCTAGCGGCATCTTGACCTCGCCGCTGAAAGCCGGGTTGTAGAAGTCGAGGGTCGTCTGTTTCTGCTGCGGATCGACGACCACGTAATCAACGCAGACGCCGGGGATGCGCACCGTGCGCGGATCGATGCTGCCGGCCTCGGCCAGATACTTGACCTGGGCAATGACGACGCCGCCGCACGCCTTGGCGGCCTGGGCTATCGAGATGCCTTCGAGAATAGCCGCTTCCTCTTCGGAGCTGATGTTTCCCTTGGTGTCGGCCGTGGTGCCGCGCACAAAGGCCACGTCGATCTTGAAGCTAGGGAAAAAGAGCCATTCTTCCCCGTCGATCTCCATGACGCGCACGAGATCGTCGGTGGTGATGGCGTTCATCTTGCCGCCCTCAATGCGCGGGTCGATGTAGGTGTGCAATCCTACCTTGGTGAAGACGCCGGGACGCCGTGCGGCAACCGTGCTGAACATCTGAGAAAGCACGCCCTGGGGGAAGTTGTAGCTCTCGATCTGCTCGTCCATGATCATCTGCGCCATCTTGGGGGCCATGGCCAGGTGGCCGGCAATATCACGCTTGACCAGACCCGGGATCGCCAGATAGTCAGTGCCGATCTTGTCTCGATCGCCGAGGCCGGTGGCATGGCAGAGGGTCAAGCCTCTGGGAGCGGATTCTGCCAGGAAGCGCTGACGCAGGGCGTAGATCAGCGCGGTCGGCTCGGCGACGCCGCCGCCTGATCCCTGGATGGCGACAAAGTCGCCGGTCACGACGAGGGCAGCGGCGTCGTCGGCGCTAATGATCCGTGTTGACACAAGTCAATCTCTTTCTAATTGAGAAGCGGTTGTAGTCACAGATAGGCTACTGTAAGTCGAACCGAGTGTCAACGCAGCACCAGTCACTCCCTAGGGCAATCGCCTAAAAACTCAGACGGGCGGCTTCGCTGCGGCAGGGTTGATATCCGCCGCTTACAGCGAGAAGCCGCTGAGGCGGCTTAGTTCTCAGCGGCTGAGGCCAACGCAAGGTAATGGTTCTCCCAAAGTGCCCGGCACGGCCCAGTTGAAATCCGGTCAGGAGATCCTGTTTGCGGGGCCGTGCCGGGCACTTGCGCCGGGACATCTGTTTTTCTGGAACGGGCTTCAGCATCTTGGCGTCGCGACATCAAGGAATCGAACAGCAGCCCCCGATTTTCAGATATTCAGTAGTTCACGAATTCAGTGCCATTGTCATTCCGATGGAGCGAAGCGACAAGGAATCTCCCCTGTGCGAACCTGAGATTCCTCTTCCCTCCGGTCATCGGAATGACAAATCGTGAACTACTGATATTGCATATCATGACGGTCCGACACAATTGAAAGATGTTCAGATGCCAGTATTGTCGGCAGCCAGATCAGGCTGCATCAGCAGCTGCTTCACCACCCGCAGCATGCTGTTGGTTGCGACGGACGAACTCCTCGACCAGCAACAAGTTGCCGGCGGCATGCTTAATGGTCTGCAACAGGGTCGACATCGTGTCGACCTCTTCCACTTGTTCGGTGACAAACCATTGCAAGAACTGGTTGCTGGCATGATCGCCCTCAGAGACCGCCAAAGAAACGAGGCGATTGATCTCATCCGTCACCTTCATTTCCTGGGTCAAGGCATATTGCACAGCATCGGCTGCACCGTCAAAATCGTTCTTTAGCTCAGGCGTACTCGGGATAATGGGTTTCGCGCCCGCCTCCAGCATGAAGTGAACGAATTTCATGGCGTGCATACGCTCTTCTTCGGACTGGCGGTAGAAGAAACCGGCCAGGTCGGGCAGGGCTGCTTCGTCGAAGTAGACGGCTATGGCAATGTATTGGGCCGAAGCCGAAAACTCGCTCTTGATCTGCGCGTTCATGGCGGCTACGACCTTCTCTTTAATGATCATGGTTTTCCCTTTCATGGGCTGTCTGGAAGTTTCTAGATTTCCAGATGAGCGTTATCGATAGACAAGGCTTTCTCGCACGCTAATTTTGGTAGCTTTGCGGGCCGGGAACCAACTGGCGAGTACAGCGAGCATGGAGACCAGGACGAGCCAGAGCAGAGGTCCACGGAGTGTGAACTGATAGACCAATTGGTCATCCAGGATGGTGCTGATCACTCTGGTGGACATCAGGTAGGCTAGGGCAATGCCCATGGGCAGCGCGATGAGCCAACTGAGCAGGGCCTGGATCAACCCCTCACCGATAAATAGACGCGTGATGGTGCTCGATGCCGCGCCAATGGCACGCATGACGCCAATTTCTCTCGTGCGCTCCAGGACGCTCAGGGAGAGCATGCCGCTCAGTCCCATGCCGCCGATTCCCGCGATCACCAATGCCATGATGGAGAGTAGCCCGACAATGACCCCATAGGCGCGCAGACGACGTTCGCCGATGCCCGTCACCGTCTGGGCATTGAAGACGGTATCAAGTGAGATACCGACATTTTTCTCCTCGAAATATCGTGCCAATTCAGGTGCCATCCTTTCTGTGGTCTTGGCATCAGTTTCTGTTGTCTGAATCCAGAGCGTGTTGGCTCGATTTGTTTGACTCAGCGCCTGCGCCAGGGCAGGTTGTGACATCATCACCAGATTGTCCTTGGCCGGATCAAAGAGCAGGCCAACGACCTGCCAGTTCGATTCCTTGCCGGCGCGATAGCGAAAGGTGACCCAGTCACCAACGCCCACGCCAACTTTGGCCGCCAGTTCCTCGTGCAGTACGACCGCACGCTCATCCTCAGGCAGAAGCCAGCGCCCCATGGTGATCTTTGGGGTATACATCTGTGAGTCAGACGGTAAGCCAAACAGGAGTGTTTGTCTGTCGTCTACCGTGTATTCTCGTTGCATTGCCGGGCGTACGGTGGCCTTCTCCACATTCCACATTTCCAGCGCAGCCACTCCCGGCTGTGCCAGTGTCATCGGCGCGATGCGGGAAATGCGTTCGTCCTCCTCAAATTCAAGCGTGACCTGGTATTGGTGGATCGATGTCAACTCCGTGCCAAAAGTATAGCTGGTCGAATCTCGCACGCCAAGCACAGTGATGAAAATGATGCCGCTGCCGACCAGCGATATTTGGGTGAACGCCAGGCGCGGCTTGTTTCGAAACGTGTTGGCGATGGTCAGCAGCAGCGTATAGGGAAGCAATTGTGCGCTCGTGACGAAGCGCTCGATCAAGCCGGAAGCGCCGCCCAAACCGTAGGTGCTGATCGCCTCGCGTACGGTGATGCGAGCGCCGGAGAGAATCGGCCCCAACGAAGCCAGCAGCGGCGCAAGAAGCGCCACCAGGATTTGGACAATCACGGCTGTCGAGTCGAGGGCAAAGCTGCGGCCCAACACGCCGGTCTGGCTGCTAAAGAAGAGCCTGATGCCATGGGCCGCCATAGCAGCCAACGGCACCGAGATGATAGCGGCCAATACGCCATAGGTGATGACGAGGAGCAAGTAGACCTGCAGAATCTGGCCCGTACGTGCGCCAATCGCCTTCATGACGCCGATCTGGCTGACCTGCTGGACGATAATGGCGCTTACGCTGTTGAAGACAAGGAACATCCCCAATATGACGATCAGACCGCCGATGACGCCCAGTAACGTAAAGGAGGCGTCCAGGATATTTTGTGCGAAATGTCGTTCAGGTTCGGCTACTCTATCCAGAAATGGTGGAATGGCCCCTGTTGACTCAATCTCCAACTTGTCCAGCCGGTCCTTGAGTTCGGCATCGGCGGCTTGGGCCCGTTGCCAGTCGAAACTGAGATCCTTGGCAGCAATCACATTGTAGTCCTCGCGGCCGGTCAGGTCGGCGAACCGGCTCCTGGTCGTATAGAGCACCAGATCGTCAGCAAAGGCCGGGGCGATATCAAAGGCGTTGAGCGTGCCGCCAATTTCTACATCGTATTCCTGATCGTCGATACGGACCTGGATCACATCGCCAATTGATAGATCATCCGTAGACTCGAAGCCGTTTTCCATGGCAAAGACCTTGCGAGTGGGCCATTGGCCATCTAGCAGCGCCTGCCTGGCGATCTTCTGATTGAGATAGTCGTCGCGGGCGTTGAGGACTGCATTCCGCCACGGCTCATCAGGATTGTGTCTCCACTCGATGGTTGCCGTTTGGAAGCCCTCTACTTCGTTAATACCGTCGATGTGCTTTAGGGCAAACAATTGGTCCTCATCCATGGACGGATTAACGTTGATCTTGATTGCAGGGGGATTGCCTTGCAGCCAGTCATTGGTAATTGCCTGCGAAGTCAGATTTTTCCCCCCGATCACCAAACCAACGCCAAAAGCGCTCATGGCGATGATCAGGGTCACTTGAAGGGTTCGACCCTTGTTGCCCCAGAGGTCTGCCCAGACTTTCTGTACCATTGCACTCATAACGATTGCACAACTTCCATTGCGGCAACATGATAATTCTGCGATTGGTGCAAGTGCCGGGACTGCCGCGAACGGGTGTCGCTTGAGATTTGACCGTTGGTAATCTCAATCGTGCGTGGCATCCGTGTCGCCAGTTCCTTGTCATGGGTGACCATGAGCATCGTCTTGCCGCTTTCGACCAGCTTGAGAAAGAGATCAAAGACTTCATTGGCCGTCTTCGAGTCCAGGTTTCCGGTCGGTTCATCGCCGACCAGCAAGGGCGGGTCATTGGCTAGAGCACGCGCAATTGCTGCACGCTGTTGCTGCCCGCCGGAGACCATGCCCGGCAACTTCTGTGCCTGGTCGGCCAGGCCGACCAACTCGAGCAGTTCCATGGCGCGCGATCGACGCTCACCGCGCGTATATTTGCCGGCCAGTTCCATGGGCAGTACTACGTTCTGTGCGAGACTGAGGGACGGTAGCATCTGAAAGAATTGAAAGATAATGCCGACATTTTCGCCACGCCAGATTGCCAGTTCGTTTTCACTCATCTTGTGTACCGGCATACCGGTCACGTGCATCTCGCCGCTACTGGGCCGGTCAATTCCTGTGATCATGTTGAGCAAAGTGGATTTGCCGTTGCCCGATGGTCCGACAATTGAAACGAACTCACCCTGGTTTACGCTGAACGAAATACCTTTCAGGATCGTCACCTCGTCATCGCCAACGGGAAACGACTTGGTGACATCTTTGATCTGGACAACCGATCTCTCTTCAGGTTTGCGATTGATCAACGGAGACTATCCTCACCTTCATCCGATACATGAAGCCACTGCAAAAAGTCATTTCTAGACACGAATGGTCACGACTTCCCACGAATTGTGTCGTCACCCCAGAGGAGATTCGTGATAATTCGTGTAAATTCGTGTCAAGATCTCTTTCTGCAGTGGACTCACTTCATTACGAAAACAACGAATCGAGCAATACGCTACCAATATCGCGTGAAAACCGATTGAAGTATTCGACTTTGGTCGGATTTTGACCTGATAGAACCGTTGCTATAGATGTTCAGATAATGATCCGTGGTTATTGAACGAGCACGAGCACGAATCTTTTTCTGAACATCTATAGTTCATCGGCGGTCCGGCGTTGTGCAACCTGTGCAGTGCGCGGACATGCAGTTCGGCGGGATACCGGTCGCCATCGGGGGCAATCGCGCCAGGATTCCAGAGAGGGGCCTTTGTGTAGCTGAGGTTGTAGTGCTAAGTCAGCCCAATCTTTGGGACGATTCATATTAATTGGATTCTACCTCTCGACGCGTCGCCCTAAACTGGCTGGCATAGAGACGATGGTAGAAGCCCTGCCACGCCGATGGCTCCTCATGCGTGCCGCGCTCGACGACCTCCCCCTCCATCAATGATCAGAATATGGTCGGCGTCGCCGACGGTGCTCAGCCGGTGGGCATCTTCCAAGAAGGTTCCTCAAATCAGTCATACTCTGAACGTACCTCTGTTGAGTATCGTGTTCGTCAAGTATTGAGAAGATCTGACAATGGCGAAAAACGCTGCGTGAAAGGGGCCGTAGTATGGACAAAACGCTTTGCGAATTCGCCAGTACGCTGACCAGCGATGTCTGAGAAAGGTGACGCTTCAGCGATTTTGATGGCTGCTTCTCTATTCACCTACACTGGGAGGCGGATTGAGTTCCTGTAACCGTTGCTCCGCCCATTCGCGCTGCTGTTCGTACTCGGCCCATTCCACACACTTTTGTAGCAGATCCAGATCGTCCTCCTGCAGGAATGCCGATCGACTGCTCAACGGACAGAAGAGATGGCCGACCGATTCATCTGAGTAGGCCAGATCCACGGCCTTTTGGTACGCCTGCGCCGCCTCCTGCCACTTGTCCTGGCTCTGCAGTGCAAAGCCCAAGCGAGCAAATGTCCAGGGATTGCGTGCGCCAAGCTCCACAACTTCAACGAGTGAAGACTCTGTTCGTGACCAGTCTTCCTGTCCTCGATAGAATTCGCCCATATTGTCCAGCAGCCAACTGTGGTCGGGACGCAGCGTGTGGGCAGTCTGATAGGCGTTTTCGGCGCATGTCCAGATCCCCCCAGCGTTCACATAGTTCTGCCGTAGTCGTGTGAACCTGGAGTATGTTGGGCGCTATTGCCAATGCTCTGTCTAGATGAGCACGTGCTTCCGTCTCATTGTCCGCGTTCAGCCGTGCCAACTCCAACATTGTCCACGGCAGATCGGGGGCGAGCTTCTGCGCTTTGGTGAGCGTCTCGATTGCAGCCTCCTGTTGGCCGTCGAGCCGTTGGACCCGCGCAAGGTTGATCAGCACCGGATACGGGTCGGCGTCTCGTTGCGCCAGCGCATTGGCTGCCAGGACATAGCATGCTTCCGCGTTCGCCCACTGCGCCTGCATCTCGTAAATCACACCTAGCGTGTACAAACGTTCGCCGGCATCAACAGCCGTGTTGTTTGGGCCGCACTCGATTTTAAGTTTTTCCCGAGCCTGAGCGAAGGCCTCTTGCGCCTCCACTGGAACCACGCCGTCACCGATCCATTTTAGGTAAGTCCAACCGGCGGCAATGGCCGGAGCCGGGTTGTCCGGAGCGAGCTTTCTTGCCGCTTCCAGATAGATCAGTGCATGTTCATAATCCTGCTGAAAGCCATAGACACGGCCCATGTAGTATAAAAGTAGGCTGCGCGCCTGATCGTCCAGGTAGGGCAGCAGAGCGGGATCGGTACAGGCCGGTTCATCCAGGGCGAGTGCACAGGCCGCCAGCGGCTCCAGTTCGGTTTTGGCCTGCTCAAAATCGCCGAGGGCGTAGCTGGTCAGCCCCATGGCCAAGCGCGCAACATCCGGCGCGCTCTGCGCCAACCGGCCGCTCTCCGGTCCGAGACAGTCCGCCTCGCCTTCGCAGGGAATATCAACGGTGATAGAAGCGCCGTCCACTGGGAATTGTTGCAGACGATAGGGTTCCAACTCTGCGCTCTGGGCGATGCCCAAGCGATCCACAAGCTCCAAATGCACTTTGGCATTCAAATCATTCAAATCGAAGACCTCGCCCCACACGATCAGCGGCGAGACGTACCGTCTTGCCAACGCCAGCGCCGTCTGCCGATCCTGAACAGGGCGTGTGCGCACAACGGTAAATGGCGAACCCTCAACAGCGTCGCGCAAACTTGATTCAAGTAGCCGCGTGGCCTCCTGAGACGCCTTGCCGCTGCCCGGCGCCAGCCGCGAAGCCAGAATGCAGGTCCCGTCATTCTGATTGGCGCGGCAGGTCCGCTGATCAATCTGAGCCTGCACCCAGCCGAAGCGGTTATCGGCAGGAAGCAAGAGGGCAACGGCGACCAGAAGCACGGCGACGCCAAGCGAAACGCCCACAAACAGAACCCGACGTCGGATAGGATTAGGCGCCGGCGTCGGTGCCGGCTGGCCGATGTTGATATTCTTGCCGATGATCACCTGTTGGGCGTTGTCACCGACGTTGGCGATGATCGTATCGCAGACGATCGCACGCTGCTCGGCATCGGGAAATGGCAGCACCTCAAACACGATACCAGCGAACGCTTTGGCAGCAGCACGCAAGGCTGGATTGCCCGGATTCCCCGCCAGGGCGCCGTCAAGCAGTCGTCTGAAGCCGCCCGGCTGCGCGGCACACGTGCGTACCAGGGCATGGGTGATCTCGGTCAGATTTTTGTCGGAAGTGGGGACGAGTTGTTCGAGGTCGGCGTCCAAGCGGATGCGCACCATACGATCCAGGCTAGTCTGGTCGTAAGCAGCGAGAAGCGCCTGCTGAAGTTGCTTGATCTGGGAGCCGGTTGGTTGCATGGGCCGTCAGCGGATGGGTTGACCGGCAAGGTGCGTCTTCCATCTGTCAGTCGATTTTTCGTTCGAGTTGTAACGCCATTATAGTCGACGCCCGACCGATTGGAAAGGGTCATGAAATAGCGTAAGGTTACACCAGCCCGGTCGTGTGGCCGAACACGGGTAGGGCGCAGCCTCCTTCTATATGCGCCCGGACCGGCAGGGGAAACCCAGGCTCGGCCAGGAATCGGCTGCACCGGTTTTCGATCCTCGCTGCGCAAGCCGTAGCCGACGCAGAATGCCGGCCCGCCCGCCGGCAGTGCAGCGGGAGGGAAAAAACCGTGGGACGCCAGCCGCAACCCCAACGCCTCGGTCCTGTTGTCCGGGTTGTTGTTACGGTTGGCCGCACGCACGTTGTTCGGGTTGTTGTTCTAGACCCGCCACGAACGACACGACGTCTCAGCCGATCCCCGCAACACAGATCGGATGATCTGATATTGCCACAAACAAATGTGGGGGAAGCGCAGCTTCTCCCCACGCCCCTCCCCGCTAGAGAACAGAGCAACAGAGCGAGTGCTTCGCACCGATCCAGAGACCAGAGTATGCCATTGACCAGCGTCTCAAAAACCGGAGGACGCCAACGGAAACCCCAACCACCCGTCCCTGAGGACCGGGACGAGCCTGCTACGGAAGGCCGCACGCACGTAGTCCGAGAAGTCGTACCAGCCCCCGCCACCCACGACACGTTGGTCGCCGGCTGCCGGCCCGACCGGATTCTTCACCGGCGAATCGGTGGAATAATCCCCACCGTACCAATCCGCGGTCCATTCCCAATCATTGCCGGCCATATCCAGCGCACCGTAGGAGCTAGCGCCGTCCGGATACGATCCAACCGGCGCCGTCATAGCATATCCTTCGTCTGCTGTTATATCTTTCCAACTTCTATCGCAGTTGCTCCAAACCTTGTCGATTCGGCCAAAGTGGTCGACATCATCGTGTGGAAGGAAGGCGTAGCCAGCTTGCCATGTTGATATGACCTGATCTAGCGTCCAGGGTCAAGCGAGACGAGACGGAACCCGAGGCTATCCCGACTGTGATCGAAACCATAGGCGTGGCGATCCGCCGCACGCATGAAATTGGGGCTATGATACCATGCCGCGCCACGTACCACACGATGATCGCCTGACGCCGGACCGGATGGGTTTTGAGTCGGTGCCTGGGAGTAGTATTGCGCTCCGTACCAATCTGCTGTCCATTCCCAGACGTTACCGGCCATGTCCAGCGCACCATAGGGCGTTGCGCCAGCGGGATAGGTGCCCACTGGCGCCGTATAAACATAACCATCGTCCCAGGAGCTGTCTCTCCATTCACGGTCACAGCGGCTGTCACAGTAGTTGACGCCATGTGCTGCCCATTCGTTTCCCCAAGGGAATGTGCGACCGTTCGATCCACGAGCCGCTTTCTCCCATTGAGCCTCAGTGGGCAATCGTAAGGGCTGCCCAGTCTTCGCGCTCAACCATGCGGCGTAGTCAGCACCATCTTGCCAGGTGACATCCGTCACTGGATAACCAGCAAAATCTGTATTCTGCCACACACCGTTGTTCGGCGTCCCACAACCACCTTCCGCTACACAGATTGCATACAATGCATTGGTGACCTCTGTGCGCATGATCCAGTAGGCAGAGAGGTAAACACTTCTCTGCGGCTGTTCGTCCTCATACCAGAGTCGCTCGCAGTCGCTCCGATATTGGGTACACAGTGCGTGTGCTGCATCAATCTCGTCGCTACGACTGCCCATGATGAAATTGCCAGCTGGTACATAGACGAAAGAAATGCCACCGATATCGCGCTTGTCACCGGCTTGGGGCAAAGGCGGTATTGGCGTGGACGTGGGCATAGGTGTTGACGTAGAGGTCGGCACAGGCGTGGACGTGGGCGTTGAGGTCTTTGCTGGACGAGTTCTTGTCGGCGTCTTTCTTGGGGTTGATGTCGGCGGAATCGGTGTCTTTGTTGGCGTATTGGTAGCGATTGGGCTCTTCGTTGGCGTTGACGTATCAGTCGGTTCGGTCATAGGCGCAATCGTGGGTGTAAAGGTCGCTGTTGGTGATTCAGACGAATGCAGGTAGTGGACCGTCTCTTCCCACAGCAGATCAGACTGTTCCACATCCCAGAGTTGCAGCACAAATCGCAGGCGTTCCGGCACACGGCCAAGGCCTGTCAACGGTTTGCTCAGTCGCAGCGGAATCACATCCACAAACCGCGCCGGTTTGAATGTGCGTGGCAGGGTCAGTTGCTCGTCGGCAGAGGGCCACGGTCGGTTCTGGGTGTCGTAGGCGACCGCTAGCAGTTGTAACTCTCGCTGGGCGAAATCAACTGCGTGTACGTTGACAGTCAGATTCAGCCCCGGCAACGCGCCGACGCCGGCGGACATGGCCTGTGCATCTTCCGCCCACAGCTGCGGCGCAGCTGGATCATCCCAACGCAAACCATCCAGCCGCTGAATCGGCTGCACCAGAACTAGACCATCGGTGCGATAGAAGACCACGCCACCGATATAGTTTCGGTCTTCGTGCGCCACAAGCAGAGGACTTCCGCTGTATCCATTGCCCACCCTCGGCGCTTCCATTTCCCAGGCACCCTGCTGCGCGCCGTAATAGTCGACAATCGGCTCCTTCAAGCTCGAGGTTCCCTGGGGAAAGCCCAGAACCTGTAGGGCGGCCCTACGAACCTCACGACTACTGACACTTTCCACGGGCAGAGTGGGCAGGTGGAGTTGCGGTTCATCTTCTGGCTGGATGATCCAAAGCAGCGCAATATCCAGTTCGGGATCGATGGCCGCGACCGATGCCCGGTAGGTTGGCGCCGCGCTGAATGCGTCCATATCCGTTACCACGCCAATGCTGATTTCGGGCAAGAGCGATGACCTCAGATCGTTGGGGTCCTCGACAACGGCATGGAGCGCTGTCAGGATCAGCCCACGTGGATGGATGATTGCGCCACTCCCTTCGCTGGCATCACAATCGTCGGCGCCGGCCTCGGCACAGCCCTGCACTTTGACCACGGCCAGCGCACTTTTCTCCAGCGCACTCAATCCCAGCCCCGATATCGGACCCGGTGCGCCAACAGGCTGCGGGGTTGGGAAGTCGAAGATCAGCGGACCGTCTGGGGTGGCGATGAATGGGCCGGATTTGGTTGGTGTTGGCGTCTTTGTGTCCTCTGCGGCGCGAGTCTGCGGCAAGAGCGTCGGCCCGTTCTGTGCAACAGCGGGGGATGCATACAGGCTCGTGAGCACAACCAGTGCCGTAAGTAGACAAAGTGCGAGCAACGTTGACCGTTTGGACACAACAGGCTCCAAGGTAGAGGCAGATTGAGTAGATCGAGCGGGCTTGAGCCTCATTATACATGACTGCAATCCGAATGGGAACGTCCGCTTGCACAGGCTCTGCATATTGTCGGCGTTGCCCGATGCGTCTACTGACAGCCGAACCGACCGGGTCAGTTACGCTTCCGCGTCTTCCATTTTCCGACTCGTCGCCCGAAACTGGCTGGCATAGAGGCTTCTGGTAGAACCCACCCTGCGCCGACAACTCCTCATGCGTGCCGCACTCGATCACTTCACCATGGTCGATGACCAGGATCTGGTCGGCGTTGCGGATAGTGCTCAGCCGGTGGGCGATGACGAAGCTGGTGCGGCCCGCCATCAGACTCAACATGGCTGCCTGGATCTGTTTCTCCGTGCGCGTGTCGACGCTGCTGGTCATCTCGTCCAGGATCAGGATGCTCGGATTGGTCAGCAACTGCCCAAAGCTGACGTAGCATTCCTCACCTACTTGAAGCAGGCTATGATCTCATCGATCACTTCGAGGAGCGCGGCCAAACAGTCGTCCCATAGGCATCAAGTTAGAGATTATGTTAAGCCCTTGGCCGGGTTGAACCGGCAAGCAGCAATGGCTGAGATCTAGCGCCTGAGCGCGCCTTTTCGATGGTAGCGGTGGGATTCCCTTGGCTACTGCGACTCATTCATGAAGTCGAACGTACCAGGCTCCGCGCCCAGCGCCTTCTCCACAATTGCCTGGGTGACAAATCGCCGCTCACTCAATTCCTCGTCGGAAAACTCGAACAGTCCGCCATCCAGCAGAAATTGAGAGCCGGTCAGCAGAAACTGCATGGTCTCTAGTGGCTGCTCTGCATGGAAGGTACCCTCTCGATTACCCTGCTCCACAATCTTGGCAAAGATGGGCGATAAGCGCAGCACCGTCTGGATGTTGGTGACCTCGTGCAGTTCTCGGTTGCCGGGCAGATGCAGAAACTCGGTGACCTCGTCGGTCTGTTCGTCGCCCATCTGACCGCCGGAGAGCAGCACCCGCATCTTGGCCAGTGCATCCAGCGACGGCTCGTCCGCAACCTGCTCGGCCAAAATCACGATCTGGTCGAGGGTATGCTCGACGATGGCCTCCAATACCTCCTCCTTGGACTTGAAGTAGTAGTAGAAGGTGCCCTTGGCCACGCCCATCTCCTTGATGATGGCGTCGACCGCGGTGTTGGCGTAGCCGTTCTCCCGGAACAGCCGCTCCGATGTTTGGATGATTTCCAGCCGTCGCTCTTGCGCTGATTTGACGGTACGTGCCATGTGCCAACTCTCCCCGCTGATTTTCCCGATTGGCTGACGTTTTCGTCTGTTAGGTTTCATTTTGCCACAGATGAACACAGATGGACTCAGATAACCACAGATAAGGTCTGATAGCAAAGGGGCGATTCAAATATCATCCGTGAATATCAGTTGTTTATCTGTGTCCATCTGTGGCAAATTCTTTTTGTTCTTGCAGCAGATCCATCTCTGACAAAGAACAGATCACGCCCCTGCCAGAACATCCTCGCTGAAGGTCCCCAGGGCCGGCTGGAAGGCTGCCCAGAATGTGACCAACACGATCAATCCACCGGCCAACACAAAGAGTGCGCTCAAATTCCAGGCGACGATCACGCCGGAGAGAGCTTGCGAGATGGGGACCAAGCCGGTGCTGGCAAGCATCAGTAGGCTCATGATCCGGCCGAGCATTGCCTTGGGCGCGCGGCTCTGGATCGACGTGAACAGAATGATGGTGATGTAGCCGTTGCCCACGCCAAGTAGAATCATCAATGCAAGATCGATCCACGTCGAGTGGATAAATCCCATCATCGCCGTCACAAGGCCGAAGAGGGTCAGCAGGGCGATCAGTAGCAGACGGATGGTGCCGCCATCGGGCCGGGGCAGCAGACCGGCCAACAGAAAACCAGCCAGGTTGCCGCCGGCGAAACCGGACAGCAGCAACCCAAAGGCCGTGACCCCCTCTGCCAGCCGCTGATCGGCCAAGACCGGAATGCCGACCAGGATCGGACCGACGAAGAGGAAGTTTACCGCAGCGATGACGAAAAACATCAGGCGCAGGGCGTCATCCTGCCACACATAGTTCATGCCGGCGACGATGGACGTCCAGATGCTCTCCTTGTTTGCCATCTGCTCGGCTGACGCCAGATGACCGCCCCGATGCATCAGCCCCAGCAAAATCGCCGACAGGGCGAAAGTAGCGGCGTCGATGCCGAAGGCCAGGCCAATGCCCCGCAGCGATTCAGCATAGCTTCCGATCAAGATGCCGGCCAGCACCGGCCCGACAAATCCGACCAGCTGGCCGGCCCCCATCACAATGGAATTGCCGGCCTGCAGGTCGTTCTCCTCTACCACCATGGGTACGATGCTGTTGCCCGCGGGCACGGCAAAGCCGGCCACCAACCCGAAGCCCAGACTGAAGACATAGAGCATCCACATCTCGACCACGCCGGCCACCACGACGACGGTCATCAGCGCGGCCAGTACAAAGCGCACGATGTCCGAGCCAATCAGGACAGCCCGTGGCGACACTCGGTCGGTGATAGCGCCCCCGAAGAGCATGAAGAGCGCCCTCGGGATGCCCTCCAGTGCCAGCACCATGCCCAAGGCAACTGGGTCTCCGGTGAGTTGTAGCACCAGCCAAGGAATGGCAATGAGGGCAAACTGATCACCCAGCAACGAGGTTGATGTGCCGGCAAAGAGCAGCTGGAAATCTCGGATGGAAAGAACATTGCGCATTGAGTTTTGTTCAGTCATTTGATTGTTCATTTCTGTTGAATCACATTTTTTTTGTCACAGATGACTCCGCTGCAAAAAGGTCTGATTCACCACGGAGGCACAGAGGAGGGCACAGAGACCACAGAGGAAAGACGGAGAAAAATGCTCTTCATCTGCGTATATCTGTGTCCATCTGTGGCTAATTTTTCCCATCAAGCCGGTTGGTCGCTGTGCTGCCGACGCCATCCCCACCGTCGCCCCCACCATCGTCGCTGTGGCAGGACGGGCTCTATCATCAGGTTCATCTTCTCCGTGAAGAAGAACTCCCAGTTTCTGAGGACGAGTGTCAGAGCGACGGCAGCCATGATCAGCGTGTAGATGCATTTGCTGATCTGGTTGGCTTCGAACACTTCTGACGAGTAGTTGACCAGGACGTGGAACAGAGCCAGCAAGGCGATGCTGCGCCGATTCCTGTAGAAGAGGTAGTTCGTGATCAACGCCAACGGGATGATCCCGACGAAGAAATTGATGGCGAACACCGGATGCTGCCCCCAGAGCGACCCCTGATACGAACCTTCGATGAAAAATGCCGGCAGATGCCAGAACCCCCACAATGCGGCGAAGATCAGGCTGGCAACAAATAGGTTGAACTTACTTGCCAGGCTGTCGACGCCATACCCGCGCCAGCCCAATTCCTCCAGCACCGGTACCAGCACCAGGAGGATCATGCTGAGGATTACCTCTCCATCGAAGATCTTGAAGGCTTCGGCAAAGCGCAGCTGTTCAACCGGCTGTCCAAAGGCGATGGAGATGCCGATGGCCGCCACCATGCCCAACGGCAGCAGAAGCAGCGTAAATAGCAGATAGCGCATGTCGATTAAACGCAGATCGAATATCCGCCGCCGAAAGTCGGCCCGGAAAGGCTTGTCGGCAAATACGTACATCATGAAAAGAGCGGCGATCAGTGGTCCCATATAGGCCAGTAACAGATGGAGTAGATTCTTTTCGGCGCCCTGCTGACTTTGCGCAGCCAGGATAAACCCGTTGATCCAGGTCACGGCGAAGGCCAGGACGAAGTAGAGTGTTGGTCGATATCGGTGGATTCTGTTCATGATTGACTCCGTTCTTTTGTCTCTGTTGGACAACGGTTTGCCCAAACTGTTGTGTTTTTGTGCAGACTCTTCTGCTTGACAGTTGCCAGTATATCATATTGACTGACCGTCAGTCAATACCCAATTTCTAGATTCCCCCTATGGTCTTCAGACGGTCGCTTCACACCATCCTGATAATTGGGGTGTACACTTGGAATAGAACGAAAATAACGACGTGAAATGAGGAAGAAGAAATGATCGGCAATATCGAATGTAGGCGGCGCATTTACAGCGTCAGTTCCTTCTACCGCCTGCTTGACGACGCCTTGGCTCACATTGGCGACATCCGTCGCGCGCACAGGAGCGAGCGTGTCAGCAAAGCATTCAGCGAACGCATCATGCTGGCTGTCACGGAGGTCAATGGATGCCGCTATTGCAGCTACTATCACACCAATGTGGCGTTGAAAGCGGGGTTGCAGGAGGGAGAGGTACAGGACATTTTGACCGGCGATCTGAGCAGCGCCCCGGCCGAGGAAATTGTTGCGTTGCTCTTTGCCCAACACTACGCCGAGACTGAGGGCCATCCCGAAGAGGAGGCCTGTCAACGTCTGCTGGAGAGCTACGGACCGGAAAAGACGATAGCGATCATGGCGATCATCCGCACGATCATGGTCGGCAATGTCTACGGCATCATGATCGAAGCCTTGGAGAACCGGTTGAACCGGAAGCCCAACCCCGACAGCAGTTGGGGGGCTGAGATCGGGATCGTCTTGGGCTTATTTGTCTTCATCCCGGTCATAGCTGTCCGGCAATTGATCGACAAGCTGCAACAGAATTGAGGCGTTCTGCGGAATCGTGCGGCTAGACCTCCGGGAGGTGTCCACAAATAGCGGACGGATGACAAACTGCTGCTGGACACCTCCCGGAGGTCGGGTTGTCTACCCACAATAGCTCAAAGAGCCAGAACTGATCGCCAAACGAAAAAGGCAGGCGGAACCGATTCCGCCTGCCTTATCTGCGTCCACGCCCTGAGAAGTTCCATCACCTACTGCGTCTGGTCGGCCATCTCCCACCAGAGGAACGTGGCGACAATGCCGATGAAACCCGTGACCCCGACGATCACGAAGCTGATCGCACCCAGGTCATCCCCTTGCGAGTAGAGGGCCGGGATCGACCAGGGAAAGTACTCGCCATACCCGGCCACGGCGATGATCTGTGAGAGAAAGATGGCCAGGATGGCCACGCCCATGGGCGGCAGATAGCCGTGCCCCGCGCTGGCGAAGAAGAGGATGGGCGTGATGCTTACGATGGTGAGCCCGGCGGTGATGGCAAGCCTGGCGCTGCCTTGCCCGATCACGCTCGTGGCGGTTTGAGGCAGGCCCACAACAACACCGACGCCCAGCCCGACAAAATAGATGATGCCAACCAGCGCCACAGCCCAGATGGCGATCACACCGAATTTGGCCGCTACAATGGATGAACGGGCGGTCGGTAGAGCGAGTAGATCTTTCACAGTGTGGTCGGAAAACTCGCGGCCGAAGACCCAACTGCCGATGAGGCTGAAGAGAATCAGCCCGCCGATGGCGGTGGCCTGTGCCAGCAATTCAAGATACGTCGGCCAATCGGCGACGCCGGCCAACATCTGCGCCTTGGCGCTGATCATGCCGGTCTGCCGCGCCAGTTCAGGGTCCTTGAGGACGACCATAAAGAAGCCGCCCACAAACGGGAGCATCAGGAATCCAAGCCCGGTGAGCAGCGGCATCCTGGAACGGGAGGCCTTGAACAGTTCGACCCATGTGGCCTGTTTTGTGTTGTTCATGTTTTAACCTCCTGGCCGACCAAGCGCAAAAAATAGTGCTCCAGGTCTTCCTGCTCGACTCGAAGCATGGTCGGCGCTTGACCGGCTTCGACCAGCAGTTTTGCGATCTCGTCCGGATGCTCGACGGTCCACTCGGTGTCGAGCTGGATCGTACCGTTTGACGGTTGTGCGATGTCGAAATCGGCGCCGCTCAACACCGAGTGTGCAGCCCGCATGTCGCGTGTCTGCAGCAGGAGCCGGCGCTGACGGTTGCGCTCCAGTTCATCGACATCCAGCTCCTGCAATAGTCGTCCCTCGTGGATGATGCCGATGCGATGGGCCAGACGAGCCACCTCGCCCAGGATGTGGCTGGACATGAAGACGGTCACGCCCTGTTCGTGCGCCAGTTCGGTCAGCAGATTGCGGATCTCGACGATGCCGGCTGGGTCCAGTCCGTTGGTCGGTTCATCCAGGATCAGCAATTCGGGCTCGTGCATCAAGCGCCTTGGCTAGCCCCAGCCGCTGGGCATTGCCCAGCGACAGTGTGCCGGCACGCCGGTCGGCGTATTGCGTCAGCCCCAGTCGTTCGGTGGTCCGCTCAATCGCAGCCGGCGCCACGCCCGGACGCAGGCGACGCATCACCTCCAGGTTCTGGCGCACGGTCAGGTCCGGATAGGCGTTTGCGGTCTCGACCAGATAGCCCACAGAGGCCCATGGCTGGTTGCGCCGTCCGCCGATACGTTTGCCCAGGACGGTTGCTTCGCCGCCGGTCGGCTTGATCATGCCCAGCAACATGCGAATGGTCGTGGTCTTGCCCGCACCGTTGAGCCCGAGAAAGGCGTAGATCTCACCACGGCTGACCCGCAGCGACAGGTCGTCAACCGCAGTGACATCACCGTACCGCTTGCCGAGGTTATTGGTAGAAACTGCTGGATTCATGTCTTGTTTCATCTTTGGTTGAGGTGTCTTTCAGCATAGAGACACGGAGGGGTACAGAGATTCACAGAGGAAAAGCAAGGGATGCTCCTACTGTCTGTGTTCATCTGTGGCTGTTCCCAATTCAGATGACAGCAGACGCTGCAATATGTCGGTCATGCGCACGGCGGCCGATTCCAGATCGGTGGGCGAGAGTTGGGACCAGTGCGTGATGAGCCAGCGGTCATGGGCGTCATCGGCGGCGATCACCAGTGACAGCAGCAGTTCTTCGGGTAGATCGTCGCGTACGAGGCCTAGCTCTCTGCCTCGTCTAAGAATTCGTGCTAGCACAAACTGCGCTTGCTCGAAGAGATCAGCCAGCGGGCCCTCTGTCATTATCTCTGTGGACAATGCACCGCCGGCCTTGGCGAGCCCAAAGACCCACGGCCGTTCCGCGTAGCTCGTGAACTGATGGCGATAGATGGCGGCGATTGCATCCCAATAGCTATCCGCCGTGAGTTTGGACGGATCGAAAGACGAGCCGGCGAGCAGATCCTCGCTATAGTGTAGGACCGCGGTTGCATACAGATCGGCCTTGTCATCGAAGTAGTAGTAGGCCGCCCCCTTGCTGATGCCAGCCTCGGCCAGGATCTGGTTTAGCGACGCGCCTTCGTAGCTGTGAGCGACAAATTCCTTGGCGGCTGCCTCCAAAATGCGTTCTCGTTTTTCTTCCGGCAGTTTGTTGAAACGTGGACGTGGCATTAACCTTTATTCCTGGATCATAGATTTAGACCAGCTGCTTAGACCAGCTATTTAGACTAATCGGTCTAAACAGTATCACACTCCTTAACGAGTGTCAACGCTTACTTGAAGATCATCCCGTATGGTAGTATCATGTCAGCAGACGTCAGACCAATAGTGCAAGTGGGAGTGAGCGTCCATGACGAACGATAGCAACATTCAGTCGCGGCATCTCGAACCGATCAAAAATACCACTGTCGTCGATGAAATCATCGAACGCCTGGTCGGGTTGATAGTCGATGAGGGGCTGAAACCCGGTGATCGATTGCTGTCTGAGCGCGAGCTCATGACCAGGCTTGCAGTCGGCCGTTCGTCGCTGCGCGAGGCGATTAAGACCCTGTCTGCGCTTGGTATTTTGGAAATTCGACGAGGAAACGGTACGTTCGTCGGCTGTGGCGACACATCCATCTTCACAAAGCCGCTTGCCTGGGGGTTGTTCGTAAACCAGACAGACATCCAGCAGGTGATCGAGGCAAGAAGCGTCATCGAAGTGGCATTGGCCGGATGGGCAGCATTACGCGCCACAGAGGAGCAAGTTGCCACGATGGGCCGAATCCTTGATGAGATGGATGATGTGCAGGGCGACATGGAACGTTATGTGGACTTGGATCTAGCGTTTCACCTGACCATCGCTGCAGCCGCGCATAATGACATGTTGACCAGCGTTTTACGGATGTTCCAGCAAGTACTTCGTGTGTGGATGGAGATGACATACCAGGAAGCAGGGGATACGAAGGACTCGATGGCGCTGCATCGAGCGATTTTCGAAGCAATTCGCAGCCGAAACGTCGAGAATGCGCGTGATGCCATGACCGACCATACTTCCGGCAAGCCGTTGCTCGCTGCCGCTGCAAGGGCCTACTCGGAAGGCCTAAAACCACCGGACCTGTTCTAGCCCAAACCGATCCATTGCTGATATGCACTCACAATTGGTCTGACGTCTGTTTAATAGATGATTCACCCCACGACTATCCAACTCAAAAAAATTACGCGAATAGGAGAGATCATGGCCGACCCATTCAAACTTGGCATCCTTTTTGGAGACAAGCCCGATATCAGACCCCCAGAGCAAATCGGCAGCGGTTGGGATGTCACCGAGATCCCGGTGGCGATCCAGGTTCAGCCCTTTGAGAGCGAGGCCAATTGGGCAGCCAAAAAAGCCGAAATCGCATCATGGAAACTGCCGCCGGTCAGAGTAGCCAGCCACATGATCCAATTTTGGGGGCTGAAGGCCGTCGGCCCGGATGTCGACTGGGAACAGCTGGAGTTCTGGACAAAACGTGCGTTCCGCCGTCTCGCTGAGATCGGGGTTGAAGTTGCCGGCATCTACGGCGGTTTCTTCGCAGTCCCGGATGGATTCTCACGCAGCGAGGCGATGGAGCAGGGCTTCCGTTTCACCCATCTGCTGGCCGATCACGCCGAACCGTATGGCATCATCGTCGCACTTGAACCGCTCTCGGACTTGACGACCCTATGGCCGCGCTATTTGGAGGGCATTGAATTTGCCAAACAGGTGAACCGACCATCTGTCAAGGTCATGGCTGATCTTAACTACTTCCTAAAACTGAACCAGCCGCTGGAAGATATCGCCATAGAGCCGGAATACTGTACCCACGTTCACATTGCCGAAGGCGGTGGACAGCCGGGTATCGGTGATCGAACCGACATCTACGAGCGGCTATTCCGTATTTTGCGCGATATCGACTACCAGGGCGCGGTCTCCTGTGCCTGTGCCTGGGTCAGTTCTGATGGCGGTGAGCTAGACTTCGGCGCAGAAACCGAGAAGACATTGGCCTATTTGCAGGATCTACGGGCGAAGGTTTACGCCGAGTGATTTTTTGCCACAGATGACTCTACTGCAATAAGGGATCCGGACACGAATTCATACGAATTTTCACGAATCTTCTCTCTGGGGCGACGGCACAATTCGTGCAAATTCGTGACCATTCGTGTCAAGAAAAGACTTCTTGCAGCGGAGTCATCTATGGCAACCCGACACCAAAAAGGAATAGAGTATGTCCAACTCCGATCAACTTAAGCTGGCCTTTGTCGGCTGTGGCGGGATTGCTCAGGCCCATTGGCGCGGCATCCAGGCCATTGCGCCGCAGATCCAGGTCACTGCGACCATTGATACAGATCCGGAACGGGCGCAGGCGATGGCCGAGCAGACAGGCGGCCGGCCCTTTACCTCGCTGGAAGAGGCGCTGGCAATCGGTGATTTCACGGCAGTGGACATCATGTTGCCCCACATTCAGCATGAAGAAGCGGCTGTGTTGGCCTTCCAGTCCGGCAAACATGTTCTACTGGAAAAACCGATGTCAACAACGCTGGAAAGTTGCGACCGAATCGTGGACGCGGCGAGAAAGGCCGGCGTCGTCTTCGCCATTGCCGAGCAGGCACAGTTCTGGCCAGATGCCATCAAGATCCGGGACCTGCTCCGAGAAGGGGCAATCGGCGAGGTGATCACGGCCCGGGCCTACTTCGGCGGCAGAGTCGGCAAAGGCTGGGGATCCAAGCCGTGGCGCTATGACAAGGCCATTACAGGCGGCGGCATCTGCATCGACGGCGGCTCACATACGATTCGACCGCTGCGCATGTGGTTTGGCGAGATCGATGAGGTGGTCGCCACCATCGGGCATCCGCTGGCTGAGATGGAAGGCGAGTCTCTGGCGCGGGCCCTGTTCCGCTTCTCATCCGGCCTGGTCGTGGGCTTCGATGCGCTGCGCGCCGGCTCGTTCCATGGACCGGGCGAAGAATTTCGCATCACCGGCGCCCAGGGCGAACTCGTGATCGAAAAGGGAAAGAACGGCCGATTGGTGCGCTACACCAGCGAGCATCCGGACGGCGAGGTGATTCTTGACAACAAGAACGAAGGCCGCAACGCCGCCTTCGGCTACGAGTTGCTTGACTTCCAACGTGCCGTACTGGCAGGGAAGCCCACTGAGACGACAATCGAATATTCGATGGGCGAAGTGCGCACAGCCTTGGCCATCTATCGTTCGGCCGAGAGCCGCCGGTGGGAAAAGGTGTGGGAATAGAGAAAAAATGGACTATCGTCAACTAGGCCGAACCGGCCTGAACGTTTCTGCACTGGGTTTTGGGTGCGGCGCTGTCGGCGGGCTGCTGGTCAAAGGGGATCGGAACGAGATGGTGCGGGTTGTCGCCCGAGCCATCGATCAGGGGGTCAACTATTTCGATACGGCCGCCATCTACGGCGATGGCCAATCTGAAATTAGCCTCGGTCTTGTGTTGGAAGAATTGACTGCCGACGTGATCGTCGGCACCAAGGTCCGCCTATTTGCTGACGATCTAACCGGAGACATTGAAGGCGGAGTGATCAAGTCAGTAGAAGAGAGCCTGATACGGCTGCGGCGAGACTACGTCGACCTCATTCAATTGCACAATTTTGTTTCGATGGAGCGCGATTTAGACCGGCGTTGGGTCACGCCTGGTGATGTTGAGGCAGCCGTGAACGCGTTCCAGAAGCTTCAATCGCAAGGCAAGATCGGCCACTGGGGAATCAATGGCCTGGGCGAAACTGAGGCCCTGCATCAGGCGATTGCCGGTAGTGCGCAGACCATTCAGGTCTGTTACAACTTACTCAATCCCACTGCCGGTTGGCCGGCTCCGCTTGGATATCCCTTCCAGGACTTTGGCCAATCCATTGACAAGGCCGCGGATCAAGAGATGGGCATCATCGCCATTCGCGTCTTGGCAGGCGGCGCCTTGAGCGGTTCGATGAGCAGGCATAGCAACGCCACGCAAGCCGTCGAGACCATCGCATCGAGCAGCGAGTTTGCCGATGATGTCGAACGGTCGCACCGGTTCGACTTTCTTCTTGAAGAGGGCTATGTCCGCAGCTTGGTCGAAGCGGCCATTCGCTTCTCCATCAGTAAGCAGCAGGTTTCGACGACGCTGGTCGGCATTTCCAACATGGAACAGCTGGACCAAGCAGTCGAAGCTGCGAACCGAGGCCGGCTGCCGGCGGAAGTCCTGGAGCGTTTGCCTGGCGTTTGGGTAGGTTTTGCATAGGGGAGTGCTGTGCTGCCCCTGCCTGCAACCTCAACAAATAAGGCCCCGTTTCTCCCAATCTAGGCAATTTGCCAATAGGCAAGCTCCTCTAGACCCGCTACGCTGTTGTCACCGCTAACGACCCGATTTTGCATGTGAACTGAATAGCCCTTGCGTACGCCGATTGCCTCTGGCGGCCCGCGTTCTGTTCCTTCATAATTTTGGGACGTTGCATCGTTTCGCTCAACCCAAGTGTGTACAACCCGTTCTGTTCCATCTACCTACATCAAAGGAGAGCAACATGTACAAACGTATGCCCAGACTCTTTGGTCTGTTCGGACTCTTGCTCGTGCTATCACTGGCATTGGCAGCGTGTCCTGCATCGGCGCCCGCGGCTGATGAAGGCGCCGCTGCCGAGTCCACTGGGGCCGACTCCGCCGAAGCGTCAGAGGATTCAGGCGAGACCGTCACCCTGACCGTCGCCACCGTGAACAACCCCGACATGCAGGTCATGCAGGGCTTCACCGACCAGTTCCAAGAAGCCTATCCCAATATTGCGCTGGAATGGGTCGTGCTGCCGGAGAATGAACTGCGTGGTCGTGTGACCACCGACACCGCAACCGGCGCCGGCTCCTTTGACGTCGTCACCGTTGGCACCTTCGAGGTGCCGATCTGGGGCGCCAATGAGTGGATCGACTCCATCGACGCTCTGGCCGCCGAATACCCGGACAGCGTGCAGGCCGACTATGACTTCGAGGACCTGCTGCCTGCCATTCGCGACGGTCTTTCGACCGATGGTGAACTGTTTGCCGTGCCTTTCTACGGTGAGTCCAGCTTCACCATGTACAACAAAGCCATGTTCGACGAGGCCGGTCTGGAAATGCCGGAACAGCCGACCTGGGAACAGATCGCCGAGTTCGCTTGTCAACTCCACGATCCCGAGAACGGCCAGTATGGCATCGTCCTGCGCGGCCTGCCGGGCTGGGGCCAGGTCATGGCGCCGTTGACCACCGTCGTCAACACCTACGGCGGCGACTGGTTTGATATGGAATGGATGCCGCAGCTCGATTCGCCCGAATGGAACGAGGCCGTCACCTTCTATGCCAACCTGATGCAGGAATGCGGCGCCCCCGGCGTCACCGGAATCGGCTTCACCGAAGCCCTGAATCTCATGTCTCAGGAACAAGCAGCCATGTGGGTAGACGCCACGGTTGCGGCCGGCTTCCTGGCCAACTCCGACGCCGGTCCGAACATTGCGCATGCGCTGGCCCCTGTCGGCCCGACACCCAAGGGCAACGCTTGGCTCTGGGCATGGTCACTGGCCGTCCCGTCGTCCAGCGAGCACAAAGCTGAAGCGCTCCAGTTCGTCACCTGGGCCACGAGCAAGGACTACACCGAGCTCGTCGCCAGCGAGAATGGTTGGGCGGGCGTACCTCCCGGAACACGTGCCTCCACCTATGAGCGAGCCGAGTACCAGGAAGCCGCTCCCTTCGCTCCGCTGGTTCTCAAGTCCATTCTCAACGCCGACCCGACCGACGCCACACGGGACGAAGTTCCCTACACCGGTGTCCAGTTCGTCGCCATCCCTGAATTCCAGGGCATCGGCACCGATGTCTCCCAGTTCATTGCTGAGGCATTGGCCGGCACGACCACTGTTGAAGAAGCACTGGAAAAGGCCCAGAGCCTGACGCTTGAAGCCGTCGAGGACGCAGGCTACCGCTAGACCTGTTTCCCCAGTCATGATTGGCAGGCATTCCGCCAGCCTGCCAATCATGACGTTTGAACAGAAGGAAATCTCACCACTATCGCCAGTTCGACCCGATCCCGGTTCAGATCGTCACCGTAGCGTGACGGAAGGGGCTTAGCACTCTCATGGCCGAAACATCTGCTCAGGCATTACCCGGCGCCTCAACACCTGCAAAAAAGAAGCGTGAACCACGCCGATGGCTTTCCGCCCCCGGCCTTTTTTTCCTGGTCTTGGTCACCCAGATCCCGTTTATACTGACCATCTACTACAGCTTCCGAGGCTGGAACCTGTTACGCCCCGACAGCAATGTCTTCGTCGGGTTGCGCAACTACGTGCGCATTCTCCAAAGCTCCGATTTCTACGCAATCCTCTGGAACACCATCGTATTGACCGGCAGCGTCGTCATCATCACGTTGATCTTCGGGCTGCTCTTTGCCATGCTGCTCAACCGGCCCTTTCGGGGCCAGGGCGTGGCCCGCACCATGCTGATCGCCCCCTTTCTCATGATGCCCGTGGTCACTGCCGTGCTCTGGAAAAACATATTGCTGGATCCGGTCTTTGGTTTCTCGGCCTTCATTCTCAACATCTTCGGACTGCCGGCGTTCAGTGTGCTCGAGCAGTGGCCCATGACATCGGTTGTCGTGATCGTCTCCTGGCAGTGGATCCCCTTTGTGATGCTGATTCTGCTGGCCGGGCTTCAGTCTCTGCCCGAGTCGGCGCTGGAAGCGGCCAGCATTGACGGCGCTCATGGCATGACCATGTTCCGCTACATCGTCCTGCCCCACCTGCGTACGTTCATCGAGATCGCACTGCTGCTCGAGGTGATCTTCGTGCTCAACGTCTTCGGCGTGATCTACGTCACCACGTCGGGTGGTCCGGGCATCGCCACCACCAATCTGCCCTACGAAATCTACAAAGAAGCATTCTCGCGTTGGAACATCGGCAAGGCGAGCGCGCTGGGCGTCTTTGCCGTCATCTTGGCCAACATCGTCGTGCTCGTATTCCTGCGTGTTCTGCGCAGACAACAGGAGGCAGGGGTCGCATGAAACGCAGACAATTGACGGGACATCTTCTCTCCATCCTCACCCTGTTCCTCGCCTTCCTCATGTTTTTCCCCATCCTGTGGATGGTGCTGACTTCGTTCAAGCCGGAGCAGCTTGCGTTGGCCATGCCGCCGCGCATCTTCTTTGTGCCGACGCTCGAAAACTACCGCATCGCGCTCTTTGAGTCGCCCTATCTTGAGTTTCTGTGGAACACGCTGGTGATCACCGGTCTGTCGACGCTGGCCGCGCTGTTGCTAGGCGTGCCCATCGCCTATGCCATGGCCTTCTTCCCGACCAAACGCAGCGAAAGCTCCATGCTCTGGATGATGTCCACACGCATGTTGCCGCCGGCCGGTGTGATTATCCCCCTCTATATCATCTTCCAACGGCTCCATCTGCTGGACACGCATCTGGGTCTGATCATTGTCTACACGGGCATGAATCTACCGCTGGTCGTCTGGATGCTGCGCTCATTCATGCTCGATCTGCCTTTCGCCATTGTCGAGGCCGCACGATTGGATGGCGCCAGCCTATGGCAGGAAATGACGAGCGTCATGTTGCCATTGCTGATACCGGGCCTGGCGGCCACTGCGCTGCTCTGCGTCATCTTCACCTGGAACGAATTCTTCCTGGCGGTCAACCTGACCACACGCAACGCATCTCCGCTGTCGGTCTACATCTCAACATTCAAGGCGGCGCAGGGCGATCTGTTCGTCGCCAAGATGTCGGCCGCGGCGACGATGACCGTGCTGCCCGTACTCATTGCCGGCTGGGCAGCCCAGCGACAGCTCGTCACCGGCCTCACCATGGGCGCCGTCAAATAGAGGGAAACCTGATGAAAGCCATTGTCTTCGACAGGCCAAAGAGTCTGTCCATCCAGCAGGTGCCGGACCCGGTCTGCGGACCCGACGAAGTCATTGTCAAGGTGACCACGTCCGGCATCTGTGGTACCGATCTGCATATCTACAAAGGGGAATACATGGGCGAATTCCCCCTGATTCCCGGCCACGAATTCAGCGGCGTGGTCGTCGAGGTCGGCAAAGATGTCGACTATCTTGCCGTCGGCGACCGGGTTGCGCCCGACCCGAACATCTTCTGCAACCATTGCGAATTTTGCCGCAACGATCAGGCCAACCACTGCCTCAACTGGCGCGGTGTAGGCATCACCCGCGCAGGGGGTTTTGCAGAGTATGTGGCGGTTCCTGCGCGAGTCTGCTATCCTGTACCAGAGAGCCTGACCGATGCCCAGGCCGCGTTCATCGAACCACTGGCCTGCGTCGCCTACGCCCTGCGTCGTCTTCGCGTGGGACCGGCGGACAAGGTGCTCATTCTGGGCGCCGGCCCCATGGGGCTACTGTTGGTGCAGGCGCTTCGCAACAGCGGGGCATCCCAGGTTGTGGTGGTTGAAAAACAACCCCAACGGCTGGCGCTGGCCACAACCATGGGTGCGGCGTTGGCCGTGGCCGCCGGCCCAGACCAGACGGAACAACTGCGTGAGGTAGCCCCCTTCGGATTCGACATCGTGATCGACGCCACCGGTGTGCCTGCCGTCATTGAGGGAGCCTTCGCCTATCTGAAACCTCGTGGCCAGTATCTGCAATTTGGTGTCACGCCCATGGACGCCGTCGTACGGATCAACCCGTATCAGATCTTCAAGAATGACTGGACGATCTTGGGCAGTTTCGCCGTCTGTTACAGCTTCGAGCCGGCCATCGCCTGGCTTGCCAATGAACGTGATCGACATCGCACCGCTGGTCAGCCATACCGTGCCGCTCGACGAATTCGCCGACGCCTTTGCGCTGTTCGGACAGGGACAGACGTTGAAGGTGCACATTCGCATAGATGACCATGAGCACGCATCAGCCTGACTATTCGAACTACAGCATCCTGATCGTCGACGACACGCCGACTAACCTACGCGTGATCGTCGACTTTCTGGAGGAGTACGGCTTCAACATCCGCATTGCCCGCAGCGGCGAAAGCGCGCTGCAACGGGTGGCCTATGACCAGCCGGACATCATCCTGCTCGACGTGTTGATGCCGGGCATCGATGGTTTTGAGACCTGCCGACGGCTCAAGGCGAGATGCCAAGACCCAGGAGATCCCCGTGATCTTCATGACCGCCCTGGCCGATCCGGCCGACAAGGTCAAGGGTTTCGAGGTGGGGGCCGTCGACTACGTGAGCAAGCCGCTGCATCAGGAGGAAGTGCTGGCGCGCATCACCACGCATCTGAGCCTGCGCGATCTGACGCGTGATCTGCAAGAGCAGAATGAACAGATTGCCACACGCAGCCAGGTGGAGAAAGCGAGACTCTTTCTGGCCGTCAGTGAGCAGCGGGCGCAGCTACGGGCCCTGACCGGCAAACTGACCGAAGTGCAGGAGATCGAGCGCAAACAGTTGGCGCGTGAGCTGCACGATGAAATGGGCCAAGCGCTGACGGCCATCAGCATGAACTTGACCATCATACGCAAAGAGCTGCCGACTGCCTGCCTGGAAGTCTGCGGCGAACGACTGGACGAAGCCAGTCTGCTGGTCGAACAGACGCTGGAGCAGGTCCGCGAGCTTTCGCTCAATCTGCGCCCGCCCATGTTGGACGATCTGGGTTTGGTGCCCACCCTGCGTTGGTATGTTCAACGCTATGTCAATCGCACCAACATCGTCGTCGATTTCGATACCGCCCAATTCGATTTTGTCGACCCGGAGGATCGGCTCCACCCCGACGTCGAGACGGCGCTCTATCGTGTGTTGCAAGAGGCGCTCACCAATGTCGCCCGCCATGCGAAGGCCACAACCGTGGGTCTGTCCTTGCGGCGAACGACCAACGGCGTCTCCGCCTACGTTGAAGATGACGGGTGCGGCTTCGATGTTGCGACCGTTATGGACCAGGATCAACCGGGCATGGGAGCGGGGTTGCTGGGCATGCGAGAACGGATGGTGCTGTTGGGCGGCAGGTTGACGATTCAGTCAAAACCCGGCGCCGGCACACAACTGCATTTCGCTGTACCCCAGGAGGCGATCCGATGACAATCACAGTGTTGCTGGCTGAAGACCACACCATTGTGCGCAAAGGTCTGCGCTCGCTACTCGATCCAGTGGTTGATATCGAGGTCGTCGGCGAGGCGGAAAATGGCCGCGACGCCGTGGAGCAGGCCGAGCAGTCCAACCCGGATATCATTGTCATGGATCACGCCATGCCGATCCTCAACGGATTGGAAGCCACACGCCAGATCAAACGCCGCCAGCCTGAAACCAAGATTCTGATCCTAACCATGCACACCAATGAGGAATATGTCTTTCAGTTCCTCAAGGCCGGCGCGTCCGGCTACCTGGTCAAACAATCGGCCCCCGATGAATTGGTGGCGGCCATTCGGGCAGTCGCAGACGGCCAGTCCTTTCTCAGTCCATCGATCTCCAAGACGCTCATCGAAGAATATGTGCGTCAGACCCAGGAGCAAGGGACGGGTGACAGCTACGCGTTGCTCACCGAACGGGAGCGAGAGGTGTTGCAACTGGTGGCGGAGGGGCACACCAACGGCGAGATCGGCGATGAGCTACACATCAGCGTCAAGACGGCGGCTGTCCACCGCACCAACATCATGAACAAACTGAGCTTGCACAGCATGGCCGACCTGACCAAATATGCCATTCGCAAGGGGATCATTGATCTGGAGTAGTGCCGTTCCAAGGGAATATTGATCCAAAAGGGAACACGAAGACAAATTACCCTTTGGCGGCAAAAGACGCGCTGTCACCCTGAGCGAGCATACGATAAAATGACGCTCTCCTGAGTCACCAGCGAAGGGTCTCGATATCGAAAGCCGAGATTCCTCGCTAGAGTATTGCTAGATAGGGCGTGAGCCCGCTGACCCGCTCGGAATGACAGACTGACCGTTGAGTGGACCTTGTTTCTTTCAGTTTTTGCGAAGCCCCGCGTTGTCGGGTATTCAGCATGACTTAGATCGGTCTGAAATCGAGGTGTCGAGTCATCACGAACCTTCTCACCGTTCGCCTCCCAACGATACTGTCCGCCTGTTTTTTACTATTGGCTTGTTCGCGCGCGCCTACACAATCCCCCGAGACATCAGCGACACCACCACCCTCCGATTGGACCCAAAGGGCCGCGCCCTATGCCGGCACGGTACTACACGGTATCAGCGAAAACAGCCCGCCCTCTCTCTATATCCGGGACGTGCTTGCCCCGGCGTTTGAACGCGAAACCGGTATCGGTATCGACCTCACTATCAGCGACAACGTCTCCATCGAGCAAGCGATTGCGCGCGGGGATGACGAGTATGATTTCGCCTATCTCGAACAGGATGTCATCTATGGCTATTTGGAAGATGAGTTGCTGATCGATCTCACCCAGATGTTGACCGACAACCCGGATCTGGTCTCGCCGGCGTTCAACCTGATGGACTTCACCGACTTCATCGATGAGTTCAAAGATCCGGCAACCGATCACCTCTTCGGCGTGCCCATCGAAGCCTTCATCAAAGTCTACGCCTATCGAACCGACCTCTTTGAAGACCCGGCCATCCGTGCCGAATTTGAGGCGCAGTACCACTACCCGTTGGCCCCGGCCATCACGTTCGAACAGTACCACGATATCGCAGCCTTCTTCACCGACTACGGTCGCAGAAACGATCTGGATCTCTGGGGCACTTCGTTGCAGGCGACGACAGACCACGTCGCCTCATTCTATGAATTTTTCGAGACCATTGCGCCGACATTCGGCGTCTACAACTGGGGCGTCAATCTGGAAACCGGACACGCAACGTCCGACAACGGCGGCGCTCTCGACAGTGACGCCGCCAAGGAGGCGCTGCGATTCTGGATCGATCTGCTTCAGTTCGCCCCCCCAGATGCCGACAAAAGCACATGGTCGGACGTTGCCGACGCCTTTGCTGAGGGGCGAGTCGCACAGGGCTGGCTCTATGGCGAGTATGTGGCGACATTGGCCACGGATCCGCAGCAGTCGGCCATTGTCGACCACTTGGGTGTCACGCTGCCACCCACAGCGCCGGGAGTCGCCGAGGACGCATTGGTGGGCGAGGGATACATCGGCTACTACGATGGCGCGGCCTTTGGGATTCCCAAGAACTCCAGCCAGGTGGCTCCGGCCTTGCTCTGGCTCCAATATCTCGGCCAGTCAGCAGTCCAGCCTGAGTGGGCCGTGGAGACCAGTCGTGTTGTCCATCTTTCCACCTTCGATGATCCGCTAGTGCGCGCCCAGGATCAGCGCCTGCAAGGCTACTTCACACTGGTCAAAAAGCAGGGCAACCTCTTTGCAGGCGCTCCGCCATTTCCCTTTCACTCTGAGTTACGAGACGTGATCACGCCCTACATTCAGCAGGCAATTCGGGGCGACCTGACGCCGGAAGCACGCGTTGGACCAGGCGGCCCTGGCCGCCGATGAACTGCTGGCTGAGCTTGGGGTCGGTGACTAGCATGAGGCCGCGATCTTGGGCGCAGGCATTCAACGATCTGCCCATTGCCGCCAAGTTGAATGTTGGTTTTGGTGTCCTCGTCTTCTTGATCCTGATCGGCGTCGGCCTGATCTTTGCCGCCGGCCGACGGGCAACCGCCGACATCAACATGACCCGAGACGCGCGGGCGCCGGCAGCGCTGGCATCGGCGCAGGCGCAGGCCAGCCTGCTCGACATGCAGGCCAATGTGCGTGGCTACCTGGCGCTGGGCGATCTGCGCTACATCGACGACTACAACAAGGCCAAAGAGCACTTTGAGGAAAACCTGGCCCTTCTGAATGCGCTTTCGGCGGACTGGACCAAGGACGACGACATCCAGCAACTCAACGATCTGAAGGTCATCTTCGACGCCTGGTCGCCCATTCCGGAGCAGTTGTTTGAGTTGCACGATGACCCAATCGCAAATCAGCAGGCGCTACGCATTGAGAGCACAGAATTCCGGCCAGCGAGTGCGCTTGTTCTGCAGCAGATTGACGAACTGATCAGCTTGCAGGAAAGGCAGTTCCCCACACCTGAACAGAGTGACCTACTGTCCAATATGAGCAACGTGCGTTCATCGCACCAGGCCATGGCGACAAATCTGCGCGCCTACGCCATCTCCGGGGATGTTGGCTTCAAATTTGGCTACGGCGAGAACCTGGACGCCGATCGCACCGCATTTCAGCAACTTGTGGAAGCGCGCGACCTGATGACAGGCGAGCAACAACAGGTATTGGCTCTGCTCCAGACAGAGCGATCTGAACTGCTCACACTTCCCCAACAGATCTTCACAGCCATCGAAGGCGAGCGTACCGTTGAGGATCTCTACCTCTTCCGCACAGAGGCTGAGCCACTGGCAGAGACCATGGTGATGCTCTTGGGCCAGATGACCATCGCACAGCAGTCCTATCTTCAGGCCGATCTGGATCGCAGTAAAGTGGGATTGACGCGCGTGCAATATCAGATTCTGCTGGGAGGCCTGCTGGCGTTGGCGCTTGGCATTGGCATGGCTCTCTTCTTTCGTAGAACCATCGCCGATCCGGTCAAACGGCTGGAGCAGACGGCCGGGCGTATCGGCGTCGGCGACCTCGACGTGCAGGCCCAGGTTTCGTCCGCTGATGAAATCGGCAGTCTGGCACAGGCATTCAACGCCATGACCGGCCGTCTGCGCCAGACCATCGGCAGCCTGGAACTGCTCTACGACATGAGCCGCGGCATGATGGCGGCTGGCGATCTGTCGGAATTGATCGGCGTAGTGGTACAACGAGGCGACGTAGAGGCCATCAATCGCGCCGTGCTCAACCTATTCGAATTCGATGCTGAAGGCGAGGTCGTCGGCATGGTGGTCGAAGCCAATTGGTACGATGGCCAGGGCACGCCGCCCAGCCCGGAAGGCACACGCTACGCTCGTTCCGTCAACACGATCATCGATCTCTTCCTCGCCAAGGACCCGCTCTTCTTTGACGACATGCAGCTTGATCCGCGCATCGATCCGGAGACGATGGCTGTGGCACAGCGTCTCAACATTCGAGCCGCCGTCGCACTGCCGCTCTGGTCGCAGCAACAGCAGATGGGCGTACTACTCCTCGAAGGCGATGACGCCCATCAGTTTCAGCCCCAGGACATTGAGCCTTACCTTTCGATGCTGGGACAACTCGCCATCGCCATCGAAAACCGTCGGCTCTTCGAACAGACCCAAGAGCGGGCGCTGGAACTGGCCGCGGCCAAGGAGATTGCGGAGGAGGCAAGCCGGGCCAAGAGCGAGTTCCTTGCCAACATGAGTCACGAACTGCGCACGCCGCTCAACGCCATCCTGGGCTACGCACAGATCCTTGCACGATCTCCAGATCTCGAATCAGCGCAGCGCAAGCAAGTGGAGATTATCTACGAAAGCGGCTCGCATCTGCTCCTGCTCATCAATGACATCCTGGATCTGTCCAAGATCGAGGCGAGCAAACTTGAACTTTTTCCAAGTGACTTCTCGCTATCGCGGTTCCTCGACGGCATCATCGAGATATTCCGGCTGCGCGCAGACCAGACTGACGGCCCCGACTTTCAGGCTGAATATCTGACGTCCTTACCGGCGATTGTCCATGCCGACGAGACGCGTCTGCGCCAGGTGCTGATGAATCTCCTGAGCAATGCTCTGAAATTCACCCAGGATGGCGTTGTTGCGTTCCGGGTAGCCGCAACTGAAACTCGCACGACAGACAGCGATGAAGAAGCCATGGCACTGATGCACTTTCAGGTCGAAGACACAGGTATTGGCATGACCGAGCAAGAGTTGGCGCAGATCTTTCTGCCCTTCGAACAAGTGGGCGATCCGGGCCTGCGCGCCAAGGGGACCGGTCTCGGACTGTCGATCAGTCGTTCGCTGGTGAATGCGATGCACGGTACGCTTGAGGTCCAGAGCACGCCCGGAAAGGGGACCATCTTTGATGTGACGTTGATGCTGCCGGTGATCTGGTCGGCGTCCCAGCCAAAGACCATATCGAATTTGGTTGTCAGCGGGTACGAAGGTCGCCGGCGCACCGTGTTGGTCGTCGACGATGAGCCTCACAATCGAAACCTGCTGACCAGTCTTCTCGGCCGCCTGGGTTTTGATGTGACGGAAGCTGCCAACGGTGCAGCCGCGCTTGCCCTCGCCGATGCGCACTTCCCCGACATCGTGCTTCTGGATCTGTTGATGCCCGAGATGGACGGCTTTGAGGTAGCGCGGAGGTTGCGCCAGCGCCCGGCTCAAGAGGCCGTGCAGATGACCATCATCGCTGTGTCGGCCAATGCATTTGAGCAGCAAGTGTTTGAGGCCGAGCAGGCTGGATGCGACGCGTTTCTGGCCAAGCCAATCGACGTTGATCGGCTGCTCTCGTTGTTGCAGAAGCATGCTGGTCTGACGTGGATCATCGATGATGGCAGCGTCAGCGAGAACGGTCAACTTGCCCAAGAAGAGGGCCATCCGGCCGTATTTCCGACGTTCGTCAGACCATCGCCGGATGGCCTCGCCCTACTCCAGGACCTAGCGATGAAAGGTGAACTTCCGCGGCTAATGAAGGTTGTCGAGTCGCTCGCGGCTGAAGAGAATATCTACCAACCTTTCGCCGAACAACTCAGACCGCTCGTCGACAATTTCGACGAGGAAGGCGTTTGGGCGCTGCTCAGTGGGGCGAATCAGACGGAACGATAATCCCCAATGACCCGAAGACCACGAGCACTGATACTGTCCGTACCGCCTCACCCCCTCACGGTCTCACCTTGTCACCCTATCCCTCCCTCATTCACATCAACAGGAGAGACCTGATGACGATCGAATTTGCCGTTTTTGTGAAGCCGTGGAAAGGGATGTTACTGCCGGAACTGGCATCCCATGTCAAGAAGTTGGGCTTCAGTTTGATCGAACTGCCGGTGCGCCCGGGATTCCCCTGCGAGCCGGACGACATCGAAGCCCAACTGCCGATTACTGTGAAAATGCTTGCCGATGAAGGCGTGCGCGTGCTCAACGCCACCATCTCGCTGCCCTTGGATGATGAGCGGCTCTACGCGGCCTGCGCCGCTGCCGGAATCAGCATGAACCGCGTCATCTTCAGCCGCAATGGAAAAAATTACTGGGACGCTGAGGCCGATGCTCGCCGACAGCTCGACGCCGCCCTGCCCTTCTGCGAGCAATACGGCGTGCAGATCGGCGTCCAGCATCATTGTGGCACATCGATGCCGGTCAATGCTATGGGCCTGCACCATCTTGTGAGCGACTATGATCCGGCCTACGTCGGAGCCATCTGGGATCCGGCCCACAGCCGCGCTGGAAGGCATGGAGCCGGAACCGGCGCTGGAAGTGGTCGAATCGCACCTCTGCGTCGTCAACCTGAAGAATGCCTACTGGCGCCGAGTCAGCGGTCCGGAAGCGGCAGTTGCCGAATGGCAGCGCTACTTCACTTCCGGACGCCAAGGTCGCTCGTCGTGGAAACGGGTGGCGGACAAACTCAAGCAGATAAACTACACGGGGCCAATCTGCTTCTCGGCTGAATACACCGATGAAGAGCAGGTGGATCGACTGATTGTCGAAGATCTGGCCTTCGCCAGAGAATGTTTCGGGGAGTAACAGATGGGCAAGCTTGAAGGGAAAGTGGCGCTGGTCACTGGCAGGGTCACAGGGATCGGGGCGGCCATCGTCAGTGAACTGGCTGCACAGGGATGCAAGATCGCATATCATTCCTATCGCAGTTCTGCCGACGAACTAAAGCAGCAGTTGGATGAGCGGGGGACCGAATCATTTGGTTTTCGTGGCGACCTGACGCAGGAAGCCGTGGCCGCGCAGATGATCGAACAGGTTGTGCAGCATTTCGGTGGGCGGGACATTCTGGTTAACAACGCAGGCGATCTGATTGCGCGCCATTCACTGGCGGAAATGGAGTTGTCCTTTTTCTAAAACGTGATGGCCGTGAACATGGACTCGATGATGCTCGTCTCCAAGCATGCCTTGCCCCATCTGAAAGCGGCGCAAGATGGAGCCTCCATCGTCAACATCACATCGCTGGCTGGGCGCAAGGGTGACCATGCCGGCTCGCTGGCCTACAGCACGGCCAAGGGCGCGACTGTGACCTTCACCCGCTCACTAGCAGGCGAGATAGCGGTTGATGGCGTACGTGTGAATGCTGTGGCACCCGGGTTGATCCTGTCCACAAATTTCCACGACACCCATACGACCGAGGAATCCGCTCAATATACCGTCCAACAGCAGATCCCCCTGGGCCATGCGGGCACGCCGGCCGATGTGGCTAGAGCCGTCGCCTATCTGGCCTCTGAGTATGACGGCTTCATCACCGGCGCCACGCTGGATATCAATGGCGGCCAGTATATGGCATAAGGCTGAGCGATGCCCAGGCCACAGAGGACCGGGCTCTGGCGCTTCTATATCTCAGCCAGCACCTGGCCCATATTGCCCGTCTCGTACCCCCCCAATTCCTCAACGCTCTCAGCGAACCCGGGGCTGCGAATGATCTTCAGAAGCGGTGCCAATAGACCACTCTCGTAATACTCGACGGGAATCACAAGGTCGTAGCGTTCGTTGAGCAGGGGAACGAAGTCCAGATCGAGTGCGCGGGCTGCGCCCAGGATGCCCAGTCCACAGTCGGCCGCGCCGCTTGCCACGGCGGCAGCCACGGCAAGGTGGGTGTACTCCTGGCGATCGTAGCCTTCGATCTGGCGTGGGTTCAGGTTGCGTTTCTTCAACTCGTAGTCGAGTAACACACGCGTGCCCGCCCCGCGTTGGCGGTTGATGAAGACGACATCGTCGCGCTGCAGATCCTCTAGACTGTCGATGCCTTTGGGGTTGCCCTTGGGGACGATCAGGCCCTGTTGGCGATTGACAAAGCCCAACAGCACGACATGGACGCCATGATCCGTGAGCAACTGGCGGATGGAATCGACATTGTACTCGCCGCTGCCCTCATCGAGCAGGTGGGAGCCGGCGAAATGGGCTTCGCCCCGCTGCAGCGCCAGCAGGCCGCTGAGACTGCCCACATGGGCCGAGGCGAGGGTCAAATCCGGCTTGTTGCGTCGCAGTTGATCGGCCAACAGGTCGAGGGTCAGATCGTGGCTGCCGATGGCGACGATGGTGTTGTGGATGGACGTTGGCGCGCGCAGCAGCTCGACGTCGACTGTTTCGCCGGCATGGTGACCTTCAGAAAAACGCGGAATGGTGACGATGCCGTCGGCATTGACCAGCGACATGATCACGCCCGCTCCACGCGCCAACGGCGTGGCCACAACACGCTCGCCCACCTGGCCCAGTCTGACGCGCATGAACTCATCCTCGCCCATCGGAGACAACACTTTGCGCGTCAAAATGGCCTGCATCTTGGGCCGTTCGGGCGGCTGTGTGCCCTGCCAGAGATAGAGCAGCGGCTTGACGATCAGATCGAAAGTCATGGCCGCCGAAACCGGGTAGCCGGGAATGCCCACCAACGCCTTGCCCTTGGCCGCGCCCAGGATGACGGGGTGACCGGGACGCATGGCGATGCCGTGCACGCAGAGTTGGCCCAACTCGCCGACGATGGACGCCGTGTAGTCCTCGGTGCCCGCCGATGAACCCGCGTTGACCACGACCAGATCGTAGTCATCAAGCGCTTGGTCGACGGCATCCTTGATAACGTCATACCTGTCGGCGACGATGGGCAGCCGGTCGACCAGGCAGCCGGCCTCCTCGGCCTGTGCTGCCAGCATGAGCGAGTTGTATTCGATGATAGAGCCCGGCTTCAGTTCGCTGCCCGGCGCCACCAACTCGGTGCCGGTGGGTTGGATGGCGATCCGCGGGCGTCGGTAGACCTTGACGTCGGTGTGGCCCGATCCGGCGATGGCCCCGAGGTCCTGGGGACGCAGCCGGTGGTTGGCAGGCAGCACCAACTCGGTGGCCACCATATCCTCGCCCATGGCGCGCACATGGCGCCACGGTGCGGTGGAGGCCATGATCTCGATGGCGTCGCCATCCGGTTTCTTGACCAGATGGGTCTGCTCGATCATGATGACGGCGTTTTTGCCTGCGGGCAGTGGATCGCCGGTATCGACAGGAATGGCCTCGCTGCCGATGCGCAGCGCCTTGGGGCGGGTCTCCAGCGCGCCGTGGGTCTCCACGGCGGATACAGCGTAGCCGTCCATGGCCGCGGCATGATAGTGGGGCGACGAAATCTTGGCCCAGACCGGCTCGGCCGTCACCCGGCCGTTGGCCTTGTCCAACGGCACAGATTCGACGCCAAGCGGTCCCATCAGATTGTTTTCGTCCAGCGTGCTGTGCCAACTGGCCAGCGCTTCATCCAGCGCCACGTCGTGTAGGTAGATGTTTCGATCTTTGAGTGCTATGCCGGTCATGTATGGTGACCCAATCTTTCCTGTCCGCTGATCGCTCTAGAGATTCCGATAGACTTGGCCTCTGGGGCCAACTTCCACAATAAGCACAACCAACTCATCGTCCTCAATGGCATAGATGATCCGCCAGTCGCCGACGCGGATACGATAGAGGTTTTTGAAACCTGATAGCGCTTCATAGCCCAGCGGACGTGGGTTCTCTGCCAATGTGCGTATCACAGTCCTGATTCGCTGGAGGATGGGTTTCGGCAGTCTCCGCATGTAGCGCTGCGGACGACGTTGGATGCGAATCCGGTACTGTTCAGCACTGTCACTCATCTAGAAGGCCCTCTTCGATGAGTTCTGCCTCGAAATCCTCCCATGGAATCGCTGTGGACGGATCTTCCTGCCATTCTTGATACGCGGCTGCTGCACGGCGCTCCATTTGGATGTCAGCCAATGTCTCTTGTAAAGCTAAAAAATCCTCGTAGGCAAGGATAGCGGCAATTGGCTTGCCATATCGAGTGATCACCACGTTGTCATCGGATGCCATCGCAGTGTCGAGCATTTCGCGCCAGTTATCGCGAGCCACGTTGCTGTCGAATGTTTTTACGGACATGCTTCCTCCCAACGAACAAGTGTTGTACGACTTGGGCGAAATTGTAGCACTCAGGCACAGAATCCATAAATCTTGTTCGCCTTGAGACCTTCGAGACCAAAGGCTTGGCAAGCGGGGCAAATGCAGGATTCCAACATATCCCATTCTCTAGCGCTGGGACGGCGACCACGCCAACTTCCAAGCTCTGCGACAACGCGTTCACCTGTTCCTGGCAACTGAACCATTCCTCGTGCCGCACGGTTTCGCCATCCGGCAGAATCAACAGAATCGATGCCAAACAGCCGTGCCAAGTGAAGGGGCGCAGTGCCGCCAATGCCGAAGACATGCATCTGCTTGTCTGACAAGGTCCCACGCACATTCACAATTCTCTTTATCGAAACGCTGGTCCGATTGCGTTTGCCTCCGCAGCAATCGTCGGTACCATTGTCTATCAGCAGCTCGGCGGCTATCCAAGATGGTTGCGCATCAATGGCAGCAATGGTCCAAGTGCTCTCGTGGACTCAATCGTCTTTCCGACTCTGGCATTCGGCGGCTTTCTATGGCCAATCGTACTAGGACAATTCCTTGCGAAAACATTGGGCGGCTTTCTATGGTCACTTGTTTTCCGCTGGCGCGATCAGCGTTCGGAAGCGCAGACCGAGCAGCCGGTTGCATGACGCGTTGGAAGCTCAAGCCGGCATGGCAAACGGCTCAATTTCCTGTCGCGGCCGACTAAGGGCCAGATCATACTGACTCTGCAAATTCAGCCAGAACTGGGGCGTCGTCCGAAACGCCTGGGAAAGCAGCCACGCTGTCTCCGGCGTGATGCCACGCTTGCCGCGGATAATCTCGTTGATGCGTTGAGTCGGGACGCCAAGATGTTGTGCCAGCGCAACTTGAGTCAGGCCCAACGGTCGAAGATATTCCTCAAGTAGGATTTCACCGGGGTGTGTCGGAATTCGGTTTTCAGGAATCATTTTTTGTCCTCGGTCAATGGTAGTCGGTGATCTGCACTTCATCCACATCACCGTCCAGCCAACGAAACACAATACGCCACTGATCATTCACTCGGATGCTGTAGTAGCCTTGCCAGTTCCCTCTCAACGCCTCTAGTCGATTGCCCGGCGGCGAGCGAAGTTCAAATAGCTCACGTGCCGCGTTGAGAATATCAAGTTTCCGCAGTGCCAGCGCGCTGCACTGCGGGAGGGAATCGACGAACTCGACCGGTGTTGCGACCGTGGTAGAGGTCTTCAGTGGCAGAGTCACCAAACGAGAGAATCATGGTAACAATTATACACCTTCACGGTTACCGTGTAAACGTGATACGATCTGGAGATGAAAGGATCAATGCATCAACACCGTTACCCAATCGCCCTCGCGAATCCCGTTGGAATCCAGCGACACCTTGACCATGCCCTCGGCATGCACCAGCGTGTAGATCAGGTTGGACTTGCCGAAGACGGGCACGGCCCATAGCTCTCCGTCGCGTTCTTCAATGCGCACCTGGACATAGTCCTCGCGGCCGGTGACCGACGCCACGTTGCGGGCCAGTCGAGCCTGCAATTGCTGTTGCGGCGGCTGGGTTGTGCCAAGCAAGGCGCGAATGGCCGGTGTCACGAAGAGGTCGAAGATGACCATGGCCGAGACCGGGTTGCCCGGCAGGCCGAAGACGGGCGTGCCTTCGCAGACGGCGATGATGGTCGGTTTGCCGGGTCGTACGCTGACGCCATGCACCAATACGCCTGGTTCACCCAACGCTGCGATCACATCCACGCTCATGTCGCGGTAGCTGACCGAACTGCCGGCCGAGAGTACAACGATGTCGGCGTCCGCTTGCGCTTGCTTGGCAGCGGCCTCCAGCGCTTCACGATTGTCGGGCACGATGCCGTAGCGAATTGGTTGGCCGCCTGCACGCGTCGCCAGGGATGCCAGCGAGTACGAGTTGATGTCTCGCACCTGGCCCGGCTGGAGCGGCTGATCGGGCGGGATGACTTCGTCACCGGTGGAGATGATGGCGACGCGCGGCCGGGACGCTACTTCGATCTCCGTGATGCCCAACGCCAGCAGGCCGCCGATGTCTTGAGGGCGCACCTGGCGACCCGGTTCCAGCACAGGATCGCCATCGCGGATATCCTCGCCGATCTGGATCACGTTCTCACCCTCAGAGACTGACTTCATGACCTCAATGCTGCCCCCGGCGCCACTCCCCTCAGCGCCACCAGCGTCGACCAATTGTGTGTTTTCAATCATCACAACAGCGTTGGCATCGGATGGGATCATGCCGCCGGTATGCACCAGCGCTGCCTCGCCGACGGCCAGGTCGACATCGCTCACCTGGCCCATGGGCACTTCACCGACGATAGTCAGGAAAGCGGGCAGTCCCGGCGAGGCGCCGTAGGTGTCACCTGCGATGACCGCGTAGCCATCCACCGTGGAGCGGCGGAAGTTGGGCAGATCTTGCCGCGAGACCAGTTGCTCGGCCAGCACGCGGTCGAGTGCGTCCTCGGTGCGGATGCGTTCGGTCTTGACCACCGGTTGGAAGTGCTCGTCAAGTAGATGCTGGGCATCGGGCGGTGTGCGTACGGTAAAGAGTTCAGTCATTGTTCTTTTGAACCACTCTTCTCTACAAATTTAGACATCTCTATTGTTGTCCGGAGTATAGCACAATGGCGAAGGGCGGAAAGTTCAGCGATTCTTACCTCAAATTGCTTCTACAATCCCTTGACCTTTTCCGTGGTCAGCGCGAATTTCACGCCGGCTTTGTCCAATTCCTTCACCATGCGCTTACGTAGCTTGCCTGCTATCACCTTCTCCGGCGTGATGAAGCCGGAGCCTTCGATCTGTCCACGGGCCACCATGCGTGCGGCAATGGCTCCGGTGAAGGCGGTGACGCGAGCCATCGAGGTGAAGTCAAGCGTCTCGTCGTAGTGATCGACCATGTCGATGCGGTAGCGACGGGGACGTCCCTTCTTCGTGCCGATCACCTCGACGCTGAAGACGGTGATGTCGCGCTCATCCTCTTCTAGCTTGACGTGGGGATAGAGTACGGCGTCGATCACGGCCTTTGGCGCCACAGCGACATCACCAACGGTGACCGCTTCCTGACTGAGCAGCCCCAGATCCCTGAGCGTGGCGATCTTGTCGGCGTAGCCGGGCCAGCGCACCGTCTTCTGTGTGCCCAGCTTGATCTCCTTGAGCGCGTCCAATTCAAGCAACCAGGGCATGAAGCCCTCGTGCCACGCCTCGACCTCGCCGACACCGTCCACCGTGAAAGTTTCGACGCCCGAATAGCGCGGCACAGGCGTCAGTCCGCCCTCTTCGGCGATGCGGCTGGCTTCCTCGCGGATGGGCATCTTGCGCCCGCCGAAGACGATCTTGTAGTTGAGCGGTCCGCTGGGCACGGCCGGAATGCCGCCGCATTTGATGTGCACCTCGTCGACCGAATCCAGTTTCTCGGCCAGATAACGGGCCATGATTTCGGTTAGGCCGGGCTCGACGCCGCAGCCGGGAATGACCAGAATGCCCGCCTCTTCAGCTGCTTGCTTGAGGGCATCCAACTGATCGCCGGGAGGCCAGCTCAGATCCACCCACGGTGTGCCGGCTGCGATTGCAGCGCGCAGCCCCATGGGAATGGCGGCACTGGGCAACGCGGCGACAATGGCATCATAGTTGCCCATGAGGGCTGTCGCTGCCTGCTCGTCGGCCAGGTCGAGTTGAACCATATCGACTTTCTCTCCACCGTCCAATCCAGTTAGTCGTCGCTTGGCGGCGTCGAGCTGTGCTGCATCCAGGTCACAAAGCGTGACCTGGGTGACGTCCGGATCACCCATGGCGTTGAAGGCGGCTGCCGGCCCCATTAGCCCACTGCCCAATACGAGGATTTTCATGATGCCTCCCAGGAAATTCTGATACGTCCACTGTAGGTGAACGAGTTTCGTATATGAAGGGACGATTCGTTGCGGTTCTGTTGGTTCGGCGGCTGCTTGCCAATCGTGAATCCCCCAGACTCGATGTCCCGCCGTAATTATGCCTTGGCACTCCCATGATTGACAATGCCAAATGGGTGTTGTAGGATAGCTCCCGTTATGGCGTTGTAGTAAAACATACGACTATCGAGTTGTATTGAGCTGACGCCTCCTCACAGTGAATCGCAACCGTCGGACCTCGAAAGTTGCGATGTCGGCAAAGTCGCTGGCCCGGTTCAATATTTTCAATAGTCGGCATTCACAGCGTCAGACCCGTCAGGAACAGCACTGATCCTGACGGGATCGTATTCGTGTTTGTTTCACCCAGACTGTGCCTTGATCTACTTGGTCGCCGAACACCCCCTCAGGAAGTACTTGACTGCAAGCTTCTGCGCAGATGTGAAGTCAACTCAAGTTGTACGCTTACCTGTGCTTTTTGAGGAAGTCAATCCGACCCCCATGCCAATCAGAGATCGACTCACGTTGAAGCTGGATTTCACCCGGGAGAAAGAATGGTACGCTACGTTCTAGCACGTCTTGTCGGCCTATTATTTGTGCTGCTGATGCTCTCCGCCATCACGTTTACGTTGATGCACGGTATCCCCGGCGGACCATGGGAATATGGGCAGCGCCCGTTTTCTGAGGAACAGATTGCGGCTCTTGAGGCCCAATATGGTCTGGACAAGCCGCTCTGGCAGCAGTACACCATCTGGCTCTCTGGCGTGGTGCGCCTCGATTTCGGTGAATCGTTTCAATATCCCGGTGAATCAGTCACGGGGCTGATTGCGCGTACGTGGCCGGTGACACTGCATCTGGGGTTGATGGCCATCATCCTCTCGTTCAGTGTTGGAATTCCACTGGGTATCATTGCGGCGCTGCGTCAGAATACCTGGATAGACTATGTGGCAACGCTGGTCTCTATTTTTGGCTACGTAACGCCTCATTTCGTCTGGGGCATTTTCTTCATTTTGGTCTTTGCATTGGCCTTTGACTGGTTTCCAACCGGCGGCTGGGACGGGCCACGCACGTGGGTGCTGCCGGTCATCGCCTATTCGTTGGCGCCGATTGCCGCCATCGCTCGCTACACACGTGCCAGCGTAATTGAGGCATTGCATGCTGACTACATCCGCACGGCGCGCGCCAAGGGGCTGGGCAAGCGAACCATCGTCAGCCGCCATGTCATGCGCAATGCGATGCTTCCGATGATCACGGTGCTGGGACCAATCATTCCTGATCTCATCACGGGTTCCATCTTTATCGAAGCCATTTTCCGTGTACCCGGTCTGGGACGTTTTTGGGTCACGAGTACTTTCGAACGCGATTATCCCATGATTATCGGACTGGTCATGTTGTGGGCGGTTCTGATCGCGATCACCTATCTGATCACGGACATTCTGTATGCATTCGTCGACCCGCGGGTGCGCTACCGCTAATGGACATTCGCTGATGCGGACAGTTGGACATGAATCGCAGGAATCGACCGAAGGCGGCCGGATTTCCCACAGCATTCTTCGAAATCACTGTCCATTCCGTATGCAGATGCAAACACCGTTTATTTCTTCGGAGAAACCGGCATGGCAACTGCCGAACTAGAGTCAACGGAACTAGTTCCGGTTACACATAAGCGCAGTCTGTATCGCGACGCTGTGCGCCGCTTCATGCGCAATAAGCTAGCCGTGATCGGTCTGATCATCGTTGTGGTGCTGACCTTCTTTGCCTTCTTCGCCGATGACTGGTTGATTGCGTTTCTGTTGCGCCGAGAGCCGAATCCGTTGCTGGCACTCTATCCATACGACAAGAGCTTCATCGGGCCGTCGGGCGCATTTCCCTTCCCCAAGAGCGAGTTTTGGATGGGCACGGATCTCATCGGCCGTGATGTCTACAGCCGTATCGTCTATGCAGCCCGTGTTTCGCTCAGCATCGGCGTGCTCAGCCAGGTGATTGCGCTGGGCATTGGTGTGCCGTTGGGCGGCATTGCCGGCTGGCGCGGCGGCAAGATCGACTATGCGGTCATGCGCCTGGTGGATGTGATGTCAGCGCTGCCGACGCTATTGCTGGCTTTCCTGATCGTGGCGCGTCTCGGGGCCAGCTACTGGAATGTGTTGCTGGCCATCGGACTGACCAGTTGGATCGAGATCTGTCGTCTGACCCGTGGCCAGTTTCTTTCGCTGCGCGAGAAGGAGTTTGTTGAGGCTTCACGCATGATCGGCCTGAAGACGCCGCGTATCATCCGGCTGCATCTCCTGCCCAATGCCTTGGCCCCCATCATCGTCTCGGTGACGTTGGGCATTCCCAGGGCGATCTTTGCCGAGGCGGCGCTGAGCTTCCTGGGCATGGGCATCAACCCGCCGCGACCCAGTTGGGGGCAGATGCTCGGTGGCGACGGCATTGCCAACATGACATTCGATCGGCACCTGGCATTTTTTCCTGCGCTCTTCATCGCCTTAACCATGCTCGGTTTCACGCTCATGGGTGACGGGCTGCGGGATGCATTGGATCCGCAGATGATTGATATGTAGAGGCT
>CAWKCP010000005.1:0-446994 GCA_963848115.1 uncultured Chloroflexia bacterium | reverse complement strand
GGGCGTATTCAGAAAATAGCGTTCCCCGACGGATTGCTTTTGTTGATTTCCATCTTACCCTGTTTGACGGCTTCCAGTGTGACATCACGATTCTCGCTTACCAGACAGCCATCCACAAAAAATGCATCCCCCACCGCTCCGATAGCGGCGATGTAGGCCAGGTCACGATTGGAGGGGTCCAGGGTATGGGCAAACAAATAGCATGTGGTCGACCCGGATATGTCCCGATCACCCTTGAGGCCATAGAGGTCGGGATCCAGATTGTGGACCCTTGGATCCGTTGAGACCTCGGCGACATGGTGATCTAGAATCAGCGTCAGGTTTCGCCCTTTGTTCATATCCGAAATCATCGGAGCTATCCGGCCGGCGAAATCGGCAAAGACAATGATTTCGCCTTCCTGTTCGTAAACCTTTTGCAGCAGGGCCGGATAAGGCTTTTCCAGGCAGAAGCGGTGTATCCTAAAACCGGCCCTTTCAAAGGCCCGGGTAAGGATGGCCCCCGAGCTCAGTCCGTCGGAATCGTTGTGGTGAAATACCCGGACCTCTTTTTAGGCCATTGCCGGACTTGCTCAATGGCTTTTTCCATGTCGGTGATTAATTGTTCCCGCAACTGATAAACTCCTTTTTTATTGTCCCGCTCGGGGAATGGGGAGAAAAAACCCTCGCCTTTAGGCGAAGACTTTAGTTTAATGGTCGATGTTGCCTCAAGGATTCAAGGGGTCCGGGGGCCAAGGATTCAAGGTAAGGCTTGGATGGTCTTTTCACTCGGCCCCTTGAACGCTTGAATCCTTGAACCCCAAACCTTCGGCTTTAGCCGATGGTAGTTGACTCGAAATTATTGTTATTTGCCCTCTTTAGCTGAGGAAGGAGCCAAAGTCAATTATTTCGTGCTGACTGCAACTACTTTTTTTCAGTATCCGAAATGGCTGCACCTTTTTTGGGTATGTTCACCTGGCACCTCGAAGACGCTTTTGTGAAACTACATGGAATGACGAATGAAGATTGACGATTGACGAATGGTGGATGTCGCTCTCCGAGGCGTAGGCGCTACAACCCCTACGAGTCGGAGGCTTCGCTCTGCTTTTTATAACAAATAAAATAGAAAGAATTCCTTAATTCGACACTTGTTCGCCTCTGGAGAATTCGTCAATCGACATTCGACATTTGTCTTGCTGGGGTGTTTCTTTTCCGATCAGACTGGACGTTCGCGGCAGAGGCGGCGCTCGTGAGAAAGGTTATGGTTAGAATGAACATCCAATTTAGACTTGACAGAGGCGGAAAATTAATATACTAAAAATTTTAAACTGATATATCAGTTCCACTAAATTCTACCTTGTCCTATTTTATGTTTGCTTCAGCCCCTTATTATAACAGACTGCTATAGCGGATTAAACGAATGCCTAAATTGAGCTAAAATGCCTAATCCGCCAAAAAGCAAGGCGGACAAGAATTAAGAAAATGCTTCGCTCAATCTTTTTTATAAAATTGACAGAATACCATAACTTTAGCTCATTCTTGTCCGCCGTTACTTTGGAGGATTAATTCATTTTTAATTTTAACTCATTTTCTCATTTAAAAAATTATTAGCGTTTAGCCAACTTGCCTTTTAGGCGAATCATTCTTGCCATGACCTCAGAGAAAGACGAAACCTACCAGGATCTCAGGTACCGGATCGTTACGCATGAACTCAAGCCGATGGCGCCGTTAAACGAAAAGGTTTTGATGGATCATTACGGCTTGGGGCGAACCCCCATGCGGGAAGTGCTGCTTCAACTCCAAAGAGACGGTCTCATCCAGCGATTCTCCCGTTCAGGAACCATCGTCTCACCGGTCGACATCCATATCTACAAACATAACATTGAAATTCGGACTGTTCTTGAAGGGTTGGCCGGACAATTGGCTGCGGAAAGGATTACTGCGGAAGAACTGGAAGCCCTCGATAAAATTTTAAAGCGGGTCAGCGAATTGGAAGAACAAGATCATGAAAATCTGAAAGAGCTGATGCAATGTGAATTCGATTTTCACAATCTCGTCTATGAGGCCACCCATAATCCAAAATTGATCGATGTTCTCCATGAACTGCAAGGTATTTCCGCCAGATTCTGGCATTATCAAATTTTCAGTAAACAGGAGCTGTTGGACCAATTCATCGATCACAGGGAAGTGGTGGATGCATTGAGGAGACGGGATGGACAGCGCGCCGGCGAAACCTTAAAAAATCATATCCAAAAAGTTCTAAAAAAACTCGGCGACAAGGTGCTGAAATGAAAAGGGCGGGCCGCGGCGTCTCAAAGACGACGACGACCGGTTTGCGGGAACGTATTGAGAAATATCTGAAGAATATTTCGCCGCAAATTCTGGGAGTTCAAAATATGGATTCCCTGGAAATCCATAAAATGACTCCAGGATCCTATAATCTGAATTTCCATATCAGCGTGGACAGCAAAGAATTTATTTTTCGCGTTAACATTGATCAGCAAAGTGGACTCAGCAATCAGGTCGCATACGAATACAACGCGCTGAAGTTTCTCGAAGGCCGGGGGCTTGCGCCGGATGTCTATCACCTCGACGATACCAGACGGCACTTCGAGTTTGACATCCTGATCGAACAGTATTTGGAAGGCCCTCATCTATTGCTCGATCAGCCCCATATAGCGCAAGTTGCAGCCTTGCTGGCAAAACTCACATTTTTTGGATCATTGCGGGGTCAACTTTATTTCCTGGCAGGATCCCTTGAAAGATACCTATGATTTTGTTCAAAAGGATATCGCTCACTATAAAATCAGGCGAACTGCTGAAGAAAAGATAATTGCCCGTTCTGAGCGGATTTTGGAAGAAATCGGATTGCGAATCTTGAAATCAGACCTTCCTTTCCAGGCCGACAGTTTGAATCATACGGATGTGGGCTGCGACAATTTTATCAGGACCGCGGAAGGGTTGAGAATGATTGACTGGGAGAAGCCCAGGGTGGATGATTGCTCTTATGACCTGAGTTGTTTCCTTTCCGAGCCCGCCCAGCTGTGGTGTTCGCCGCACGTTCTCAATGCAGAGGATCGGGAAGCCTTTATAGAAGACTATGCCCGCTTAAGTGGTAAGAGCGTTGAGCTTCTCAGAAAAAAGATACGCATCAGAGAACCCATGGTTTCTTTGCACTGGATTCTCTGGGGGGCAACCAAGCTTTGTGATCTCAGAGAAAAACGCACGTCACCCGAGCTGCTCGGTGCCCATGAGGAAAAAATATTTCGCTACGAGAGGATAGCCCGGGTGGATAATGTAGAGAAGGTACTGGATTCGCTATAATTCGGTGAACTATTTCCGTTTTTTATCAGGGAACAGGAAAACTGCGAGAATCTTCTGTATAATTATCGAGATAATTTCTGCTTCGCAGAGTGTGCAAAAGACATACAACATGCTAAAGATTGCGTCATGAAGAGGATCGAACTGCTATATCTATCCCAGGAAGACGTCATATCCGTGGGGGTCACCATGGCGGAGACGATACCGATCGTGGAGGATGCCTTAAAGGAGCATGGACTGGGTGAAACTGAAAATCCGCCGAAGCCCGGTGTTCATCCCAGGAATGCATTTATTCATGCCATGCCCGGATACCTTCCCCGTAAGAAGGCTGCCGGGCTCAAATGGGTCAGCAGTTTTTCCAACAATACCTCCCTTGCCATTCCTCCGGTGATGGGTCTTTTTATTCTAAATGATGTCCAAACCGGTCAACCCCTTGCCGTGATGGACTGCCGATGGATCACGGCCATGCGGACCGGAGCCGTCTCGGCCGTGGCCGCCAAGTTTCTCGCCGTAAAAGATCCCGCTGTCGTCGGTATTGTCGGCGCCGGGGTCCAGGGGAGGTATAATTTACTGGCCCTGGCCGCTGCTGTGCCTACGATAGAGACCGTTCGGGTATTCGACATCAATCCTCAGATTTTAAGTGGGTTTGTTTCCGCCCTTTCCAATGTGCTTGAGGTAAAGATCGAGATCGGAAAATCCGCGAGGGAAGTCATCGAGGGCACTCAAATTATCGTGACCGCTACGGGTAGACTTGATAAACCGATTTTCAAAGAGAATTGGGTTTCGGAGGGGGCACTGGTTCTGCCGGTCCATCACCGCGGGTGGGAAAATCGGACTTTGCACAGGGTCGATAAGTTCGTTACCGATGACTGGCGACAGCTTAACCAGGCCCACCGGGAAGTCGGCGGGTTTGACGGCCCCCTGCCAAATTTGCATGTCGAGTTGGGGGAGATCATCGCAGGGAACAAGCCGGGACGTCGGAACGAAAAGGAACGTATCATCGATTTCAATTATGGTTTGGCCATCGAGGACGTGGCCATGGCCAAAGAGATTTACACTAGGGCTAAAGCCCAGGGGCTGGGGACGGTCCTTCCCTTGATGGAAGGCGAGCTACCTTATGCCTGATGGCGGACACCTATGACAGTTATAAAAAATCAACCTTTCACTTAGGCGATTAGCTAATTTTTTCGGGCAACATATTTGTCAGGAACGTAAGGTGTCAGGTTTCAGGTGTCAGGGAAAGGAAGTTTTAGATGCTGAAACCTGACACCCGACACCTGAAATCTGTATAAATAATCAGCGTGTTTGCTGCCCCGGAGGGGCCGAGTTTTTTCGAGTGTAGTCTCGGAAAAAGCTTAGTACCTATTTATTGAAATCAGATCCTGTTTGCGCATGATTTACACCATCATCTGATTGAATACGATAAGAATGCTATCGATTTAAATTGAAAAGACAGAGCGAAGCCTCCGGCTCGTAGGGGTTGTAACGCCTCGCCTGAAAGCGATACAACAAATCGTCAATATTCATTCCCGACTTAAAAGTTAGATAAAGGAAGTTCATATGAACCCGATGAAAGTGCGGTTATGGGAGGTGGAAACGGCTCTCATACCATAGCAGCGGATCTTTCCCTTAAAGGTCTGTCGGTCAACATGTTTGAAATGAAGCAATTCGCGGCATCCATGCAAAAAGTGTTTGAAGGCCGCGAGATCGAAATGACGGGGGTCGCCGGCCACGGAAAAGCAAGGCTGAATCTTGTCACATCTGATATCGTCGAAGCGATTGAGGACGTCGAGGTTATCTTTATCCCTTTGCCCGGATTTGCGGCGTCCTCATATGCCCGGCTCCTTGCTCCCCATCTGAAAGAGGAGCAGATGGTGGTCCTCATGCCCGGCACACTTGCCGCCCTCGAGTTTCGAGAGACCTTACGGGCGAGCGGAAATCTCAAGCAGATAATAGTCGCAGAAACCGGGGGGCTCCGTTTGCCACCCGGCTGGTCGCACCCGGTAAAGTGCAGACGTTTCACATCCGTGCGGTTTGTGCACTGGCGGCCGTACCCGGAAACAAGGGGCGCTGGTCTATGAAAAAATTAAAGATTTATACCCCTTCGCCTTGAAAAAAACAGTGATCGAAACCGGGTTCGGGCATCTGACACCCCTGCTGCATCCGGCCGGTTGCCTGTTAAACGCCGGACGAATTGAACGTTCCCATGGCGAGTTCTACATGTATGAAGAGGGGATGACGCCCGCGGTCGTGCGCGTCATTGAAACGTTGGACCAGGAAAGGATTGACATCGGGCAGCGGCTTGGAATTGATCTTCCAACCGGGGTAGATATGATGGTGGAATCCGGTTACGGTCCACGCGGGACGCTCTAGGGAATCTTTAAACGGCAGCGCCGGTCTGACACCTGTCAAAGGCCCCGATTCATTAGAGAACCGGTATGTTACTGAAAACATGCCCTACGGGTTCGGTTGGCCTGGGCGAGTGTTGCAGATGCTGTGGGGGTGGAGACACCGATGATGAACGCTTTGATCGATCTGGGATCGGTTATCATGGGAAAAGATTGCCGGAAAGAGGGCCGCAACCTGGACCATATGGGGTTGAAGGGAATGAGTTTGCAGCAGATCAAAACGTATTTGAATGAGGGTATAAAGGGAATGATGAATGTCGAATGACGAATTCTCCAGAGGCGAACAAGTGTGGAATTGAAGGAATTCTATCGATTTTACTAAATATGGGCTGAAGGGGAAACAAGCTGGGATCGATAGAAAATATTTTGGAAATTTGTTCGCGAAAGGAGGTGGAAACTATTTTTTTGGGGCCTAAATAGGGGCGTTCAATGCGAAAATGATCTTAAAACCACTTAAAACCATTTGAAAGGAGACTCGGCTATGCAGAGCAACAATTCAAATTATTTTTGAAAAGATTGATAAGTGTATTTCTGATGATGACGATGGTGATAGTATTCGGGGTAGTGGGTGGGGAGGCCGGCAAGATCACCCTGAAGTTCGATGGCCGGAATGACACCTTTGATGCGGATCAACTTCTTGCCGAAACCTTCAAGGATCTGGTCAAGGCAAAAACCGGCGGTGAGATCGAAGTAACGGTGTTTCCCCGGCACCTTGACCAACAGTGAGGAAGAGGCCAATAAAATTCTCAAGATGGGCAGTGTGGATATCGGGGCCACGAGTGCCGGTCGCATCGCCGGATATTACCCGGATATCCAATTCCTGCAATTGCCCTACCTTTTTAAAAGCATGGAGCATTATAAAGTTGCGCGGCGTTCCGGTGTCGTTAACGAGATTCTGAGGAAAGTCAGTGAAGCTTACCGGCCTGACTGCGCTGGGCATCTATTCCGACTGCAATGGCTCTGCCATATCCAGCACCACACCCATTACCAAAATTGAGGACGCGAAAGGGGTGAAACTGCGGTGCATGCAGAATCCCCTGTTTGTAGACATCTACAAAGATTTCGGATTTACCGTTACCCCGACCGACTGGGGTGAGCTTGACACCTCTCTGCAGACCGGCCTGGTAAATGCCAACGATCTTGGCGTTTACTGCAATTATCTTTTCAAGCTAAAAGAAGTGGTGAAAAGCTTCGCCATCCTCAACCAGATGTCAACCCGAAAAGATAATCTTTATATCCCCCAAAGCCTGGAATAAGCTCAATGATAGTCAGCGTAGAGATCGTTTCAGACGCCGCAAAAAGTGCTATTGAACTGGCAGACGCCTGGCAGTATGTTCGCGAAGAGGAGTTCATAGTAAAGGCAAAAGAGGAAGGCTATACGGTAACCTATCCCGATACCGCGCCTTTTAAAAAAGCTTCCGAGAAAGTGTATGCCAAATGGTTTGAAAAGAATCCAAACTGGAAGGCCTGGTACAACGAGATCCAGTTGCTCAATCCTGAAGAGCGACTGCCGGAAGCATATAAAGGAAAAAGGAGAATAGTCCGTGGTTACGCTCGGAAAAAATCATCGCGAAATCTTTTTTAAAACAGACAGAATACATTTATTTGACGTTCGATGTTCGACGTTCATCAGTTTCTATGCCGATCAGACTGGCCGTTTTTTCAGGCCAGAGGCGCATTTGGCTCGAAACTTTAGATAATTCAATGTCCTTGAAGCTGTAATTAATGGTTAGTGGGAGCAGCTTCCCGCCGCGATTTACCCGGGTAATCGCGGTTAAATCATCGACAAGCTCAGATGAGGAAAACCGTTCCCACAATCCAAAAGCAAACCAAAAAAAATTACAAATCAGCGGCCGCCGGCAGAGGTGGCCCCGGCCCATTTCAGGGGCCATGCTCATACTCCCAGCTCTTGTACTGGTCGCTGATTGGGAGAAGTTGTTATGGGCCAAGATATAAAAAACGGGTTGGGGGGACCGACCTTTGATCTGATTCTCGATAAGATCAAAACCATAAGCCAAAGCAATACGTTTTATGTACTGGTTCAGTTGCATTGCTTGGACGCAAAGGCGCAGCGGTTCACGAAGGGAACGCAGCAGTTCTATCGTGATCAACTCGGGTTTTTCTGGATGGTGCAAGAGTGAGGGGATCGTCTATCTGGATGACCTCGACCATCGACATATCAAGCAATTTTTGGTTTCCCAATCGGATCGGGGTCTGGCAGCACACACCGTACACGGCAACGCCAGGGCGATCCGGACCTTCCTCAACTTCTGCGTGCGCGATGGCCTAATCGACGAAAGCCCCTTCAAGCGCGTCAAAATGCCCAAGATGGAACACAAGGTGTTGCCGGCGTTGTCAGCCGATGAAGTCAGAAAACTGACCAAGGCCTGTTCATCGACGCGGGAACTGGCTATTGTGCTCTTCCTGCTGGATAGCGGCGTTCGTGCTTCTGAATTGTGCGCCATGAACGTTCGCGATGTCGATATGGCCGCCGGGACTGTTCTGGTCATTCAGGGCAAGGGGCAGAAGGATCGAACAACGTACGTGGGGGCCATATTCCGAAAGGCGTTGCGCCGATACCTGGCAGAGCGGGGGAATCCCGACGAAACAGGACCATTGTTCGTTTCTGTCTGACAAACAACGGCTGACCTATTCCGGCTTGGCGCAGATCATGAGGCGACTGAAGAAGTGCGCCGGCCTTTCTCACATGACGGCCCACGCGTTGCGGCAGACGTTTGCGATCAACTGTCTGCGCAATGGTATGAATATCTATGTCTTGGCCAGACTAATGGGCCATTCTGACATCATGGTGCTGAAGAAGTACCTGCCATTGGTTGAGCAGGATATGAGGGGGTCTCACGAGGACTCAGGTCCGATAGACCACATGACATAGTTAGTTCGCCCGTTGCATGTGTTTACAACACCAACAACGGGCTGACCCAAACAATCGTCTAGGGCGATTGAAGGTCTTCCCTGATTTTATCTGGTTTCCTCTCCAATCGCCACCATACGTACGACCCCACTTAAGCGTGGGGAGCGTATTCTGACCTGACAATAAGGAGGTTCATGGACATTATCTCCTGGATTACCAAGCCAAGGAGGCAAGCCATGAACCCAAAGAAGGTATTCTGTCTCAATTTCGACTGTCCTGCAAGAGGACAATAGAGTAGAGGCAATATCGAGATCCATAGTTGGACAGAGAAGCGATACCTCTGCACGGTCTGTGACAAGAGTTTCAGTGCGACCAAGCGGACAATCTTGTATCGGCTACGCACGGATCCTAAGATTGTGCTTCAGGTGGTGATTTTCCTGGCATGTGGTTGTTCGGTACTAGCTATCGTACAGGCATTTGAACTGGACGAACGGACGGTTGAGAGCTGGCATAAGCGAGCAGGTGAACATTGTCAGGCCGTCCATGAATCTCTAGTAGAAGAGAGCGAGTTTGATCTGCAACAGGTGCAGGCAGACGAAATCAAGGCTAAATTGCACGGGCGAAGCGTCTGGATGGTGATGGCGATCATGGTCTCGACCCGACTCTGGCTAGGCGGTATCATCAGCGAGCGCCGCGATAAGGGTCTCATTAAATCGCTGGCGAGCAAAGTGCAAAAGATGGCTCGTTGCCGCCCTCTCCTGCTGGCCGTTGACGAATTGGTCACCTATGTTGGCGCATTCCAGAGAGCGTTCCGGTCACCGCTGCCCAAATATGGCGCTCCAGGGCGGCCTCGCTTGGTAGCCTAGCCTGACATTGTGATCGTCCAGGTGGTCAAGAAGCGTTCCACTAAGCAATTCGACATTGAGCGCCGCATTGCTCAGGGCGTGCCAGCGCAAGTGACCGGGTTGCTGCAGCTTTCTCAAGGCGTGGGCGTCATCAATACTGCCTAGCCTACATCGAACGGCTCAATGCCACCTTTCGTCAACGCTTGGCCTGCCTTTCTCGTCGCAACTGCTGCCCAGCTCAACAGGAGGCAACTCTGTCCGCTGGCATGTATCTTGTTGGCTGCCTCTACAACTTCTGTGACTATCACCACAGCCTGCGCATTGGGCTTTGGCTCAACAACTGGCGACGTCACTGGGTTCAGCGCACTCCGGCCATGGCTGCTGCTCTGACCGACCATCGTTGGTCACACGAAGAACTCTGCTGGTTCAAGGTACCGCCTTCTCCATAGACCCCGCCAAGACGCCGTGGGAGACGCTCGAAACAGATGACCGAACTTACCGAAACGTGGGCGTCATGATTCCACGCTTAAGTGCAGTCGTACCCGGTGGTCATCACAGATTCTCTAAATAGATAACACTAAGATCGGATCTGAGTGACAGGCAGTGACAGGTTTTCGGAACTTATGACAGGTGATGAGAAACTTCCGTAGATTCAGGACAGAATCATCTATTCATTCTTGACTTTTTTACGTAGATCAGACTTCAGTTACACAAGAGTTACACACCACCGATCGCGTCGGCTACCAGTCTTGAGACCGCGACCATTAGACCGGCTATATTGCCTCCAAGGGACGCCAGTGTGACACCTGATACAACGGCAATCACTCCCAGAATCAACATATACTCAATCAAGTCCTGCCCTTCTTCATCCTTAATCGAATTCATAAGATTTAGGCAGCAAGATAGCAAGATATTCATAATTTTGTCCTCCCTTGGAAGCAATGGAAATCCTATATCAAATATCGGTTTTTCAGCTGGTTTTTCTAAAGTATATAGAGTCCTAGCATCGGAATTGGTCCCATCTGGTCGCTCTGGGTATCGAAATAGACCAACATGGTCTCAATTAGTGTGAAACTTGAAGAATTCTTCAGGTTTTGGTCGGTCACGATGCTCATTTTTCCTAAACAGGCATTCAAGAAATTCTGGTCGTCATGTGAGATTATCTTTGGGAAGTCACTGGATAGAATGGTGTGAGCAAGAGTCGCCGGATCGAGAAGATGTGATTGGCAAGACCAGCAGCCATAGCCGACGGCACTGGCCAGAAAAAGCATACTGACGGTTTGAGGGATAGTTCCGCCAAGAGGTCACCAGACGGCAGGCAAATCGCCTCAATCGGCGAACGAACAAGCGGTTCAGAAACGTGTTTGGTGAATCTCAGTGGCTCTAAGTCGCTTTCGTCCGTTTCCGCAATGATGCCAGTCACCAACAGCGCCACCAACATCCCAGACACTAACACTGCTGCAAAGAATTTTCTCACTTGTCGCCCCTTAGTCATGCTGCAGCAGCTATCTGTCACGATCTGCCATAATTTCGTAGAACCTGTCACCGACTTTCACCAAGACGCAAACAAGAACCCCACGGCCTACCATGGCGTGGGGTTCTTGTTTGTTTAGAATCGATTGTAACGAACGTTTTATGCTCGACTTTGTCCAAACTCGGCGAAAGGGGTAGAAAGAAAGAGGCAGGTAGTGTAAGCTGGATTTCTCAGACCAAGGAGGAATCCAAATGCTCACACTACCCAACGAGATTATGACAGTTCTAGCCCCCTTTGGGCAAGCTTTCAGTTATCGGATCTGGGACATGGTCCAGATTTTGACGATTGGCGCCATTCTGACACCGGGAAAACGGACAGTGTCGGCGGTATTACGCACCACGGGTTTGCAAGATGACCGGCAATTTCAGAACTATCATCGAGTGCTGAGTCGAGCCAAGTGGTCAGGGTTGGTGGTAAGTGAGATTCTGTTGGGTCTGCTGATTGCGACATTCGGCACGGTTGGCGTGCCGCTGGTGTTCGGCGCCGATGAGACACTGGAACGGCGTAAAGGCAACAAGATCAAGGCCAAAGGTGTTTTTCGAGACGGCGTGCGTTCCAGTCACAAGTACACGGTGTATGCGTTCGGATTGCGCTGGGTGAGCATGATGCTGATCGTGCCCGTGCCTTGGAGTATCCGAGTGTGGGCGCTGCCCTTCCTCACCGTACTAGTACACGACGGCACGAATAGTTGTACAGATGATTGTGCTGACTTTATGCAGTACCGCAAAAGTTGCTATGAAGTATCGTCAGGGTAGAGAGCAGACCATCGCTGCGCCAGTTGTTCGAGTTGAGCCTTCGACTGTGTAGCGGAACGGGTATGCAAACGGAATCGACTGCGATGGTTGCGCAGGCGTTGCCGCTCTTGAACAAACGCCTGGTTGTCAACCTGAGACAAGGCAGTAACGGTGTCAGGCAAAGAGCCAGGACGCGGGATCAGTTCCCAAGCCCCCTGGCGGTGAATCATGCGTTTGGCAAGGCCTCGCTGCCCAGTGGTAGAGAGCAAACGTCGGTTCAGGTCGCGGAATTCACTTTCTCGCTCATTGTTGGTACGTGGCAAACCAGTCAAGTCGTAGCAATGAAACAAGCCAGGAGCGTAAGAGCGGGACGTCTTTCCTATCTTGTCGTAGAAGGTAGAAAGTCGAGGCAGAGGGTTCTGTGGTTTGATGTCATCCAGGTAGTCAAAGAGTTGTTGTTTGACCTCTGCGCCAGAACGTTGGGGCTTGTCTTCGGGATCAAGTAGGTCAGCGATATGTTCCAACCAATCAGCCGCTTGGCGTAATTCGATATAATCGGCATGCACAGAGAGAAGCGCTTGGTGCAGCCCCTCGCTCACGGCAAGTAGGCGGTCATCGCACTTTCGGCTGAGGAGTACATCCAAACAAGCGGCCACTTCGCTCAAGCGTTCGAACATTTCAATACCAGCCAAGCGAAATGGCGGACGCCCTTTGAGGGTCAGCAGGTAGCGCACACGACGCAGGATGTCTCGCACGATGGCTTCTCGTTCGATTTCGACAGGATCGGAGAGGATGGGGGAGTCTTGAGCGGGCGCATCCGCCGCTTTTGCCAAGGGCGGCTCTTCGACCGGTGAGGGAATCAAACCGGTGACGGTCAATACACCTGGACTCTCGACCTTTTCCTGCCGAATCAGGACACCCACCCGACTACGTACATCCTTGCGTAGTGCGACTTTCATCGCTTCGTCCTCCTCGGCCACAGGTTCAGCTATGTTCTTGAGGTAATGCATCTGGCAATACGCATGTTTGGCCTGGGGAAAGACGACTGGTACTGCCGGTTCCAACCCTCGTTGCTTGTCGCTCAACACGGCGGCTACATGCAAGCCCAAATCGGCAATGGGCTGGAGAAAGTTCACAAAGGTGCTCTCATCCTGCTGACTCAACCATCCGCTGCGTAGGGTCAGACCACTTTGCAGTTCTCGCACCACCCATAGTTGCGGCTCGCCTCCCTCCGGGCATAGTCCGTCCAGACTCAGGAGCAGTCCGCTCTGTGCTGACATTTCGTTCAACTGATGCCAACTCTGTCTTTCGTTACAGGCCAATAGCGGCAGATATCGCTCATGATAGAGATGGCGCACCTGCGACTCACTCAGTTCAAGATGGGGCTGCAAACTCTCGTGTATCGCCTCAAATTGTTGCTGCTGCGTTTGCCGCACCCAGCCGATCTGGGCAATTACATCGTAGCCGAATGTACAATAGCGCGGTGCGCTCTGCTCCCATCGGGCCGACCGGTGGTGAATGCCATATCGGACACAATCTGGGTTCCGACACTCTCGTGGCTGATGGACGAACCCCAATACATCGCTCATTGTCTGTACCGTCTTGGCCCCGCTCGTGTACGCTATCCGCAATGGCCCTTCGCACCCGGTGCAGACATCCAGTTCATAACTGTACACAATCGGCTTTCCTGCATAAAATGCTTGTGGGGTTCTCATGACACTGGCTCCTTCCTTTGAATGTTGGAACCATTTTGTCATGAAAACCCCTTCCCTCAAATCTCGTAGCAACTTTTGCGGTACTGCGACTTTATGTATATGTGTTAGGATGGCCGGCATCAAGACCAAGAGAAAGGAAGAGAAGGATGCCTGGGCCAAAACCAACATGTATCACGTTGCCGAAAGAAATGCGACAGGGACTGTATAAGCTTGCCGTACGCCATAATACGAGACAACAAATCGCCAAACGAGCTTGGATAATTCTGCAGGCTGCAGACGGGAAAACTAACTCTGAAATCGGACGTAGTCTCAGAATGAGCCGTCTTACAGTCAAGCAGTGGCGAGAAAGATGGCTGACGCTAGAGCCGATCCCGCTTGAGGAACTGAGTGTTGAAGAGCGGCTGGAAGACCTGCCTCGTCCAGGTGGTCCCATCCGAATCACAGCAGACCAACGCTGTCTGTTGGAGGCGCTAGCATGCGAGTCGCCAGAGAAATCAGGCCGCCCCATCAGCCAGTGGACAGGTCGAGAAATCGCCGATGAAATGATGGCACGGAACATAGTGGACACGATTTCACCTCGACATGCGGCGAGGCTTTTAAAAAGATGCGTCAATTCGCCCTCACCTGAATCGCTACTGGCTGAACACGGAGAAGGATGAATTGTTCGCTATCAAGGTTGCCATCATCAACGAACTCTATCGCCAAGCCCCTGAGTTGGCAGAGCGAGGCGAGATCGTCATCTCGAACGACGAAATGACCGGTGTTCAGGCGCGTGAGCATAAGTTTCCCGAGAAACCAACCATGGCAGGCAAGCCTCGTCTGATTGAATACGAGTACATCCGGCACGGCACCTTGGCTTTCATCGTTTCCTTCAATGTCTCACAGGGCGGTGTGCTCCTGGCCACCTCCGGTCCAACTCGCACGGAAGAAGACTACGTGGCCCATATGATGTTGCTGGTCAGCACCCATCCAGAGATCAAACGCTGGCACATTGTCGTCGACAACCTCAATACACACTGCTCTGAATCCCTGGTTCGTTTGGTGGCAGCCGAATCCGATCTTGACATTGACCTGGGCAAGAAAGGCGTCTCCGGCATCCTTAAATCCATGAAGTCTCGAGCTGAGTTTCTGAGCAACCCGGAGCACCGCATCGTTTTCTACTACACACCCAAGCACGCTTCGTGGATGAATCAGGTCGAGATCTGGTTCAGCATTCTGGTTCGTAAACTACTCAAAAATGGCAGCTTCATCTCAAAGGAACACTTGCACAACAAGGTCATACAGTTCATTGACTACTACAACGAAACCATGGCCAAGCCCTTCAAATGGACCTATCAGGGTAAAGCCCTATCTGTATGATTATTCGTGCCGACCTGTACTAGCGCCAAGCGCAGCGGTCAATCAGGTCAACGGCAAACGCCACAAGACTTCGATTGACTGGATCCTGCAGATGGTATGTATTGTGCGTCGCTGGCAACCCAGGGCCGCAGTGGTTCTGGTTACCGATGGCGTGTTTTTGTCAACTGAAAAGCGCGTCATTTGATCACCGAAAATCGCGGCACTTGGATACCATCTAAGAATTGGTGATCACCAAAAAGCGCGTCAATTGATCACCGAAAAGCGCGGCAGCGCTCATTGACAAAAGCCCCCTCCTTTCCTTATAGAAGAAGAAAAGAGCAACAACAAGCATTCACGGAGAAGCGTAGGGTCCGACCTGTCTGCGCCAAGCGTTGCGTCGTTGGCGGTACGCTTTCTGTTTGCAGGCCGGGCTGCAATAGACGCCGGTGCGTCCAGCAGTTTCCTGGCTGAATGACTGCTGGCAGACGGGACAACGAACGGAACGCGTCGAGCACACCTCTGCCGCATCCACTTTTTCCAAGAGGTTTTTGAGCACTTGGCCATCGACGTCCCTTTCATGGAGCGCGAGCGCTTGGGTCAGGCAATGGCGCAACGTCTCAGCCTCGTGCAAGGTCAGATCGAGTCGCATGATGCGTCCTTTTCGGCGTTACCATCATTTCGTAACGCTTGTGCAGTTTGCTGAGTGAGGCGATACGACTCGCCACGAAATTCAAGGATGTGACTCCTGAACGTGAGCCGGTCCAAGAGTCCACTGGTCAGTCGTTCGTCTCCCAGGACCGTATGGCTCAGCTTGACGATCAAGTGGTATGGCGGCAAATCCAAGACCGTTGAAATTGTCTTCGGCACGAGCCTTTGGTACACCTCCGGCTTTGACCCCTTGCCCATTCGTTGGGTCTTGGTCCGGGATCCGGCAGGCAAGTTCGCCCCCACCGCCTTTCTCTGTACGGATTTGCGCGTTCAACCGCAGCAGATTCTAGATTGGTTCATCATGCGTTGGGGCATGGAGGTCACCTTTCAGGAAAGTCGCACCCATCTTGGCCTGGAGACACAACGTCAGTGGTCAGATTTGTCTATTGCTCGCACCACCCCTGCCCTCTTGGGTCTCTTTTCCTTAGTCACCCTGTTCGCCGCCTGTTTGACCAAGGACCAGCCGCTTCCTGTTCGCTCACTACCATACAGAAAATTAGTTCGAAAGGAGGGATGATTTGAAAATGGTTGTCACTCATGTAAGCTTCGATTCCAACCAAAGAAAAGGAGCAAAGCATGAGCGACAACCTAAGACGATATCGTGCCATCGACGCGGCGTTGATGCAACTTCATCCGGTCGAGCCAACTGGGCGTCTGCGACAGTCAATAGAGGTACTGGCCATGTTCATCAACGGCATTGTGGCCAGCAAAAGCACAAGTACACGAGAAGTGGCCAAAAAGGCACCCGGCAAGGCCAAGGTCACCAGTCAGGAAATACGGCTGAGCCGTTGGTACAAGAACAAGCAGGTCAGCTACGAATGGCATATGCTTCCATTTATCGAGGACTTGCTGGCGCACCTGTCGAGTCAGACCTTGGTCATTGCGATTGACGGCAGCGAAGTGGGCCGCAATTGCGTGACCTTGATGGTCAGTTTGATCTACCAGAAACGAGCGATTCCACTGCTCTGGATGGTCAGAACCGGCAACAAAGGACACTTTGCCGCCGAAATGCACGTTGAATTGCTCAACGAACTGCAGGCTCTGCTACCGGACGATGCCTCTGTGGTTCTGTTGGGCGATGGTGAGTTCGACAGCATCGAATTGCAGACCTTTGTCGCCACCGTCGGCTGGGAATATGTCTGTCGAACGGCCAAGAATACCCAGGTCTATCACGACGGTGCCTGGATGAGCCTGGATGATTGTGAGCCTTGGCCCGATAGTTGCAGCGCACTGCATGATGTCCTGTTCACCCGACAAGCGTACGGTCCTGTGATGGTTATTCTCTGGTGGGACCGAGAATGCAAGGAGCCTATCTACCTGGTGACCAACCTGCCGCTCATGGAAGAAGCCTGTCGTTTTTATCGCAAACGCATGCGAATCGAGACTTTCTTTTCCGACCAGAAAAGTCGTGGCTTTCAGCTTCACAAAAGCCACATCAGCGATCCTCGGCGATTGCATCGGCTCATGATTGCTGCTTGCCTGGCCTACATCTGGATCATCTACCTGGGCGTCATCGCACTTGAAGACGGTTGGAAGAACCAGATTCATCGCACTGATCGATGCGATCTCAGCCTTTTTCAGCTCGGATCGGACTTGCTTGAGTACTTCTTGAATCAAGATCTGACTGTTCTGGTTGAATTCAGATTGCCTGTCTGTTCACCTTCCTGAAATGTGTATGGTAGTGAGTCCTGTTCGAACCGCTGCCTGGTATGTCAAATCGGAGCCAACCTTCTCCGATGCCATTGCTTTTGTTCGCTACTATTTGTGGATTCATATGGAATTCACCAGATCACCCGCTCAAACCACATCTGTCCGATTCCCGGACTCTCTTTGGCGGGGCTTGGTCGATTCCATCTGCTATTCCACCTGAATATGGTCGCAGCCAAACCCATATTTCACTAAATTCATGACGCCCTAATGGACAAAGTCGAGTTATGAGGGTATCCCCAAAAACTGGTCCACAAGCTAAGGTGGATTATCAGCTATAATCAAGCCATAGTCTGTGGAGGAAAGATGAGCAAGAAACGACGACAACACAGTGCCCAGTACAAGTTCCAGGTTGCCCTGGAGGCGACAAGGGGCGATAAGACTGTCAGCCAGATCGCTAGTGTTCACAGCGTTCATCCGAATCAAGTGAGCCAATGGAAGCGGCAACTACTCGAATCGGGACCGGAAGCGTTCAGCCGAAAACGGGTGCGACAGGAACATGAGCAAGAAGAGCGGGAAGCCGAGTTATACGAGCAAATCGGTCGACTCCGAATGGAGCTCGAATGGCTGAAAAAAAAGCTGGCCCCTTTCGGTTGAAGCGAGACGAGCCATGGTTGAGCCACAGCATTCGGAGTTGAGCATTCGGCGTCAATGCCAGCTATTGGGATTACCTCGGACCAGCTATTACTACCAGCCGGCCGGGGAGTCGCCGCTCAATCTAGAATTGATGCGATGCATTGACGAACAGTTTCTTGCCACACCCTTCTATGGTGTGCCGCAGATGACGGTCTATCTGCGACGATCTGGGTATTGCGTCAATCCCAAGCGAGTTCGGCGTCTGATGCGCCTCATGGGCCTGGAGGCAGTCTATCCCAGACCACGGACGACGATTCCTGCAGCAGAGCACAAGATCTATCCCTATCTGCTGCGTGGTTTTTCGATCACCCAGCCAAACCAGGTTTGGTGTGCTGATATCACCTATGTGCCCATGCCAAGGGGCTACATGTACCTGGTGGCCATCATGGATTGGTTCAGTCGCTACGTTATCACCTGGCAGCTCTCAAACACGATGGATGCGGGGTTCTGTACCGACGCTCTCGACCGAGCGCTAGTGCAAAATCGACCAAAAATCTTCAACACGGATCGTGCGCCCGTGCGGGCATTCATTTACAGTGGAGGCAACCCTCCGTTCCCAGTGGAGGTGGGAACTGCTCAACATCTTACCTGAAGGTCGAAAGACCGATGGGAACAAAGCGTGATGTATGAGAGGGGAAGCGTCGGCTCCATCAAGTGGACGGGTTCCCCCAGAGCAAGCTCGATATGGCGAAAGCTGGATTGCCTGAACCCTAGAGTCGAACGGGGCCAGTTGAATCGGGTGAGAACGATGGTGACACTCACTCTCTCTTGGATAGAAGAACGGTTGGTCGCGGTCTTCTATCTCCACACAAGAGACGTATCCTGACATAACAGGGGCAACGACTCGAACGGGGCGCCTACGTCGAGCGCATCTGGATGAATGGCTAAACGGGGATTGCCCGAGTCCGAACGCATCCATTGCTATGGCTCGACAGGAGCCTGAATATCGGACCAGGCAACGGAGCTTGCGCAGTAGTTGCGGGAGTAACGCCCCGCCAAGGAGACGGTAGCACCGTTCACAGGGCGAAGGCAAGCAGGTTTTCTGATGGATGGCGATGTGAGAGGAGCACATAGTGCAAGACCCAAACATATTGCTGACCATACTTAGCCGGATGGCTCAGAAGCCAGAGGTCAAGTTCGATAATCTGTTCCAGAAACTGTACAACACCGACCTCTGGATGATGGCCTATGAAAGCATCGCATCGAAACCGGGCAACATGACTTGCGGCAGCGATGACAGGACGGTGGACGGCATGAGCATGGACCGTATCCAAATGGCTATCAGCGACCTGAAAGCCTCAAGATACACGACCTGCTCCAGTCCGCCGCACCTACATCAGCAAGGCCAACGGGAAGTTACGCCCGATTGGAATTCCAAGTTTTGAAGACAAGCTTGCTTCAGACCGTAGTCAAGTTCATTCTTGAGGCTATCTACGAACCTCTCTTCTCCGATGCCTCCCATGGATTCCGGCCAAAGCGCAGTTGTCACACTGCGCTAACACAAGTCAAGAAGATGACCGGAACGAAATGGTGGATCGAGGCAGACATTCAGGGCTTCTTCGATAACCTCAGTCACGAAACGTTACTGGGTATTCTCGTCCAATGCATTACTGACAAGCGATTCCTTCACCTCATCGAACAGTTTCTGCGAGCCGGTTACATCGAAGACTGGCAGTACCACCAGACGTACTCAGGCACACCCCAAGGCGGTAATCTGAGTCCGATACTTTCGAACATCTATCTCAATGAACTGGACCGATGGATGAAGGCCAAGATCGCCGAATTCAATATGGGCAAGGTGAGACGGCTCACACCAGAGTACAACGTCATCGTCAATCGACGCCGAACAGCGAAGAAAAAGGCCCGTGAATCCGGCGACTGGACACTCTACAAAACGTTGACGACGCAGATGCTTGATGCACCAGCATCGGACCCCCAAGACCCGGAATTCCGGCGCATGACGTATTGTAGGTATGCTGACGACTTCGTCATCGGCATCATCGGCAGCAAAGCTGATGTAATCGCAATGAAAGAACACTTGGCCGACTACCTGAAAACGGAACTAAATTTGAACCTGTCGCCCGACAAAACACTGATTACCAACGCCAGAAAGCAAGTACGCTTCCTCGGCTACGATATCATGCGTTGGCGGGGCGAACGCCGATTAAGATACCGCTGCAACGGTGTTCCAGTCACAAAGCGTGTGGCGAATCAACAGCTGAGACTCTCAATCCCTTGGGACAAAGTCCAGATGTTTGCACACACGTATGGCACCGTGCAGAACTGGCGAGGTCACAGCAGAGGCAACTTGACCTATCTGAGTGAACTGGAACTCCTACTCAAGTACAATGCTGAAATCCGAGGCTTTCTAGGCTACTATGCCCTTGCAGACAATCTGACGCCAATCGCATCGAACGTGCTCTGGCTAACGACTGCCAGCTTTCTGCGCACTCTGGCAGACAAGCATCGCAGCACGCTCAAGCACGAAGCAAAGCGTCTCAAAAGAGGTCCCAACTGTTACGTGGTCACCTATACCAAGGATGACGGAACAGCCAAGGAATACGAGCTTGTGTCGTCAACGAGACAGTTGGAACGCAAGACCGTATCATTTGGCCCAGGCCTCGATAGCATCCCCAGCGAATGGCGCTATCGCACGAAGACAGAACTGGGACAGCGCCTACAGGCGAACGAATGTGAATGGTGCGGAACAAGGCAAGGCCCCATCGAGGTCCATCACGTCAGAAAGCTCAAGGACCTCGCCGGCAAGTCTGCCTGGGAACGCGACATGATCGCCAGAAGACGCAAGACGTTGATTCTCTGCAAAAGGTGCCATGTAGACCTACATGCCGGTCGTCTCACTGAGTCAACCAAAAAGCCAAGAGAAAACTGGAGAGCCGGATACGCTAAAAGGTGTATGTCCGGTTCGGAGGGAAGTTCAGTGAGACCTGATATGGCAACATGTTAAGGCGCACGGTTCTTACCCTACAAGGGGCCCAATTTACCGGCAGCGCATTCACGACTCGTCTCTCGGATGCCGAAGTTGCCATCAGCATGGACGGCCGTGGCCGATTCATGGACAATATCTTCATCGAGCGTCTTTGGCGGACCGTCAAGTATGAAGAGATCTACCTGCACGATTACGAATCGGTCTTTGCTTTGGAAGCAGGTTTGGAGCGCTACTTCAACTTCTACAACGCCGAACGATCTCACAAGTCACTTGGCCACTGCACGCCGGCCGAGGTCTATCTGAAGGGCTGCTCCGCAGCCCGTTTTCCCATCGGTGATCCACCTTAGATTTGCCGATCCGTGGTCCAACGATTGGGGAGATCCTCAGAACCCCGCCGCCGCCGTTGTGTTCGGATGTGGCGACGGCTTTTTGTGAATCCCAGAGCTGGAGCGTCGCCGATTCTTTTGACGGTGGTTTGGTCTGCGTCGGACCAGGGCATACCGCTGACGACCATTGCGAAGGCTGCAACGCTTGGCAACTAATCGTGTGGGAGGATGGAGTCGGTGACCCACTCTGTCCTGAGGCTGTTTCCACCTTTGCTGGCGAAGTCTACGGCGGACATATTCCCTGTGAATGCGGCGATAACCTCCGATACTGCGGTACATGGGACATGCAGGGCTGTGTTCCGGATTAGTCATTTTTCCACCGTCTACGGGGCTGTCGGGTCACTCCTGGCGGCCCCGTTTCGTTTTCGCCATAGGTAATGCTGTCTGCCTGCCACCAGAACGCAAAACACCCCACGCCGCGATGACGTGGGGTGTTTGTTTGCTTAGAATCGATCTGGGCGAATGTTTCAGGCAGATCGTGACATTCGGTGACAGAAATTGAGTAGTATTTGGAGATCGTGACAGAGTCGGCGCTACTTTTCAACCATGGGTAAAAAGACCGCGTTCGACGTTGCCGTTTCAGTAGCTGTTGGCGTGACTGTCGGTGTGGCGGTCGGCGGCAAACAGACAGTATCAAAAACCACATCCTCGGGTGGACGTCGGTCCGCACTGGTGTTGAGAGTGCCTTCGCTCCAGACCCACGCTTCCATATCGCCATTGCGGACCCGGCGATTGGATGCACCCGCCGATGAGTAGAACCAGTCGCCGTCAGACCGATACCAGTATGACCAATATTTGCACGGCGGCTCAAGACATTGGCAGAAGCAATCCTCTTCAGGAAAGCTACAGCCCTCGGCGTCAATACGGCAGATGGCGGCCCCCAAGGCATTTCCGGCTTCGTAGTTCAAGTCTAGCCCTGAACGTTCCAACACTTGCAACGAGCTGATTTCCGGCTCAATGAAGGAGATGCACTGCTGGACAACCGTGCCGTCGTCGTGGATGACGACCAGGCCCACCCGGTTACCATCCTGGGTCGGTGCCTGGGTGAGTGATGGGGTAGGGGTCAAGGTCGCCGGCGGCGTAGGGGTCGGTGTTTCCGTTGGTGTCGGCTCATCATCCGTGACATTGACAAAGTATGGCGGGTCAATGACGTGAACAAAGGGGTCGGACGTTTCACGTTCGCGGTACCACGAGCAACGGTTTTGTACGTTGTCTACCACAGTATAGTAATCGAGTACCCATCTACCCTCAAATGAGTATTGTGGAATTGTGAATGTTTTTTGGTACACGCCGTCTGTTCCGGACCCAGAAATCAGCTCACGTATACCCATCTGGGCTTCTCCCCGTTGCGTGTCTGGACCATTCAATGGACCCAAAAGCACCAATATACAGCTATATCCAATGGGGGAGCACCCGCTCAAATTGTCGGTCATGCGGGCGGTCACGGTGATTGTCTGCGAACCGCCAGAGGTGTCAACGTAGGTTGGTTCTATACTCAATTCCACCAACACCGGCGGGTCTAAATCGCTTTCGTCCGTACCAGCAATGACGCCAGTCACCAACAGCGCCACCAACAATATCACCAACACCCCAGACACAAACACGGCTGCAATGAATTTTCTCACTTGTCGCCCCTTAGTCTTGCTGCGGCAGCTATCTGTCACGGTCTCCCACGATCTGCTATAGCCTGTCACAGCCCATCACAGGTTGTCAGAAGTGCCAGAAGCCTGTCACGATCTAGCAGGGATTGTGGCCATAAAGCAAACCTGCCCGGTTCCAGTGGAAGAAGGTGTTGCCCCCCGTCCCACGAACGCCGGCCAGTGATGGCAGACGATGTGCATACGCACCAGGGGCAACACGTGCGATCATAGCACCGAGCAAGTGTTCACAAACCGTCTAGGTGCCAAGAGATTTCAGAAATTGCTTGACGGATTCCCGATCAGGTGCTAACCTGTAGCACAAGTTGTAAATCGCTGAATGTCGAACGCGACAAAACGACAATCAATAGAATTGACTGTCGCTACCTCGAGTACCTCTTCATAAAGCACGCCCGAAGGGATTCGAACCCCTGACACCTAGTTCCGAAGACTAGTGCTCTATCCGCTGAGCTACGGGCGCTTACGAATCCGAATCATACCATTGGCTTCTGGATTCGTCCAGAAAATGCGGGCCATATTGGCGATGTGCTCGCTTCCAGCACCCGACCTTCTTGGACAGACAACGCTGATCGCGGTTTTCCATGTACCGGCGACTTCACCAGGCGACGACGTCGCCGTCGGTATCTTGCACTCCGGCAGTTCAGACACGCCATCCGTCGACAGGTTACCAAGTAGCGGACGCGCTCCGCTAGAGCCATGGACTTCGACGCCGAGCCAGACCACGAAATGAACATGATCGGGCGTGGCAATGAACTCATCCCGAAGACAAGGGTGACCAAACCGATGGTGGATACCGCCCCCACAGGCGGGGGCAAGCTCCGTGCCCTACGCGGTCTCTTCTACCGTTCGCCGATAGTTGATCGCATGGGCCCGTAACGCGTTTTCGGCATTGATGTTGTTCTCGTCCGCCAGCGCGACCAGCGCCCACAGGGCCTCGCCGATGGTCTCGCTATCAGGCGTAGCGCCGAGCCATGCCGTCATTGCCGGTTCTGATGCGGCTAGCGCCTGCAGGTCCAGGATACCTGCCTTGCGGGCCTTGCTCTGTAGCTTGCGCGCTTTTTCCAGTGCCGGCAGTTGCGCAGGCACACCCTCTAGCGGACCGGCCGGTTCCATGCCTTTGCCGGCCTTCTCTTCGGCTTTGATGGCATCCCAGTTGACCGCGACTTCCTCAGTTCCGTTGACCGATTGGTCCCCAAATACATGGGGATGTCGTCGGACCAGTTTCTCAACAATGTGGGTCAGGACGTCCGATATTTGGAAACGGTCTGCCTCGCAGGCGATCTGCGTCATCATGGTCGCCAGCATCAGGACATCACCCAACTCTTCGGCGATATGTTCAGCATTGTCGACGTCTGTTTCATCGATGTCGATGGCCTCGAGCACCTCGACGGTTTCGCCCAGGAAATCGTGGCGAATGCTAGCCATTGTCTGCTCGCGGTCCCATGGGCAACCGTCAGGCGCACGGAGGTGGGCGACGATCTCGAGCAGATCGTTGAAGCTGGAACCGTACGGTAGCGGCGGGACGGCGAGGACGTGAGCGCCATCCCTGCCTGCGAGGTCGGGCAATTGACTCAATTGAACGACGTGGAGTTGAGCCTCAGTTTCGCTGCAGACGAGAGTCACGAGATGCTCGCCAGGGTATGCATGCAACAACGTTTTTGTCAGCGCCGCAATATTGGCCGAGTCCAATCCTGTGATGACCAGGGGGAGCCTGACTTCGACCAGCGGATGATGCTGCTCTGCCAGCGTCCGCGCCGGCACGGTTTGATAACCGTTGCCCGCATCGATCTTGGCGACGATTAGCGCACGGGCGCTCAGGTCAGCCTCAAAGTGACTATTTTGGCGAGAATCACACATTGTCGGGCGTCCTTCCGATTGCTGGATTGAGAGGTGCTTCCAAGGCAAGGTGTAGAGGGTCCGCAAAGGAACACGGGGAGAGTATACTGTTCAGGCCCTCTAGGGTTTCACGAGTCGGGCAGGTTTCCTAGTCACGTCATTGACGTGACTGGATATAGGCCTCGGTCAGACCGGCGATCAGGATAATGCCGATCACGAATGCGATGTCAAGCATCTGGCTGAGGGCCAGCACAGCGAGCGCTCCTGCAGTCGCGCCTGTCAACAGACCCTGTCGAATGGCGATGAACGGCTCGGGATTGCCGCGTTTGGCGCCGGCCAGTGCCGGCCAGCGCCTGTGCAACGCCAGGAAGACGAAGGCTGCGATCCCGCTGATCATGATCATCGACGCCACGATGAATGCACCGACGATGACAAAATCCGGCCGGCCGTCCGCACTGATGGGTGGAACCTTATAGAGCAGAAAGATCAGCAATAGGAGACCTGCCAGCGTCCCGGATAATGACCAGGTTAAGGCGCGCTTGTGTGACATATGACGAGTGTATCACTCTCGACAGCGCCTATCAAATTCGCTGCAATCGGCCGAATTTATGATATACTTGGAATAGAAGTTTGCGTTGAACTTTCAATCGGACGCGGTGGGACCGCTATGGTTGTGCATCAAGATTTAGGAAAGATGATGGCTACTAAAAAGAAGAAGAAATATACACTCAGTGAGAAAGTCTTTTACGGGCTTGGCATCCTGATTGTTGTCAGCATGATACTCGGATCCATATTGGCGGCGACTGCACCCTCGTTCTAGCAGGCTGTCCCTCTGAAGATGATCGTACATGGCATTGAGCGTTTTTGCATAGCGCAGGGAAACCTGCGCTGTTAGCGCGTGGGTATGCATTGATGACACTACTGCAGAAAGCCTTTTCTTGACACGTAAGGACACGAATTATCACGAATCCTCTCTGCGACGTCGTCGCAGAGAGGATTCGTGATAATTCGTGTCTGAATCCCTTTCTGCAATAGGCACATCGGTGTGCGCCACTCTGCGCCGGGGATGATTGCCCAATTCTCCGCGACAAAAACGCGCATTGAGCCGAGTGGCCGAAAGTAGATGACCGAATATGACTCCGGAATCTCGTCTCGAACTCTTCCCCCTGAATACGCTTGCCGTTGGTGAAGCATCGGCCGCCAACCTGCGCATCGGTGGCTGCGATCCTGCCGAACTTGCCGACATCTATGGCACACCGCTCTATCTGTACGATCAGGCAACCATGGACGCCGCTGTCGCCCAATATCAGGCCGCGCTGGCGAGCTATTATCCGGCACCGGGTGGTATCACCTATGCAGGCAAGGCGGCGCTCTTTCTTGCTATTGCCGAATGGGCACGCGACCGTAGTCTACAGTTGGACTGTACCGGTATCGGGGAGCTCTCCATCGCACGCCTGGCGAACGTGGGTCGTGCCAACATACTCGTTCACGGTGTCAATAAATCACCGGCCGACCTGCAAATGGCCGCTGACCTTGCCGGCACTATCGTCGTCGATAATCTGACCGAGTTGAGGCGGCTGGCGGCATTCGATCCGGCATCCATGCCGGCGCTATGGCTGCGCGTGCGGCCCGGATTGGCCGTGGAAACCCATGCCTTCACCCAGACGGGTCAGGTTGACAGTAAGTTTGGCATGGGGACCACCGAAGTCCATGAAGCAGTGACATTCTGCCTTAAGGCGAAGCTGCCGCTCTCAGGACTTCACATCCACCAGGGCTCACATTTTCACGATCCCTCCCCGCTGGGTCCGGCTCTTCGAACCGTACTTGACCTCGCGGTCTCGTTGCGCCAGGAAAATGGGTGGGTCCCTGAACACGTTTCGGCAGGGGGTGGTTGGGGCATTGCCTATCACGAAGACGACCTGCCCCAGCCTTCGGTCGATCAATATGTTCAATTCGTCGCTCGGACGCTCATCGATGAATGTGCTACGCTGGACCTGCCGTTGCCTGCACTCCATCTGGAGCCGGGGCGTAGTCTTATCGCGCGGGCCGGCGTCGCCATCTATCGAGTCGGCGCGATCAAGCAGACGGCTGCCCGACAGTGGGCTTTGCTCGACGGGGGCATGGCCGACAACATACGACCTGCGCTCTACGGCGCCCGCTACTCGGCCCTTCCCATAAGAGATACTCTACGCACCCTTGTGACGCCGACATGGCTGGCAGGGCCCTATTGTGAAAGCGGAGATGTACTGATCGAGAACCTTCTTATGCCCAACCTGATCGAGGGTGAACTGGTGGCTGTACCGGCTGCCGGCGCCTATCAGTTGAGCATGAGCAGCAACTACAACGGAGCGTTGCGACCTGCCGTGGTCTGGCTGGCCGATGGAGAAGCGCATCTGGTGCGCAGACGAGAGGCGGTTGAGGATCTGACAGTAAGAGATCTCTCGCTGTCAGGGAGAGTTCAGATCGAGGATCTGACGCAAATGAGTTGAGGTTGGTTTCCCCAGTGAAACTGCCTTGCCTTACGTATGTACCAGCATTCCGGGATTGAACCATCGAGGGTCTCTTTTTGAGTCTACGATTTGGCTCAATCCCGGAATGCCGGCTCGTTTCCCCACCTGTTCAGACAGCTATGGAGATTACAAACAAACGCCGAATCGGCGAACTCAGTTGGCTTCCTCGGGGTCCTCGACCGCCCGCAATAGTTCACGCACAACATCATCGATACGCCGTTTGTATCGTAGCATCTCCCGGCGACACTCGACTTCGGCGCTGTTTTCAGTTTTGAAGGCACGTAGCGAGTCTTCTAACTCGTTATCGACAGAGACTTTGTACAAGTTGATTGGGTTTCCACGAAGGTATTCCCGCATCTGTTTGGCGACGGTCGTATCGTAGTATGTCAGGTCGTTATGTAGATCTACCAGCCGGTCCGATGCGATGGCAGGCATCGGCAACGACCTCAGTGTTTCCCACGCTCGATTCAATTTTCTTCGATACACGGTTCCTATTGTCCAGAATTCATGTTGGTACTGAAACAGTGATCAGTGAGGATGTTGTGAGCAGTAATATAGTTTGCGGCGAGGACTTCAACGTGCCGTTTCCTAATGCGACGGATTATAACAGCATCGTCCGCAAACCGCGAAAATTGGCAATGGCTTTCGATGGAGATGGTCCTCTGGCTCTGTTCCTGACTATGTTCGCACCGATTTTGACAAGCCCGATTCAAGGATGGTAAAGTAGCAGTAGTGAGGCAAAAAGACCTGTCCTTCTGTTTTTGTCGAAATAACGCACTGGTTCGCCTGAGGGGAACTTCATGACAGACAACGATCGGATCCAATTCTACGCTAGACGTAGTCGTGCTCCGGTTCCTGTTTGTCACGTTATTTTTGCATCACGTCATACCAACCTCTTGTAACGTTTCAAACAGCCACGTCATTCAACCACGCCATTGACGGCCACGAGCGCTTCTGCTCCGTGGCCGTTTTTTTTCTTCTTGTTGCCAGTGACGCCGGCGTAACCGGGCGTCGAAGCGAATCACGGAGATTGAGCGACACAGGGTTTCATCCACTGACTTTGTGGATCATTGAACTCTTGATCTATCGAATAGGGAGTCTCCTGTTATGCTTCTGCGAGTCGAGAATGTCTCAAAATCGTACGGCGACAATCAAGTTCTCCAAAACGTATCCTTCACACTGGGCGAAGACCAGAAGGTGGGTCTAGTCGGGGCCAATGGCGTTGGCAAGTCGACCTTGCTGAAAATTCTCATCGGCCGGGAAATCGCCGATGACGGTCGTATATGGATTCGCGACGGTGCGGAGATCGGCTATCTGCCTCAGAGTCTCGTGGTCCCTGCCGGACAGACGATCAACGAGTATGTCGATCACGCGTTGGGCGGCCTACGCCGGATGGAGACGCGCCTGCACGAGTTGGAACGACAGATGAGTGAAGGCGATGGCAATCTGTCGATGCGTCTGGATGAGTACGGCGACTTGCTTGAGCGATATGAGCATCGTGGCGGCTATGATATTGGGCATCGGCGCGACGCCATTTTCGCGGGCCTGAGTGTCGATAGCCTGCCGCGCGACCGAACTGTTGAGTCACTCTCCGGCGGTGAGAAGATGCGGGTAGGACTGGCGGCACTACTGCTGTGTACGCCGGATCTGCTCGTGCTGGACGAACCGACCAATCACCTCGATTTCGCGGCCTTGGAATGGCTGGAGGACTATCTTCGACAGTTCCAAAGCGGCATTTTGGCCGTCTCACATGATCGACATTTCTTGAACCAAGCGATGACTTCAATCCTGGAGATCGTGGAACATACCCGTGAAGCGAAGCAATATGCGGGCAGCTACGATCACTTTGCCGAAGTGAAACGCGAGCAGCGGCAGAAGTGGGAGGAGGACTATGAGCGTGAACAGGATGAACTCTGGTCGTTGCGAAAGTTCATCCGGAGCAAAGCGCGCTCGGTCGCCCATAACCGTGCGCCAAAGGATGGCGTCAAGGATATGGCCTATAACGCCAAGGGGGAACGCGTGCAGGATGCTGTATCGCGTAATCTGCGCAGCGCCGAGGAGAAGGTGAGGCGCATTGAGGCCGATCCAATCCCGAGGCCACCGCGACCATTGCGCATCAATCCCGACTTCAATCCGCAGGTGCTGGTCAGTCGAGCCCCCCTGGGGGCTTCGCAGTTGAGCAAAGCCTACGGAGAGCAGGTTGTACTTAGCGACATCAACTTCTCGCTCAGCGCTGACAGCCGTGTCGTCATTATCGGTCCCAATGGGGCCGGCAAGAGTACATTGCTACGTATTCTTGCCGGCGTTGAAACACCCGATGCCGGCGATGTCACCATTGCCGGCAGTGTTGAGATCGGCTATCTGGACCAAGAACAGGAGACATTGGATAGTCACCCGACCCTCTACGAGGCCTATCGGGATGGACGTCAGGGGGACTGGGAGACGCTCAAGGCGGAGTTGCTGCGCTATGGGCTCTTCACCTATCCGGACTTGATGAAACAAGTGTCCCAGTTGAGCATCGGCCAGAAACGCAAACTGCAGATCGCTATCCTCATTGCGCGCAAGGCCAATCTACTGTTGCTGGACGAACCGACCAATCACGTCAGTCTGGATGTGCTGGAGGAGTTTGAAAACGCGTTGTTCGAGTTCCCCGGTCCCGTGATCGCCATTTCCCATGATCGCCATTTCATTCGCCGTTTTGCCAATGAGATCTGGCAGATGGATGGACATGTGTTTCGTCGATTTCTTGGGACATGGGACGAGTACCAGGAATGAGATTCCCGGCATCTGGGCGAGGCTGCCCAGGCTTTTTGACAAATGCAGAGGCGAGGCTTACGATTGTAAGTGTAGACCTGACTATAAGCTCCTAACACACCCAGCGCAGAGGTCAAATGTGAGCGAGCAGCTTCCCTCACGCGAGACGGGGAAATATCGTTACACCCATCCGCGTCCAGCAGTGACCGTCGACATCATTCTCTTCGCATTTCAGAACGACCAGTTGACGACGCTCTTGATCCAGCGTGAGAACGAACCGTTCCAGTATCACTGGGCGTTGCCCGGCGGTTTTGTCAATATGGACGAGGACTTGCAGGATGCGGCACGTCGAGAACTGGCCGAGGAAACGAACGTCACTGACATCTACCTGGAACAACTCTACACGTTTGGCCAACCGGATCGCGACCCCCGTACGCGGGTCATCACTGTCTCCTATTTCACGCTTCTGAGCGCCGACGAGGTCGCCACGAAGGATGTGCGCGGTGGTGATGATGCCCGCGATGCCCGCTGGTGGAACATCTATGATCTGCCCAGATTGGCCTTCGATCACCAACGCATTCTTGACTATGCAATCATGCGACTGCGCTGGAAGTTAGAATGGACCGCACTCGGTTTCCTATTGCTTCCACCTGAGTTCACCTTGTCGGAACTTCAGAAAGTCTATGAAGTGGTTCTCAACGAGGAGTTGGATAAGCGGAACTTCCGGCGCAAGATGTTGACCGCCGACGTGCTGGAGGAGACCGGCAATCTGCGTGAAGGCGATCACCGCCCGGCAAGACTCTACCGATTTACAGCAAAGGCCATCGAATTCGAACAGGCACGCCGCCGATTTCCGTGATTCAGCTGTCAACGGGTGAGTCCATGCCATAGATGAACGCGGGCGCGGGCAGGCAAGAATCCCACAGTGTACCAACACGCATCAAGGATTGTGCGACATGACAGAAATGAGGGCGAGCAATGCGTCATCCGGTACGCTATCATCCTTGTCTGGACGATTAACATCTCTTCTGAATCACTATCAGCCGCCCTCAGATGTAGTTTTACTCGTAACTTCACTACTTGTCGGGCTGCTTACTGGCGTGGGTGCAGTCATCTTCCGATACTTAATACGCGGGGTTGCCTGGATCAGCTACGACTGGATTCCGACCGTTACCAGCCAGTGGGGGCTTGCCTATGTCATCTTTGTGCCCGCCATTGGCGGTCTACTGGTCGGTCTCCTGGTCTACAACTTCGCGCCCGAAGCCAAAGGCCATGGCGTGCCGGAAGTGATGGAAGCTGTTGCTCTGCGCGGTGGTCGAATCCGTCCGGCAGTAGCGGTGGTCAAGTCTTTGGCCTCTTCGATCTGTATTGGCACAGGCGGTTCGGTGGGTCGCGAAGGTCCCATCGTTCAGATTGGGTCGGCTTTGGGTTCATCGATCGGCCAAGTGCTGAATCTCTCCGCTGATCGTGTAAGCAATCTTGTCGCTTGTGGTGCGGCGGCCGGCATTGCTGCTACTTTCAATGCCCCGATCGCCGGCGTCATCTTTGCCCTGGAAGTCATCATGGGCGGGCGATTTAGCGTACGGTACTTCAGTTCGGTCGTTGTCTCAGCGGTTGCGGCCGGCGTGGTTGGGCGGTACGTGTTTGGCGATGTGGCTGCGTTTGCTATTCCCTTTGAGTATGGCATCAGCAGTCTGTGGGAATTCCTGTTCTATCCAGATCTGGGCCTCCTGGCGGCCGTGACTGGTGTGGTATTCGTGCGCGTGCTCTATTGGTCAGAAGATCTATTTGACAATTGGACGGCAGTACCCGAATGGGTAAAGCCTGCGATTGGCGGTGTGCTTCTTGGCGTATTGGCGTTGGCCTATCCATTGGGTATGAGTGCACTACGATGGGACACTGTGCCCCAAGTCTACAATGTCGGTTACGAGGTCATTGAAGCTGCGCTGTCGAGCCAGCTGGCCCTGGGTGTTGCCGCCGGGCTGCTTGTTCTGAAGTTGATCGCTACGAGCCTTACCTTGGGATCTGGGGGATCTGGAGGTGTTTTTGCACCATCGTTATTCATGGGCGCCATGCTTGGTGCAGCCTTTCAAATGCTCATGACGACGATCTTTCCAGAACTTGTCGCTCCGGCCGGCGCCTATGCTTTGGTCGGCATGGCGGCAGTCTTTTCTGCAAGCGCCCATGCACCGATCACGGCAGTACTGATACTCTTCGAACTGACTGGCGACTATCGGATTATTCTTCCCCTGATGTTGACCGTGGTCATCGCGACGATGTTGGCGCAGAAAATGCTGGGCGGCGAATCGATCTACACGCTGAAGCTGACGAGACGGGGCGTACGGCTTCGCCGCGGGCGTGACGAGGACATCTTGCAGGGCGTGACGGTTGGCGAGGCAATGTCGCATGAATTGAAGACAGTCTCTGTTGATACGACAATCACAGAATTGACCGACATCTTCACACGCACCCACCATCATGGCCTTCTGGTGTTGGACAGCGAGAACAAGCTCTGGGGCATCGTGACCATAACCGACCTGGAGGAAACGTTAGAGGAATCCCGGCCCCACGCTGGAACAGTCGCAGATATCGGTACGACTTGGCCACGGCTGAAAGTCGCTTTTCCTGACGAAACGATAGGCAATGCGTTGGCCACCATGGGGACGCGCGGTCTCGGCCGTCTTCCGGTCGTCTCACGCGACGATCCGTACCAATTGTTGGGAATCGTTCGACGGCAGGACATTGTCCTTGCATACGATCTCGCTCTAACACGTCGGGCTGAGATTCAGCATAGAACCCAACAGATTGATCTAAGCGATGGAGATGGCACCGAATTCGTTGAGGTCATCCTGCATCAAGACGATAGGGCCGTCGGCGAAACTGTTGCCACAATAGCGTCTGAACTTCCCACACGTTGTGTCTTGATTTCGATCAGACGGGATGGGAAAACAATCATTCCCCACGGGGATACGATCCTCATGCCCGGCGATCACATTACTGCCTTTGTTGACATCAAGGACGGCGACGATCTTTTTCACTCATTGCACGGCGAGTGAGATTCAATCTTCCTATCTGAATTTAGCCAGCGAAAACGGGAATTCACCATGGCTGTTCTGCCTCGTATCCAATCTCAAATCACCTTTCTCTATTACGACGACCTTGCGCCGATTGCCGACTTCTATGAAAATACAATTGGGCTCGAACTGGTTGAAGATCAGGGCTTTGCACAGATCTTTCGGCTGACTGCCAGCAGTTTCATCGGCATCGTGGATAGCGAGGAAGGCTTTCATTCGGCCAAGCCAGATAATGCCGTGCTTCTGACCATGGCGGTCGAGGATGTTGATGCTTGGCACGCGCACTTGCGCGCGCAAAACGTCAAGATCCTGCGCGAACCCAACACCTACGATTCGATCCAGGTGCGTTGCTTCTTTTTCGAAGATCCCGGCGGGTACTCATTTGAGGTGCAGCAGTTCCTGAAGCCGGAATCCGCTGAGATATTTCACCGCTAGTGCGTGGCCCGTGCACCGTGCACGGAAGTGTACCTATTCCGTCAACGACCCAATAGGATGCGGATCATCCAGATTGAGCGGACTGTCGCGGATTTGTTCTGACAGATCCGTGACAATCTCGAGCAATCTGCCTTATTCGGGTCCCGTCCGGCCATAAACTCCAATTGGCCACAAAATCCAATTGGACGGACGCAGCGAAGAGAGCAGGACTTCTAGCCTATGAACCAAGGTCAATCGACCTTTTCAAGCGCGGCGCAGCGTTCTTTTCAGCAGACGGTCTTTGAGGCCGGCGAACGCCAGGTGGACTTTGTCACATCTCGCGATCAACTTCTGACGTTGCTGGCAGATCCGGAATGCGATGCGATGAGTACCTTGCCGCGTGCTCGGGATTGATGTCAAGGGCCTGCGGCGTGATCTGTCCAAGATGGCAGGGGATCATGACGGTGGCCAATACTACACAGCGGAACGGCAGCCGACGCGTATGTCAACGGGGCTCTATAAGGCCATCGCGCGTGCTGGTGACGAGGCGGCCAGAGACGGCGTGTCTGAGGTCACAACACGTGCGCTGCTGCTCGGCATTCAGCAGACGGCAGGCGGTGAGCTTGGCGCTGTGCTAAGCAAGTTCGGCGTGCACAGCGGCCTGATTCGCTCGACGCCTGTACAGGTTGACGAAACGAGTTGGTCGAATCCTGCCGGCGATGCCACGGCTCAGATTGGTGATGGTAACAGCAGGCGACCCGCTACGCCAACCAGCATGAGCACCGCCCATTTCAGGGTCAGCCCTGTCTTCCTGGGTCTTACGCTCTTGACCATCGCCGCGGGCTTCTTTCTCTACCGGTTGGGGCCCAATGATCCGACGGCCGACTATGTGCTCTTTGTCTTCGTCACCGCCGGCTGGATTGTCTCGCTCGCCCTGCACGAGTTCGGCCATGCCCTGGTTGCCTATATCGGCGGCGACTACAGTGTGGTGGGCAAGGGCTATCTGTCGCTCAACCCCTTGAAGTATACACACGGTGTGCTTAGCATTGTGATGCCGGTGGCCATCCTGTTGATGGGCGGAATCGGACTGCCGGGCGGCGCCGTCTTCATTGATCGCAGTGAAATTCGCAGTCGGGGCATGATGAGTCTGGTTTCGGCTGCCGGTCCGATAGCCAATATGCTCTTTGCAGCGATGCTGGCCGGCGTCTATTTTCTGCTCTGGCAGGATGGAACTGAGCTCCCGCGTGAACCATTCTGGGCAGCCATGGTCTTTTTGGTCTTTCTGCAGGTGACGGCCATTGTGCTCAATCTGTTTCCAATGCCCGGTCTGGACGGCTTTGGCATCTTTGAACCATGGCTACCCGACTCGATCCACAGGCTGGTCGCTCCACTCTATCGGTTCGGCTTCTTCATCCTCTTCGGACTCTTTTTCTACTCCCCTGCCTTCAATCGCTGGTTCTGGTCACTGGTCGGTAGCATTTTGGCGGTATTGAACATAGACCCGTCCTACATTTCCGTCGGCTACGACATGTATCAGTTCTGGCGATAAGGATGGTAACCATGTCAGATCTCTCGGGATTTCGTTTTGAAGTGCGCAGGGGCAGCGACATGACTCAGGACGAGCAAGCAGCAGTGCTTGCACTCTGCTCAGAGGCCTATGAGGAAGATTTTCAGCCCTACCTTGCGTGTTTTTCCGATCCGATTCATGTTTTGGCCCGGAAAGGTGAACGATTGGTCAGCCATGCGCTATGGATCACGCGATGGCTTCAGATAGGCAATGAACCCCTGCTGCGCACAGCCTACATCGAAGCCGTGGCAACGGGGCTCGAGTTTCGAAACCTTGGGCTGGCGAGTCAGGTCATGCGTCTTGCTGTTGAGACCATCGCTCAGGATCCAGCCTATGAAATTGCCGCACTCTGCCCATCGGATGCACGCTTCTATGAGCGCCTCGGCTGGGAACGCTGGCAAGGTCCGCTGTCTGCCCGTCGCGACAACGGCCTTGTGTCCATGCCGGAAGAAGAAGCCATGGTCTATCCTCTGCCAACAACACCGGATTATGATCGAACTCTACCAATTTCTATCGAGTGGCGAGATCTGGAACCCTGGTAGAATTGGGCAATCAGCGCTCGCCGTACAAGAAACTTCTCCCAATATGCAACCCGTGAAAGGAAGTCCACACATGTCCTACGAAGCAAAACTCAAGGAACTCGGTTATGACGTACAACCCGTCGAAATGAACACCGGCCGCTTTCTCCACGCCGTACGCACCGGCAATCTGATCTACACGTCCGGCCAGGTTTCAGCCTGGGACGGCGTTGAGATCCGCGGCAAACTCGGGCAAGATCTCACTGTTGAAGAAGGCTACGAGGCAGCACGCATGTCTGCCCTCAACGCCTTGGCCGCAGTCAAGACGTTGGCCGGCAGTCTGGACAATGTGGTGCGCGTCGTCAAGGTGCTGGGCATGGTCAACGTCGGCCCCGGCTTCAACGATACGCCCGGCGTCATCCACGGCTGTAGCGACCTGTTGCTTGAGGTCTTCGGGGATGCCGGTCGCCATGCACGCAGCGCCGTAGGCATGACCATCCCTTTCGACTTTGCCGTCGAGGTGGAGATCATTGTTGAGGTAAAGTAGGTGTCGACGTTGTTTTGGACGCACTTGCGCACAAAGCTTGAGCGCGAGATCGAGCAGGCAGATGCCAGCGTTGGGGTCTGCTTGCTCGATCTCGTTGACGGCAATACGTTGACGATCAACGCCGATGAGGTCTTTCCCACTGCCTCGACCATCAAGATCCACGTTCTGGCCACACTCTTTCTGCTGGCGGAGGAAGGCGCGCTCGATCTGTCGCAACGTATCCGTTTTGAACCGGGGCAGGGCGCGGGTGGTAGCGGTGTGCTTGAACACCTGGAGGACGGTGTCGAGCTGACGCTGCTCGACACCGCTGTGTTGATGATTGCACTCTCGGACAACACGGCGACCAATGTTTGCATTGATAGCGTGGGACTCAGCCGTGTCAATGACTTGATTCAGACCTTGGGGTTATCTGCCACCTGCCTCGGCCGCAAGATGATGGATGGGGAAGACCCCGTTTGGAAGCGTCCGGGCCAGGGCCGACTCGCCCACAGCCTATCGTGAGCTCCTGATGGGGCTTCAGGCGGAGTCACCGATACCGCTGCTGGTGCCGGCCAATTTCGAGAGCGGCGCCATGGAGTTGCTGGGCGAAGGCACCGAATATCCCTGGTTGATGGCTGCCGGCGCAGCCAATGACGAGTCCATGATGGAGGCGATGGGCCAGGCCTTTGCCGTTGAGGCGCGATACTATGGCATCAACTGGGCCTTCAGCCCCGTCATCGATCTCAATTACAATCCGGACAATCCGATCACCAACATCCGTTCATTTGGTGACAAACCACAGCGGGTAGCCAGGTTGGCCTCGGCCATGATCGCTTCGATGCAGGCAAACGGGCTGGCCGCTACGGCCAAACACTTTCCTGGAGACGGCGTCGACGACCGCGACCATCACCTTGTCCCCACTGTCAATAGCCTCCCATTTGACCAGTGGCTGGAAACCTTCGGCCTCGTCTGGAAGCGGGTTATCGACGAAGGGGTCTGGTGCATTATGCCCGGCCACATCTCGCTGCCAGACTACCAGGGCTTTGCTCATCAGCCCGAGGCCGCGCCGCCGGCCACACTCAGCCGCAAGCTACTGGTCGATCTGCTACGCCGCGAACTGAACTACGAAGGACTGATTGTCTCTGACAATGCCAGCATGATCGGTTTTGTCATCCACACCAAACCCGAAGAACGGATTGTCGAGGCCATCGCTGCGGGCAATGATGTCTATCTCAATGCCGACCCCGAGCATGACCATGATCGGCTGATGTTGGGTGTACATTCCGGCCGTCTTTCCGAGGAGCAAATCTACGAATCGGCCCGGCGTGTTCTAGAGATGAAGGCCCGCCTCAATCTATTCGAGGATCCGTTTGGACCCGCGCCGACGAGCACACAAAAGGTAGCCTTCCAGGATTCGGCGCAGGGGATGGCCGACAAGAGTATCACCGTGCTGCGCGGTGGCGGGCAAGCCAGGCTGGCGCACGGCGCCAAAGTGCTGACCGTCACCTACGCCAAGCTGATGAAGATGATGGGGCCACAGGATTTGGTGGTATTTGACGAAGTGTTGAGCCGGCGAGGTTTTCAGGTCACCCATTTGCTAAACCCCACCAGCGAAGAGTTACGCCAGGCTGCCGATGAACACGATGCCGTCTTCCTCAATCTCTACATCACGCCGATGATGTCACTGGGCACGGTGCGGATGACGGATACCTTCCGCACCTGGGGCTGGCGTTCGCTCTACGTTGAACACCCCAACGTCTACTACACCGCCTTCGGCAGCCCCTATGTGATCCACGAGTTACCACCGGTGCCGGAGTTAATTGCCACCTATGGCGGCACTCAAGTCTCCCAGCGCGCCGCCGTCAAGGCCTGGCTGGGCGAGTCTGAGCCGCAGGGCAACTTGCCGATCAGCCTTCCGCAGGTGAAGATCAGACCGCTGCCGATCACATAGCGCCATTCATTGTTCACAATTCACCATTTCATTCGCTCTATGCCAAACCAAGCGCCCGACCTCATCCAATTCAACCGCGACCGATGGCAGGCCCTCGTCGAAGCCGGCGTCGTATTCTCGCGCCCCTTCCTCGATCTGGACGAGGCCGCCGCACGCAAGGTTGTCGATCCGTACGACATTCTTGGGCGCAATCTCGGTGACCTCACCGGTAAGTCTGTGCTCTGCCTGGCATCCGGTGGCGGTCAGCAGTCCGCGGCCTTTGGCCTGCTGGGCGCGGATGTCACGGTCTTCGATCTGACTCAGGGAATGCTCGACAAGGATCGACTGGCGGCCGAGCACTACGGCCTTGACATCACCATCGTCCAGGGGGATATGCGTGACCTCTCCGTCTTTGCAGAAGACAGCTTCGATGTGGTCTGGCAGGCCTTCTCCATCACTTTTGTGCCCGACGTCGAACCGGTTCTGGCCGAGATCGATCGTGTGCTTCGGCCCGGCGGCTTCTATCGCATCGAATGGGCCAATCCGTTCGTGTCGCCCATGGAAGAGACTGATTGGACCGGCGACGCTTACCCACTGCGGCACTTCTATGAGGATGCCGAACTGGTGCTCGAGGATACGCGTTGGGATGTCTGGGACGAGGACGGCACTGTCGCCAAGGTTGAAGGACCGCGAGAGTTTCGCCACACCATGAGCACCATGGTCAACACGATGGTACGCCATCACATGGTGATCCTCGGTCTTTGGGAAGAAGCTGGCGACCGCAATGCCGAACCGGGATCGTGGGAACATATGATGGCCATCGCCCCGCCATGGCTGACCATCTGGGCGCACTATCTGCCGGACCTCAGGTAGGGACAGGTCTCAGACCTGTCCAAGACGCTATGCCATGTTCCTGGGAAGTTCTTTGCGCAATCTATTCCCTAGCAGCATGTTGGAGTGATCCCACCTGGAACGCGGCTGACGCTGATCTGGCGGACATTCGCGGATAAAGCAGAAAGGAATCCGGCTTCTTTCGCAATATCTGCATGATCCGCGTTCTATCCCATCTGTCTCCGACCGCCTGCTAGAAAGACGGATCCAATCCACTATGCCAAAACAACCCAATATTCTTCTTATCATGACCGACCAGATGACCGGTCGAGCGTTGCTGCATGACAGCCAATGTCAGACGCCAAACCTCGATGTGTTGGCGTCTGAAGGCGTACGCTTCCGGCGTGCCTACACGGTCAACGCCATCTGTTCGCCCTCACGCGCTTCTTTGATGACGGGAACCTACCCGTCGACCCACGGCGTCTGGGATTGTACCCACACCCAGCGCAGCGAATGGGTCGACCTGCCCCATGCAGAGCCGCTCACCCACTTCTCTCAGCGGTTGGCCGATGCCGGCTATCGCAATGGATACTTCGGAAAATGGCATGTGGAGCAGAGCCGGCAACTGGAACGCTACGGCTGGCACGAGTATGACATCAACATCGCCGGCGTGCGCGGCGATGTGATCCCCGGCAGCGAGCTACGTGTTGCCACGCCCGGCTATCGAGATTTCCTCGTCTCTGCGACCTTTGCCGACGAGTCGACGGCTTCGCATCCGGCCTTTGATGCGGGCATCGACTTCATCACTCGCACAGCAAGTGGGGCAGAGGGATGTCCGTTCTGCTGCTTCATTTCAACCATTGAACCCCACGATCCGTACATTCCGCCGCAGCGGTTCCTCGATCTGTACGACGTCGAGCAGATCGAAGTCAGTCCGACGCTGCGCACTGAGCTTGAGAAGAAGCCGGAAGTTCTGCAACGCATGCGCGCAGTGTGGGCCGATCTCAGCGATGACGACTGGCGCACCATCACCGCAGCCTACTGGGCGACGATCAGCTTCATCGACGATCAGGTTGGACGTGTGCTGAAACGGGTCGATGAACTGGGTCTTGCCGATGACACCATCATTATTTTCACCAGTGATCATGGCGATATGCTCGGCGGCCATGGTCTGCTGACCAAGGGCGTTGCCACCGCTTACGAAGAAGTGTATAACATCCCGCTCGTGCTGCGCGTGCCTGGCATGCGCAGTACGAGCGGGGAGCGCTCGCTGGTCAGCCTTGTGGACCTGGGGCCAACGCTGCTCGACCTGTGCGGATTGCCGGCGCTCGGACAGGCGCAAGGCCGAAGCTTGCAGCCGGTTCTGGCGGGAGACGCCGATCCGGCAGAATGGCACACAGCCTATGCTGAGTTCTACGGACAACGCTTCGTTTATACACAGCGCATCGTCTGGGCAAACGATGATGGTGGGCACTGGAAATACGTCTTCAGCCCCGGTGGCATCGACGAACTGTACAATCTGGCAAACGATCCCAACGAAGCCAACAATCTGATCAGCGATCCACGATGCGGCCAACAGCGCGATAGTATGGTAAAACAGATGTGGTCAAAAATGGCTGAGATCGGCGACGAGAGTCTGTACAGCAGCCATTACGCCACGCTGCGTACAGCGCCGTTCGGCCCATGCAATCAATGATTCGTACCATCTCAATATTCCGTGGTAGGGGCGACCCTTGGAGTCGCCCGCAACTCTGCGCTGGTTTCATCAATTCGCTCATCAAGGAGAGTTCGTGTGACAGCAATTCCAAACCGCAAGAGATCGGGTGGGAAGGGAGGCGGTCTCAAGAATCTGGGGCGTGCCATCGCCTATCTGAACAATTATCGACGCACGGCCTTCATTGCCGTCGGTGCGCTGATCATCAGTCTGGGTGCTCAGCTGATGGTGCCTCAGATGATCCAGAACATTCTGGATGCCATCGTCGACGGCATGGCCGCACAGCAGGTGGCGACGCTGCCCCTCGAAAACCAGGCCGAGGCCATGATCAACGCCGGCATCGACCCGGCCCAGTTCGATCGGCTGCTCAACTCGGCCGAGCTTGTCATTCTCTGGGCCGTGCTGTTGATCCTGCTCTTTGCGATCGCACGCGGGGTCTTTGCCTTCACCCAAACGTTTCTGGCCCAGAAGCTGAGCCAGGATGTCGCTTTCGACTTCCGCAACGAGCTCTTCTCCAAGATTCAGCGGCTCTCCTTCTCCTACCACGACCGCAATCGCACCGGCCAGCTGATGATCCGGGCCACTGACGATGTGGACAAACTACAGGTCTTCATCGGCCAGGGCATGCTCATCGCCCTGCAAGCTGTGCTGCTGCTGACCGGTGCGCTCATCCTGCTGTTGATGACCAACTTCAGGTTGACACTGGTTATCCTGCCCATTCTGCCCATCGCTCTGATCCTCTTCATGGTCTTCGGCATGGTCAGCCAGCCGCTCTTTGCCAAGGTGCAGGCCAAGCTTTCCAGCCTCAATACCATCTTGCAGGAGAATCTGGCCGGCATTAAGGTCGTCAAGGCCTTTGCCCGCGAGGCCGAGGAAGCGAACAAGTTTGACGTTTCGGCCGAAGACTATATGCAGCAACAGATCACGGTGGCACGCGTCTTCAGTTTTCTCTTCCCTGTCATCTTCCTCATCGCCGATCTCGGCCAGGCGCTGGTTCTTTACTTCGGCGGTCGTCAGATTCTGGATGGTACGCTCACCATCGGCGAATGGCAGAAGTTCAGCCTCTACTTAGCGCTGGTCTTCTTCCCGATCGGCCAGCTCGGCTTCATCATCAGCCAGATGAGCGCAGCCAGCGCCAGCGCCAACCGCATCTTCGAGATCCTGGACGCATCCAACGACGTTGTCGACAAGCCGGACGCGGTCGTCCTGCCGGCCATCAGCGGCAACGTAGAGTTTGAGAACGTGAGTTTCCGCTACTTCAACAGCAGCGACCCTGTGTTGAGCGAGATCAACATCTCGGCTCAGCCCGGCGAAACCGTCGCCTTGCTCGGCTCAACCGGTAGCGGCAAGACGACGATCATCAATCTGATCCCCCGCTTCTACGATGTGAGTGAGGGCCAACTGATCATCGACGGCTACGACGTGCGCAATGTCACCATCGAGTCGTTGCGTCGCCAGATCGGCATCGTGTTGCAAGAGACTAACCTCTTCACCGGCACGATTCGTGAGAACATCGCCTTCGGCCGCCCTGACGCCGGCGATGAAGAGATCCTTAACGCCGCCAAAGCGGCTGCCGCCCATGATTTCATCGAGGGATTCCCTGACGGTTACGAGACGCCAGTGGGTGAGCGGGGCACGACATTGAGTGGTGGGCAGAAACAGCGCATCGCCATTGCGAGGGCGTTGCTCCTGGATCCCAAGATCCTCATCCTTGACGACTCGACCAGCAGCGTTGACGTCACCACCGAGGTCCAGATCCAACATGCGCTGGATCGGCTCATGGAGGGGCGAACCAGCTTTGTCATCGCTCAGCGCATCAGCACCGTGGTCAATGCCGACCAGATCATCGTGCTCGACAAGGGCAAGGTGGTTGCCACCGGCAAACACGCCGAGCTGATGGAGACCAGCGCCATCTACGCCGACATCTATCGCAGCCAACTGGTCGAAGACGCGGATGAACTGGTTGAGCATGGGCCTGACGGCGACGCAAGCGACAGTACGGCCTCGGCCGTGGAAGCGGGGGGTGCATTATGATGGGAGGTCCTCGCGGGTTGCTTGACCAGGAAACATTGAAGCCACGCAGCGTTCGTCGAACGCTGGGGCGTTTTGTGCACTACTTTACACCCTACTGGCCGGCGTTGTTGGTGACGCTCATCATGCTTTTTGCCAATGCTTGGGTACAGGTCATTACGCCGGAGCTATTGGGCCAGGCAGTTGACTGCTATTTCACGCCCGGCATCGTCAATCTGGGCGACGAGATGATCAACGGCCCCGACGTTCCCCAGGAGACTCTGGGCGCTCCGACGGCATCGGACACCAACTGCTGGTTCTCCGATCTGCCGCCGGACGCGACGACCTCGCAACTGCTGGGCGGATTGACCCGTTTGAGCCTGGTGCTGGTGGGCCTCTATGCGTTCGGTGCGGTGGCTGCAGGTCTCATGTTCTACCTCATGAGTTGGATGGGCCAGCATGTGTTGCGGGTGTTGCGCGTCGAGGTCTTCGACCATCTGCACCGACTTTCGCTCAGCTTCTACAGCAAGCAGGAGTCGGGTGATCTCATGAGCCGTATCACCAACGACACTAACACCATCCAGCAGGCAGTCAGTTTCGCGCTGATCCAGGTGGCAAGCGGCATTGTGCTGTTGATCTGGATGGCCTGGAAGATGCTGACGCTCAACTTCGTCTATGGCCTGCTCAGTCTCGTAGTGGTGCCCTTCATGGCGATCACTACGCTCTGGTTCAGCAACCAGGCGCGCAAGGCCTTTCGCAAGACGCGCGAGGAGATCGGTAACGTCAACGCCGAATTGGAAGAGGGCATTTCGGGCGTGCGCGAGGTCCAGGCTTTCAGTCGCGAGGACGCCAACATCGAGAGCTTCCGCGTGAGTAACGCCGCCAACCGTGACGCCAACATTCGTGCCGTCACCTATACGTCGGCACTGGCCCCGGCGCTGGAAGCCTTGGGCTATGTGGCCATTGCACTGGTGGCCGGCATCGGCGGCGTCCTCATGTTGCGCGGCGGTACCATGGGCGGCGAGGTCATCTCTGTGGGCCTGATCGTCACCTATCTTGCCTATGTCCAGCGTTTTAACCAGCCAATTCAGCAGATCAGCGTGCTTTGGACCAATATCCAGAGCGCCATTGCCGGTGCGGAGCGTATCTTCGACTTGCTTGATGAGGAGCCGGATATCCAAGAGAGTCTTGACGCGGTGGCCTTGCCGCAGATCGTCGGGCGTGTGGTGCTCGAAAACGTGGGCGCAGAATACAATCCCGGCGAACCGGTGTTGCAGAATATTGACCTGGTGGCCGAGCCGGGCCAGACGGTGGCAATCGTCGGCCCGACCGGCGCAGGCAAGACCACGCTGGTCAACCTGGTACCCCGTTTCTACGACGTGACCGAGGGCAGCGTGACCATCGACGGGGTGGACGTGCGTGACGTCACGTTGCACAGCTTGCGCAGCCAGATCGGCGTCGTGCTCCAGGATTCGTTCCTCTTCTCCGATACCGTCATGAACAACATTCGCTTCGGCCGGCCCGACGCCACCGATGACGAGGTGATGGAGGCAGCCAAGCTGGCCCGCGCTCACGACTTCATCGAGCGGCTGCCCGAGGGCTACGAGAGCACGCTGGGCGAGCGGGGCGGCGGCCTGAGCCAGGGCCAGCGCCAGTTGCTCTCCATTGCCCGTGCCGCCCTGGCCGATCCACGGCTGCTCATCCTCGACGAGGCCACCAGCAGCGTGGACACGCGCACCGAGCGCCAGATCCAGGCGGCGTTGGACGAGTTGTTGGCCGGACGCACCAGCTTCGTCATCGCCCACCGGCTGAGCACGATTCGCAACGCCGATCAGGTGCTGGTGTTGGCGGCCGGTGAGATTGTGGAGCGAGGCACCCACACCGAGTTGCTGGAGCAGCAGGGCGCCTACTACGACCTGTATATGAGCCAGTTCCGTGCTCAGGAGAGTGTGGAGGCTGCGGCGTAGAGGGGTGACAAGGTGAAGGGGTGAGGGGGTGACAACGTGAGTTGTCACTCCCTTTTTGCTTCCAGAGGTATCACGGTACTCGATTGTAGGTGTGTGAATATAAATTGGGTGTCTTTAAAGAGAGTTGAGCGACAATCCGTAGGGGCATGAGGACGGGCGGGAGCGGTACTCCGATTTTGCCGATCGTCCATCCGCCCGTTCTCGTGCCCGTCGCCGACGAATCACTACCTGGCGCGACTTCGGGCAATACGTGCCGGGGACGGTCTACGAGCACTTGGTGACTGTCCGCAATTAACCTCCGGGAGGTGGTCAGCACCAGTTTGCTTACCTGGAATTTCCTGACCACCTCCCGGAGGTTGATGCCGCTAAGTTGTTTGCGGACAATGACTTCGCATGACCGAATTGGGCTGGACCGTCCCCGGCACGCGAATTCCTTCCCTCGGCTTGAGATGCCTAGCGCATGCCTCCTTGACGATCGCGGTGATGTGTTGCAAAATGTTGTACAAGATCATGTGCAAAATTTGTAGCAAGGAGTTACCCTATGCCGACCAAGATTATGAATATTAGTGATGCCCGGCGTCGCCTGAGCGAGTTGCTCACCCAATTGGTTGATCCCATTTATGTCACCGTATATGGCAAGCCGAGCGCCGTCATTGTGAGTTACGACATGTATGAGGGTCTATTGGCGAGCATAGAGGATCTTGAGGACAGCCTTGATGTGCTGCTTCGCAAAGATGAACCAACCATTGACTTTGAGACTGTTGTGAGCGAAATCGATGCGGTACAGGCTCAGCCTTAAACGATCAGCGGAAAAAGAATTGCGCTCAATCCATCCGCAAGATCGAGAACGAATCATAGGCGCTATCCGGGATCTGGCTGATGACCCGCGCCCTGCAGCAGCCAAAACCCTGACGGGCGTCAATGCCTGGTCGCTGCGGGTTGGGCGATATCGAGTGATCTACGAGATTGAAGACGATCTCATTGTGGTCACAGTCATCAAGATTGGACATCGCCGCGATGTCTACCGGCGTCTTCAATGACAAAGTCCGCCCGATGCCGATCTGCGAAAGTCGTGGCACTCGAAATGAAATCAGATCCATGTTGCGTTCGACCGTGTGCGGAATCGTGCCTCACCCTGAAACATCATCGATCCTGATGGTGCCGGATTCCAGCGGTTTTAGGTGGATATTGCCTCAGATTACCTTGAATGGACCGGCATTCGCTCACTTCTCTGTTTCACTCACCAACGCCCTCATACGCTCAGCGGTCGCCGAAAGCATGGTCCAATCGCCCAGGAAGGCGTTGTAGGCCAGGTGCTCCAGGCCAATGTGCAGATAGCAGGCCGCAAGCCTACGTTGTTTGTCCGCAGGCACATAGCCCACCGCCTGCCATCGCTTCTTCAATCTCCGACCGCAGCAGTTGCATGTCCAGTTCCGGATACCAGGACGCCCAGAACTCGAACCAGGCCAGGTCGTAGAGATGGTCGCCGTACTTGGAACATCCCCAGTCGAAGATGCCCGAAATTGCGCCGTGTGCGTTGGCACGGTTGTCGACCAAGACGTTGCGATTGATCAGATCGCCGTGGATCAGGCAACGGGGAATGGCGTCGGACACAACTTCTTTGAGCAACTCGTAGCCCCAGGTGAATGTTGCGTTGTCTCCGGGCCTTGTCGCCAGCCGTGCCTTCCAACCATGGCCGCGCTGATCCGGCGTGTCGTCTGCCACGGCCAGCAAATAGTCGGACCAGCAAGTGTGTGACGCCATTTCCGCATTTCCCCAACCGCCAAACCCTTTTGCGCCCGAGAGATCCGCAGTGCGCATCGCTTCCAACGCTGCCGCAAGCGACGGAACAACAACGCGCCATTGGCCGGCATCCAGGCTCTCCAGGGGCACGCCATGCACACGAGTGGCGATGGCATAGTACCCATCGAATGCCTGCCCGATGTCTAGCACTTCCGGTATCGGCAATCCCGGCCCGGCATATGCGTAGGCCAGCCTGTCCTTCTCAAAGTCGTCTACGTAGTGGCCGAAGCGGACGGCAAGCTCCCGGCCATCATGGCGAAAGCCATAACATCTCGACCATGCCCCTTCGCCGATGAGCGTGACTTCGGAAGGGGAAGCGCCGAAATGCGCAGTGAGGAAAGAGTACGCTCTGTCTACGTCCATATCCATCGTATTTGTCTTGCTCATCGCTGGTCCCTCTTGTCATTCTCCCGAATGAAGGCATCGCTAAGTCATTGTCCACAATCAATGCCCCAACTGCACCGTTGAAGCGTAGGAAGTTTTCTTTTTTATGTGTCGGGTCTGTTATAGAAATCGACTAGACTCTCTTGTGCGCGCCATCCCAAGAGTCTCTCCGCTTTTTCCACTGGAAAGACGCCGTGCGGCAGGTCGACGCCAATATGGAAATACTCGAAGCGGTGGGGCAATGACTCGACCTCCATCGCTGCACGTACGGCCCGAGCGGCATCTTCCCACGACACAGCCAGCGGAGCAACGCCGTGCGGTGGTCTGACATCCGGGTTGACGAACTGGGCAAAGCCCAGCGCGGGCACGCAGAGGCCGAAATACTCGGCGTAGATGCGGCAGATCTCTTGACCGGCCAACTTGCTGGGGATGTAGACCCAGCCGATGCCGGGTCGTGGCGGTGCGTCATCGACGACGTAGGTGTCCCAGTCGTAGCCGAACGCACCGCAGTCGCCCATCATGAACGGGCCGGTATGGATGACCCGCTGGATCCCATGGGCCACGGCTGCGGCCATCACGTTGTACGCACCGAGCATGTTGACCCGGAAGGAAGGCGACACGCCATAGCGTGCCACCGCCAGATTGATGATGGCATCGGCCCCTGCACATGCGTCCAGTACCTGCTCGGCGTCGCAGACGTCGACGGCCTGCCACGTTTGAGACAATGTCGGCGCCACGGGAAGGGGCGCACCCGGCGCCTGCGGTTTCGCGTTGGTCAATAGCCAGTCAATCGATTGCAGATCCGTTAACAACAACTCATAGTCCTCTGCCAACTCTCCAGCGACGACGCTGCCCAATGGGCCGCCTGCGCCGAAGACCACGGCCTTGCGAATGGAACGTGCTGGAATCGGTGCGACCGTTGTCTTCTGTGGGGTCGCCGATTTCTTCGGCCAGCGATCACGGAAATCGCGCTGAGGCTGGTAGTCCAACTCCTTTGTTGCTCGATCACTTGCCATTGCGGCCATTGGGCCTTTGGCCCCAATGTGGTAGATTCTCCAGCCGCCGATCTCCTCCACAGCCAGCGTGTTCAAGATGGCGGCAACCGCGTCTTCAATGTGTAGCCAAAATGGATCGAAGGGTATGCCGTTGGTTGACACCGAATCGACCACGTGTCCAAAGCGCAGGCAGATCGACGGCAGGGCCGTCACTCGTGCCACCTCGCGCAGCGCCACCTCGGCCAGATGGAGCGGAAGCTGGTCGGGCGTCGGTTCGGGCCGTGGCCGCCACGATTCGTTCACTTGGTAGCGACTCCATTCCGTGCCGAATTGGTCCAGCGTGCTACCGAGAATGAAACAGCTGACCCCGGCCTCTGCCGCGGCTGTCGCCAGTTGATAGGTACCCTGGACAGTGTGGTCGAGTGTCTCCGGCGTCGACGCCAGATCGGTGAAGAGGGGCGCCAGATGAACAATGGCATCCACCTCGTCAATCACGTCACTGAGAAGGTCCGGATCGCGCAGATCGCCGACAATCTGTGTTGTGCCGTGCACAGGCTCATCAAAGTGAGTGTCTACAGCAAACAGATCAATGCCGGACCAGGCCCTGGTGAATGCTCGTGCAAGCGCACCATTTGCCCCGGTAAGGAGAATCTTTGTCTCTTCTTTCTGCACGGACTTTGCCATGTGAATACTTTGCCTTCATCGTTTTGTGCTTCGAAATCGATCAGAATATCCTCGTCATCGCTTTCAATCCCCACTTCCCTACAACACAACGATCTTCTGCAACAACCGCTCCACCGCCCCAACGTTCTCCGCCTCCAACAACTCTCGTTGCTGCGGTTTGGGCACTCGGCCTGAGAGATAGCGACGCAGATGCTTGCGGAAGAGAATCAAGCCTTTCGGGTCGCCATAGTAGGCCAGCATCTCTTGCAGGTGAAAGTGAATGGTCTCTGTGATTTCGTCGAAATCGAGTTCATCACGATGCTTGCCTGAAAAGATCCATGGATTGCCCACTGCGCCCCGCCCGATCATAACGGCGTCGCAGCCTGTGTGTGCTTTCATGGCATCAATGTCTTCGGGGCGGCGCACGTCTCCATTTCCGATCACCGGCACGCTCACGGCCTGCTTCAACTCGCCGATGGCGTCCCAGTCGGCCTCGAAGTTGTAGCGCTGGACCTTGGTCCGCCCATGCAGGGCGATCAATGACGCACCGTTGTCTTCGGCGATGCGGGCGATTTCAATGTAATTCCGTTTGTCGTCGTCCCAACCCAGGCGAATCTTGCCGGTTACGGGCACGGAGAGGTGGCGGGTCAGTAGTCGAAAGGTCTCTGCCACCAGATGCGGCTGTTGCATCATGGCAACACCCGCACCCTTGCCACTGATTTTTGATGTCGAGCAGCCCATATTGATGTCGATGATGTCCGGACCCAGTTCCTCGATCCGTTGCGCCGCTCGCAGCAACTGGTGTGCATCGTTGCCGAAGATCTGGAAGACCAGTGGATGCTCGTCCGGCTTGGCGTCAAGCCGTCGCCACATGATGTTGCGTTCGCCCAACAGCGCTTCGGCCGGCACAAACTCGGTGTAGTTCATGGCCGAACCGTGGGCGCGGCATAGTGCACGGTATGGTACGTCCGAGAAGCCGGCCATGGGCGAGAGAATGGCATCGCCATGGATGGGGATATCGCGAACCAGGAAGTCTGGTTCGAGGTCCGTCATGCTACACTTGCCTCTGCCATGCGTGCCTCATCCTCGACCATGGTATCACGCGTGTAGTTGCGCAGTCGCGGATAGCGCTTTGCGATGAAGATGGTGAAAAACACGGTCGCCAGCCCGCCGCTGACGATGGCGAACGGTACGCCAAAGGCGGATGCAACAATGCCGGCCTCCAATTCGCCTAACTGGGGACCGCCGGCGAAAAAGATCTGGTTGATGCCGGTCATTCGCCCGCGCAGCCGATCCGGCGTGGTGCTCTGGCGGATGGTCTGGCGGATGACCATGGAGACGGTATCCGCGCCGCCGATGAACATGAAGAGCAGGTAGCTAAGCGTGAAGCTGGTGGAGAGACCGAAAAGTGCAGTGGCCAGTCCATAGAGCGCCACGCTGACCAGCAGGATGACTCCTTGCCGGTGGATGTCGCGCCGCAACGAGAGCACAGTGCCTGCCGTCAGGGCGCCGACTGCTTCGGCTGTGGAGAGCAGGCCGTAGCCCTGGGCGCCGACCTTGAGGATCTCGCCGGCCACCAGCGGCAGCATGGTGCGTGCCGAGCTGAAGAAGGTGGCCATGAAGTCGAGCATCATGCTGCTCCAGATGATGCGCGAGCCGCGCACAAAGCGCCATCCCTCGACAATGGCGCTCCAGCCCAAACCGGTTGCCGAGCGTTGTACCACCTTGCCCGAGTAGTGCAACAGAGAGAGCGACACGATGGCGGCGGCGAACGAGACCGCGTTGATGGCGTAAACCCACGACTCACTGCTGGCGCCGATGATCAGCCCGGCCAGCGCAGGTCCTCCGATGGTGGCGATGTGGCGCATGGTCGAGTTGAGGCTGATGGCATTGGTCAGATCTCGTTTAGGCACCAAATTGGGGATCAGCGCCTGTTGGGCCGGCGACGAGAAGGCTGCCGTGGCCGCACCGGCCGCGGTCAACAGGTAGATGGTCATCACCGTGTCACGCTGAGCAAAGCTGAGCCAGGCCAGCACCGCAGCCAGCACCGCTGCGATCCCATTGGTAATGATCAAGAGCCTACGGCGGTTGGCCACATCGGCCACGGTGCCGCCGATGATGGCGAAAACCATGATCGGGATGACGCGTGCCAGGCCCACGCCGCCCAGCCCCAACGCCTCCGCCCCCAAAGCGATCTCTCGTCCAAAGAGATCGACGGTGATTGTTGTGCCTGCCAGCAACCGGTAGACATGCCAGTTGATGGCGACCAACTGCATCTGCGAACCGAGAACCGAGACAAAGTTGCCGGCCCACATGAGGCGAAAGTCATGATGTTGCAGAGCCGCCAGGCGGCGTGGTTCAGTGGACAATCGGGTTCTCCAATGTGCGTTGCGCCATTTTGGCACAGAATTCCACAGATGCCGATCGATGACCACAGATCAAATGATACACGGTCGATGCAAAACAAATCGAACAGGTAGGGGCGTGCCCTTGTGGCCGCCCGCCGCCCGGTCGATGCAAAACAAATCGAACAGGCAGGGCCGTGCCCTTGTGGCCGCCCGCCGCACGGTCGATTCAAAACAAATCGAACAAGTAGGGGCGTGCCCTTGTGGCCGCCCGCCGCACGGTCGATTCAGAACAAATCGAACAGGTAGGGGCGTGCCCTTGTGCCCGCCGCCCGAAGCCAATCATTGCGGCCTGTTGTGAACACCCCAAAATGATGGTTGCCGTTGAAGGTGCAAGATCAATTCAAGACCAGATGTAGGTAATCCGTCGAAACCTGAGGCAGAGTCTCGTCTCTGCGGAAAATGCTGCCTGTCGTTACTTCTCTACCTTGTCCAGATCCGCGCCGATGTCGCGCTGGAAATCCAGAGTGAGATAATCGAAGGTCATGGGCAGGGATAGTTCCAGCCGGCGGATGAACTGAACGCCGACTCGGCCCTTGAGGGGGGCGCACTCTAGAACATGGCCCCCGACCTGCTTGTCTTCCGAGAGGAAGTGCAGATGTAGGCCCGGCACATTCAGCGATGCCATGTACGCCGGCGTGTAGAACCCGGCCATGGTTCCGCTTAAGTTGGTGAACTCGAAGACCGATTGGTCCTGTGCCACCTCGACCAGTGGGCGGTAGTTCTCCTGCTTGGGAACGGACCGTGCTTTGATGTAGGTGAATTTGCCTTCGATGCGAATGGCGTAAAACAGGTTGGGCGAAGGCAGCAGCCCGTCCAGCCACGCTTCGAACCGCTCGTGTGACATCCCGTCAAGAATGTCATCGTGACTGATGGGCTCGTAGAAGGTGACACAGGCGAATGGACTGAGCGTCCGGTCGTCGATGATCTCCTGGACGCGTCCGTCAGCCGTGATTTGATAGGTTCGGCCATCGATCATCACCATCTCGCCGTCAAGGTCATTGAACGTGCCCAGGCCGAAATCCCCGTGGGCTTTGATCTCGGACAACGAGACGTTTTCTTCGTAGATGCCTTCCACCAATGCATTGACCGGCGCGCAAAGATAGATGGGTGTGTCGATGTTCGAACGTTTCTGTTCTGAAGTCACGGAATCTCCCCTCTGTTTACTCTACAAGTCCAAGCGCAGTACCTTCTCGCCATGCTCAACCTCGCCGGTATATTCAAAGCCCAGATGCTCGTAGAAGGGGCAGGGGCTTCCCTTTCCAGGCACACAACTGACAAGCAATTGCGTGGCGTTGGGCCGTGAGCGCACATGCTCGATCAATACCTCCATCGCCCGCTTGCCGAAGCCTAGCCCCTGACGGCGAGCGTCGATCATGAAACGCCACAGGAAGTATTCGGGCTTTTCAGAATCGTCATACAGCATGACGAATCCGACCGGTGCGTCATCGGCGTAGATGGCACGAAACCAGGCGTGATTCGGCTCGAAGTGGGCCTGGGCGATGGAGACCGAATTGGGCGCGACAAACTGGCCCTGGTCCTCACGAACGCTGAGGTCGAGAATCGGTCGCAGGGTTTCCTTGGTGATCTCCTGTAGCGTGATCTGTGCGTCTCTTGAAGGCGATACTTTTGGCCCGCTGATCATTGTTCGTTCTCCATGGAACAAGAGGGGATCATAGAATTCTACCAGGGCCACTCCTCGCCCTGCCAATCGACCATCACCAATCTATCTTCGTCAAAAGCTTCACTCGTTTGGCCGTCGTTCAGGAAAAAGGCCAGAGCCGGCTGTGCAGCGACGTCCCCTTCCATATCGCCGGTTTCGCTTTTGACACCGCCCATGTAGGTGCGCATCCAGCCGGGATGGTAGAGGCGGATAGTGTAGCCGTCCGGTCGCAGCCGGTTGAACATCAGTTTGACCCCCATGTTCAGCGCCGCCTTGGACATGCAGTAGCCGTACCAGGATTCTCGTGTCGCCCGCTTTATGCTGCCCGCTTCGCTTGAGACAAAGCAGAGCCGCTTCATATCGCCCGCGTTCATCAGCGGCAGGAAGGCATTGACCACGCGCAGCGGCCCCAGGCTGTTGACGTTGTAGACGCGCTGCATTTCGTCAAAGTCCTGGGGCTCGTCCAGCGGAATCTGATACGTTTCGGGCGAGTTCACGCCGGCATTGTTGATCAATAGGTCAATATGGGGAACACGCTCAGACGCAAACGCCATGGCCGTCTGCACTGACGCATCCGATGCCACATCCAGGGGCAGAATGATCAGATCATCGGGATAGCGCTCGGCCAGCATTGCCAACTCGGGATGCTCAGGCATGTATTGCCCGGCAAGCACATGCCAGCCCTGCTCAAGCAAGCCCGCACTCAAGGCCAGTCCCAATCCCCGATCCGCACCGGTGACCAGCGCGACTTTTTTCATGATGAGCCCTTCGCTATGCCTGTTCTGTCTGCGCGCACCAACGTAGCCCGTTTTCGAGTAGGGCTTGGTAGGACGGATGCAGCCAGACTTCGACATTGTGGCCCGGAGTCAACACGCAGACACGGCCATCGCCGATGGAATGTCGCCAGCCTGCAGGCTGATCACCATACTTCGACGTCGTCGTCAGGAAGTGATCAACCTCAACGCCGGCCATCTCCATAAAGTAGTGCTCATCCATCAGCGTAAACGAATCGCTGCCCACAGTGAGGGGATGCTCGGCCAACGGCGTCACCGTGACCGGACATTGCTTGGGATGGTTGGTGAAGACGCCACCCATCAAGGGGACAAGCACCGGCATCTCCTGGTAGCTGGCCGTGCCCGAATGGACCACCAGCAAGCCGCCTCCTGCTTCGACATAGTCGTGAAAGGCATGCTCTACGACCGGCGTCATCCATTCACTCTCGTCCGCCTGTGTTCGATCATTGGATTTTGAGAAGAGAACGACTGGGCAGCCGGCCATGCGCTCTGCCGACCAATCGGCCGCGTCCTCAAGAAAATCGAACTCGTACCCGGCCGCCGCCAGCGGCTTCAGTCCCGCCCGCACCGTGCTCGCCGGATGCCAGCGGTCGTCACAGATCACCAACACCTTCATGGGTTCCCCTTATCCAAACTCAATGCCCTGAGCCAGCGGCAGTTCCTTGGTGAAGTTGATGGTATTGGTCTGGCGTCGCATATACGCCTTCCACGCATCCGAGCCGGACTCGCGACCGCCGCCGGTCTCCTTCTCGCCGCCGAACGCGCCGCCGATCTCCGCGCCGCTGGTACCGATATTGACGTTGGCAATGCCGCAGTCGGAGCCTGCATGGGAGAGGAATGCTTCCGAGGTCAACAGATTGGTGGTGAAGATGGCGCTGGAAAGTCCCTGAGGTACGCCATTGTGAATGGCAATCGCTTCGTCCAGATCATCATATTCCATCAGGTAGAGAATCGGCGCAAAGGTCTCTTCGCAGACCATGGGACTCTGCTGGGGCATCTTGATGATGGTCGGTTCGACGAAATAGCCGCCGCCCATCTCCAGCTTGTTGCCGCCGGTGAGGACCTCGCCGCCCTGGGCCTTGGCCGTCTCAATCGCCGCCATCATGTCGTCGACTGCGCCGCCGTCGACCAGCGGCCCCATCAGCGTGCTCTTCGTCCAGCGGATCGCCGATGGAAACCTGCTTGTAGGCATTGACCAGACGCTGGGTCAGGTCGGCTGAAATGCCCTTCTGCATGATGATGCGGCGTGTCGATGTGCAGCGCTGTCCGGCCGTACCCACTGCGCCAAAAACGATGCCCCGTGTGGCCATGTCCAGGTCCGCGTCCTCGGCCACGATGATGCCGTTGTTGCCGCCCAGTTCCAGAATCGATCGGCCCAGTCGCTGGCCAATCGATGTGGCCACGCCACGCCCCACGCTGACCGAGCCGGTGAAGCTGATCAGTGGTAGCCGCGGATCATCGAGCATGCGCTGGCCCACAGTGCGTCCGCTGCCGATGACCAGGCTAAAGATTCCTTCCAGTCCGTGATCGGCCATCACCTGGTTGGCGATATTCTGCACGGCGATGGCGCAGAGGGGCGTCGATGACGATGGCTTCCAGACGATGGTGTCGCCGCAGACGGCGGCAATGGCCGAGTTCCACGCCCAGACCGCCACCGGAAAATTGAATGAGGTGATGACGCCCACGGGGCCCAGCGGATGCCACTGTTCGTACATGCGGTGGCCGGGCCGTTCTGAGTGCATGGTCAAGCCGTAGAGCTGGCGAGAGAGACCGACGGCGAAGTCACAGATGTCGATCATCTCCTGGACCTCGCCGATGCCCTCGGCGCGGATTTTGCCCATCTCCAGCGCCACCAACTCGCCCAGCGGCTCAATGTTGTCGCGTAGGGCGTTGCCCAGGTCTCGCACCATCAGGCCGCGCACGGGGGCCGGCGTCATGCGCCAGCTTTCGAACGCTTCCTGGGACTTGGCCATAACCGCGTCGTAGCTCTCGACCGATGCCTGTCGGATGGAGCCGATGGGTTCGCCCGTCGTCGGGTTGATGGAGATCAGCTCGGTCCCGTCGGCGTCCTCGATCCAGCTGTCTACGCCGGTCGATGCACCGGCATTGACCGCTTTGACCTGAAGTCTATCAAGCAATTTTTGCATGTTCGATCCTCCTTGACCGATTGAGCTGTACATTTTTGTCAAATTCACAGGATCCATTATCGCGCAGGTCCGTAGATTTGGTGAAGATGGGCAGGGCGCTCACCGAATATACTGGGGCCGACGATAGCCCGGCACAGTGACATTCACATACTCAATGCCCCAACATCGGGCCAGCCATTCAATCTGCTGCGCAACATGGCCTACGCCCAAGGCAAAGTGGTGGGTAGGTCCGGCCAGGCTCCAGTTTTCGATGAAGCTACGCAGATCGGGCGGGAAGCGACAGCGGGTGTTGGTGTTGCCGGTTTGGGGAATGGGGCCGGCCAGCGATTCTCCCTCAGCCACCACAAAGCGGAACTTGCCCTGGTATGTCTGGGTCACCGAGAGGATGGTGACCGGTCCTGTCCGCAGTTGGAACTCGACGCCTACGCCCGCGCCCCGTTTCCCGTGGTAGACATCCAGTCCGCGTAATACCGGTCGGCCTTCAGCAACGCCGATATGGTGTGGCCCGTCGTGGCCGACCAGGACGATGTCCTTTTCAAAATCACAGGGGTGGATCTCGGCGAAGCTGCCCCCGGCCTCCAACCGATCCAATATCAACATGGCTAGACAATTCTTGATGTCGAGTTCACCGGCAATGGGCACGCCCTGGCCGGTGAGAATCGAGCTACCGACGGTTAGCGAGGCGCCCAGACGTTCGTTGTCATTGCCGGCCAGCCCCCGGTAGTAGTAGGCCAGGCCGGTCAGATCGAAGCGCTCGACCAGACTATCGAGACCACAGGCCACGCGTGCCGCCCAGGCTACGTCTTCCGGCTTGGCCGGTCCGGCGATCGGATCGCTGCCCGCCTCGGGAAAGTCGAAGAGGGCGTGGATTTCGTCGAGCTTGCGCTCCTGCTCTGCCTCGCTAACTTCGTCGACGCAGACTGCCAGATCATCCAACTCAATATGCTCGCAGTGCATGCCGAAGAAGCCGTCGAACATGGTCGGGTCCGAGTTCATGTCCAGCATGCCTTCGTAGACATGGCCCATGACACCGATGCGGGCGTTGCGCACGACGGCATAGACGCGCGCAACTTTGCACCAGTCGAGCACCTGTTGCCAGGCGACAGGATCATCGTGCAGCGTCCCCACTACCATACCCGGCAAGAGGATGTTGGCCCGCTCCAGCGCATTGCAGATCTCTGGCAGGCTGGTCTGGTTGTCGTGTTCCAACTGCATGAAGGTGGTGCCGTTGGCATAGTCCATGGCCTGGGTCGGCTGAAGCGAGAGGATGACCATGGGCACACCTGCGCGCTGGACCACGGGAAGCACCGTGCTGCCCATGGCGTAGGTGCTCATGGTGCAGAATAGGAAATCGACGCCTTCACGGCGGAAGAGGTCGCCGGTCGCTGCCGCAGCCTGTGGCCTGTCCACCAGTCCGCCGTCGACGATCTCGACGCCGCCGGCGCGCAGTCGCTCCACAATGACGGCCTGATGGTCAAGAAGCCGCTCCTTGAGGCCCTCAAACTGATCCCAATCGAACCAACAGCCACAGCCAAAAAAGCCGATCTTGGCGCTGCCGTAGTCGCGTTCGAAGAGTTCGTCCAGTGTCAACATGCAATACTCCGGGTTGTGGGAAGGCATGTTCTAGGGACATGGCATTCCATGCCGATCCATTGTCAATGGCATACCTTTCAAATGCGAAGACCATAAACTCGAAAAGATAATTGGCTAGAACCGTGCGGCGTAAATATGTCGAAGGTTCGTAGGTCCGGCTATCAGCCGGACGACATTGACAACTTCTGGATCTGTCTGATGATTGAGCGTTGTCACGCTACCAGCGTGACCTACCGATTCATGGGGCTATTTCCGCCGTCGCGTACTTGGAATGCCTTGTCCGCCGGCTTTGCCGTGCCCTCTCCCTACGAGTATTGCCCATCAGAATCGTTCGGCGAAGTCGACCGGTATCCACTCGGAGGAAGAGATCTCATCGAAGCGAAGACGCAGGGTTTCGAGTACTTTTTGATTGCCGGCATCGCCGATGGCGTTGCGCGTCTCGCCCGGATCAGCCACGAGATCGATCAGCTGCTCTCGATATTCCCCTTCGTCGTAGCGCATATATTTGTAGCGGTCGGTCACGATCATGCGGCCCATTTCGCTCTCGACCGGCAATGCCGTTCGCCAGGAATCCGGATCGCGCCCTTCGGCCAGCGGACGTAGGCTCTGTCCGGCCACATCTCTCGGTGCGTCAATGCCCGCGTAGTCACACAAGGTCGGCAGCAGATCAAGGCCGTTGGAGACGAGGCTGGCATCCATTGTGCCCGCTTCTATCACGCCCGGCCAACTCAGGATCAGTGGGATGTGCGCCGCCTCCTCGTAGAAAACCGTCTTGTGCTCCATGCGGTGGGCTGCGTCCATGTCGCCGTGATCGCTGGTGAAGACGACCAGCGTGTTCTCCCAGTGGCCGCTGGTGCGCAGTCCATCGAGCACACGGCCGATCTGGGCGTCCACCTGCTCTGTCAGGCGGTGGTAGGCCCAGCGGTGCAGCCGCCAGCGGCGCTCATCCCACTCTGCGCGTGCCTTCCCCTTGAACGGACTACGCTCCTGCATCCGTCGAATCGCCTCGGGCTCGTCGATCTGCGGCTCGAAGTTCTCCGGCAGCGGCGGGCAGATGTTTGCGTAGAAGGTCTCTTCGTCCACGCCCTCAGGCAACTGTAGCGCCTCGTCAAGGGCGGCAAGTTCGTCAATGCCGCGCGCCAAAAGGCTGCGCTCCTGGTCCGTGGCGGCAGAGTCCCGGATGGCCATGTAGCAGATGTCGTGGGGATTGATGAAGGAGGCAACCAGGAAGAACGGCGCCTCCCGCTCTTCGTTCAGAAAGCGGACGCAATCTTCGGCAAGTTCATCTCGTTGATCGGTGGAGATGGTATCGAAGCCGATGTCCTCGGGTCGCATCTGCTTGGGGAAGTGAAACTTGCCGCCGTACGCGGTTTCGTATCCGGCGCGGCGCAGTCGCCAGCCCAATGCCTGACCTGTGATGTGATCGGGGATCGACTCGATATGGCGGTCATCGTGGTTGCGGATGCCGATCTCGCTGGGCAGACGGCCGGTCATCAGGCTGAAGCGGGAGGGGCCGCACATTGGGTTGCAGCAATAGGCCCGCTGAAAGCGCAGCCCGGACGCGCCCAGACTATCCATGGCCGGCGTATGGAGATAACGGTTTCCAACGCAGCTCATCATGGTTGCGCTCTGCTGGTCTGTAATGATCAGCAAAATATTGGGGCGAACGTGGGGCATAGCAAAGATCCTCCCGGTACTTGGATTCATACTATGATAGATAGGCGGATGACGCGGGTTTGGCAGACAAATCCGGGATCCTTTTGGATGAAATCTGTAGTCTATCAGTACCCTCTCACCGAATCCGCGTATGATATCGGTCGACAATCTCCTGTCCGGATGGTCCCAGCACAAAGTCGATGAACTGTCGGATCCGACCGCTTGGCTCGCCGTTGGTGACCAGGAAGAGGGGACGGGTGAGAAAGTATGGCTCATCGCCGTCCAGCGCTGCGTCCGGGAAACGACCTTCGACACCAACCACGCGGACTTCCCGACGGACTTCCGGGTGGTCTGTTGAGAGGGCGCTGTCGTCGCGAGCGCTGTCCGTGTCGGATTCGGACACGTGGCCCTCCGACACATATCCGATCGCAAGCGGGTGTTTGGCCACATAGTCGACCACGTCGGCGCTGGACGGCATGACCACCGCGGTCAGGGACACGGCTTCATCGCCCATGATGCGTTCCTCGAAGAGCGCTCGCGTGCCGCTTCCATCCTCGCGACTCACGAGCAGCACCTCGTTGCCCAGCCCGCCGACGCTGGTCCAGTCAAGCGTGCGCCCATCGAACAGATCGCGCAATTCCTGGATCGTCAGCGATTCGACCTCGTTCTGCTTGTTGACGATGATCGCGACACCGTCCAGCCCGATGGGCGTATAGACCAGCGAATTTGTGAGGTTCCCCGATTGTTCGTCAGTCTGTTCATCAGGTTGGTCTTCCGGTTTGCCGCCTTCTTGGTCGCCGCTGGCACTGTGATCCGGCCGCATATCATCGGGCAGGAGCGTACTGGCGGCAATGTCGATCTCTTGGGCGAGAACTTGAGCTTCGCCCAGTGTGCTGCCGCCGCCGCGCATGTCGAAGAGGACGTTGGGGTGGTCTCTACCAAAGGCCTCGGCCAGTGAAGCTAGTAGCGGCTGCATGGCGGTCGAGCCGCCAATCCTCAGCGTGATCGGCTGGGGCGTTGCCACGGCCACCTGTTCGCAGGCGGCCAGTATCAGACAGACAAGAAGAGTTACGCAAAGGGTAAAAAGGGAATGTCGAGAGGTCATAGGGCAGGTGCAGATCCAAGCTGATTACACTATGCGGCCAAAGGCAATGGCAGCGTCAATACCATCAACGCACAAAGGTGACGATGATTGTGAGCAGACCGACGACGGCGCAGTAGACTGAAAATACATACAGACTGTGCTTGCGAAGGTAGGCAAGCAGAAAGCGAATGGCGATCACACCGGTGATGGCGGCAGCCAGAAAGCCTGCGATCAACGCCGGGGCCATTGCACCGACATCGACGCCGGGCATTGATGTCACCTCTATCGTCTGTAACAGACCGGCCCCCAGAAAGGCGGGCGTACCCAGATAGAAACTGAAACGTGCCGCTTCATCCCGGCGGATACCGCGGCTTAGCCCGGCAGCGATGGTGCTTCCACTGCGGCTGATGCCGGGAATCAGGGCGAATCCCTGGGCCAGACCGATGAAGATCGAGTCTCTCAAACTCAGCTGGTCCAGGTCTCGAAGCTGCTCTGCTCGCTTGACCAGTTGCTCGCTGCCTGCCAAGAGGCAGGCGGTCACCAGCAATGCGATTCCGGCAGCCAGCGGTTCCATGTAGAGTCTTGAAAAGAAGTCGGTAAAGGTTAGCCCCAGCACTGCCGCGGGTATGCTGCCGATGACAATGTACCATGCGACGCGTGCTTGCGAGTCGGCCAGCGACCGATTGCCGATGCTCTTCAATGCAGCCACGAACATTGTCCAGAAGTCTCGCCAGAAGACGACAAAGATGGCGACAAGGGTGCCCCAATGCAGAATTGTATCGAAGAAGAGACCCACCTGGGGATTTCGTTCCCATCCCAAGAGCCAGGGGATGATCACCAGATGACCGCTGCTACTGACGGGAATAAATTCGGTGGCGCCTTGGACGAACCCCAAGAAGATGGCCTGTAGAATTTCCTGCAACTTAGGTTACTTTCGAGTGCTGGGGCCGACAACTTGGGAATCGCCGGATTGGGTTTTGCCACAGATTGACACAGATAACGAACTGATTTTCACAGATATTACCAGAGAACTGAAGTCCTGCAAGAAATATCTCTGTCCCATCTTTTTTTCATCTGTGTGAATCTGTGGCGAAAAAAAACGTCAGCCACGCATTGATGCCCGACGTTTGGCGCGTTGCTCATGCCGCACCCTCTGATTGCTGATCTGGTAGCGCTCAAGAAACTGGCTTCGGAATGCCTCGAACTTGCCCTCCGCAATGGCCTCACGGATCTGGCGCATCAGTCCGAGCATGAAGTGAACATTGTGGATCGTGCCGAGGCGTAGCGCAGTGACTTCCTTGGCCTTGTAAAGATGGCGTAAATAGGCCCGACTGAAAGTTTGACAGGTGTAGCAATTGCAGTCCTCCTGCACCGGCAGCGGGTCATCGGCGAATCGTGCATTTCTCATGTTGATACGGCCGTCCGGCGTCAGTAGGCTGGCGTTGCGAGCGATGCGCGTCGGTAGCACACAGTCAAACATGTCGATACCCCTGGCAACCGCCTCGACTACGTCCTCCGGCGCGCCGACACCCATGAGGTAGCGGGGCTTGTCGGCCGGCAGTGACGGACAGGTTTCATCCAGCGTGGAGTACATCTCGTCCTTGGTTTCGCCTACGGCAAGTCCGCCTACGGCATAGCCTTCGAAGTCAAGGTCGGCAAGAAACTCAGCGCTCTGTTGGCGCAGATCCGGGAAAACGCCGCCTTGCACGATGCCGAACAATGCCTGGTCGCTGCGTGTGTGGGCCTGCTTGCAGCGCTCGGCCCAGCGGTGGGTTCGATCCAGCGCTTGAATGTTGTAGTCCCGATCCAGGGGGTCGGGGCACTCGTCCAGCACCATGGCGATGTCCGGGCCCAGTGCCTGCTCGATCTCCATCACGAACTCCGGCGTGAAACGATGGGTGCTGCCGTCGATGTGGCTGCGGAAGGTGACGCCGTCCTCATCGATGTCACGTGAGTCGGCCAGGCTGAAGACCTGATAGCCACCCGAGTCGGTGAGGATGGGGCCATCCCAGCCCATGAAACGATGCAGCCCGCCGAATTCCCGGATCAGTTCATGACCGGGACGCAGGTAGAGATGATACGTGTTGGCCAGGATGAGATCGCATCCGGCTTCGGTCAGGTCACGCGGTTCCAGCGTCTTGACATTGGCCAGCGTGCCCACGGGCGCAAAGGCGGGCATTGGAATAGTACCGTGAGGCGTTTCGAACGTGCCCAGCCGTGCATCGCCATCCTGGCCGAGCGATGCCCAACCGAACGGTTTCTTCTGAACTGCTGTACCTGGCGTTTCCATGGAGCATATTGTACCCGCAACCAATCGCATGCGTAAAGGTTTGCGGTGGCCTCTGCGCGTTTGAGATTGGACGGATCAACAAACCGGCATGGTTCATGCTGACGCTATGCAACTTGTTTTCAAATTCATGCTGTCGTGGTTGCGGTCTGTAGCCGCACATTCTCCGATAGAACCGATCGTGTAGTTTCAAACGCACCCAACAAATTGTCAACGAGTCGTAAACCACGCCAAAAATAGAAGACAAAAGCGCCACATACGAATCTGTATGCGACGCTTCTGTTGAGATGCTACCTGGTTTCGCAGGACCCTTGACAGCTGACAGCGGCACTCTGTCGGGTCAACGACCTGCAATAGAAATTCGGCTACGCGGCCAGCTCCACCTCTTCCTCTTCGACACCGTTCGGGGAGACGTCAGCCTCCTCGACCTTGGCCACCGCAGGTACGAAGTTCACCGGCAGGCCAAAGACCTCGCGGATCTTGGCATCGATCTCTGACGCCAACTCGGGGTTCTCCACCAGATACTGCTTGGCGTTTTCACGGCCCTGCCCCAGACGCAGATCTCCGTAGTTGTAGAAGCTGCCCCGCTTGTCGATGATGTCCTGGTCGACACCCAGATCGATGAGGTCGCCCTCCGTGCTGATACCGACGTTGTACATGATATCGAACTCGGCAACCTTGAATGGGGCCGCCACCTTGTTTTTCTTGATCGTAACGCGTGTGCGGTTGCCTACGACATCACCGCCCTGCTTGATGGCTTGAATGCGGCGGATGTCCATGCGCACGCTGGCGTAGAACTTGAGCGCCATGCCGCCGCTGGTCGTCTCCGGGTTGCCGAACATGACGCCGATCTTCTGACGCAATTGGTTGGTGAAGATCAGGCAGGTGTCCGACGATTTGACCGCACCGGTTAGCTTGCGCAGCGCCTGGCTCATCAGGCGTGCCTGCAAGCCCATGTGGCTGTCGCCCATCTCGCCTTCGATCTCGGCCCTGGGTACCAGCGCCGCCACACTGTCGACAACGACGACGTCCATGGCGCCGGAGCGGACCAACGCCTCAGTGATCTCCAGCGCCTGCTCACCGGTGTCCGGCTGGCTGATGTAGAGGTTGTCAATGTCCACGCCGATTTTGCGGGCGTAGACCGGATCCATGGCGTGCTCAACATCAATGAAGCCGCAGATGCCGCCCTTTTTCTGGGCTTCAGCGATTACATGCAGACAGACGGTTGTCTTGCCCGAACTCTCAGGGCCATAGATTTCGACGATTCTGCCCTTGGGCACGCCGCCGACGCCGAGTGCGATGTCGACACTGAGACTGCCGGTTGGAATTGCTTCGATCTCCAGACGGGTGGCGTCGCCCAACTTCATGACGATACCATCGCCGAACTTCTTGTTCAGGTTGCTGAGGGTGGTCTCTAGGGCTTTGCTCTTGCCGTCGTTCACGGTATCCTCCGACTTCTTCTGCTTGCTGCTGCGTGCCATACTGGCTCCTCCGGGGTTGCTGGTTCATCGGCTCTGTTGTGTGTGTGCGCTACAATGGCTCCTACAACGGTATCTCTTACAACGGTGTCATGTGCAGAACCAGGGTGGCTTCGATCTATTGGGCCATTATAGCTCATATGTTCTAGCGTTGTCAACTCTGAATTCGCCATTATGATGGCTTCATGATAGATTGCAAGAAGTTGAGAGGGACTGAAGTGATGTGGAAGACAATTCTGCGACGATCACAACCGATCTTTCTGGTCGTGGCCCTGATCTTTGTGGCCATGCTGTTGCGAGGTCAATGGGCGGAACTGCGCGCCCACACTTGGCAGCTACAGGCCGGCTGGCTGCTGATCTCTGCGCTGTTGTTGCTGGCAAGCTGGGCCATGGAGATCGGCATCTGGCGTCATTTGCTTGCACTAGTTGGTGGTCGTCTGCCCTATGCCCCGGCGATACGCATCTGGTTTCTGAGCGCCATCGTCCGCTACATCCCGGGCAATATCTGGCAGCCGCTGAGCATGACCTTGCAGGCTCAACAAAGGGGCGTGCGTGCGGAGGCCACGCTGACCAGCGTCATTCTCTACCAGGTCATCATCGTGCTGGCTGTCGCGCCGATCACGGCGTTCTATCTCGTAACGACAGGCAATCTCGGCCTGCTGGCAGACATGTTCTCCTCAATCGCGCCCCAACTGGTGATGGGACTGGCTCTTCTGATGATTGCACCGGTCGTACTCTTCTTGATTTTGCCGCAGCTATTGACCGGAGCCATTAATTGGCTGCTGAGAAAGGTCGGCCGTGCTCCGCTGGAGACAGAGCTTTCCAGCAGTCGATTATTGGGGTTGCTTCTGGTCGCCATCGTCAATTGGCTGCTCTGGGGCGGCTCGTTCGCCGCGTTGACCTTTGGACTAAATGTCTACACAACTGAGCAGATGACCTCTCTAGCCCCCCACCTAATCGCCTCATACCCGATTGCCTACGCCATCGGGTTCTTGAGCTTCGTAACGCCGAGTGGCTTTGGCGTGCGTGAGGGAGCCTTCTACCTCCTGCTGACCCCGCTGCTGGGCGGCGGCGTGACCACGGTTGTCGCCCTTGCCATGCGTGTCTGGACCACGGTCGGTGAACTAATTATGGCTGGACTGAGCGTGCTATTGGTGCCTGGACCGGTTGCCCAGCAGGCTGCATCTACGCCCTCAGCCCATAACCTGGCTATCGAAGACCGCCTGCAAGAGACGCAATAGGCGGACCAACGTACCCATGTCTGCATTGACTCGATCTCGTTATAGCCTCACACTGGTTCTACTGATTCTTGTCGCCTTTGCCCTGCGCGTCTTTCTTCTGGACGCCCAGAGCCTCTGGTATGATGAGGGTGTGACGGCCATGGTCGCTCAACTCGGTTGGGCTGAGATGGCGCGCTGGACAGCCGCTGATATCCAACCGCCGTTCTACTATTTCTTCATCGGACTTTGGGGCCGCCTGGCCGGCTGGAGTGAGTGGAGTCTGCGCTTTCCCTCGGTTTGCTTTGGCACGCTGACGGTGCCGTTTATGGCCGCCGTCACCCACCGGCTGTCGCGCAGCAGGATGGCGACTGTTTTCGCTGCACTGCTGGCTGCGCTCCATCCGCTACTCGTCTACTACAGCCAGGAAGCGCGCATGTACGCCATGCTCACGGCGTTGGCGATCCTGGTGGCCTATGCTGTGACGGTCTACGCGGCCGATCCGGCTCGACGTTGGCCTTTGCCGGTCTACGTGCTCGCTGCCACGGCTGCCATCTATACCCATTACTTCGCCTTCTTCCTGCTTCTGGCGCTGGGCATTGCCTATTTGATTGACCAATTTGTGTGGCAGCGTAATGCTACGGAAGTCAGCCCCTGGCGTTCGATTGGTCGATTCGCAATCGCCAATCTGCTCCTGCTTCTGCTCTATCTTCCCTGGCTCGGGGCAATGCTGAATCGGTTCTCGGTCGATAACAGCTACTGGCAGGGCCGGCTCAAGGTGCTTGAGGCGCTACGCACGCTCTTCATCAGCTTTGTTGCCGGTGAATCCGTCGACCAGGATGTGGCCGTCTGGTTGTTGCTTCTCTACGCCGTCCTGGCCCTGCTTGCTGTCGTGTCGCTCGTTCGGTCAGGCGCCGTTGGCCGCCGTCTACTGATGTATGGTCTGCTCTGGCTCTTTGTTCCAATCGTTGCGGTGCTGCTCTTGACCTCCTACGCACCCAAGTTCAACGCCCGCTACGTCATGGTGGCGTTGCCCGGGCTGCTGTTGATTTGGGGCGGCGGGTTTGGGCTGATGATCGAAGAGCAAAGATCGAAGAACAGGAACTTGACGTCGTCAACGTCCAACGAGCATCGAAACCCGATCCCCGATCCCCAATCCCTACTCCCCTATCTCCCTATCGCCCTGCTTGCCGCCGGTTTCCTCTACGCCAACGTTAACTGGTTCACCGATCCGAATTTTCGCAAAGATCAGTGGCGAGAGGTGACCACGGATCTGCGCCAGAACGTGCAGCCCCATGAGGCCATCGTGTTGGTGAGCGGCCACGCCTGGCCGGTTTGGAACTACTACGCCTCCGACCTGCCGGTTGTGCTGCTGCCCGACATTGATGTGCTTGACGTGGACTACGTGCTCGACTTTGCCGACACGGCCGCGCCCATGCGTGAGGCCGTCGAGGATCTGGCTGACCGTCCGGGCGTGTGGCTGGTCGGTTGGCAAAATGAAGTCGTGGACCCGACCGGCGTCGTGCCGGTTCAGCTTGAACTGGCCGGACGGGAAAAGGGGTTGGACTCGCGCTACTGGGGCATCGATCTGCGGCGGTTTTCGCAGTTGAAAGCTGACTGGATTCCCGATAAGGCGCCCGTAGAGTTCCCTGCTGACGCGACCTTCGGCGACGAGTCGGGTGACGCCGTCACACTGAGCGGCTATCGGCCGGGTGACAGCGGCGAACTACTGCTTTTTTGGAAGCTGGCAGAGAGCAACTCGCCAACCGATGCCGATTATTGGATGGCAGGCGAGACGGTGAATTCAGATGGCGAAGTCGTCGCCCGAATGGCGGAGCGACGTCTATCGGACTACCGCTATCCAAGTTTCCGCTGGCCGGCTGAGCGTGTTGTGATGGGCAACTTGCAAGCGGCAGATTGGCTGGGGGGGACCCGCAACCGGGCGTCTATACGTTTACCGTGCAGGTCTATGATGCCAACAAGGCGACGGCGAAACCGCTGGTCCTTGCCGACGGCTCGTCAACACTGATGCTGGGGCCGATCGAGGTCGTGATTGATTAGGCGCATTTCAGCATGAAGATATCGTTCTGGATGTGACTCGGGGCAGACGGACGCCCACTGTCATTCCGACCGAAGGGAGGAATCTTGACGTTGCCGACCTTGAGATTCCTCCCTTCGGTCGGAATGACAATCGACGCCCCTATCTTGGGAATGAACAATCGATCTGGTACACTGGATTGCTATGGCTATGTGCAAGGATACTCTGCAAGAATATGACTTGACTGACGACGGCAATGGACCCGTCAAAGGGCCCAGACGCCGCCGTTTTCGATTTTTGGAATCCGGCTCCTGTGCCGCCAACGGTTGTTCATCACGGCGGATCCCATGGTGCCAGGTGCTCTGGATCGTGGCTATCGCGGCCTTCACGATTTTCGGCCTGGCCGGTTGCGGGAATTTGGAGTTCAGTAGCGGTCCGTTGCTTTCCGATGTCGCGGTTGAACCGGACTTCATCTCTCCCAACGCAGACGGCGTCGATGACGTCACCGAAATCTTCTACAGTCTGCGTCGACCGGCAACCATCAGCATCTATTTTGAAGATGAAGCGGGTGAGCGCACCTATTTTCGGCGCGATCGGAGGCGCTCTGAGGGCGACTACAGCGTCTATTGGGGCGGGGTTGTCGATGAACCGATAGACGTTGAGACAGACGGCGGCACATATGAAATTGTGAGTCGTGTGCTGCCCGACGGCGAGTACACTTGGGGCATCGAAGCAACTGACGACAACGGCACAGTAGCCTCTGCCGGCGGCACAATCACGCTGGCGGATGCGGATACCGAGGTGCCTGAACTGCATAATTTCGCGGTCGTTCCGCAGATCTTTCGGCCCAATCAGGACGGCCTGCGTGATGACTGGGTCAGCATCGGCTACTATCTGACAAAAGACGTAGAGGAGGTGCTGCTCTACCTCATTGATCCCGCCGACCCCGGCTTCCGTTTCTTTATTCCCGAAGAACCGGGCGTTGTGAAGACCACCGAGCGCGGTTTTCACGAATATCGCTATGAAGGCGGCGTGGATCTCAATGCCGAGCCGCCGCCGGACGGCACCTATCAGATCATCGGTGAAGCGCGCGACCGCTGCCGGCAACGCCGTGCGAGTCACTCAGGAGTTGACCATTGAGGAGGGCGGCAAGCCGCGGGCCGACGTTGCCCAGGGCGAGATCGACTGGCATGACGAAATGAATCGCGTGGTCAGCGTTCCGCTCGGCGAGACGCTCTGCTTCACCACCGTCGTCACAAATGAAGGCACTGTGCCCATTCGTACGACAGGCCCCTGGCCCGGCCAGGAGTACAACTTTTCTGAGAATTACAATACGCTGGCCGCAGACGGCAACGAGGAGTGGTTTCAGCAGGCCGGCGTCTGGCGTTTCGGGATCAATTTTGATACGACCGGCATCGATTTTCCCTACCGCTGGGCTGTCGGTCGCCAGGAGGACCTGGAGAAACGCATCGTCGATGGCAGGGAACAGTGGTATCTTCTACCCGGCCATTCGGGCGAGGTCAGCGGCTGTATCGTCCTGGACGAGAAACCGCCGGTCGGCACCAACTTTTGGTGGGGCGGCCTGATTCATGAATTTGTCGGCGTGGCCAACAATTATATCGACCGCATTTCCGTTCCGGTGGGGGCGCCGTAATTGCGAGGATATTTTTGTCACAGATGACTCTGCTGCAAAAAGGACTGATTCACCACGGAGGAGGGCACAGAGACCACAGAGGAAAGACGGAGAACAATGCTCTTCATCTGCGTTTAGCGTTCGACTGAGTTCACGCCGAAGTCTGTGTCCATGTGTGGCTAATCTTCTGTTCTTGCAGTGGAGTCACAGATTTACACAGATGAAAAGAACGATGGGCCACGCATAGATCGAGGTGTCAACCCTGGGTTATGCCCGAAATGGGGCAGGGGCGTGCCCTTGTGGCCGCCCGCATCTTGATGTTTCCTTGTGTCCCTTCGTGAATCATCATTCTTTCGGAGCCGATTTGACAATTCGTGAATCTGGGATAAACGCTTTCTTGAGATAAGCCTGTTCGCATGGTGAGACTGGCAGTTGTGATCGTCAATTACAATGTTCGTGAGCTGTTGCAGGTCTGCCTTGCCAGCGTGCAGCGTTCGGCCGCGCAGTCGGCTGACAAGTTGGACGTCGATATCATCGTCATTGACAACGCCAGCCATGACGACAGCGCGTCCATGGTCGCCGCTGACTTTCCCGACGTGCACCTGATTGCCCTGGACGACAACATCGGCTTCACCGGCGGCAACAACCTGGCCCTGAGCTGCCTCGGTTTAGACACGGCCGGCGCTCATCCTGTCATCTCGTCACCCCCTCACCTTGTCACGCCTGACCACATCCTCCTCCTAAACCCGGATACCGAAATCGTCGACGATGCGCTCTGGCGGATGGTTGAATTTCTTGAGGACAATCCGCCGGCCGGCATCTGCGGCGCACAGTTGACCTATGGCGACGGCAGTTTTCAGCACGGGGCTTTCCAGTTTCCATCGCTTGCCCAGGTCTTGCTCGATCTTTTCCCGCTTCCCTCCGTTCGCGGCATGCATCGCCTGCATGACAGCGGGATCAACGGTCGCTATCCGGCTTCACGCTGGCAGGGTCAAGAGCCGTTTGAGGTTGACTTTGTACTCGGCGCTGCGCTGATGGTGCGCGCTGAGGCCATTCGGGAAGTGGGTGGGCTTGGACGACGCTTATTTCATGTATTGTGAGGAAATGGACTGGTGTCTGCGCATGGCTGATGCGGGCTGGTCGGTCTATGCTCTGCCCGCCGCTCGGGTCATCCACCACGCCGGCCAGAGCAGCCGGCAAGTTCGTTGGCCCGCATTCGAGCGCCTGTGGCGCAGCCGCTTGCGATTTTTTGAGAAACATCCCAATCACTATTCAATTGTTGACATAATGATGTTTCGTTCTGCAATACGCACATCAATGCGCCTTCGCTCAGCCGCTGCTCATCGGCGTTTCGCTGCCGGCAAGATCAGCGGAGTACAGTTGGGTGAAGAACTGAGCGCCTACGAGGCAGTGTCGAAAATGTAGAGGGCTAAGGGCCGGTCACCTCTGTCACCCCTTACCCTGTCACCCTGTCAAAAGAGCCATGCCAAACGACAACTCGATCCATCAACTGATCGCTGTGATTCTCACCAAGGACGAAGCCGCTCACATTGTAGCCTGTGTGGCTAGCCTGCGCGATTGGGTAGACCAGGTTATTGTTTGGGATTCGGGCAGCAGCGATGCGACCGTGAAACTGGCACAGGCCGCCGGCGCCCTGGTGGTGCAGCGTCCCTTTGACAACTATGCGGCGCAGCGCCAGGCCGTGCTAGACAGTATCAACGCACGTTGGATCCTCTTTGTCGATGCCGATGAGCGAGCGACACCCGGGATGGCCGACGAAGTGCGTCGTTGCATCGAGGATGAGCGCGTCAACGGCTACTGGGTGCCCAGACGCAATTTCATCGTCGGCTACGAAATGACCGCCGGTGGTTTCTACCCTGACTACCAGCTACGTCTTCTCAGACGGGGCCCGGCCCAATATGTGGCCGAGCGAGAGGTCCATGAGATCGTTGACGTGGGCGGGGCGGAAGGGTATCTGACCAATCCGTTCCTACACTACAATTACGCCACGTGGCCTCAATTCCACGAAAAACAGGGCTTCTATGCGGGCTATGAAGCGCGCATTCTCGCCGCCCGTGGTATTCGCCCGCGTCCGCATAACTTCGTGCTACAACCCCTCAGAGAATTTCGCCGCCGCTTTTTCACGTTGGAAGGTCGCCGTGACGGCATGCAGGGCCTACGCCTGGCCTTGCTGCTGGCCTGGTACTACGGCTTCATGCCCTATTGGATCTTGTTGACAGAAGAGAAGCCGTAGAAACTCAGTCGTCCCTAAATTGTCATTCCGATGGAGCGAAGCAACGAGCTAGAGCAGGTTACCCTACCTGCCCGGCTACCCCTGCCCACGAAAAACCGGCGAGTTCACCGGTTGATCGACGATTGACTGTATGTCAACAGTCCAACCCCATCTCGAAAATGGATGTATACTGATTTGATGTCGAGGCCGGCTCGCCGGCTCGGCATTTCGGGACGCATCATGCGTCCCGTCATCGCCTAGGAGCCCGTTGGAGAGAACGCAAAATAGACCGCGGATGCAGCGGATTGGGTTTATCCAAGCCGATAAAATCGGAAAATCAGGCTGTTTCCGCGGTCTATCTACATTCTCTCTGGCAGCCTGCGAGGAATCCAAGACGATTCCATGCGATGCAAAGCAGTTCAACAGACCATGTGCGATTGAAAGGATCTGAACGATGAGAACCAAACGGGCAAGGCGGACCCTTTTCGGCATTGTAGCAGCCATAGTAGGCGCAATATTGATCTCGCTGTCTGTAGCTGCCCAGGATGGAGATGCCCTCGGGCCGGACGTGGCGGAGTTCCGGACGGATGCCTTCGTGCGCATTCTCCTGGACGACTGTCCTGAATGCGCCAATGGCGACGTTGCGACGGCGCCGGACGACGCTGCGGTCATACTCGTTTCGTTCATCGGCGGGACCGCGCAACAGCGTGTCGAGATCGAACAGATTGCCTCGCGCTGGGAAGAGCAGTCCTCTGTTGACTTCCTGTTCGGCGAGTTTGCGAATGCCGATATCCGCCTTGTCTTTGAAACCGATGCACTGGAGTCGGCGGACGCCATCGACAGTATCGTCACAGTTCTGGTGGATACCGGCGACTCAAGCCGCCTGAACATACGCTCCGGCCCCGGTACTGACAACCCCATCATCGGCAAGGGATATAACGGATCGCGCTACGCCGTCATTGGTCGCAGCGCCGCCGGCGACTGGTTGCAGATTTCGGTTCCCGAATTGGCTAGCCAGCGTGGTTGGGTGTCGGCCAGCTTTGTCGATGTCTCTGGGAATATGTTTGCTGTGCCGGTGATCCAAACGCCTGCAACCACAACAGTAGCGAGAACCGAGAACGGACTTAATCGTCTCGGTAGGAGCAAGGCCGACGATTCTTCCAGCTCTCTGGATGGCCGGCTTGTCGTTCCTGTGTGGGATGAAGGAAGTGAAATCTACTCGATCTATTCCGTCAATGCGGATGGCTCCAATCTGCGCAAAGTCGTCGAAAATGCCAGTTCCCCCGCATTGAGCCCGGACGGCGTCCAGCTTGCCTACCGGGACTGGGCTCGCGACAACCGCGGTATCGTGGTCTCCAATGCCGATGGCAGCGTGCCCCTGCGGCTGACATCGTTTCTGGAGGATGTGTTGCCGTCATGGTCAGCCGACGGCAAACGAATCACCTTTTCTTCCTATCGGGAAAGCGATCGGAATTCGCGCATCTACTATCTGTGGGCCGATCGTGAAATCGATTGGGTGCTGAAACGCGGCCAGGAGGCAGTCTACGGAGAAGATCCCTATTGGATGGCCGACGGCCGAATCGCCTATACGCTGCACACCGGTCGTCCACTGGATCAGCTACTGACCATGAACGGAGACGGCTCACAGCCCCAGGTACGGCTGGACGACCCCACGGTTCGTAGTCCGGCAGTCTCGCCTGAAGGTCGCTTCATCACCTTCATGTCAATGCGAAACGGGAATTGGGACATCTATCGCATGAATGTTGATGGTTCCGAATTGGTCCAACTAACGGATCATTCTGCTATCGACGGTCTGCCGACCTGGTCTCCTGACGGGCAATCCATTGCCTTCGTCAGCGACCGGGACGGGGCCTGGGGATTGTGGGCGATGGACGCCGATGGGGATAATTACCGACTGATCGCGGCGCTTCCTGGTTCGGTTGACGGAATCGTGCGTGATGAACTGGACTACGTCACCAATGGCTGGCTAGAGGAGCAGATTTCGTGGGGTCCGTAATGCTAGGTCCATTGACTTGGTAGTGCAGCCGACGTAGTCTGCCAAACTTCTGGTCAATCGGCAGTACATGTTTATTCTGCTATACAGAGGCATTCATTTCACGGGCTTATGCGTCGGCAGATGGGTGCAAAATCGGGACATTGACGGCGCTTGCTGCGGCCAACAGATTGTTGTCGAGGGTGGCTATGGGAATGCCTTGCCGCATGGCCAGGCTAAGATATGCTGAATCATAGCTTGTCAGGTGATGGCTTCTACCCAGAGCCAGCAGTTCCTGCATCCTACGCTCGACCCGATCATCTGCAACGTCGATCGGCAGTTGTGACACCAGCGTGAGGAAGCGAGCGCTATCCGCTGGTTCCAGTCGCTTCCTACGCTCTGCGACCAACAGTACATTGACGATCTCCAGCGGCCAAATAGATGGCACAACCGCTTTCCATTCGGTGAGCTTATTCAGTACGGCATCTGCATAGACGCTCGATTCATCCTGAAAACACCATGACATGACAACCGAATTGTCGATCACGAAGACGTTGCTCATCTACCGCCGCCCATCTTCCATCATCTCGCGAATGGTAAGTCCATCAAGATGATGTTTCGCGCGAAACCGGCGCAGGTCTGCAATGACCGATTCGACGTCTTGCACCGTTTCGGGATCTGGAGGAGATAAAACGGCGACAGGCACCCCATGTTTGGTGATCGTTATGTACTCCCCTTGCTGGACACGCTCAAGCAGTTTTGGCAGATGTGTTTTGGCTTCGTAGGCGCCAACGGTTTTCATATTGCACCCCTTTAGACTAGTGTAAGACTAGTCTATCTTGTGCGACAGCGTTTGTCAACCCATACATTTCGTTCTGCCCGCTATTCCGTTACGCGACTAACCCCATTGACCCGCTCCACCCGAATCAGATTCTCCGTCGCCTGCTCAAACGTATCATCGTGGCTGATGACGAAGAGCTGATTCAGATCATGGACGCTGAGGATCTGCTGGGCAAGGGCGTCGCGGCGCTCGCTATCGAGGTTGGTGGTCGGTTCATCGAAGAATGCCAGGTCGATATTGCTCATATGGCGCAGCAGGGCCAAACGCACGGCGATGGCCGCGCTCATCTGCTCGCCGCCGGAGAGTTGGCTGAACTGACGCTCGTTGCCGTCGACCAGCAAGGCGACCTGGTACTCTTCGTCCCAGGTCAGAAGACGCGCGTGGTCCTGCATGATTTCGCCGAAAATACGTGCCGCTTCCTCGCCAATCTGTTGTACCAACGTGCGGGTGATGAAGGGCCCGGCTCGTCGAATCACGCTACGCAGGTCCTCCAAGACCCGCTCTTCTTCGGTCAGATTCGCCCGTTGTGCCTGTACGCCGGTGAGCGCCGCCTGAACCGCTCGAAGTTCAACCTCCCGTTTTTCGTCGACAGACTGTGCCTGGCGGTGCATCTTCAGTTGGGTTTCGAGGCCGGCCTGCTTGGCGACGAGATTCTGCTCTTGGGCCAGCAGCGCTCGGAAACGTTCTTCGTCGAACCGGCCGGTCGCTTCCTTCAGCCGGTCACTTGCCTGTTCTCGCTCTGTGCTCAATTCGGCAAGCGCATTTTCCGCCTTCTCAACAGCCTGTCGGCGTGCCTCAACACTGTCGGCCAACTGCCGATGGGTCAGCAACGCCTGATGGGCGGGTTCGTGGGCTTCCAGGTCACGCGGCAAGCGCGGCCAGCCGTTCGTCCAAGTCTGCAAAGGCAGAAAGCGCAGCTTCGATCTCCTTGAGATCGCGCATCGAGCGCGCGATTCGTTCTTCGATCTGGGCACGGCCGGCCTCAATTGCGGCCCGGCGGTTGGCTGTCGCCTGGGCCACGGCAGCCTGTTCGCGTGGATTGCCCAGCGCATTGAGTTGTGCTTGGATCTCCTGTGACTGGGCCGGCGCGTCAGAAAGGCCATCGACCTCTGTCTGTAGGGCCGCAATTTCGGCACGAAACGTCTCGATTGCTTGGGTCACTTCATCAAGCTCGGATTGGCGCGGCAGCTTGCGTAGCTGCTCGTTCAGGTTGCGAAGCCGTTTCTGCGTCGCTTCGAGTTGCTCCGTCTTCTGCTTGATCTGCTCCTGTTGGCCACCGTAGGCCGCGCGCATTTCATCAAGCTGAACGGCATTACGTTCCATCAGATCGGCGCGGTGGCTGTCGGTGAGCGGCTGCTCGCAGACGGGGCAGAGCGGGGCCTCGATGGTCTCAAGCTGTGCATTCTGCTCTTTGACTTTGTCTGCCGAGATGCGCAAGCCCGCCAACGCCTCACGTTCATCTTGAATCGCTGTGCTCAGCTCAGCGACGGCGCTGTCAGCCTTCGCTCGTTCGGCCTCAAGTTGATCAGTGGTAGAGAGCTGTTCAGCGAGCGTTGCCTGGCGCTTTTCTTGTCGCCGAAGCTCCTTGGATTGCCGCTCTATCTCCTCGCCCACAGTCTTGAGACGCGTAACCTGCCGCTCGATCTCAGTCCGTTGAACTTCTAGCGCTGTCTGTTGCTCAACTTTGGCCTGTAGCGCACCAATCTCCTTTTCAGCACCCAGGATCTCTCTCAACGCGCTGTCGGATGTCTCTTTTTCGGCGGATGCCAACGCCAGCGTCTTGTCGACCGCCGCATTGCGGTCGCGCAACGCCTGACGCTCGTGTACCTCTGTGTCCAGCGTTTTCTGTTGAGCCTGTGCTGCCAGATAGGCGTCAGAGCCGGACTGGTTCTTGGCCACGACCGTCGCGGCGTCCTGAGCCTCGTTGAGGCCGGCCTGCGCAGCGGCCAGGGCCTGCTCACTCGCTGTGACTTGAGCGTCCAGTCTGGCGTACGCGTCTTTGAGCTGGGTGACTTCGGTCTGGATTGCGTCGAGCGCTTGTCGTTCGGACAGTGTAGCTGCCAGCTCGGCTACGGTCGTCGTCAGTTCCGTTTCGCCGCTTGAAATCTCTTGGCGACGTCGGGCAAGTGATTCTTCAAGGCTCGGCAGTTGTTCCAGGCGGGCGCTCATGCCGGCGATCTGTACGTCCATCTCTTGTTGGAGCGTGCGCAGCAGGGCGGCAGGCTCGCGCAGCTTGCTCCAGGCATCCTCGTACTCGCGGACGTGGAGCAGGGCATCGAATTTGTTCTTGCGCTCGGTTTTGCCTTCCAGAAAGACTGCGGTGAAGGTACCCTGGGGCACGCCCACCGCGTCGCTGAACAGCTTCTCCAGGTTGGTCGACGACTCAACGCCCATGTGCTGACGCAGAAAGGCCTGGACGTCGGTCTTGCCCTCGTAGAGCTTCTGCTCAAGTTCCGAGTCGAAGACGAAATATTGGGTGCTGGAGCCGCACCGTCTCGTCACATCATAGAGGCGCTCGTCGACGCTGCTGATGAAGCTCACCGTCGCCTGGCCGGTCTTGGCGCCCTCGCGCACGAAATCACGTTGCCGGTAGCCCAGCGAGTCGAAGAGGACGAAGCCGATGGCCTCCAGGACCGTGCTCTTCCCCGCCCCGTTGCGGCCGACGATGGCGTTGGTCCCCTGGGTGAAGGAAATGACCTCTTCCTGGTAGCTCTTGATATTGTCCAGCTTGAGCGAGACTATCTGCATCAGCTCGTTCCCTTCAATGCGCCGGCGATCTCATCAATGATTGTCTCGGGTGCGGCACCGTCCACGGCCAGCGTCTTGAGCGACATGGCCAGTTCAGCCCACGCTTCGCTCTCTTCGCGATAGCGCGAATCGTTTTCGAGCAGTTCGGTGACGATCTGCCGTTCCAGTTCCCGTCGATCAAGCTTGGCATCGGCAGAGACCGAGAATTCGGTGGCCCGCGTCATGTTCTTGACCTGGACCACCAGGGGCTGGAAAACTTCATTCACCATTCGCTCGATCTTGTCGATTTCCAAGCTGCTGCGATCAAAAGGAAGTACGCCTGTCAGCACAAGTTCGACAACGGGCCGCTTCTCTTTGGGCAGGCGTCGGACGTCGCTGTCACGCGCTTGACGGACCAGAAGTTGTTGGCATTCGGCGTAGAGCGCTTCGGGCGTCTTGAGATGATCGACCTTGAGACGTAGCCGGATGAAGGCACGCCGTGGATTGGCGTAGAGATGAGCACGATGTTTTGGATGGCCCTCTTCTGCGTCCATAGCATCCGTTGAATCCGTGTCGACAGCGACCAAGAAGTAGCCTCGCTCCGGCCATTCGGCTTCGGAGACCGAACAGGTCTCTGGGCTGCCTGGGTTGTAGATCCAGCCTTCGTGCTCGAAGGGCTTGTGGATATGGCCCATGGCCAGGTAGTCGACGTGAGGCTTAAGGACCGACAGCTCTCGATGGCTCAGTCCGCCCGCCTCCTCGGCCAGAACGCCTTGCACGCCGGCGTGGGCCATGAAGATCGTGTACTCGATGTCGTCATCCAACTGCCCACTTGCTTGTTCGGCCAGTGCGTCGGCATAGGCAGCAATGGCCGAGTGGGTGCTGGACCCAACGTAGTGCAGGCCGTGAATACGCAGACCGGGCACCGGATCAATGTAGGAACCGGCGCGCTTCGCGTAGGCCGTGAGTTGGGGCTTGCCGTCGGCGAATTGGGGCGTCAACAGGATCAGCAGTTGCCGGATGGCCAGAAAATCCATCCAGCCCAGGTAGTCTTCGAAGTGTGAGCGCTCGTGATTGCCCTCAATGGCGATGCAGGGAATGTTTGCCGCTTGCAGTCGCTCCAGTGCGGCCACAGCCTGGTTGAGCGTGAGGGCGTCGATGGCCCGCTTGTGGAACAGATCACCCGCCAGGATGACGAAGTCGACGCGCTCTTCGATGGCAACATCGATGACTGCGAAAAAGGCACGGGCAAAATCATTGCCGCGTTCAGGGCTGTTGTACTGTTTGTAGCCGAGATGAATGTCGGCACAGTGAAGAAATCGAGTTTTCATTGGCGGCTGCCTGGTTGGTCTGGAGGAAGCGTGGGTGGGTGGCTGATCAGTTGCTTTGCATGCGCTTGCGCATGGTCAACAGCGTCCGTGTGACGTTGAATCCGTTTGCCTCGGCGGCCTCAATGGCCTGCGTATGGTCGGTCGAAAGCTCAAGCGTCACCGGTAGCCGGGGATAGTCGGCCAACATACGCATCATCCACGCCATGAAGGCATCCTCGTATTTGCCGTAGTTGTCCGGTCGGACCCAAATTTTCAGCTCGTGTTCACCGCTCCAGCGCTGGGCGATCAACACGATGGCCGCTTCGAAACGACGGGTCACTTGAATACAGTGGCGATAGACATCTCGCCTGCCGATCATGTGGGAGAACCACTCGCCGATCTGTTGTTCGAAGTTGATCTGGTAGTCGACGCGGCGCAGCGGACGCCACCATTGGCTCAATGTAGAATGTTGACAAGCGACCAACTCGTACAGTTCTTGACTGTGGCCGGCCGAGAAGGTGAAGAAGTTTGGAATCTTCTGAATTTCCGACGGCAGCGTGGATAGGGGCGGCGTGTGATCGAGTCGCAGGTCGGCCTTGCCGCCAATGTATTCAAAGCCCAGCCCATCGTAGAGGTTGCGGGCCGCATCGTTGCGCGCGTAGACCTGAAGCACCGCCCAGCTTCCGCCGGACGCCTCGATGTGTTCGAGCGCCCGGTTCATCAGACGGCGCGCCATGCCGCGCCCCCGGTGGGACGGAGCCACCGCCACATTGGCGATTTGCCAGCGGCTTCCCTGTCTGTCTGCCTTCTGAACGGTGACGTTGCCGACGATGCGGTCTTCCTCCACCCAGACAAAGCCGTTGAAAACATCGTTGAACTCGCCGGTCGTGCGGTTGACTACCTTGAGAATGCCGCTCATGTGGCTCATGACGCGCATCTCGCGTAGTGCGGCGTTGCCGCGTGCATCCAACTCGCTGGCGAAAGATTCAGCGATCAACTCGGCGACTGGCCGCAGATCTTTTCCGATGTCAAACGGGCGAATGACGCTGGCGCTCTTGCTGTCGACATGTCCCGTTACCGCCTGGATTGCGGTCATAGAGGGCCTCGGTCTTTGTGAAGGGGCGATAGGGTGAGGGAGTGACAAACGAATTCGCCAATATGTCGCTCCCCTTTACCTTATCACCCCTTCACCCTGTCACGTTTTCTACATCGCTACTCGAACCATCGCGGGACGCAGCACGCGTCCCTTGTGCTCATAGCCGGCGCGCAGCGTTTCGATGATGTGGCCGCTTTCGACGTTTTCGCTGGGCTCGCTGCTGATGGCCTCGTGCAGATTGGGATCAAACTCGCCGTCGAGTTGAATCATGGTGACGCCCTGGTCTTCAAGGACTGCCGCCAGTTTCTTATGTATCTGACGGAAACCATCGACCCATGACTCGTCCTCATCACTTAATTCTTCGGGCAGATTTCCAAAAGCCAGGTCGAAGTCATCCAAGATTGGCAATAGTTGTGTGGCCAGATGACTACTGGCACGCTGAATAGAATCGGCCAACTGGCGTTCCTGGCGTTTCTTGCTGTTCTGGAACTCGGCAGCGATGCGCTGTACCTGGTCGGTCTGCGCCGCAGCCTCGGCCCGGACGTCGGCCAACTCCGCCTGCAACTGGGCGATCAGCGCCTCTCCGGGAGAGATTTCGACGGCATCAGCGTCTTCTTGGTCGGCTTCGTCGACACTTTCAGTCGCAGTTCCGTCTGCCTCTGCCGCCGAATCTTGTGCCGTCGCTTCGTCGGCCACGATCTCGCCTTCGAGAACTTCCACGACGGCATCTGGCTGATTGTCATCTCGGGCGCTCTCCTGGGCCTGATCGCCTGCAGTTGCCTCGATTTCTTCAACGCTTTCGTTTGACTCTTTCACTTCTGGCATAATTGCTTCGCTATTCTCTCTTGCTGTTTCACTATCAGTGAGTCCACTGCAAAAAGGGATCTTGACACGAATTTACACGAATTATCACGAATCTTCTCTCTGGGGCGACGACACAGTTCGTGTAAATTCGTGACCATTCGTGTCAAGAAAAGGCTTTTTGCAGTATAGTCATCAGTTCATTCCGATGTGTTTAAAGTGAGTGGGCGGCCACAAGGACACGCCCCTATTGTTCCGGCGGGCGCCCGACCATGTCTCCGACCATGTCACTCATGACGGTGGCCACGAAGCGCACGGCGCTGATGGTACGACCATAGGACATGCGCAGCGGACCGACCACACCGAGAACACCGGTCGCATGATCGGCAACCCCATAGCTGCTGATAATCAGGCTAATGTCCTGTAATTCATCAAACCTGCCGTCACCGGCGATGACGACCCGTACGTCGTCGGCGCTGGGGTATTCATCCAGAATCTGCTCAAGCAACGGGCGACGTTCCAGCACACTGACAACTTTGCGCACGTTCTCGTTCTCGGCAAATTCCGGCGCTTCGAGCATCTGTGCCAGCCCGTCACGATAGATCTGACCGCCAAACTTGTTGTCGATTCGGCCCATAATCTCAGCGACCAGGATGGCCACCTGCATGGCCAACAATGCCTGTGGACCCTGGGCCGTCAACTGTTGGCAACGTTGCAGTACCTCGTCAACGGTTGCGCCATGCAGACGCTCGTTGAGTTCATTGCTGATCTGGCTCAGCTCATGCTGATGCATGGGCTCGTCCAGGTCGAGCAGCGGCTGCTTGACCGCGCCCTCTTCCAACACTAGAACCAGCAGTACCGTGCTGTCGCGGATCCCGACCAGCTCCAGATGTTTGAAATGGCTTTGGTGCGCCTTGGGCGCTGTGGCCAGTGCCGCGCCACGCGATGTGCGGGCAAGCACCGATGTGCTGACGCGTAGCCATTGATCCAACTCGCGCCGCGCCTGAGAAAATTCGCTACGGATCAGCTGGCGATCAATGGACGACAACTCCGTGTCGGCCATCAGATTTTGGACGAAGTAGCGATAACCGGCGTCGGTGGGTATCCGTCCAGCGCTCGTGTGCGGATGGGTGAGCAGCCCCTCTTTTTCAAGCGCCGCCATATCATTGCGTATGGTCGCCGCGCTCACGCCCAAGTCGTACTCATTGGCAATCATCGTGCTGGCGATCGGCTGGGCGGTCTGTGTGTATTGTTGGATGACGATGGACAGCACCTGATGTCGGCGAGCCGCTACCGGGTCAATCAAGTGCTCTTGTGCCGAGTTTGTCATAGAATGACGAATCCTAGTTCAGCTAGACGTGAATACCACGACAGAAATCCGGTATCTCCACCACTGGTCGGGTGTCAGGATTTCGGCCGGGATTCACTAATACGCGTTCTGGTTGGTGCCCACAATCGTCTGAACCGCAGTGCGGATCAAGATCTTGAAATCGAGCGCCAGCGACCAGTTCTCGATGTACCACAGATCATACTTGGTGCGCTCCATGATCGATGTGTCCCCACGCAGCCCATTGACTTGAGCCCAGCCCGTAAGCCCGGCCTTCTCGCGATGACGGTCCATATAGCGTGGGATGCTCTGGCGAAACTGTTCTACATAGACAGGGCGCTCTGGCCGTGGCCCGACCAGACTCATGTCACCCATAAAGACATTGACCAACTGGGGCAGTTCATCAATGTTGAATCGTCGCATGATTGAACCGAGCTTCGTCCGCCTTGGATCGTCCTCGACGGTCCAGCCGGGACCCTGATTTTCAGCATCCGAATGCATCGATCGGAACTTGATCATCTTGAACGGATTGGCATCCAGCCCCATCCGTTCCTGGACGTAGAAGACCGGCCCCGGGCTATCGAGCTTGACCAGCAAAGCTGTGAGCAAAATGAACGGACTGGCAACAACCAGCATTATCCCGCTAATGAGGATATCCATACCGCGTTTTAGGGTCAGCTTCCAGCCCTGTAGGGCAACATCTCGAATGTTGAGCAGCGGAAGGCCGCCCAGATCGCCGATGCTGACCTCGCTCGCCATGATCTGGAAGACGTCGGGAAAGACGCGAATGCCGACCTTCTCGCGTTCACAGAGGCTGATGATGCTGACCAGCTCTTGATGGCTGCTTTCCGGCAAACCGATGATCACTTCGTCGACGTCGTAGCTATCAATGATCATCGGAATATCCGCCAGGCCGCCCAGGACCGGAACACCGGCGATGTTGTCGGTCACATCGCCTTTGCCTGCGATGCCGATGACCTGATACCCCATCTTGGGATTGCCCATGATCTTCTGCAACAACATGTGGCCGATCTCACCGTCACCGACCAATAGTACCTGATCGTCGCCGACCCCTTTGGCCTGTGCCTGCCACTGGATCTGGGCATGAAGCGAACGCGCCACGGTCAGGAAGAAGATGCCGGCGATCCAGGCATACAGGAGCATGGTCCGGTGGTACTCGAAATCAGGCGCGGCCAGTGCCAATGTCGCCACAGTGAAGAGCGTGGCTAACGTGTTGAAGATGATGATCTTGAAGAATTCGTCCAGATGGCCGATGGGGCGTCGGCGCTGATACATGCGCCGGACGAAGAAGATGCCGAGCAGGAAGATGGATTGCAGCGCAGGCAAGGGCCAGAATTCCAGAAATGGGCCGATGACCACGTCCGGGTTCCGATCAAGCAGCCAATAGGCGGCGAAGTAGGCCAGCCAGGTACACCCCAGATCGATGACGACCAGGGCAATGATGAAGGCCCATTGGGCCCGTTTCATCAACACGGGGCGATTGCGTCGGCGAGCGCCGTACTCAGGATATGAGTTTGGTTCAGACAGGCTGTGCTGCATATTCCTCTTCGACCAACCTATGGCTCGATACTCAGCGTGCCACTGGAAACAGACGTTGGTTCTGTACCCGTAATTTTCGTATTCGGTATCGGTGATGACATCCCCGTAGTCTTGTCCATCTCAGATGAATGAGATCCACGGTCATCCCGGCAGAAGAGCCAGAGATGTCTGGCAATGTCCAACGTCCCTTTGGCTACGATGCCGAGTGTAATCACCTTGTTCAACAACCACCCGGTCTGGGCCTGATAGTGTTTGCGATAGAAGATCCATTGCGCCTCAGTGAAATCAATCCGTGACTTGGCGCTCTGGCTGCTGGACGCTTCCTTGACATGGGTGATCTCCACTTGCCCGTTGTACCAGACTTGCCAACCCGCATCCTTGATGCGTTTGGCCCAGTCCAGGTCCTCACCATACATGAAGAATGCTTCATCCAGTAGACCGACCTGGACAATAGCCTCGCGACGGATTTGCATGTAGGCCCCCACCACCGAGTCGACCTGATGGACAGCGTCCTCAGCCAGAAATTCCAGATTGTAGGCATTGAGCCGCCGACTGTTGGGAAAGAGTCGACTGAGACCCACTTGTCGGTAGAAGCTGACCTCAGGTGTGGGAAAGCTGCGTCGGCAGGCCAGATCAAGGGAGCCGTCGGGCCGTCGGACCCGAGGGCCGGACACACCGCTCTGCAGATGGCTGTCCATGAACGCGACCATGTGTGCGAAGACCGTTTCTGCCACGATGGTGTCCGGATTGAGCAACAGCGCGTACCTGGGAAGTCGCTCAACGACGGCGTCCTCGCGGGCGTGGGCGGCAGCGTCATTGAAGCCAAACCAGCGCAGACCGACGTTGTTGCCGGCGCTAAAGCCGACATTGGCGCGGTTGACGATCAGATGGACCGCAGGGAACTCGCTACGCACCATCTCCACGCTGCCGTCAGTGCTGCCGTTGTCTACAACGCAGACTTGAAAGCGAATATCATCGGACGAGGCGAGGACGGAATGAAGACAGTCACGAAGCAATTCACAAGTGTTGAAGCTGAGCACGACAATTGCCAGGTCGAGTGAGTCACGCGGCCTGGTCGCTTCCGTATCGATCTGTGCTTGCTCGTTGTGCATATAATTTCCGAGCCGGGTCAGCGCTTCGTATCTGATCCATCGTTGGGAGACGATTGTCGACACCCTACCCCAATACTCTGTGTCGGCACTCTACGAAGACCGCACTGATCTGGACTCCTAGAACGATCCAATCATCCTATTGTTTCGCTAGAATTCTAGCACAGTCGAGCAACCGCGGTCAAAGTAGGTGGCGAATTTAGGCCTGCAATGGTCAGCCTAGTGGCCAGAACAGGACGACGTATTTTGGGTCGGTTGGAAGTCGAGGGGAAATCGTTGGCTTTGGCATGTATTTGCTCTGTGTGTTGGATTTCGGTTGGAACAAAGAAAACCAAAGTGATAGGGATGATAACAGCACTACAAGGCTTCTGTTTTTGGCCCAATGCAAGTTGCCGTTATGATACAAAGATGTCAGAAATCGGGGAACCGCAGAATCTAAGGATATCCGCAGACGATGCCATTGATAGCATCGCCTGGGACCGCTTCGTCTCAGATCATCCCAGGGGTCATCTGCTCCAGAGCAGCAACTGGGGTGCGCTAAAGTCGCGCTTTGGCTGGGGTAGCCGGCGCGTCGCTCTTCTGGGGGAGTCCGGTGAAGGCGAACCCGTTGGGTTGGTTGCCGGCGCGCAGATCCTCTTGCGCAGCGTTGCCGGCCTTACCATCGCCTATGTGCCGCGTGGCCCGGTGACGGACTGGACGCAGCCTGCGGTCACACGGCCTCTGATGGACGCGGTCGTTGCCGTCGCGCAGGAGGAGGGCGCTGCATTGCTCAAAATTGAGCCGCAGTTGGTTGACACGCCGGACAACCGTGCTTTGCTTGCCGCCTACGGCTTTGCCCAGGTGTCTGAGACCATCCAGCCGCCCAGCACCATCATGCTCGACATCAGTGGTGACGAAGCCGCCATTCTCAAACGGATGAAGAGCAAGTGGCGCTACAACATCCGCCTGGCCGAACGCAAGGAGGTGATCGTGCGTGAGGCGTCAAGAGATGATCTGTCTGCATTCAATGAACTGATCTCCACGACCGGAGAACGTGACGGGTTTACCGTGCACAGCGCCGCCTACTACAACACCGCCTACGATCTCTTCGTGCCTGATCAAGCCGCATTCTTGATCGCAGAATACGACGGCCAACCCCTGGCGGCCATCGTGGTCTTTGCGCTTGGCGACACGGCCTGGTACCTCTGGGGAGCCAGCAGTAACCGCGAGCGCAATCGCATGCCCAATCACGCATTGCAGTGGGCGGCCATTCAATGGGCCAGAGAACGGGGTGCAACCCGGTACGACTTCTGGGGCATACCGGATGAAGTCGGCAAACTGGCCACCGGCATCAACAATTGGGCGGGCACGCCTGTGCCGTCAGACGATCTGCCGCTGAATCTCACTAGCCTGCCTGACGGCGAACTGTGGGGAGTCTATCGCTTCAAGCAGGGCTTCGGCGGTGATGTCGTCCGCCATGTAGGAGCCTGGGAGAGGCCGATCCAGCCCTTGGCCTACAAGGCGTATCGGCTGGGACTGCGTGCCCAATTACAGACCAGAAGCCTGCGTCGCCAAGCCGGCAACATGCGCACCCAGTTGCAGACGGGTCTGGCATCGACCCCTTCTCCTGCGATATCCACTGGGGTGAAGCCGGTTGCGTCAGCGTTGGCGTGGCGCGAATTTCTAGCAGATCTGCCCAATCCGCATGTGCTCCAGAGTTGGGAGTGGGGCGAACTGAAGGCGCAGACCGAATGGAACGCTGAACGCCTGGTCATCATCGGTGAGGCCGGCGGCAGGCCTATTGCCGCTTGCCAGTTCCTCTGGCGACAGCTCAACGATAGGCTTCCACTGCGCGTCGCCTACGTGCCCAAGGGACCGGTTCTCGACTGGTCGGATGACGAGGCTGTGGATCGCACACTGGCGGCCGTCGAGCAGTTCGCAACCCAGAGGGGCTGCATCTTCGTGAAGATCGACCCGGATGTGCGCGAGGACAGTGTTGAGGGGTTGCGCCTGCTGCATGCATTGGCCCGTCGAGAGTGGCGGTTGAGTCAAGATCAGATCCAGTACAAGAATACGGGCTACAGCGAACTCTTCATCGACCAAATGGCAGTGGGCGACGAAAATAGTGCTTCCAAATCCGGTCTCCCTATCGTTGACGAGGAGCGCCTGCTGGCCGGCATGAAGAGCAAGTGGCGCTACAACATTCGTCTGGCCCAGCGGCGGGGGATCACCGTGCGGGCGGGCGGGGGAGCCGATCTCGCTGCTTTTTACCAACTCTATGCCGAGACGGCCGAGCGTGACGGTTTCCTGATCCGCCCCTTCGACTACTATGACCAGATCTGGCGACGTTTCCTTGCGGCGCAGGCAGACCCCACCGATCCGGCCGGCGGGGCATTGCTGCTGGCCGAGCACGCCGATGACCCGATCCCTGTCGCCGGGATCTTCCTATTCCGCTACGCACAACGCACCTGGTATCTGTACGGGGCCAGCAGTGACCGCCACCGGCGCGACATGCCCAACCATCTCCTTCAGTTCGAGGCAATGCGCTGGGCCGCAGCGCAGGGCTGTACAGTCTATGACTGGTGGGGCGCGCCCACAGACCTCGATGATGAGGATGACGAGCTACAGGGCGTCTGGCGATTCAAACAGGGATTTGGAGCCGAGTTTCAGCCCCATGTCGGGGCCTGGGATTTCGTGGTCAAGCCGTCGCTCTACGCCGCCTACACCGAGGCGATGCCACGCATTTTGGACTGGATGCGACGAAATCAGTGACAAGATGAAGAGTCAGTAGTTCACGATTCGGTGAAAAGCGAGATTCTTCGCTGGCCTTTTGCCAGAGTGACGTGCTCGAAAATACCCGCTCAGAATGACAAATCGTGAAGTACTGAGAGTAGATTTCACTCACCCGCCTACCTTGTCATCCTATCATCCTCATATCGATTCACATATTCGTCGACCAGAGAACGGATCATGCGCTGATAGGGCACATGGTATCGTGCCGCTTGTTCCTTGAAGAAGGCGACGCTCTGTTTACTTAGCGCCAACGTCACCTTGACAGTCTCTTCACGGGGCACCAGCTCAGACGGCGGCGGCAGGAAATCGGATACCCGGGTCACCTCACCGACAGGTTCATCACCGTATTCCGTTTTCTCGCTCATAGTAGCGTCTCCATTTTCGCCAGATACCCGCTCAAATGATGCGGATCCGGCCTTCTCTGTACGTGAAACGAACCGTCATCACGCGTTCATCCACTTTTTCGATGCAGAACCAACGCTCTTGATCAGTGCTATGTTTTTCATCGTGAACAATCAGGCGTTTTGCATCAAAGAACGCGTATTGCGCTTCCTCAAATGCGATCCCATGAGACACCTGATTCGCATGGTTCTTTTTGTCATTCCATTCGAAACATTGGTTCATGGTCGGAGGACCCACATCTATTTGTGTATATTATGCCATATTTTTATGCGGACTTCAAGATGGTTCAGTCAATTGGCACTACATCATGCAGCCGTTCATGATGCAAGACCATTGACCCATCCGCTTTCCGTTCAATGACGTCTGCGTATCCTTTCCCAAAATGAACATCCGATGCTGTGTAGACATGGCTGGCGCGTACGGTTTGTAGAAGGACGCCGTCTGTCGCTTGAAAGTGGACAAAGAGCGTCTGCAGCCGTTTATGAACGGTTTCCGGCGTGATGCCGTGAAGCGGGCTGGTTTCATCCAGTTGATGCATGCTTGTCCAGGTCATCATATAAAACGGCACGTATTCGCGCTCCAACTTGAGCATATGCGAACGGCGCATTTGTTGACCCTCAGCAGTCGTCTCATCGACCATCACGTACGCTTCGAAGTGCGCACTGTACATCTCATTCTGGCGCTCATTGGCAATGCGAAACTCGAGGGTGAGCACGCCGTTGCGCTCGTGGATGACGACGGGGCGGGAGAATGTCACCCGTGCTGAAGCCCGTGAAAACTTGGCAAAGACAATGCCTGTGCCGATGGCAACGGCCACCAGCCCGGCGAAAGACTCGAGCGTCATGAGCATGTTGGCGTAGGGTGTCTTCGGCGTCAGCGCACCGTAGCCGATGGTCGAAAAGGTCTGAACGCTAAACGAAAACGCCTCCAAAAACGAGCCGGGCGTGGCTCCTTCGATCGAGTCGCCGCCCAACAGATAGAGCCAGGCAAATCCGACGTTGATGAGGATGAAGCCGCCAAACGCGATGCAATAGCAATGACAGCCACGAGATCGACAATAGAAAATGGTAGGCGTCCGAGATCTGCAGGCGACGCACACCGCTGATCGTGTAGTTGATGCGCCGGCCTGCAAGCTGCGGACCCCTGCCGATTGTGAAGGGCGATTTGGTTTGACGTTTCTCGGACCGAGATTCACTCATCGGTTAGGATTGCTTCCTGGCTTTCAGCTAGCCGCAGTTGAATCTGCTGCAAAAAGAGATACGGACACGAATTGACTAGGTGCAGTGAAGTACCAGAGAAACACCACTCAGACGCGGATGGGCCACAGATTCAGACTAAATATCCATCCCCTCTCTGTGACCCATCCAAACACCATCTGTGTCAATCTGTGAGTCCACTGCAAAAAGGGATCTTGACACGAATTCACACGAATTATCACGAATCTTCTCTCTGGGTCGGCGACACAGTTCGTGTAAATTCGTGACCATTCGTGTCAAGAAAAGGCTTTTTGCAGTAGAGTCACCTGTGGTAAAAAATCAGACCGTACGACAGATATTCTCCAGCGCGCCGATCCCCTCAATGTCGATCACAACCACATCACCGTCCTTTAGCCAGATCGGCGGCTTGAAGCCCATGCCGACGCCGTGGGGCGTGCCGGTCAGAATGACGTCACCCGGCTCCAGGGTGAACGACTGCGAACAGAACGAGATCAGCTCGGCCACGCCGAAGACCATGACGCCGGTGTTGGAATCCTGCATCGCCTTGCCGTTGAGGATACACTTGATGGCCAAGTTCTGCGGATCGGGAATCTCGTCGGCTGTGACCAAGGCCGGGCCCATGGGGCAGAAGGTGTCGAGGCTCTTGCCGCGGATCCACTGGCCGTCGCCCAACTGAAGATCGCGGGCACTCACATCATTTGCGGCTGTGTAGCCGAGGACGTAGTCGAGCGCCTCTTCCTCGGAGACATGGCGACAGGTCTTGCCGATGACGACAGCCAGCTCGGCCTCGTAGTCGACCTCGCTGCTCAGGTCCTCTGACCAGACGATGTCATCGCCGGGCCCGATGATCGAGGTTGTGAACTTGGTGAAGATCAGCGGCCGCTCCGGCACGGCCATGCCTGTCTCTTCGCAGTGGTCCAGATAGTTGAGGCCGATGGCCACAATCTTGCCCGGACGGGCCACCGGATTGAGCAGCTTGACATCGGCAACCTTGACCGTGCCCGCTTTTGCAACCGGCGTGCCGGCGACAATGTCATCCCATTTGTTATTGGTCACCTGGATGGTCTCGCCGTCCAGGACGCCGTAGCTTTCCTTGCCGTCAACTTCGAATTTAACCCACTTCATGCCTACTGATCCTCCTTGAGTCGTCCTTGATTGATCGCTTGCTGGAAATGCTCGATGGTGTTGGCCACGCCTTCGCCAATTGGCGTGTTGGGCACGTCACCCAACAGCGCCACGAGTTCGGCGTCATCGAAGCCTTCGGGGAAGGGGAGAGCCACATCGTTGTACGTAATCTGGCCGGCCACATCGGGCGCGGCCGCTTCGATGGCCGCGACCACATCGCCCATGGGTACGATCTCTCCGCGCAGGTTGTAGACCTCGGCCCCTTGGAAGGGCGTGCGTGCGACCTGGATGAAGGTCTTGGCCACGTCGTCCACATGCTGGAAGCCGCAGATGCCGCCGAAGGGAATGTGGTAGGGCAGCCCCTTGGCCGCGGCCAGCATGGCCTTGGTCGGCTCGGAGGTCATGCCCTGATCCCGGGCCGGACCGTAGATGGTGTAGGCGCGCAGGGCAATGCTGGCGATGCCGTTATCCTGCCAGTAGACCCGGGCCGTGGCCTCGTTGGCCTGCTTGTAGACGCCGTAGAGCGTCAATGGGTAGGCAGGGGCGTCGTGGGGCAAGATGCGCTCGGCGTAGCGATCGGGCGGGCCGTAGACGGCGATGCTGCTGGCATAGGCGATCTGCTTGATGCCCGCGGCCTTGGCCGCCTCGAAGACGTTGACCGTGCCCACCACGTTGACACGTGCGCCTGTCACCGGATTGGCCTTGCAGAAAGGCACTTGCAGCGCGGCCAGGTGGATGATGTGGGTGATGCCGTTGTCGACCACCGCATTCACCACATTGTCCGTGATGGTGATGTCGTCGTGGATGAACTGAATGCGATCGATCTCTTCGTCGCTCATGACCAGTTCCAGCCGATGGCGATTCGTGCCCAGGTCAAAGATGGTGATCGGCACGCCCTCACGCACAAGATTGCGCGCAACCCATGCCCCGACGCAGCCCAGTGCCCCGGTCACTAAGAATCGTTCTTCGCTCATTTGGGTGCTCCCTTTTTGTCACAGATGGGCACGGATGAAAAATGATGTTCACAGATGATTTATGGATTGCCTCGCTGCCGCCAAAGGCAGGCATTTCTAAATCTGTGACCCATCCGTGCCCATCTGTGTTCATCTGTGGCTAACTCTATTCCATCGCATCAAGAACCTGTGCAATCAATCCAGTATCATTCTCGCGTTGATCTTCCCAGAGGCCGGGACTTTGCACGATGACCAGCGACTGGGCCGGCCAAACCCAGATGTGTTGGCTGCCGGCGCCGGATGCAGCGAAGCTGTCACGCGGCAGGTTGGGCCAGAGCTTGCCGTGATCGTTGGTCCAGAAGCCGTAGCCATAGCACCACTGCTCGTCGGGACAGTTGGCCAGGATATCCGGCGCCGTCTGCACCGACTCTCGCATCCACGCTTCCGGAATCACCTGCAAATCTCCCCACCGCCCCCAGTTACACCACAGCCGGCCCGGCCGGGCCATGTCCAGCGCTGTGGACTTGACGCCGTCATAATAGCCGAAGATATTGAGCCGGGCGCTCGCCTGCAACTTGAAGTTCGCCTGGTAGTATCCCCACTCTGCGCCGATGGGCTGGCCGATCTTGCTCTCGGCCAACGTCCTGAAGCCCGGCGATCCTACGGGATCGGCGCTGTCATAAAGTCCGTATGCCCTGGCAATGGCCTTGGAAAAGACGTTCATGCCGTAGGTCTGGTAGTGGAAGACTTGGCCCGGCTCCTCGCCCGGCTTCATGTAGCCTGACGTGTTGGAGATGAGCTGGCGCATGGTGATCTCGCGGTCTTTGGGGAAGACATAGCGCCCCGGCTTGGGCCCCTGATCTGCGGGCACATCCAGCGCCTCGGGATAGAGATCGACCAGCTTGACATCGGGCGACTCGATAAGACCCTCGGCCACGGCGATGCCCAGCATGTTGCTGAAGATCGACTTGGTGGCAGAGGCGAGCTGTTGCTGATTGGTCGCAGCCAGGCCGCGGTTCCACTCGGCCACGACCTTGCCGTCGCGCACGATAACGATGCGGTAGTCGCGGTCTTGCGCATCTAGCTCGGCTTTGGACGCTGCAAGCTTGGCAGGGTTGAAGCCTGCCTCTTTAGATGTGCAACGCTGCCATTCGGTGTCGGGAAAAGTGCTCTGTCTTTTGGACATTTGGGGGTCCTTCTGGCACGTTCACATTGGAGCCAGCTCAGTCACCGTCGACAGTTTTTCAGCCATGGCGGCCTCTGCATTCTTCAGATCGAAAGATGCCTGCAAATTGAGCCAGTATTGCGGTGACTGGCCCAACGCACGGCCAAACAGCAAGGCCAGTTCGACGGTCACCGGACGCGTATGGTTGACGACATGCGATACAAACATGGGTGACACACCGATCGCTCGCGCAAACTGCGCCTGGGAAATATTCATTCCCTCTAATATTCCAGCCAAAAGATCACCCGGATGAATTGGCGGCGAACCGTTGTTAATCATACTTTTCCATCAGATACTCAACAACCATCCGATCAATCACCATCCCCTCACCGTTCCAGCGCTCTTCCAGATTTTCCTGGCCGACCAATTCGCGCAGTGCAGATCGGGTCGCCTCATCAAAGGAGCCGGTGACGGGACCTGGATAGTGGCCGGTCTTGACCAGGATCTGTTGAAGATCGGCGGCCACATCGGCAAGCGGAACCTCGTCGGCCGAGTCGACTACGCCAAAGTATAGGTGGTGCATGGCGACCAACTCTTTCAGCCGCCGGATCGGGAATGGACTGTCGTCGACGCGCAGATCCAGGTAGCGGTCATTGTTGCCGCCGTAGCCGCCGCCGGCCCGCACGACCATCACGGCCGCGGCCTGGCGACCGCGGGAGTCGCCGCCCGCATCCTGGCCCGCTGCCAGCGCCTCAACCAGCCAATCCGCAAGTTCGCCTTCACCGCCGCGTACCGCTTCAAAACGCTGGGCCATGGCCTCGACCGTGCCCGGCACCAGGATGTTGCCCTGGGCCGCGAAGCCGTCGCCGACGATGCCGCCGGCCCAGTCGTGACAGCCGCTGCCGGTGAAGGATGCTGCCCGGCCCGTCGCATCGACCATGCCGACCTGGCGTTGATCACGCCCGCTGTCGGCTGCGGTCAGCGCGTCGATAGCTTCCTGCGCGGACAGGCCTCGCTCCATCAGGTCGAGTCCATCCGGACCATACATCAGGTTGGCGTAGGACTGGGTGGCCACTGCACCGGCCCCGGCCCGTGCCCAGGGCACCACCGCGCCCACAGCCAAAAACTTTGACTGCACCGCCACGCCCCATTCCGGTCCTCGTCCCTCACCCCCTGCATCGTAGGCGACGATGGAGAAGGTGGCGATTGGTTCACGTCTCAATTTATTGAAATTCATCTTACTCATCCATACCGACTGAGAACATGCGCTCCAGGTCAAACTCGGAGAAGGCCTTGAAGGCGAGCAGCGTCTCGGTGTCCTTGATGTTCTTCAGCGCCAACATGTGGTTGGTGACCAGATCGGCCATATCGTCGTTGGTCTTGACGCGGATGATTGCCACCAGATCAAAGCGGCCGCCCACCGAGTAGACTTCGGCAATACCGGGCATGCCGATCAGCTGATCGGCAACATCGTTGACATGGCCGTGATCGACGTTGATCAACACAATTGCAGTGACCATCGAATGCTCCTTTTGACTTGACAGTGGTGTGAAGACTTGATTGTTCAATGACGATGTTACCACTAGCAGCAAGCGCTGGCAATCAACTGCATTGCCCTAGCTCGCCCGTGGTAAAATAACGGCAACGACGACGGAATAATCTACCACAGACAGATCACATAGAGGACCAAATTTGCCAGATGGATTGAGGAGACCCGGAGCAGTTTCAATTCTATCTGCGTCCTATCCTCCGTCCATCTGTGTGCATCTGTGGCAGAAAAAGGGGCAATCTGACATGAAACTTGGCTTTGGATTCTATCGACACATGCTCGCCGAAGAGTACTACAAGTTTGCCGTCCAATGCGGGGCCACCCATGCGGTGGTCCATCTCTGTGACTATGGCCTGGGCAGTTCGGGTCAGCAGGGCGACGATCAGCCGGTGGGCGGCGACCAAGGCTGGGGCTACGCAACCCATCCCGAGATCTGGACGCTGGAGGAACTGCTGGCCATCAAGTCGGAGCTTGAAGCGTTTGGCCTGGTCTTTCATGCCATCGAAAACTTCGATCCGGCCCAGTGGCACGACGTATTGATCGACGGGCCGAAGCGGGCCGAGCAGATCGAGGCCATCAAGCAACAGATCCGCAATGTGGGCGTGGCCGGCATTGCGGTCTTCGGCTACAATTTCAGCATTGCGGGTGTGGCCGCGCGGGTCAAGCTGGAAACGCGCGGCGGCGCGCCGGCCGTCGGCCTGGACGGCGTCAGCGAACTGCTGGAGAAGCCGCTGCCCAACGGCATGGTCTGGAATATGGTCTACGATCCGGACGCGCCTGCCGGTGCGCTGCCGTCGGCCACCCACGAGCAACTCTGGGCTCGGTTGACCGCCTTCCTCACCGAGATCATCCCGGTGGCTGAGGAAGCCGGAGTGATTCTAGCGGCGCATCCGGACGATCCGCCGCTGGAGTGGGTGCGCGGACAGCCGCGGCTGGTCTATCGGCGGCCACTCTACCAGCGGCTGTTGGATATCGTGCCCAGCCGGTCAAATCAACTGGAGCTGTGCGTCGGTACGCTGGCGGAGATGGATGACGAGGGCGATGAGGACGATCTCTACAGCTACATCGACCGTTATTCTCGCCAGGGCAAGATCGGCTATGTGCATCTGCGCAACGTGCGCGGTCAGGTCCCCAACTACGTGGAAACCTTCATCGATGACGGAGAAGTCGACATAAAGCGTGTGTTGCAGATTCTCCATGACAACGGCTATGACGGCGTCATCATTCCCGATCATGCGCCGCAGATGAGCTGTGACGCGCCCTGGCATGCGGGCATGGCTTTTGCGATGGGCTATCTCCGGGCGAAGCTGGAGGAACTCTAACCGCCTTCGATGGACGTTTTGGTCGTTGCCGGGCAGAGGGCGGTCAATCTCAGAAAGGGTTTGGCATTGCCGTGCGCTGCTCTGCCTGGCGGATTGCCAATCCGCCCAGCGTGCAGAGAACCGTAAAAAAAAGGTCCCGTTGGCCGTTAAGCCGGCCAGCGGGACCTTTCGTATCGGTATGATGGTTCGGACGCTACGCCACGAAACGACTACTTGAGGGCGACTGCCTCGTCTGCCACGTCGGTGTCGCAGCGGCCGCTGACGCCGCACCAGGCATTTTGCGTCCATTCTAGGCCGGTGGCCGCGCCGTCGGCAGCGCCGTTCTTTACGAAGAGATAGCTGCGTGTGACGGTATTGGCTGTCGCGTCGGCTGCGCCATTGGCCAGCGAGCGGACAAGTTTGAAGCGCGGCTCGCCGTCGCTGTCGATCTCTTTGACGAGCTCTACATCGTCTACCTGGGCCAGGGCCATAGTCTCTACATCATCGGGATTCGAGAAGGGCGTCGTGATCGATGCCTGCGCCAGCATGCCCTGGTATCCGTCGAGACGGGCCATGGCCTCGGCGGAGGTTCCGGCGAACGGAATCAATGCTTCGGCGTCAAACTGAGCATAGGCCGAGCGAATGTCGGTGTCGAAGGGCAGGAAGATCTGGGCCGACGTTCGACCGTCGAAGACCGTCTCCGGCGCGATCTGAGCCTCTGCAATGCCGTCCAGGAGGATGCCTGAGCGATCCAGCGTCACCAATCCCTGGGTGGTCAAGGGTCGGATCTCAATGCCGACCAGGTTGCCGATCATGCCGGCATCTACCGAGTAGGCCCCGCCTGCCTGGAAGAAGGGCTCAGCGCCCTTGCCGATGCTGCTTGTAACCTGCATGCCGATTCGCTGTCGAATGGGCAACCCGTCAGGAATCAACGCATTTGCCTCGCCCAGGTCGATCATCTGGCCCACAAAGGCAAGCTGATCATCGACGCTGACTGTGACGTTGCCGGATAGATAGGCGTAGGGCTCGCGTGGATCGATGACCAACGTGGCGTTCTGTCCGCGGGGAACGCTCAGGCGTACGGCGTGATCTTCGCCCTCCACCCGATGATTCGATTCGGCCACCAGGCCGGAATTGAAGTCGAGGAAGAGATATTGTCGCTCAGGATCGAGCGGCGCATTCAGGTGGGCAAGATTCGCACCTGTTTCCAGGCCAAGATCCGCTTTCACGGGCGCGTCCAGGTCGACGTTTTCGAGCACGCCCACAGATGGGAACGGAACCTGGGCCGTGCCACGCATCCGCTCAACGTTGCCGTTTTCGTCCAACACCAGGACAAGATCCGCATCCATCAACTCGAGATCGCCGATGGGCAGCTTGAGCGTCAGGTCGTCCTCGATCTCGATTCCGGCGTTTTCCGGCAGGAAGTTCAGGTTGTCCTGAGCCAGTTCAATGGCAAAGGATGCGCCCAGTTTGGCGATCGGTGAGATGCCAAATCTATCCAGGCTCACATTGACGGTACAAGCGTCGCCATCACAGCTGACGCCATATTCTTCCAGCGATTCAGGTTGTGCTACTGCTGTGGTGTCTGCATCTTCGGCTGCTGAAGTTTCTGCCGCAACCAATGGTGCATTTGATGTCGATTGGGCAAAGGTCGGCTGGTAGCTGAATGCCATCCAGGCGATGCCAAGTATCAGGATTGGAAGTATTTTTCGTAATCGGTGCGCCATAGGAACGATCACTCTCTCTTTCATCTCTCTTTGTGTCTCACTCTTGCGGGCCGTCATGACCCGACTCGCTGATGTTTAACCAGTGATTGCATCTACTTGCACGGTCGCTAGACCGCGCCAACTGCAATCAAACATCTCGAATTGTGAAGGAGATTACTTAAGCGAGAATGAACCAATTGTGATGGGAAGATAAGTGAGAAATGGAGGAAGGGATCTACTCGTAGACGAAAACGGGGGTTCCAACAGACGCCCACCCAAAAAGATCAAGCGCCTCATTTTCACGCATGTTGACACAGCCGTGGCTGACCGCTTTGCCGAAATCATCGTGCCAGTAGGCTCCATGGATGGCATAGTTTGAGAAAAAGTACATGACGGCCGGAACGTCGGGCAGGTTGTAGTCTCGACCGACCATGTCTTGGCTGGCATACTTGCGATTGATATGGAATACGCCCTGGACTGTTGGTGTCCATTCTTCGCCGCTGCTGATCGCAGTCTCAAGGTAGATCTCGTCGCCCTCCCAGGCTCGCAGCGTCTGGGTTGCAAGTTCGACTTCGATCCAGCGGCCGGTCCTGTCAAAGGGAATGTCGAGGCGGGTGGCCAGTGTATGAGGGTTGGCCACAGGTCTGGCAGGCGGCTTCGAATCTGCCGTTTGCTCAGATGCAGGCGCGGAACTGCCGGTAGGCTTCACTGCACTGCGAATGACACTATCAAAAATTGCAGTTTTCGATAGTGTAGGCCTTGATAGCGCCGTCTGCGTCTGTGCAAACTCCGATCTCGTTACGTCGGTTTCATCTGCCGGCTTCTCTGCTGCCGGCAGGCTTTGTGAAGGCAGCGGGCCCTGCGTCTCGCCGAGATTGCGGATCTGGATGGGTGTGAAGTATTCGTTGTAGTTGAGGTTGCTGTGGACAACACGCAGCCGCAACTGATAGTCGCCATCGGGATAGCGTGCGGTATCAAGCGTAGTGAACAGCTCGGTTGCATCAGCCGGTCTGTCGCCGACGGCGATGAAGATTGCAGAGTTGGGATCGCCGTCGAGTATCAGGTCGATCTGCCATTTCCGAAATGATGGGTGGCTAGCCCTACCCTGAATATCGAGAATGCCGCTTGTCGTCGCGTTCTGCTGCGGGTACAATATGCCGCTGTTGTCGGCGGACGCCTCAGCATTCATTGAGAATGAGGATAAGAGGGTCAAAAGTAGTACAGCAACTCCGATAGCGAAAGAACGGACCATGCCGTTTGCTCCAAACGTTCGTTTTTTTGAACTCTGTCCGGATCAAGTCCACTCAATATAGGCTCTTTGGCCCTGTCTGGGATCGACGGACAAACGTGATGATTTTGAATGATCCGACCTAGACAGTCGGTTCTATAAATGCACAATTCCCTTTATTAAACCACGGATTTCACTTCACCGGAAACCTGACGTCGAACCGATATTGTCGCAAAAGAGTGGCCACAGACAATTCGAAAAATTGAACTTCTTGCGCTACCATGGTCGATGATTGATGTTCGGAATTGATGTTCTATGTGCAAGTCGTTGGGTTCAGTAACTGTGATTTCCACCGTGGATTCGGTGGTCGAGGTGATGGCATGCTTAGACGATTAGTGAGTATTGGACTGGTGGCAGTGTCTGTGGCGGTCTTCTGCGCCGGCTGTGTCGTGGGTGAGGACCCCGTTTCCGGTGACGAGATTTCCGGCAAGATCTTGCTCTGGCACAGTTGGAATGAAGCAGAGGAGGTTGTGCTCACGCAGATCCTCGATCGGTTTACAGAGATCCACCGAGATGCCACTGTGAAAATTCAGGCCTTTGACTCGGTTGATGCCATGTTGGAGGAATTCCGAACATCCGCGGTTTCCGGGCTGGGGCCGGATCTCATGATAGCCCCCGGAAGCGCGATCAAGTCACTGGCGCAGGCGGAATACATACGCAGTGTCAGCGACGTCTTTGGGGAGGAAGAGGCGCAGAACTTCATGCGCGGTGCGCTTGAGTTGATGGAATGGGAAGACAATCTGTACGGCATGCCGGCATCTCTCAATACCACCGTGCTCTACTACAACAAAAATCTCGTTGATGATCCGCCCGACACGCTGAACAACCTACTTGAGGAAGCGGCAGCAGGGCGACCTGTGGCGATGTCAGATGATTTTTACGACACATTCTGGGGGATCCAGGCATTTGGCGGCGAGCTGTTTGACGAAGACGGCTGGCTTGGTCTTGACCAGGGAGGCTTCGTCAATTGGCTGGCTTGGTTGAAGAGCGCACGCGATCTGCCTGGGATGTTGCTGGATCCGGATTCGACGGTCTTGCAGGAACGATTTCTGGACGGCGATGCCGCCTACTACATCGGCGATTCCCGTGACCTTCAGATCTTGGAAGAACGGCTGGGGGACGATGTGCTCGGCGTGGCCACCTTGCCCAACGGACCCATCGGCGTGGCCGGCCCGTTGCTCGACGTTGAAGGACTGGTTTTTAGCAGTGCCTCCTCAGATCGACAGAGCGACCTTGCCATCGAATTGGCGAGATTTATCACCAATCCGGAACAGAGTGCATTGCTCATGCGCGAGGTTCAGCATATCCCTGCCAACCTTGGCCTTCACATCAACCCCAGCGTTATGCCAAGGATGAACAACCTGTCGATCCAGGCCAGAAACTCGTTACCCCTGTCAAACAGTGGCGATGCCGATGCCATCTTGAGCATGGTCGCTGAAAGCTATGACAGTGTGCTCGAAGGTCTTATCGATCCGGCTCAGGCCGCAGCGGAAGTTACAGGTGCTGTCAATGCGCTGCTTGGACGAGATGAGTTGGCCGTCGCAGAGTCGTCCTGTGAGTCAATCGGCGTACTTCGCATTGCCAACCTGCTGCCGCCTGAGCAGGTTACTGCCATTCTTAAGCGCCTGGAAGACTATCGAGAAAAATGCCCGAACATTGTCGTCCGCAACTCCATCATGGATTTCGAACAACTCAATGCCATGTTGGCGGGCAGCACCGACGTCCTTGGGTATGCGGATCTGATCTTGGGGCCTCAGGCGTATCTTGCTTCCCTTGCGGATGCCGGACATATCCGCAAGGTCTCAAATTTTCTGACCGCTGATGAACTCCAACGGTTTCAGCCAATAGCGCTGGATGCCATGCGCTACAGCGGTGAGATCGATGGGGATGGGCTCTATGGATTCCCACTTTCGATGGATGTCAACGCGCTCTACGTCAACGAGGCACTGGCCTCTGACACGGCTCTCAATCTGGTTGACATCGAAACGCAGGCGGGCGCGGGTGTTCCGATTGTCTTGGAAGCCGACGTGGCGAATGGGTTCTGGGGGTTTGGCGCGATGGGCGGGGTCGTGATGCCGGAAGACTCGCTGACAGACCAGAATGCCGAAGCGCTGATCGCCTGGCTGACTTGGCTGAAGGACATGAGAGACAGCGGAGCGGTTACGCTTGTTTCCGAACATGACCTGGCACGCCAGGCGTTTCTCGATGGGGAGACTGCCTATTTCGTAGGGGCGGCGTCAGAATACTTCTCACTGCAATCGTTGGAGACGTCTGGTACATTTTCCACCGGCATGCTGCCGTCTGGACCTGGCGGCGAGGCATCACCGATCGTGAGGGCGTATGGCATGATGGTCAATAACGCTGCCTCAGACGGCCAATCGCTCTTGATCGGCGATCTGGTGCGTTTTCTAACCGATCAAGAGACAGCACGCTATATCGCAGAGTCCGCCCATGTTGTGCCCGCAAACGCAACCGTCGATCTGAGCACATTTCCCCATCTCGCCGCCTTTTCGCAACAGGCCTTGGTGGCGTCCGTGCTGCCCAATACACCGCAACTGGATGAAGTTTTCTCATCGTTGGATGACGTGTTCAGACTCGTGTTGGATGACGACATGCCGCCTGAGGAAGCAGTGGGCGCGCTCTTTGACGCTCTTTCGGGCGAACCGGCGGATGACCTGTCTCCCGGTCTGACGGATCCACCGGATGAGGCCGCTGATATTCCAGAGAGTGGGGGTGACTGATGGAGACGGGGAATCGACTTGACCTTCTTCAAGACCTGCTGGATCGCCTGCTAATCGTAACAGAACGGCCAGTGGTCCAGCGCCAATTGGTTGCATTTGTTGTCGTATTTTTTCTGGCTTGGCTGATTCCGTATCTGTTGGAGGCCATTGGACGTCGCTGGTTGCGGCACCGTGCTGCGTCCGTCAAGAGCGTGTCGGTCAAAGGGATGTCGTCCCTCTCGTGGAAGGATCTTTCATGGACTGATCGTCTTCTTCGGATCGCTCAGGCAATAGAGTTCACCGCGTTTCCGATCCTTGGTCTTTTTCTCAGCCAGGTCGTGGTTTTCTACTTCGAGTCCAATGGCTGGCGCACAGGACTGATCAAGGAACTGATCCCGATTTTCTGGCTGATTTTGGGTTATCGTGGCTTGGCCGGCGTACTCCATGCCACCATGGCGGACGAGACTGCTAAACGATACTCGCGTCAGTTGCTGAAACCCCTGACCACCTTGCTTAGTCTATGGCTGATCTGGCGGACGCTTTCGGGCACCTTTCCTCTAGGCGATACTGTACTCTTCCGAGTCTTGGATACACAGATCGTGCTGCGCACATTGGTCTCAGCAGCCATTGTTCTCTACTTTTTCATTGTGTCTGCCTGGATTATCCGCGATCTGTTACGGCGAGGGATGTCCAGGCGAGAAAACGCCGATGCCGGTGTGACCAACGCGGTCGTCGTTACATCCTACTATGCCATCCTTGCGCTGGGCGTGTTGACTGCGATGACAATGCTTGGCTTCAATCTCTCCACGTTGACTGTTGTGTTGGGCGGCCTTTCCGTGGGCATCAGCTTTGGCCTGCAAGATCTGGTTGCAAACTTCGTCAGCGGCATTCTGCTGGTCTATGAGCATACGGTGCGCCCTGGTGATGTCATTCAGGTGGGCGGACAGAGCGGTACTGTCGACAAATTACGCTTGCGATCGACGGTGCTGCGAACGATCGACAACGTTGAGATCTTTGTGCCTAATCGCATACTTCTGACCTCGACAGTCGAAACCTACACCTATACCAATCGTCTTGTCCGGTCGACGCTCGTAGTGGACGTAAGCAATGACTGCGAGCCGGAAGAGGTACGCAAATTGCTGCTGGGCGTGGCCGGTCGCCATGGGCTTGTACTCAAGAATCCGTCTCCTTCGGTCTTATTCACTGATTTCTCAAACTCCAACCTGAGCTTTCGGCTGAACTTCTGGATCAACAACCCACCGCGCGCACAACAGATCACCAGTGATCTGCGCTTCATGACCTTTCGCGAGTTGGCCAGGAATGAGATCGAAGTCACCTAGGTCCACAACTAGACATCGATATTCGCGAGTTCAATGATGGCCAATCCATAGCTCAGTGCGGCGCAACCACGACAATGGATCCGCTGGTGGTGAGATAGGACACGACCGAAATAGCAGATGTAGCCGAAATCTCCGGAGACGATTTCGGCTGTCTGCACAATTTGCCTGGGTCTGATTATCTGCTAAGATCGTTGCGCCGGTAGGTTGGACTCTGCTCTTGGAGACGGCGCCGGCCCCGAGTGAGTCGGGTTCAAGAAGCAGTTGTGTAAGGAGAACATGATGATCAAGCATCAAAACATGAAGAAAGACAATAAGGTCAAGATCACGTTCGTGTTGCCATATTCACCTGAGATGGCTCAGGTCTCGGTTGTCGGCGATTTCAATCGCTGGACGCCGGGCAAGGATACGTTGATCAAGCGCAACAACGGCACATGCAGCGCCGCGGTCACACTGGAGCCGGGGCAGCAGTATCAGTTCCGATACTACTCAGGCGACGGTGTTTGGTTCAACGATGAAGCTGCAGATGGGTACGCGATGGGGGAACACGGGGAGGAGAACTGCGTCGTTCAGACCTAGCGATTCGGCAATGTTCGCTTCAGGACGACGGAATTTTGCCTGTGAAAAATTCAGAAAATCAGTAGTTCACGAATTCGAGCAAAACAAGATTCTTCGCTGGATGTTTTCCAGTGCGAAGGGGGTCTGTAAACCCGCTCAGAACGACAAATCGTGAAGTGCTAAAAACCTATTTGTCCCGAAATATACGAGGATTCTGTACAGAATCCTCGTATATTTCGCTCAGGATCGTTTATGGAGAGTGAGGTATTCCCAGGCAGTCAAGGCTGCCTTGGCGCCTTCACCGAGCGCGACAGGCACAAGCTCAGCGCGAGCGTTGGTATTGTCCCCGGCTGCAAACAGACCCTCTACGTTTGTCTCACAACGTTGGTTGATCTTGATGAATCCGGATTCATCGACATCAACCAGATCACGCACGATGTCGTTGTTGGGCAGCAACTCCAACTGGATGAAAACCCCTTCAACGGGTACCTGGCGCACTTCCCCATTGATGCCGACCAATTGAATGGCCGAAACGAAATCATCTCCAACGATCTGCTGTAGCTCCCAATGGCGGAAGACCGTCACGTCGGGGTGTTCCAACACAAGGCTGGCCGCGGGCATTTCTGCAAACTTGCTAACACGCGGTGCGATGAGGAAAACACGTGAAGCGATCGCCGCCAGTTCCAACGCAGCAACCAATGCCCGTGGACCATTGCCCACCACGGCAACAGCGCGACCCTCAAAATGACTTGCATGGCTGACCGCTGAGAAGCTGACGCCGCTGCCCCAGAGTCGCTTTTCCCCGCTCACATAGGTTCGTTTGGACTGGGCCCCGGTGGTAACAATCACCGTTCGCGCACAGAGTTCCCGTTCATTTTCCAGTTGAATCCGAAATGAGCCATCATTTGAGACGACACGCTTGACCATCGTCTCCTCGATCTCCTGGAGCTCATCTTTGACGAACTGCTCCAATTCGGTGCATAGATCGCCACCCCATACATGATCCACGGCCGGCAGATCGCGCAGCGAGAACGGGTAGTAGACCTTTCCGCCCAAGGATTCAGCAATCAGTATCGTGTTCCGCAGCGCTGCTCGACGCAGATATGCCGCGGCCGCCAGTCCCGCTGGACCACCGCCGATAATCGCTACATCGTATTCAGCTATCGAGGTTTCAGATACCGGCTTTTTGGACATCGACATGGTTTCCTGACTCTATGGATTCAGCCGTCTTGATCTCAAAGCAGTTAGGCGCATTCGGACATCCCTACTGTCTGAGCAGGTGTTACGCAATGTTAATCGATTGCTGGGCTTTCCGCAATGCGGCAAGTAGCTGCTCCGGCGGCGCGGCCTTGCTGACAAACGCGTTGGCTCCAGCTGCCATGGCGGGACGTGATGATTCGGGCAGACCGCTCATTACAATAATCTGAAGTTTCGGATCGGCGTCGCGCAGATCGCTCAGCAGCGCGTGTCGTTGGCCGGCTACCTGGATCCCGGGCAGTTCCCAGTCCAGTAGAACCAGATCGGGCTGTGAGACCATCGCTACACGGCGCAAGTGTTCGGCATCTACCGCCTCGCCGACGGTCTCTACGCCGATCTGCTGTTCCAGCAAGAGTCGGATGGCTGAGCGCAACCAGGCCTGATCATCGGCCAGCAAAACGCGCATCTACTCCTCGTTTCACACGTTGTCAACTTCCTTTTCCAAGGTACGGGGTTGATCAGAGAGGGGCGCGATAAGCGTGTGGCGAGCATGGATGGTGCAGACAATCTCGTTCAATCGTCTTGCCAAACGGTTGCCACAAAGACTCGTGATGCCTCTGCGATCTTACCGCTAAGTTTACACAATCGACGCAAATATTCAGCCGGACAAACGGGGAGACCTTTTCCCATGCAAATGGTGAGTTTCTTACCTGGCCATTTGGCCAGTCGTGCGGCAGGGACGAGATGGGTGGGAGGGGATCAGAGCGGGTGACACAGTGAGCCGTTTCGCCATTGGGGCCAATGGGCGTGTTCAAAATGCGTAGAGTATGTAGGGGCGTGCCCTTGTGGCCGCCCTCTTCAGAGCGGGTGACTCATTGTGCCTACATCCAGGAGCAATTCTGAGTTGGACAGACGAATGCCCCAAAGAATGCCATCCATCCAAGTTGATCAGCCGCTGACGAGGTTGTTGCGTAGGGCAAAAGCAACGGCCTCGGTTCGACTGCTGACTTCCAGCTTGGAAAGGATGTTGCTTACGTGAAATTTGACCGTCGACCGACTGACCACGAGTGCTTCGGCAATGTCGGTGTTGTTCAGCCCATCCACCATCAAGTGGAGTACTTCTCGTTCACGGTCAGTCAGATCCTGCCCTGGGGTGAACGTGCTGTTGCGCGTAGCTGTCTGGATCAGTGCCCGAGCAGCCTCCGGCGCCAGTGTCGGCCGGCCCACACTCGCTGAACGAATCGCATCGGCCAGCTCATCGGTCGAGATATTTTTGAGCAGATAGCCGATGGCGCCGGCTTGCAGCGCTCCTTGAACCAAGTCGTCTTCTTTGAAGCTCGTTAGCGCAATGACCTGCACATCAGGATAAGTCTCGCGGATGGCCTTCGTCGCGGTCGCTCCATCCATCTGCGGCATGACCAGATCCATCAAGACGACGTCGGGTGCGACGCGCCCGCACATGGCAACGGCCTCGACTCCATCGGCAGCCTCGCCTACCAGCTCCAGATCGTCGAAGGCCATCAAGAATGCGGCTAGGCCGCTGCGTACCACCGCGTGGTCATCTACGAGCATGACACGAATGCGTTCAGAACCTACAGTCACAGTTTATTATCCTCAAATGCATCAATATCCTCAAGAACAAAGGTCATATCGGCGCTGCTTTGGCTGACCAGATCGACCTCCAACTCGGGGTCTCTACTCTTGGGGCTGATCGGCTGACGACACGCTGGGCCATGCGATCGATATGACGGTGCCCTCGTCAAGGCTGCTCTCGATATGCAGCGATGCGCCGATATCTTCAGCTCGTTCGCGCATGATGGTGAGACCCAGGTGCTCCGGTGTCACTTCTGACAGGATGAAGCCTCTTCCATCATCGCCTACGGTTAACTGAAAGTGATCGTTGTCGCAACGCAGATGTACTGAGGAGTGACCAGCCCGCGCATGCTTGGCGACGTTGTTAAGGGCTTCCTGGGCGATGTGATAAAAGGCAATCTTTACGTCAGGCGGTGGCTGGCAGTTGCCCTCCAGCGACAACGTGATCGGTGCGCGTGTTCGCCCGGTCGTCGCTTCTGTCAGCTGACGCAGCAGTTCGCTGAGTTCTACTTCGATGAGTGTGGCAGGACGCAGTTCCAGCAGCAGTGTGCGCATCTCTGCCAGTGCTCCCCGGGTCAACTGGCGAAGCTCTTCCAATCGACGTTCGCTCTCGTCACGGCTCCGTTCCCATAGTTTCGGTAGCACTTCTGCAATCAGTGTCGCTGAAAAAAGTGTCTGCGTGACCGAGTCATGGAGGTCGCGTGCGATGCGGTTGCGCTCGGCAGTTACCGCCGTTCGCTCGATCTGGGAACGCAGGCGGGCGTTTTCGATGGCCAGCGCCGCCTGATCTCCAACGGCAAGTGCCAGTTCGATCTCTTCAGGCGAGAATTGGCGCGGTTCACTGTAATAGAGCATCAAATTTCCATACCCGGCATCCTTGACTAGCAACGGAACCGAAAGAAGGGCCTGATACCCCGTCTCCATCAGTGCCTGTCCGCTTGGGTTCCAGCGAGGCCGTTCTACCGTTGTGATCAGCGTTCTCCCCTTCTCCACGTAAGATCGAGAATTCGAATCCGGGTCAGACGCAAGGCTGGAGTCGGTGTCACTGTCAGTGTCGGCTGGATAGCTGGCCGTTGCCGACCGAAATTCCAGTACCGTCTCGCCTGAACTGCTTTCCGCCACGATGGCGCTGGCCTCTTTCAATTGGGCCTCGGAAATGCCATAGCAGGCTTTGAGTACCAGGGCTTCCTGTCCATCCGCCAGGCTGTAGATGGCACTGGCATCGGCATAGAGCAACTGGGTGGCCTGCAGGACAATATGTGCGAGGATCTCGTCCAACGAGTGGTTGGAGTTGAGAATTGCCAGGGTGTCCCGTAATCCTTCGGAGACACGACGACGTTGTTCCAACTCGCGCGTACGCTCTTGGACCCTGGATTCCAATAGGTCTTCGACCTGCTTGCGGCGAGAGATGTCGGTCACGGTGGCCATGATCAGCATGGCTCCGTTCACATGCACGTAGCTGAGCCCGACCTCAATGGGGAATTCGCTGCCCGTTTTGCGTCGGCCGGCCAGATCCATATTGCTGCCCATGGAACGAACATGGGGGTTGTCCAGATATCCGGCGCGATGGCCCAGGTGCAAAGAGCGGAATCGCTCGGGGATCAACACCTCAATCTGCTCGCCCAGCAACTCACCCGGCGCATAACCGAATGTCTCGCTCAGACGTGAGTTGACGTACAGAATCCGACCGTTGGTGTCGGTGGTTACGATGGCGATGGGGGCCGACTCCAGGAAAAGAGCCAAGCTCATCGGGTTTTCCAGGGTATAGTTTCGCCCGGCAGGAGTCAGGTTGATGCCCGGCCTGATTTCTGATTTTCCCTCTGCGGAAGCTGACTGCATGGTCTCTCGTTTGAACGGTTGATCTAGTCGCGAAAAGAGGTCTGCCCGTTGCAGACACATCCATCTGATTGTACCACAGATTGGCCCAGCTCTCGGCAAACGCCGGTCAGATCGGGTGCATCTGAGATTCGGGGCGCTTCGTGCCGAGGGCGGTCCAGCACTTTGTTTCCAGACTCAGAATCCCGGGATCGTCCCCGGCACTTTGGCGACGTTCCCCCAGCGTGAAATCTATCCAGAGTGATCGGCGGACTCTTCTCTAAGGCGTTTCCAAAGAAATAATGATCCACGAAGGCGCACGAAGAAACACGAAGAAAACCGATCTTCGTGTGATTTCGTGTCCCTTCGTGGATAACTATCTTCCTGCATTGGCCTAACACGATGATTCGACTTGCGAACTGCATGGGACTAATCTACGTTGGCGGGACAAACTCGACACTATTCTGAAACCTTGTGTCGCCGATTGCGTATTGATCTGCAGGAAAGAGAAGAACTAAAATTGAGCGGTTGCGAGTAGAAAATTTGCTCGGGAACCGGACTAGAACGAAAGGGTTTCAAGGGAAGTTAAGACATGACATCTGACAAACGGTTGGTCCGTAGCAAAACAGACAAGATGATTGGCGGCGTATGTGGTGGCCTGGGAGCGTATTTTGATTTTGACCCGACGCTGATAAGACTCATTTTCGCAGCGCTTATTGTGTTCGGCGCCGGTAGCCCGATCTTGCTCTACCTGTTGATGTGGGTCATCATTCCCGCAGCCGACAGTCCCCGTGCGATGATCGGGATGAATGAGGCTGTGCCGGAAGAGTCTGTGCCGGAAGAAGAAGCGCCAAACGCGAATGTGCCAGAGCCGGTCGCTGACGTGCAAGCCACTGAGCCGGCAGCCTCGCCGGACGTCGCAGTAGAGACGGTCGCGATCGAGAAGACTGACGAGACCTTGGTCAAGACTGCGTAGGTTTTTCTTCCAAATTGAATGCGATCAAAGCCAGACGCCCCTTCGTTATCTACGAAGGGGCGTCTGGGTGCTCTCTCCCGTTTCTGTATTGGTCAACATGATGGTGAAACCTTATCCCATTGTGCTTTCAGTTGGATGGCGAATGTCCAGTCGTGTCCTCGTGCGTCTCAGGTTCGGTCACTTCGAAAAGCGCCTGCCCATTGGTCAGGTCCGTGACCTCTGTCCGAAAGGCCTCGAATTGCTCTACAGGTATCGCAAGCGAATAGGTGACGTCAATCGAGTATTCTTCTTCTATGGACAGAATTTCGAACCTGGAGAATAGTCGCTGAAGTGGCGTAATGACGCTGTAGTCGACCACGACCTGAAGATCGACGCTGGGAATCTGTTCGGAGAGTGGCAAGCGCTCCAGTGCAAGCTGTACCCCGCCGCTGTACGCCTTCACGAGTCCTCCCTTTCCAAGCAACGTGCCCCCAAAGTAGCGCGTGACGACGGCCGCAATATCGCCGACGCCTGCATGTTCAAGCACCGTCAGCATGGGTCTGCCTGCCGTTCCGTGGGGTTCACCATCGTCACTCATACCGACCTGGCCCGTGCTGCCGGGCGCACCGATCAGATAGGCCCAGCAGTTGTGGCTGGCATCCGCAAACTCTTCACGCATTGAGGTGATGAATGCACGTGCGTCTTCGACAGTTGGCGCATAGGCCACCGTTGTGATGAACCGACTGCGTCGAACCTCTTCTTCGACTCTGTGGGTGGCGCCCGGAATGGGGTAGCGGTCTCCGTTAGGGATCATTGAATCACTCTGTTTCGTGCTTTTAGGTCTGCGCTACGGTGTGTTGATTGTAGTCGTTCCGGCTTCGGGAAGCGAATTGTATCAGCTGCCATTTCGTCGATTGACATGTATGGGGGCGGCAGGATACAATCGTGTCATGAGTACCGCACCTCCCGGCGACCAGACGCGCCCGCTCTTCTATCGAACTATTATCGCACACTTTGAGGGGCCAGACGGTGAAACCCCGCTTGGTGTACGCGTGGTCGAACCTGCTCCTGAATCACGTCAGGCTTTGCGCGGCAATCTGTACGCGATTGTCGATCTGGTCGGCGAGAATCCGGGCCGTACTCATTTGGCGGAAAGCCTCCTAAGCGCCATTCAACGGACATACTTCACACGGTCAGGCAGCCAGTCCCAGGTTCTGACCGAAGCTGTCCGCCAGGCGCGTCTTCGAGTCAACGAATTCAACCAGAGCCATCCTGATCAGCCCGTTCAACTCGGTGTTATTTGTGCCGGGCTCGTGCGCTCGCGACTCATGATCGCACACAGCGGCCCGGCCTGTGCTTTCATCACTGCCGACGATCAGATTGCACGCTACCCTTCCGAGATCATCCAATTCGGCAGACGCACATCGACACCCGCCGGGCCGTCCAGGGGGAGCGTCCCAAATGGCATTGATGAACAGGCATCTGTGAATCCGGTCAACTGGGAAATCTACAGCCAAGACGTTCGTGAACACACCGCACTCTTTATGGGTACGCCGCGTTGGCTAGACGTAGTGCCCGTTCGAACGATTGCAGGCACCGTGGCTTATATCAACAGTGAAAACTGCGGTGATGCCGCCAGTGGCTTGTTGGCGACGAGTCGGCGTCCTGACTTGCCCGGCCTGCTGCTGGTCATCGAGCAGGTCGATGCGCCGGTCGTAGCGCCTCAGGCGGCGCAACAGTCGACGCCCAAGCGCCGTACACCGCTTCTGGGCGCTGCCGGCCTGACCAGCGCTGTCAATGCTCGTCCGCCAGTTGTGAGTGTGCCGGACAACCGGCGCGATCCGGGCACGCCGGCTGAGGCGGATGCCAAAGAAAAAGATAGAGATGAGGCCGCGCAAGAGGCCCGGTCTGATAATGAGGCAAGAGACAGAATAGCGGCTGATGAGCCTGAGATCGGGGTGACGTCTGATGATACTTCGATGGATGGCTCCTCGGATGTGGCGGAACCGGGTTCGTTTGACCAAGCGGAATCGGTCGACGCACGCGACGCAGCCGTGGCCGGAGCACCTGTAGGGGAGGCGGTCGACGTCGGCGCAACCGAGGACCAGGTCGAGACGAGTGTCACACAGGAAGAGCAGGCATCTGGCCCGTCGACCCTCGCCAAGTTCTCCTCAGGCCTGGCGGCCGGCGCACTTGTTGGCTTGGAACGCACTCGAGAAGTGTTCCGTGGTATGTTCCCGGAACGCCGTCTTGCAGTTGAGTCCGCCCTAGATGAGGGCGAAGCGCCCGAAGAAGATGTCTATGAAGAAGATGTGTATGCCGGTGCATCCGACTGGGATGAGGACCTTGCCGACCATGAAGGTCCGATGGAAGATGCGTTCGTACCCGGTGAGGTCGCCACATACGACCAGAACGCCTTGCAACATCGTGAGGCAGCTGTCGGACAAGATGGAATCGAAGAACGTTCCGGAGACGATTATTCATCTCCGGAATCGTCGCGCCTTCATGCTGTTTCAGCACAGGTAAGTGCAGTGCTGGAGAACAGTTCCGCACCGATCGATGTGCCGGAACCGGCTAGTGGGGGACGTGCTCGTCTATTTGTCACGCTTGCCGTATTGATTTTGGTACTCGCCCCAGTTGTCGTGGTTGCGGTCTACCAACAGTGGGGACAACCTCCGGAAGTTAGTGCCGCAAGTTACACGGAAATGGCGCAGACATTCCTGCTCAATGCACAGACCTCCCTGGATAACGGGGATGACGAGAGCGCACGCAACATGTTTTTGAAGGCTAGCGACAGTCTGGGCGATGCAGTTGCGATCACCGGACATACTCCGCAGTCGGATCAGATGTTCGACGAGATCAATAGCGGACTCGCCGAAGTGATGCAGACGCGCTATCTCTATCAACTCGCTGAGCCGCTGATTGCCTTTTCCGACGATGCCGAGCCCTTCCGTGTGATGACAGTGGGCGAGAACATTTTTATCATGGATCGTGCGCTAGAGACCGTCGATCGCTATGAACTGGATGCCCTGCGTGAATTTGTGCCTGACCCTGAATCTGAGTTGATCCTGCGGGAAGGGCTTGCCTTTGATGGCGCCACCGTTGCCGGCATGGTAGACATGGCATGGCAGCCGATCGTGACTGGTTTTGAAGATCGCCCGAAATTGCTGGTGCTGGACCGGAACGGACAGATCTTCAGCTATGATCTGCGTGTTGACGGTGTCCAACCGATTGACATGGATGACCCAACCCAGTTGCAAAATGCGTCGCAGATTGCCCTTTTCAATGGCGCAACCTATATCGCTGATGAGGGACAGAATCAAATCTTCCGCTACGCGCGTGGTAACTTGGGTGGCACGCCGACGGAGTGGTTCTCGGCAGAGACTCGACCCTACATTTCGGGGCTTCTCGGCATGGAGATTGACGGTGATATCTGGATGTTGAATAGTGAGGGCACGCTTGTACGCTACCGCTCAGGAGAACAGGTGCCTTTCTCGCTGGACAGCGGCGCCGTTCGTGCGGACGAGCCGGTTGACATTGCGATCGGGAGCCGGGGCGACTCATCGATCTTCATTGCTGACGCTGCCCATGATCGCATCCTGGCCTTTGACAAAGAAGGAACCTATAAGTATCAGCTTGTCGCCAGTGAAGGTGAACCTCTGACGGATCTGCGTGGTCTCTTCCTCGATGAGCTTGATGACAAGATCTATATCCTCACCAAGGCAGCACTCTACCAGCATCCTCTGCCCGAGTAGTTGAAGTCCCGAATTGAAAACGAGTTGACAATGGGTTCAGTCGCGGGCGGCAGCCGCTGACTTTGCGGCCATCATGTGGTTGGCGCGGCGCCTGCCAACCGTTTGCCGCCGTACCGGACCAACTCCCTACATTCACCCCACGCACTGAACGGCTTCTGTGTCGAGCGGCACAGATTCGTCCTCGCTGACGTTGCTCACAGCTGAAGGAACGCATGTATCCAGTGCCGATTTATCCAGTGCCGGGGTTGCCAGTAGGAAGGATGGCTATGCTATAATCGGCGATGGTTGACAAGGATTTATTGTTGCATCAGACACGTATAGACGGTCCGACCGAAGATAGTAGAAATGGCTGAAGACCACAATTTTCATCACATAAGCCATCCGAATGGTGGAGATAGCCCACAAAAGCGTAGACGCAGACGACGACTACTCGTCGCCTGCTGTGCTGATCTATATGGTTGCGATCCTGGTTGTGGCCGGCGCGGCGAGCACCATGCTGCATGATTGGGCGCAGGCCCGTATCGTGGACTCAGCGGCTGCGTTCCGGGCCGCAGCCTTTCGGTCTATTGATGATACGGTCGCCGTGAAGATCGCGCCTTCCTTTGATGTCGCGGAGCAGGGAGAAGAGGTCGCGACCGTGGACAAGCCGGTTGAGTCCTCGGCGCGCCACTCAGATCCCATCAACATCCTGTTGATCGGCACCGATGCCCGACCGGATGAAGAAGGCCCTCCGCTGACTGACACGTTGATCCTGATCTCTTTGGATCCGGAGACTGGCGCAGCCGGCATGTTATCACTACCGCGTGATCTGTGGGTGCCGATTCCTGGAATGGGCGTCACCACCAAGATCAACACAGCGTACAGAATGGGCGAATTCAACAACTATCCGGGCGGTGGCGCTCAGCTGATCAAGGACACAATCAGCAGCTTCATCGGCGAGCCGGTTCCGTACTATGTGAGCATCAGCTTTGACGGTTTCGTTGAGATCATGGATTTAATCGGCGGCGTGGAAATCGTACTGCCCGTGGAGATCCATGATGAGCAATACCCGACAGCTGACTATGGTGTTCAGACATTCCATCTGGATGCAGGTCGGCAACACCTTGATGGGGAGACGGCGCTCAAGTATGCGCGCACGCGCAACGTTGATAGCGATTATGGGCGCGCTAGACGACAGCAGGAACTGATTCGCGCTGTGGTCGACAAAGTGATGCGAGCTGACATGCTGCCCACGTTGCTCGCTAAGGCGCCGCGGATGCTCTACACAATGCGCAGCAGCATCGACACGGATATGCCAATGGCCGCCCAACTTGAATTGGCCAACTATTTTAGTGATAATTCCATTACCGAGATTCGACAGTTGGTGCTGGACGGACGGTACGGTGAAGAGACCTATAGTGAAGAGGGCGCCTGGATTCTGCTGCCGGATCGCGCCAAAGTGCGCGTGGCGCTCGATGCGTTCTTCAAGCCTGCGGCGCCGGGCGTGGCATCGGCTGGTTCTGATAACTTGGATTGGGTCCGGATCGAGGTTCTGAATGGCACCGATCAGCCCGGCGTGGCCGCTCGAACGCGTGATCTTTTGCAGGCTCAGGGATGGCAGGTTGTCGCTATTGGCGATGCCGACCGTAGCGATTACGGCCATACGCTGATAGTCAACTACGGCGTTCCCGACAAGCTTGTGGACAGGGTGAGCGGCGATCTGTTGCTGGACCCTCAGCTTACCCGCCTGGCCGGTCTGGATTCAGCGGCGCCCATCGACATGCGCATCGTGGTCGGTGAAGATTTCTTGGATAAGCTCAAGTAGCATGTTCGATTTGGTTAAGCGCACCTTCTCTTTGCCGGTCATTGTCATCGCCGGCCTCTGCGCGGCTGTCGGCGTCTACCACCTATTTCGGATTCGCCTGCCAAGAACGGTCCGTGATCCCCAACCCACGACCACATACGACGAAGCGTTTGCTCGTTTGAAAGCGCTGCAGGCCCAGGATGACCAGCGAGTCAATGCTCGCTGTCGAACGCTGCTGCTCGAACATGGCCGAAAGACCGAGCACGTGACCCTCTTGCTCCATGGCTTTACCAACTGTCCATACCAGTTTCTAGATCTAGGCCGGCAACTACATGCCGCAGGCCATACTGTGTTGATTCCCCGCTTCCCACACCATGGTCTCGATCCCATGGCCGATGACCACGGTGGGCTGAGCGTTGAAGCCCTATTCGCGTTGGCGGATGAAGCCGTCGATATTGTCTGCGGCTTGGGCAAGGACGTCACCGTGTGTGGCCTCTCTCTTGGCGGTTCGCTATCGACCTGGGTGGCGCAGAACCGACCCGAAGTCGACCGTGTTTTTGCACTGTCGCCTGCCCTAAGTATTCGATTGGCGCCGGGCGGCTGGGAACGCCCCCTCTCTAACCTGCTAAACATACTCCCCAATTTTTTCGTCTGGTGGAACCCTGCTCTTCGTGGGCCGCTGCCGGGGAGGGAGCATCAGTATCCGCGGTTTGCGTCCAGGGGCGTGGCTACGATTCTTCGATTGGGACAGATTATCGCGTATGAGGCGCAACGGGCTAGGCCGGCAGCACGTTCAATCGTGATCGTGAACAACCCGGCGGATGAGGTGGTCGATCAAGGGTTTACCGCAGAAGTCGTCGAGGCGTGGAAGTCCCATGGTGGGACTGTAGCGATCCATGATCTACCCAGTGATCTGCTGTTGCCCCATGACTACATCGATCCTACCCAGCCGGATCAACAGGTAGACAACGTCTATCCGTTGCTGTTGAAGCTACTGGTTGAAGAATAGCGACGAACGAATTGGAACGAAAAGGCGGACGCTCCATCGATTGGGGCGTCCGCCTTTTTTTGTGATGATTTTCGCTACCAGGCCATATGCTGGAGCTTCGCAGGATCGGCAGGATTCTGGTAGACAATGCCGAATTGGAATCCCTGTGCTCGATAACCGTCTGACTCGAATTCCTCGGTAACGGGGCTGCCCAGGTTATTGGTACGGGCATATACGGCTAGATCTGAGTTGCTCGAACTGTCGATGCCCAGTTTGCGCCATGCCGACTGGCGCACCCGCGCCGGTTGGGCTGATCCGGCTGAGTCGCCCTCGCTGGGTTCGGGGAGCGTTGGGGCCGGATCCGTCGTTGCGGACGGTTGTGCAGGTGCACTCGCCACGAAGGGCATATAGATGTTGAAGCCGCCCGTTTCCGGCTTTTCAGGCTTGTCCGGCAGCTCAAGATCTTCTCGCCTGACGGCCTGCCAAACAACAAACGTGGAGATATGATTCTTGGCCGGCAGGCCGCCGCCGCAGACGACTTCGCTGCCGCCGACCGGCATCCAACACCATGGGCCTGATTCGCCTCGTTCAGGCACGTAGCTGCTTCCCGGACCGATGGGGATGTTGATCCATCCTGAATGCTCTTTTGTCTCTCGCTCGACAAATCCTGTGTAGGCGGGGTCGCTGAGCGACTCAAATCCGTCCGACCAGTAGAGTACATCCTTGAGACGCATGAGTTCGCCATCCAAGCCGTACACCGCGGCAAAGAGGTGATGATCGGCCCCGGCATCATCGAAGTAATCGGGCGCTCCAAAGGGTTTCAGGTATTCGTTGCGTGCCCATTGGGGGACGGATCCATAGTCATCCGCCGGTTCCCATGAACCGTTATGGGTCGTGAAGATATCTTTCACCATGTAGACGACTTCGGCATCGTCCGGAATGGTGACCTGGTCCAATCCCTGAATCGATAGATTGAACTGCTCGACCCAGGGACTGATGCGCCGTTCAAAGGGTAGAACAATCTCCTCCCCCGGATCGGTCGTCTCACCTTCCTCAGGATCTGTGACCTCACCTTCTTCGGGATCGGTCGTCTCGCCTTCCTCAGGATCTGTGACCTCTTCGCCGATCTCCCCCTCCAGGTCGTCACGCTTGACGGCCTGCCAGACAACGAATGTGGAGAGGTGATGGTTGGCAGGGAGTCCGCCCCCACACATCACCTCTGACGCACCGCCCGGCGCCCAGCACCAAGGACCTGATTCGCCCCGTTCCGGCACAAAGGAACTGCCGCCGGCCATAAACATGTTGGCCCAGCTTGAGCTCTCCTTGGTCTGTTCATCCACATATCCGTCATAGCCTGGATCGCCGAGCCGGTCGAAGCCGTCAGACCAGTAGGAGACGGGCTGGTTCTTGACAAACTCGCCGTCCAGATCGATGACCGCAGCGAAGAGGTGGTGATCGGCGCCGGCTTCTAGGAATTCCGGTTTCAGATAGTCATCTCTGGCCCATTGGGGCACAGATCCCGGCTCGTCCGATAGCTCCCAGGAGCCATTCATGGTCGTGAATACATCCTTGATCAGATACACGACATCGCTGTCCGGATCGGGATTGTCCGGCCGGTCGTCAAGCGACTTGATCTGCATGTTGTAGTGGTCTACCCAGTCACTGATGCGACGTTCGACGGCTGACTTCATTGTTTCTCCTCCTCCGGTGCTGCCGGGTCGATCTGAACCAGATCGCCAGCAATAGACTTCTCTCAGGCAAAGATTTCCTTGCAACGGTTATCTGTCTCTCTGGAATGGCCTTAGTCTAGCGGTCGGTAGTTGACTTCCAATTCATCAAGCCGCTGCACGTGAGTTTGCAGCCGGTCTACGAAATCGTCGTAGGATCGACGCTGGCTTTGTGACCAAACAGCTTCTGCCGTGGCGCAAAGACGAGGGAAGGCCATATATTCGACTTCTCGATTCGTGGGCATGTATTCAGTCCACAACTGGCACTGACCGCCCATGATATGTCTCGCTTCTTCCGCCGTCAGTCCAACCGGGACTGGCTCAAACGCATAGGCTTTGGAGAGAGGAATGCTGTTGCCGATATTGAGCGGTTCGGTGGCCGGGTCACCCTGGCAATAGTCAAAGTAGGTCCAGGCTGTCGGCGCCATGACCACATCGTGATGAGCACGTGCCGCAGCAATGCCGCCCTCCATGCCGCGCCAGGACATGACTGAGGCGCCCGGGGCCAGGCCACCCTCCAGAATCTCATCCCAGCCGATCAGGCGCCGTCCCTTCCGGGTGATAAAGTCGTCCATCTGTCGGATGAACCAGCTCTGCAACTCGTCAACACCGGATAGGCCCAGCTCAGCCATGCGATCCTGGACTGCGCGGCTCTCCTCCCACTCGCGCTTGAGCGCTTCATCGCCGCCCACGTGGATGAACTCACCGGGGAACAGCTCCATGACCTCCTCGAGGACGCCCTGCATGAACTCGACGGTTGATTGCTGAGGATTCAGGATGTGTTGACTGATTCCCCAGATACATCGAGGTTGGATCAGCATGGGCAGATTGCCCAGCGCCGGGTAGGCGCTGATGGCTGCATCCATGTGACCGGGCATGTCGATCTCAGGCACGATGGTGATGTGGCGGGCTTGGGCATAGGCGACAACCTCGCGAATCTCCTCCTGGGTGTAGATGCCGCCGTGAGGCAGATCGTCAAATCGGTGGGGCCAATCCGCGTAGTGTCCGACCAGCGTATAGGGCCGCATCGAGCCATGGGTCGTCAACCGCGGATAGCGCTTGATCTCGATCCGCCAGCCTTGATCTTCAGTCAAGTGCCAGTGAAAACGGTTCATCTTATGCAGGGCCAACAGATCGATGAACTTCAGGACAAATTCCTTGGGCATAAAGTGTCGCCCGACGTCGAGCATGGCCCCACGCCAGCTGAATCGAGGCTGGTCCTCGATATGAGCACACGGTATCGACCAGCCTGCCGATGCAGCGCCGTCATCACCCCCGTCATCACTGCGATGACCTAGGACGGTCGGTGGCAAGAGCTGCAGCAGCGTTTGGCAGGCGTAGAATAGGCCCGCTTCGGTCGGCGCACGTAGGTCGACAGCCGACGGTCTGACATCGAGGACATAGCCCTCATCACCTAAATGGTTCAGGTCGTCGGCGATACGCATACGGAGTACGTTCTCGGCACGACTATCAGACTGAATCGACAGATCGTATCCCATAGGCGGGCGTAGAGTCGCAGCCACTATTTCTGCCGTTTGGCGGCTTGGAGAATCAGGGTCGATGATGGTGTCGGCGTTGAGAACAAACTCTCCTGCATTTTCGACCAGTGTAGCCGGGGCCGGAATGATTGAGATTCGCTTGGGCATGGTGATCTCCTTTGATCATAGGATTATTGCAACTGGTACTCCTTATTGTAGCGCAAGAACGATCGCGCGTAAATGGATAGCCAAATTCTGCATTATTGCAGGGAGTGGCCAGTCCCCACTTGGTTCTCCGCCAGATTCTCGGCGGCATGGACCATCTCAGGCAGGCCAAGACGCTTGAAGATATCCGCAGCGCGGGCGGCGGCTTCATTCTTCTCCGCTGGAGCCGGCCCGGATTGGAGGATCTCGGCCAGCTTCAGCCGGGCGTAGCCTTCAATGAAGATGTCCTCGTTCTCCTTGGCGCGTGAACAACATTGGTGCAAGAGGTCCTGCGCGTCCTCGGAACGTTCCTGGGCATGGCGGACCAGGGCCAAGGTATAGAGCGCATAGGGCAGGGCCATCGGCTCTTCCTGTTCGATTGCGACACGGACATAGCGTTCAGCTTCAGCTTCGTCACCTAGCTCGAAGGAGGCTTCCGCCAGATTGCAGGCAGTGGCGGCGGTTCCGTGGGTGTGGCTGATCTGCTGATAGAAATCGAATGCGGGTTTCCCCGTTGCCAAGACGTCGGAATAGCGACCGGCATCCAGATAGTTGGCCGCCATGTTGCTGCGAATCAAGGCGACTTTCACGAGGTCGCCGATCTGTTGATAGTAGGCGATGGACTGATCGGCATGTTGAAGCGCTTTCTCCAACTCCCCGCGGCGACCGAAGAGATTACTCAAGCATCGGTTGATCTCCGCCAAACTGACATCGTCGCCTAACGCTTCGGCCAGTTCAAGTGCTGTACTGTAGTGACGTTCCGCCGATGAAAGATCGCCTTGCTCCTCCAGGACCAGGCCCTGAAAATACTCGGTCTGACAACGGGCCTGCTGAACTGCCCGTTGTGCATGTCCGATCTGGCGTTGGCGTACATGCACCATGCCTCTTCGTACCTGCAACTCCACCATCCGTTGTTGCAGCCGTGCAGCGATGGCCAGGCTATCGGCATAGCTCGCCAGTGCATGGTCAAACTGCCCCAAAGCATCCTCAAAGTCGCCGCTCAGACGCTGGGCTTCCATCGCCAACTCGCTCGGCTCCTGGCTGCGCCAGTCGGTCTGTCCCAGCGTGTCGAGTCCGGAACGAAGATCGCCGCTCAGTTGGAAGAGCTCGGCGCGTAGCACGTCGAGCGTAAGCCGAACCTTGCGGCTCAATCGCGCGCCTGAGACGTTGTTGAAGATGACCGCGGCCATCGCTGCGCCGCCTCGCTCGATCTCTTGGCTGCGATGGGGATACCAGATCTTGACGGCCAGCTCGGGCTGGTCGGCCTTCTGGAAATGGTAGGCTGCCATGGTGTAATCGCCCAGTGCTGCGCTGATGCCGGCCGCCTGTTGATGCAGGCGCTCGCGCTGTTCGGCTGAGAGTGTACGGTAGAGCACGGTGCGGACGGAGGGCAAGAGCGATACACTGCCCGTGTCGTCCTGATAGAGCAGGTGGCGTGTTGCCAACGCCTCCAATACTTTAGCCGACCAAAACCCGCCCGGCGCCGGCGCAGGATAGACGCAAAGCGCATGCATGGCCTCCCGCTCCTCTTTACCGAGGCGCAACCACAATAGATTGAGAAAGCTATCGAACGAGTGGACACCCTCTGCCCGTTCGCCGAGAATGCTCTCCAGTGATTCGCCGCGGTGTAGCAGGTCCATGCAAAGCCAGAGCAGCCGCGGGTTGCCGCCGGTGGCGTTCTGCACGTCTCTTATCCCGTCGGCTGTGAGCCGAATCTGCTGCTCTTGAAATAGCTGATCGACAGTGTCGTCATCCAGGCCGGTGAGCGTCATGTAGGTGTGCGCAGCCAGCCCGACTCGCTGTCCCACCATCAGCATCGGCGTCACTTCCTGCAAGCCGGCAATGAATTCTTGCAGCGCTCTGTAGCCGCCTTCACTGTCGCTCCACAGATCGACTTCGTCCAGAATCAGAAGTGGACGCCGGGCCGCAAGTCGGGTAAAATCGCTCTGGACCAGAGTCAGGAGCAAGGCTGGATCTTCCAACTGTCCCTTGCTGGCTGCCAGCGCTCGCCAGAGCCGATCCTGACCGTTTTGGTGCAGAAATCCGCCAATGGTGAACAGGAACTGGTACAGGCCATCGTTGAGTTCGGGCCGTACCGTGAACCAGAGAATCGTAGCAGAGGACCACTCGTCTACGATGCTGGCGGCAAGGCTTGTTTTGCCGATGCCGCTCAAACCGCTCAGGGCGACGCTTTTCCCATCACGTAGCGCATCCTGGATGCGGTCCTGCAGCGCAGCTCGTCCATGGGAGGTCGCTGCCGATGGTGGACGCTCTTGGCGGGCGCCTGGCCGCAAGTGGCGAAGGAGTGAGTCTCCCAGCGCCTCGATGGCGCGGTCGACATCTCGGTAGAATTCGGCACGCGACTGTCCCAAAAACTCTTCCCAGAGCTGTTGCAGCGAGCGCGGCTGAAAAAAACGACGGAAGTAGCGCAGTTCCAGAATTAAGTAGTTGTAGCGCGGCGCGCCCGGGGCCTGAAGAATGTTTGCCCAGGCTTCTTCGATCTCTTCACGGCTACGCGGCGGACTCTCGCCCCAAAGCCCGTCCGCCGCGTCCAACATGGCCTGGCACAGGATCTTTCCCCAATGCAATTCGTTGTCGCCGCGTTCGGCTGCCAAGGTTTTTGATCTGGCATCGTTGGCCCAGCCGAGGAAGTAGGCAGTGGCTAGCACAGAGTCTGTTGCCAGGCGGTCCGGATCGTTGTAGTACTTCAGCGCTTGTTTCAGTTGTTGGTCGAACGGAACTGTCTTCTGTTTGGCCATGAAGTGGGGCTGATCCTATGGCGGGTCACGATTGGTGACGTCCTTGTGCTTTCAGTTGAGCACGCGCATTGATGAGACGTTTTGAGCAAAACTTGAGACATCCGCAAACCTTACTTGTGATATTTTTGACCCAAGCCTATCCTATACCGAATTCTGAATCTGTCCACGCTTGCGTGAGCCGCTTGAGATGCAACAGTTTTCTACGAGCCTTACAACGACCCTAGAAACCTGGCGCAGAGAGAATGGATAGGACACGGCTGGCGATACAGGCAGATTCTATCAGAAGGAGAAGAAATATGGAACAGACGCGAGTGATCATATTGATGATGGCATTTGTAATGGCCTTCTTGAGCTTTGCGGCCACCTCAAAGTCCGCTGCCGCCAAATCAGAGCCGGCGGTCAAGCCGACTTGGACAACGTGGGCATTTGATCTGACGCTGCTCAACGACGAATATGACGCCCAGTGGACCATCACGATCGGTGGTGAGGACAAGTCGGGGAATCCGGTGACACTGCATCGGGAGGCGATGGCGCTCGATTGCTCACCGGTGGGCGACGTAAAAATCGACGGACCGACGATCCATTTTGACGGCGGTCATCTGGAATGCAGATTTCCTGATCTGATCGCGACCGCCAATGAGATCATTATTGAAGAGTGGGGCAAGGAGTACGTTCTGAGCATCGGTAGCGACTGTGGTTGTATGCCCATTCGAGAGGCCTTTGCCGAGGCCGTCGCTTTGCCGGCAGGACCGGATGACAACCCTGTTTTTGACCACCCGAGCATCCGCTTTGACCTTACCGTCGACAAGGCGGGTGTGGCCAACAAACTCTTCTTTTCCGCCGATGAGTCTTCCGGCCGGCCGATGCCTGCATCGAACCTGGAAACATACCGTAGCACCTATGGCTGCGATGCCAAATTGGGCAGTTGTCGCTACAAGCACTATCGTGGAAACCGACTGACCGCTGAGGACAAGCACCAATATAAGGTGACGACATTCTACACCGGCTCCGTGGTCGTCCAGATCGGCGGCAGCATCCAGGGCAGCGATACATTCTACGGCAGCTTGGCCTCGCTGAGCGTTGATCCTGGTTGCAGAGCCCACTAAGGCCATTCCAGAGAGATAAATATACGTTGCAAGGAAATCTTTGGCTGGAATGGCTTGAGGCTTTGCCAACTCCCGTATAGTTACTATTTTGGAAAAGCCTAACGCCGATCCGATAGTTGCTCCAAAGTGCCAGGCACTGGCCAGCTGATATGAAGTCAAGCAGTCCGCTGGTGGCCAGTGCCTGGCACTTTCGCGGGGAGATTTTGTTTCCAGGAATGACCGAAACTGAAATTCTTACGAGATTATGACTTTCGCATACGCTTCAGTTTAGTTCGCACGCCCACGTGCGAACGGGTCAGAGCGATGAACCGTCACCGGTAATGACCAGTGTGCACGCCCACGTGCACACTGAACGGTGAGGCTAGCAAAAGTACTGATCTCGTAGTGCCTTCAGTGTAGTACATCGGATAACGATCATCACCTACTTGAACCCGCCATGAGCCAATACCGCTCCATTTCAGTGCAGACGCGTACTCGTTGCAACCGCCGACGGGTAGAGCAGTCTCCCCGGCACAAGACCTCGATCTCGGGGCGAATCAGTCGCCTGCTGCTTGGCCGGCTTCGGCCTGGCCGGCGGGCGGAGTGCGTGCCGTTTGGCCCCGTTTCCCGCTGTGCGAACGGCGGCGCCTCTGGTCGGAACCCTGTGTTCGACCTCACGTCAACACTGGTTGAATCCCCAAGTCGGTCAAAGATCGGATCAACTCGTCATCGGTGAACCAGCGTAGCGCTGCCTGAGCGGACAACAGGCAGGCGCCCGTCCGCGGCCGGATACCCAAAATCCGGCGGGCTGCCAGATGGTAGACGGCAAGCTGTGGAAGGAACTCCAGGCTCTTGATATCAACATCCTCGCCGGCGATCCATTCACTCTTCCAGTCGATCAGATGCCAGCCGCTACGGTCTTCAAAAAGTAGATCGATTGTGCCGTGCAAGATGCCCTGGTTGGTCGTCAACGTAAAGGGGACCTCCTGCAGACGGCGATCTGCTTGCTGGATCTGTTCGTAGAGCGGCGTCGCCTTCAGGTTGCCAATCAGGCGAGCGGCTTTTCCGGCTGCGTCCTCGGCGCTGCTGACGTTGCCTATGCCCAGGCTGCGAGCGATGCCGAACAGCCCTCTGTGCATGTCACTGGAGGGAAGGCTGAGTAGCGTCCAGTCGTTCAGCGCCCGGTGGACAATGTTGCCGAGCAGATACCGTGGAACCGGGTGCAACCGCCGTTCGGCCTGCATGGGGCGCACCGCCGGGCGCAGGGCCGGCAGCTCGTCATCCCCTGAAGAGGATCGCCGATTCCCACGCAGGAAACGGGTCACAGTGACGGCATCTTGATGCCGCCTGCCATCAAGCGGGCGACTGAGGGCGGGCATCCGGGTCAACCCCGCGTGGCTCGGCGTCTCTTTGGCGGTGGATCGTGGCGCATCGGGCTGATCGGTCGGTCGATGGACGCCAATGCGAAAGCGCGATCCGTCACCCTGCGATGGTTCGCGGTGCAGAAGTGTCTCCTCGTCGCCATCCGGCTCAACAGACCATGACGCCAGGATCTGCGCCAGCCAACCCTTCTGCTTGTTTGAGCTCAGCTTGCCGGAGAGAATCAATCGGTCGGCGGCACGCGTGCAGGCCACGTAGAGCAGGCGTCTGTTCTCGGCTTCCTCCATCTGCTCGACCTGCCATTTGCCCCAGCCGTAGCTCGGCGGGCTCTGCCAGTCGCCGTTCTCATCACGCACTTTGCAGACAAGGCCAATTTCGGGGTCATGCAGAATGTAGTCGCTGCTGATCATGGGCGAGCGTCCAAGATCGGCTACGGCTACCACTGGAAACTCCAACCCCTTGCTGGCGTGGATGGACATGAGATGGACGGCCCCACTCGCCGGCTCGCGCCCCAGTGCTTCGCCTTCACGTGCCTCGGCTGCACGCAGATCGGTCATGCGGCGTAGGAAGTCGGAGAGGTTGGACCCGCCCTTCTCTCTGGCAAGGCCCAGGAATTTGTGGACATTGCTGAGCTGACGCCCGCCGCTCTCGCCGGCCCGATCTCGTAGCGCAAGGGTGGTCTCGTAGGCTGTGCGATCCAATGCCAGCCGTAGCAGCAGCCAAACATCGATGCGCCCGGCTTCCGCCCACAGCTCACTCAATACTGCGTGGGCAAGGCCGATTGAGGATGCCTGGTCTGTAGCCGACGGCCCGGCCAGGGCGAGTCTGAGAGGACGCGCCTTGTCTGGTCGGCTGCCGTCAGCGTCACGCCACCGTAGTCGATAGAGTGTCTCATCGCTGAGGCCAAAGAGCGCCGAGCGCAGCACAACAGCCAGGTTGAAATCGTCTCCCGGGTTGTGGAGCACGGCCAACAGGGCCATCAGGTTCCGCACTTCAGGGCGGTCGTAGTACCCTCGCCCACTCACGGTCAGGTAGGGCAGAGACTTCTGCTTGAAGACCTCTTCGTAGATCGGCAGGCTTGTCGTGGAGCGGAAGAGGATGGCGGCATCTTTGAAGCGGAAGGGGCGATACGCATTCTCCTCTTTGTCCCAGATCGGGCAACCTTCTTCGTGTAGCGCGAGCAGCCGGTCGGCCAACAGCTGGGCTTCCCACAGACGGCCGTCGTCGGCGGCAATGTTCTTTCCATCTGCGTCTTTGCCCGGCAATAGCCAGAGCTCGATCGGCGGTGGGCTGTCTGTTGCCATGGAGCGGACGGCGCTGAGCGCGCCTGGCCAAGCCTCATAGGGCTGATAGCGCTCGCCGTCCAGCGGCTGGAGAAGATGGTCGAAGAGGGTGTTGATGCCGTCGACCAACTCTCGATGCGTGCGAAAGGATTGGTTCAGCAGTTGTGGCGTGTGACCCGTTGCCCGCTCGACGTCCTGAGCCGTTCGGTTGAAGATGCTGACTTGGGCCTGGCGAAAGCGATAGATGCTCTGTTTGGCATCGCCAACCACGAAGAGCCGCCCCGGGATTTCCGGTGAGGCCAGATGGTAGACGATCTCCTGCTGGATCGGATTCGTATCCTGAAACTCATCGACCAAAACATGGTTGATGCTATCTAGATAAGCATGCAGCCGATCGCTCACGGGCGTTTGCCGGAACAAGTTGACTGTTTGCCGCTCCAGATCGTCGAAATCCAGGCCGGCGCGTTCCTCCTTGAGCCGGTCATAGATCCGGGTAAGCGTCTCCCACAGTGCACGCCAGGCCAGCAAGTTGTCCGCCGCGTCTTCATCCAGCGGGCCAATGGGCGTTGTGATGCCGCTCTGTTCCCACTCTTTGCTCGGCGCTTGCAGGGCCTTGAGCATTGCCGACAGGTGCTTCTTCTCCTCGTTGCCGCCCCAGTTCGCCGCCTTGCCGCCGGACCGATTGATCTGGGCAAAGCAGCCGATGGCCGGCCGGATGTCGCCCTGCTTGATCAGCGCACAGCCTTCCTGGGCCAGCCTAACCGCACCGGCCAACTTGTCCGAAGGGTCAATGATATCGATTGTGGGTAGATTGTCCAGGGCATCGGCCAGGTCCGGGTCTCTGTTCACAGCCTGTCGCCAGATCTGAAACAGCATTTCCGCCAGGCACGTTTCCCACATTTCCAGGAGGGCCTCTTTGTCCTTCAGGTCATCGAAGAGTTGCTGGATCGTGCCTCGCTTGCCCAGCAGATTCGACATTGTCATTTTGACGTCCCGGACCGAGAGACCGCCGAAGAGGGGTAGGGCCGGGTGTTCTTCGCCGTTAGCGAGGACGTCCATGGTCTGTCGAACTGCCTCCTCGATCAGCAGCTTGGATTCATCCTCCTCCATCACTTCGAATCGGGGATCTAGTCCTGCGGCGATGGCGTTGGCGCGCAGAATGCGGGCGCAGAGGCTGTGAATCGTGCTCACCTGGATCTGATCAAGACGGCGGCGATGCGTCTGCCAGGGGCTGTGGGCATCGCTCTCCATGGCCCGCTTTTCGACAGCCGCTCGGATGCGGTTTCGCATCTCTCGGGCCGCCTTCTCCGTAAAGGTGATGGCGATGATGCTGTCGATGGGCCACTCTGGATGCTGGTCAAGTTGGTGCAAATAGCGGCTCACCAGTACCCAGGTCTTGCCAGTGCCTGCGCCGGCGTCGACAACCAGGGCACGGTCCAGGGTCTCGATGGCGGTTCTCTGTTGTGGCGTTGCGTTTGGCATGGGTCTGCTCAGTTAGGTGGTGGGCGTAGGGAAGTAGGGAGGTGGGTGTGGGGCCGATTGTCGTACATTTCAACTGCCCATTCCCCCACTTCCCTACTCCCCTACGCCCTCAATCGTCCAACAGCTTTCGTCCCTTATACAAACTCTGCCGACTCACGCGGCAAATATCGGCCAGGTCGCACCACGTTGAACACGCGCCGTTTTGGCCGATCTTGCCGGGTGCGTTGGGGAAGCGACCGCTACGAATGTTTTCTACGGTTTCGTTGAGAACATGGATCACGGTTTTGAGCAGTTCCCTGTCTTCCGCCTTAGCTCCAACGATCTTGCCGCTGGGCTTGCGTGTGGGGAGGTGGAGGTAGGCGCTTTGTTCAACTGTACCACTATCCAGTAGTTGCTCTGCTGCCAGGGCATACACGGCAGTCTGCACTGAGCGGCCTGCCATGATGTCCGGCCTGGAATGGGCGCTGCTGCCGCTCTTGTAGTCGATGATGCGCAGGCCGTCAGCACTGTCGCGATCGATGCGGTCGATCATGCCGCGGACACGGATGCTGCGCCCGTCCGCGTCTGTGAGGAGGGCGGACGGGTGTTCGCCGTCGATCCCGAAACCAAACTCCTGGAGGAAAGGTTGGAAGCGGGGCTTCTCTCCATTGTCGGCGCACTCTGCGCGCAGTAACGCTTCGAGGAGCCGTTGCATTTCAGCCTGCTCCTGTTGCCAGAGCGGACCGGGTCTGAAGCCGTAGCGCTGAGGCGCCTGATCAAATGCATCGGCACAGCAGAGGTCCAGCATGGCTAGGACCTGGTCCGCGGTCGAAGGCGTCGGGCAGAGGGTCTCGACCGTGAGTTGAATGTAGAGCGCCTCCAGAATGGCGTGGAGCAGACTGCCCCGCTGGAGAACATCCAGCCCTTCTTCGGGATCGGGCCGCGGTTCGAGCTTGAGAATTTGCTCAACGAAGAAGCCGAACGGGCAGGTGTTGTAGCGATTTAGTCGCGACGCGCTCCATACATGATCAGGGCCATGTAGTTGCGCCAGTTCACGCTTGAGATCGGCGGCCTCGATTATCCCTTCGTAGATGCCTGGAGGGTTCCAACTCGCCCGCAGGCTGAGCAGTGAGGATCTCTGATGAGCCTGCAGCCAGTCCGGCTCCAACTCATGCGGCACATGAGCGGCGCCGACCATGGCCAGGGCAGTGCTCAACTCTGTCATGCCGGCGGCATCGGTCGGCTCCATGGATGCGGCCACAGGCACACGCTGTGGCGTCAGGTCGGTGAATGATTCAGTCACAGCCTGCCAGTAGGGCGAAGGCGGCCAGGGCGTGCCCTTGTCGTCCAGCCAAGGGCGCAGCAACACAAGCTTGGCCCGGTGTCGATCCCCCGACCGCTCCTCTGGGTCTCGGCTGTTGCTAGAAGAACCATCCGCACTGACGTCCTGATTCCCTGGCTTGAGGCCCACGTTGCTGACAATCTGCCACCAGAGCGAGGCGTCGATGCCCGGTTCGATGCGACGCAGGGGAAGATTCGACGTGTCTCGTTCGCGGGGTGCGTAGAGCACATCAACAGCGGGGGGCGAGGGAAACTCGCCTTCGCTGAGGCCCAAAATCAAGAGATGTGTCGGGGTCAGCCCGCGCCCGCTCTCCAACGCACCGAAGTGGACCTGGGCCACGTCCTGTTGAGGATAGACCGGCACCGCGGGCAGGATGTCCATCAGATCCGTGCGAAAGGTCGGCCAGTCCACAGAAGACCCGGCCTGCGGGATCAGTTCGGCTGCACTGACAATGCGGCGCAGGCTGCGCAACAGCAGCACCAGCGCGCTGTGATCCCGCTCAGCATGGGGCCCTTGGGTACATCGTTCCACCATGTGCAGGCATGGGGGTGTTTCGGTCAGCTCACCGTTGTCCGTCACATCACCCGCTTCACTGTCTGGATCGATTTCCGGCATCAGCCCCAGGATGGCCGACTGAATCCAGAGCACGTAGTCGGAGGGGCTTGTCTGTTCGGGCGGCGTCAGGTGATTGAAAAGGTCGAGTAACCCCTGTCGAATGAGGTCGACGTCTTCGGCCGGCAACGTGGCGATCAAGGGGCGATTTCCGCGCTCCTCATCTATGTCGTCGAGCGCCGTCGACTGAGCCGGTGGGCGCAGGGCATGTTGCCATTGTTCCGCGCCGGCCACAACCGGTCGCTCGCGGGTCAGACGATCCAGCAGGTCGATCTGTTTGTCGTCCAGCCAGGCAGAGATGTCAAAGTAGGGTGAGCGTAACAGATCGAAGGTGCGGCGCCAGGGGAAATCGGGACTGAGACTCAGTGCGTTGAGCAGGGCCGAGATTGCCGGGTTTGTCCCGAGCACACCTTCCACGGCCACGCGCAGGCCGTACTCGCTGGCCACAGTCGCGACGAGGCGGCGGTATATGTCGGGCTTGGGCGCCAGCAGTGAGAAATCGTGGGGCGAGACGCCGTCCAGGAGAAGCCGTTTGATATGGCGCAGCGCTATGCGCACCTCCTCCTCGCGCGACGGCGCCTCAATCAGTTGGATTTCGTCGCTCTTGCCCGCCTGCGTCGCCGGTTGCTCTTGCTCAAAGAGACGACGGCTGAGGGCGGCAACGCAGGAGGGGCGGGGGACGTCGCTCAGCGTGGCGACCGTAGGATTGAGCGTCTTGATGAGTCGTTGCCGGGTCTCGTCCAGGCGAGTGAGGGCCAGGCTGTCCGGCGGACGATTGGCATCCCACAAGAGGTAGAGGGTCGTCTGTTCAAACCCGCTGGTTAGGCGGTCAAGAAGCTTCATTTGAACCGGGTTTAAGTGGTCGAAACCGTAGACGAAGAGCGGGCCGGCCTGGGCGAAGTGATTCGGGTGGCGGGTCAGGGCTTCGGCTGCCATCCAGAGCAACCCATCGGCATCCGAGAGTCCCGCTTCGATCAAGAAGTCCTGATAACGCCCGTAGAGCGTGGCAAGTTGGCGATCGCGGATGTTGCCGCTCTGTTGGGCATCTGCCGTCACAGCCTCCGGGTGGATGCCTTGGCTCTTCATCTCCCGCAGCCAGCCTAGGATCACATCTGTGAAGCCGGGCTTTTTCCAGACTGAGCCAAAGGTAGGCAGTTCGCCGGCTCCGGCCATCTGACCCAGCAGGTAGTGCACCAATCGGCGCGCGGCAGTGTCCCCGATCTCGTGGATACGATCTTGATGCGCAACATTGAGCACGGCTCGCGCCAAGCCATAGAACTGGAGAAAGTGGACGTTGACGACGTCACCCAGTTCGCTGCGTAGGCGCGTCGTCACCCGTGCGCTGGGCAGCAAGAGGTGGACGCGGGACAGTGGATCCGCGTGCTTGAGCTCGTTCACCTGGGTATAGAGGTCTGCCAGGGCCGCGTTGTTGCTGGGTGCGAGATTGAGGATCAGGGTCATGATGCGTTCACCAGATGATTTCGTTGACCATCCAAAACACTCGGAGCGGTCACAAAAAGTATAGCTTGGCTGTGCAGGCCGAACAAACGCGACAGTGGCGTCTTGAGACAAATCCCCCGATTCCTGAGACTTTTTGCTCCGCCCCTCGTGCTACCTTGTGAGCGTACATGATTTCAGTCGTTCGTTTCGATTCAGGAGGAGCAATATGAAGCATACGCAATTTCCCAGAAGACTGGTCTTGGCGTTGGCGGCAATCGCTGTGGCTCTTGTACTCCAGGTGCTGCCGATGGACGCGGTCACACCGGCAGCCTACGCCAAGTGTTCGCTCAAGGGCGTCGCTGAGCCGGCCCTGGCCGGCGGCGGCTACTGGGCCTATGTCTATGATGGCGAGAGCGGTCTGCCCGTAGCCATTGTGGTTGATGACAAGGGCGAGCCCCATCGTTTTCGCAGCCGGGCCGAAGCACAGCATCTCGCCGATCAACTAGCCAGTTTTCTCTGCGCAAAATGGTACAACGAACCGCTAGATCCGGACAATGGGAGGCCGCCACCGTGGTATCCGCTCCCCATCCCCCCGGATGTGTAGACGATTCAGTTGACCACCTGTGCTCACTTGGAGCACAGGTGGTCGCGACGGTTCCGTGATCCTTCGGGGCTATGCTGTCGATGCCACGGTGGTACGGAACCCGCAAGCGTAGGAAACAACCTCAATTGGTCTATAACCGACCGAGAAATAGCTAGCCAAGAAGCAAAGAGTCGAAGCAAACAACGAGGACGAAGATGATGGTGGCACTGTTTGGCATGGTCTGCATGATGAGTATGATGCCTGGCCCGGCGACGGCCGTGATCCTGGACATGACCGTTGTCCATGGACGCAAGATGGGCTTTCTGACAGCCCTGGGCGGGTCAGCCGGCGTGGCTTTATACTCCCTGCTTGCGCTGCTGATTGGCACGCTGCTATCCGGCGAGGGTCACTGGGTCAGCGTGCTCGAAGGCGTGGGCGCAGTCTATCTGGCGGCGCTGGGCGTTATGTCATTGATTGAAGCAGTGACGACCAAAGGTGAGAGTGGACATGCTCCCATACCCTTCAGGGGACCACGGGCATTTCTGACCGGCTTTCTCTCGACCTGTCTGAGTCCCAAAACCGCACTCTTCTACCTGGTCATCCTCTCCCAGTTCGATTTTCAGATTGTCTCCGCTACCGTCGGCATTCTGCTCGCTGGTCTGGCCCATGTGGTTGTTCGACTTTTTTGGTACGGCTCTTGGATACATCTGCTGCATCCTCTGCGCGAATCCTTGGACGGTGTCTGGCTGCAACGTGGCATGAAGTTGATCACTGGTGCATTGATGATGGTGTTGAGTTTGCATGTGTTGTTCTGATCCTCAGCCGCCGAACGATACCGGCCCTTTTGGTCTTTTCGACCTTTTTATCAAGATTTGCTGCATTACTCGTCCCTTACCCGAGGGACCATCACACAATTCATTCACACGATTCAATTCACACAAGGAGATGGCCCATGCTCGAAAGAGTTCGATTTTTCAAGGCAAGGAGGAGCTTACACTGCGGGGCGCTGATTGTGGCCCTGGTGGCGGCGATTTGGCTCGCTTCGACGGGCACAGTGTCGGCGCAGACGGCTGATGTGCAGGCGCCCGATGCCCTGGCAGCCTTCACTATAACCGTGGATCGCAGCGATGATCCGAACAGTGACAGTCTCACGAAAACATGCGGCTTTACATCCGGGACCCTCAATCCAGCCGCTGACGGATGCACGCTGCGGCGAGCATTGATCGAGGCAGGCGCGCGACCTGCTGGAGATCGGCCTATTACGATCAAGTTTGGACTGGCCTCCAATGATCCCGGTTATGACAGCGTCACCGATACATGGACGCTGACGATTGACGATTCGTTGGTGTTGAAAAACAGCCTTTCGAGTGTCGAAAAAAATGGTCAAGTGATAATCGACGGCTCGACGCAGCCGGGCGGACGCATGGATGGCCCCAAGATCATGGTCAACACTAAGGACCACTCGTTGGAGATCGAGAAAAGTGACAATATCATCCGAGGTCTGGGCTTCTACAATGGCGGGGTAATCTTTCTCAAGGAGGATAGAAACACGGTCGAGGACGTTTGGATGGGTTTATCAAAAGATGGCCAATCCATTGTCTTTCGCACGCTGGGCGATCCGAAACGCATGGCCGGCGGCGGCATTCACATGTCATCCGATGATAACCTGATTCAGCGCAATGTGATTGCCGGCTCTTTCGCCAGTGCCATCATTATCGACGGCAGCGACAACAATGTGGTCACGAACAATGCTATCGGTACCCGTGCGGACGAGACTGTCCCCTTGGTGCCGGAGAACATTCAATGTATACGGTCATCTAACGAACTTGGATCCGGCCAGTTGGTACGGCGGATGGGGTATCAGCGTGAGCGGATCGAACAACAAGATCTTGCAGAATCGTATTGTCGGGCTGCACAGACTTCAGTCTGCGAATGAAACGCCGCCGCGTGCCATCGAAGTCTTCGGCAGCGGCCATCTGATCAAGGACAATGTCATCGGAGTGGATAAGGCTGGGAAGAATGTCGGTGTTTGCGGTCAGGGCATCAAGGTGTCGGGCAGCAATACGGATGTTCTGAACAACCTCGTTGTGCGCAGCCGGGCTGATTCAGAGGATGCCGAGGAAGCCGCTATTCTGGGCACCGGCTCAAGATTCACCTTTGGCCAAATATCGGTGCGTCGCAATGTAGTCAAGGAAGGTCCGGGCGAAGTTTATGCCTTTGGGGCGGAGGTTCCTGATACGCTCAGACTCTTCGAGCCGGCCAAGATCACTAAGCTCGAAGGCCTCGTTGTTTCAGGAACGAGTGGGGACGGCAGTCCCTGTCCCGGCTGTACGATTGACCTTTACCTGGATAATGGCGACGGTAACCAGGAGGCATTGCAGTATATGGGGAGCGCAACTGCTGATGGCAACGGCGATTTCAGTATCACGTTGGCTGCTCCATTGCCCGATGGTCAAGGTATTCGAACCGGTAGTACGACCCAATCGTCAGGCGTCATCGGGAACTTCGGTGCGGGCACATCGACCAAGCTTTCCAAGCTCTACCTGCCGTTGAAGAGCATCTCGATCGACGGTCCGACCGCCGGTAAAACTGGCGTCGAGCTGGAATTTGATTTCAACGTACTGCCGGCGACGTCCGAACAGATCTACACGTATTCGTTCGAAGTCACTGACGAATCGCTGTTTGGCGGCCCGGGCGACAGCACAGGATCCCTGAAACAGACCTGGACCAAGCCGGGACCCAAGACGATCGCCGTGACGGTGTCCAACGGCTTTCAGACCGTCAAGGTGACACACGAGGTTGAGATCACCGAGGATATCGGCAAGGTCACGATCGGGGGCCCAACCTCGGGCACGACCGGGAACGAGTTGCAATTCACCATTGGTGTTCTGCCGGAGCAGACCGGCGATGCCTATACCTACAAAATCGAGGCCAATGACCAGACTACGATTAACGGCTCGGGCGATAGCTCGGTCGGCTTCAAGTTCACGTGGGACAAGCCGGGGACCAAGACGATCACCGTCACGGTGAGCAATGGTTCAGACAGCGCCACAGAGACCTATACGGTCGAGATCACAGGCGGCAGTAGTTCCGGCGATGGGGTTAAGATCTATCTACCTGCGGTCATCAGGTAGCGGTTGAACGTAGGTCTCAGGACCTGTCCACAATCCGATACGAAAAACAGAGGTCCGGCCACCGATTTGACACGGTGGCCGGACCTGTTGTGTTTGATGTCCCTACGTGCGTGTGTTGGTATCGGCTAGTCGCCGTATTCTAGGATGGCGGTCTCATCATCTTCAACTGGCGCCGTTCCATTGGTGCTGACTGTTTCATCGGCCAATTCACCAAACGGATCGTACTCGATCTCCAGCTCCTTGCGGAACTGCTGGGTGTAGAGGCGGTAGTAGTGGCCCTCCATCTCCAGCAACTCGGCATGGGTGCCCATCTCCGCGATCCGGCCCTTTTCGATGAGCAGAATGCGGTCGGCGTTGCGGATGGTCGAGAGGCGATGGGCGATGACGAAACTGGTTCGTCCCTCCATCAACGTCTCCATGCCCTCTTGGATCAGCGCCTCGGTCAGCGTATCGACCGAACTCGTCGCCTCGTCCATGATGAAGATGTCCGGCTGGGCCAACACGGCCCGGGCCAGGCTGAGCAACTGCTTCTGGCCCACCGAGAGCAGATTGCCGCCCTCGCCGACCTCGGCATCGTAGCCCTCGTCCAACTCTAGGATGAACCCGTGCGCCCCAACCATGCGCGTCGCTTCCTCGATCTCCGCATCTGTCGCATCGAGCCTACCGTAGCGCAGGTTCTCGCGGATGGTGCCGGAGAAGAGGTGCGGCGTCTGCAACACCATGCCGATCCGAGACTGGATGGCATGTTGGGTGAAGTCCGTGTAATCCACGCCGCCGATTGTGATTCTACCCGCGGTCGGTTCGTAGAAGCGGCAGACTAGATTGACGATGGTCGACTTCCCGCCGCCGGTCGGACCGACCAAGGCGATGGTCTCGCCCCGGCCCACGGTCAGGCTGAAGTCGGTCAGCACGGGCTTATCTGATTCATAGGCGAAGCTGACATGGTCAAAGACGATGTCTCCCTGCATCGTCCCGGGATCGGTGGCGCCGGGTTTGTCGACGACATCCGGTTCCGAGTCGAGCAACGAGTAGATGCGCTCGCCGGAAGCGATGGCCAACTGCATGCCGGCATAGACACGAGCCATTTCGTTGATCGGCCAGAGCATGAAGGTGATGTACGAGATGAACGCCTGGATACCGCCCACGGTCATGCTGTCTGAGCCGGTGTTGGCCTGGACGCCGCTATACAGGATGACGGCCCCTACGGCAAAGGCTGCGATCAGTTGGACCGTCGGCAGGAAGAGCGCCGATAGCCAAGCCGCTCGATAGCCGGCCTCGTACATCTCGCCGGTCAGGTTCTGGAATTCAGCCTGATTGGCCCGCTCGCGTCGCAATGCCTTGATGACCCGGACACCCGTGATCGTCTCGTTGTAATGCCCTGTGATCTTGGAATTGACCCGGCGCACGTCACGATACTGAATCAGGATGCGCTTCTTGAACTCGGCCGCCACCACGATGATAATCGGGATGATGACCCCGACGATCATGGTCAACTGGGGGTTGATACGCCACATGAAGAACATGGATGTCGCAATGTTGGCGATGGCCCACGTTACGTCGAGCATACCCCAGGTCACCAGCTCGGCTACACGGTCCGTATCTGACGTCACGCGTGAGATGATCCAACCCACCGGCGTCTTGTTGTAGTAGCCCAGCGACAGGCTCTGCAAGCGGGTGAACATACTCTCGCGCAGGTCGAAGCGTACCTTTTCGCCCAGAATGCCGGTCATGTAGATGAAACCGAAGACGCTGACGGCTTGCACCAGAATCAGCGACGCGTATTGGGCCAGGATGGCTGCCGCTGCGGCCGTGTCCTTGGCCACGATGCCTTCATCGATGAGGCGCTTGGTCAGATAAGTGAAGTAGGAGTCAACCATCGACACGACGATGATGAGCGAGAGAAAGCCCACCACCCACGGCCAATGCGGCTTCAACTGACCGGCAATGCGGCGTAGCGTCTCTCCGTTGAATTGAGTTGTAAATTCTTCTTCTTCGTAGAAATCATGCTCGGACACGATTGAGTTCCTCCTCAAGTTCGGATTCTATCCGTGTCTGTGCTCTGTAAATCCGCCGGTACATGCCCGGTTCGCGCATCAGTTCGTTATGGGCGCCGCTCTGGACGATCCGGCCATGTTCCAACACCAGGATCTTGTCGGCTGCCATCAGACTCTGGATGCGATGGGCGATGACAAAGGTCGTTCGACCTTCCATCAGCCGTTCCAACGCCTGGCGGATCATCGCTTCGGTCTCGGTGTCGACGGCGGATGTCGAGTCGTCCAAAATGAGAATGCTCGGATCCTTGAGCAACGTTCGCGCGATGGCCACACGCTGCTTTTGGCCGCCTGAGAGCGTCACGCCGCGCTCACCCACCAACGTGTTGTAGCCGTCCGGGAAGACATCCATGATCACATCGTGGATGGCCGCAGCCCGTGCAGCGGCCTCGATCTCCGCGTCGCTCACATCTCGGCCAACGCTGAAGCGGATGTTGTCGCGAATCGAGCGCGAGAAGAGGAATGGTTCCTGTTCCACGATGCCGATATTGTTGCGCAGGAAGGCCGGCGGATACTCGGTCAACTCCCGTCCGTCGAGCGTGATCTGGCCGCCGCTGTATGCATAGAAGCGAGGCAGCAGATTGACCAACGATGTCTTGCCGGACCCGGTCGCGCCCAGCAGTGCAATGCGCTGGCCGGGTTCAGCCTCGAAGCTGATGTCGTGCAGCACCGGATCGTCGGTGCCTTCGTACGTGAAGTCGACACCCTTGAAGGCGATGGCGCCCTCGATGCGTTCCGGTGCAACGAAGTCACTGTAATCGGTCACCTCGCGCTCCTCGGCGACGACCTTGGAGACGCGCTTGAACGAGACCAGGCCGGTCGACATCTGGATGATCAGGCGACCCAGATTGCGAATGGGCCAAATCAGCCAGATGATCATGCCGGAGTAGGCCATGTAGGTGCCGACGGTGATAGTGCCGTTGATGGCCATCAACGCACCGACGGCAAAGCCGAGCACCATCTGGAAACCGCACAACGTGTCCGAGATAGGCCAGTAGAGTGAGTGCATCCAGAGCAGCCGGCGTCCCAGCCGATACTTCTCCTGGTTCACTGCTTGGAACTTCTCCTCTTCGTATTCCTGGCGGGCAAATGCCTTGACCACGCGCACGCCGCTCAGGTTCTGCTCAAGCGTACTCGAGAGCACAGCCTCCTGCTCCTGATAGGCTTCGTAGCGGGTCGAGACCTTCTTGAAGAAGAAGACCGACATGACCAGCACAAAGGGAATGACAATCACGGAGATCAGCGCCAACTGCCAGCTGATCAGAAAGATCGCCGTGAAGTTCACGACAAAGAGCATGAGGATGCGACCGCTTTCTATCGCCTGATCGGCAAAGAAGCGGCGCAGTGCATCGACATCGGACGTAGCGCGCTGGATCAGCTCGCCGGTCTGGTTGTTGTCGTGGTAGGTGAAGCTGAGCCGTTGTATCTGGTCATGCAGATAGTCGCGTACACGCTGGGTGATGCCTTCGGACGTGCTGGCAGCCAATCGCCCGCTTGAGAATGTGAAGACCCCTTGCACGACGGCAAGCCCGATGAAACCGAACACGATGAGCCATAGCCCATACTGTCGCTCGCCCTCGCCCAGGTACTTGTCGACAAAGTAGGCAAGCAGCAGGAAGGTGGATGTGCGTGCGATGGTGGCCAGTCCCAGACTGACCGCCGCGCCTAAGTATTGCAGACGGTAGCCCTTCATCAGGAGCCAAAGACCATGGAAGCGGTTTTCTTTCACCGTCTCCTTCATGTCGTACGGCATCTGTTGTTTTGGCGGTATCGCTGTAATCGCCATGATGGTATTTTCCTTAGAGTTACAGGTGATTCTGCGGTAAGCAGTCTTTTCGTCCTCAGCAGTACTGTCACAGGTGAAAGACTCATGTATTGTCTAGACTTCGTCAGCCGACGACATAGGTCGAGCGCTGCCGCCGGCTAGCCTATTCCTCGTTGGCGGTCAGCCGCCCTTCCCTCTTGGTTCAGTTGAAACTCTGTCAAGTTGCTGCACGTCGCCCCTCCTTGGTCCTTCAAACGTTGTTCGTCCAATCGCCGTTTATCCGGCAACAAAAAAGCGTAGGCATTGAATTCAATGCCTACGCTTGGCGTCCTTCGTGTCCCGGCAGGTCCCTCAAAGACCGGCATGGGCGCACAAACAAAAAAGCCGCAGGCATCGAGGATGCGCTGCGGCCTACGGTTTTAGCTACAAATGCTAACCAGCGGCAGACGCACCTCTCCCAGAGTCAAATCCAGCATATCCGATAAACATGCGGATGCTCTTATGGTTAACCACAGATGCGTCTCCTAAAAAAGAACTGGTTCGTTAAATCTTTGGTGTCTCACAAACGACTTGCACAGATTGCTTCCGATCTGAGCGGAAGATCGTATGCAACTCTAGCATACGCATGGACCCTTGTCAAGGGTTTTTTCGAGATTGATTTTCCTTGTCTGATGGCGAACGGCGAGGTGACGGTCGCTGGCAGATGAGCGCTTTTCGTTGGCAATCGTTTTGCCAGTCGCTGCCTCCTCGCGGATTATATCCCGGTCTCGGCAATGATCCGCCCGGACTCGACAGCGGCGACCAGTGAATTGTAGTCCTTCTCCGTCTGATCGGCGTAGGCGACGGCAAACTTGGTCATGGCCTTGGCAAATGTGTCGTTTCTGCCAATGTAGCCGGCAATGGCCGACGAATCGCCTGTGCGTGCATGGGCCCGGGCTAGGCACCACGTGCAGAGGTTGATGTACGTTTCGAAGTTGTCGGCGTCCATCTTTTCGATGTCGGCTGAACCCTTCATGTCTTTGAGTTGTCGCCAATAGAAGTTGCGATACGTCTCGTCGCTTGTATGCCAACCCAGGAACATGTCGCTGTTGGCCTGCATCAGCCGCTGTGCAGTGACGACCCGTTCCGCCGGCTCTCTCTGCGCCTTTCTGGGATGGTAGGCCTCCAGAACGGAGGGGCCAGCTTCCTTGAGCTGAAGTATGATGGCATCTTCTTCGTCTCGCGCTTCCAGCAACAGGATCACACAACGGGTCCCTACACTGCCCACGCCGCCCACGCGCAGTGCTCCATCGATGATGTGGTAACGCTCCAGCAGGACGCGCCGATCATCTGAAAGGCTATCCAAGTACTGGGACCAGGCGTCCTCAACGCCCTTCTGCGCCAGTCTTTTGGCTTCTTCTTCGCCGGCAATCTCTATGTTGCGTGCCTGTCCTCTGAAAGGTACGACTAGCGGGGGATCGGCGATGATTCTGCGCCGGCCATCCTTCACGACCGTGAGTTTGTCCAGTGTCTGTTTCTGGGTTCTGCTTCGCGCCTTAGCGATCATCTTTTCAGCGCCTTTGATTCCCCGCTTGGAAGCGGCCTTGTCGAAGACGAACTGCACGGCCTCGGCATCCACATGGTAGTACCACATGTCCAATGTTGAAGCGGAAGCAAAAAGATCCATCGCCTCTCCATAGACTGTGACGACCTTCTGGACCATGCGTCGGCACGCCTTCTCGCTGTAACCGTTGCCTCGACCGGCCACGACCACGCTGGCGACCAGCCGTTTGAGATCCCATTCCCAGGGGCCGAGATAGGCTTCGTCAAAATCATTCATGTCGAAGACCAGCTTGCGCTCAGGGGTGGCAAAGAGTCCGAAATTTGATATGTGTGCGTCGCCACAGATCATTGTGTCAATGCCTGAATCGGGTGTGTCCGACAGGTCTGAGGCCATGACAACGGCTGACCCACGTAGAAATGCAAACGGTGACTCCAGCATGCGTCCATACTTGATGGGGATCAAATGCTGTAGCCTATCCTTATCCTGCTCTTGCAGAAGATCGAGTGGATCGGACCGATCTGCTGCGGGCGCCCAATCGCCATGACTGGAGCGGGGCGCCTGTTTTCGTCGGTCTTTACCAATTATACGATGTCTTGAACGATGATTGCTCATTGTGTTTCCTCTTGTTTCCTCTTGTCTTCTCTGCTCATGTCGCACGTATCTCCACGCGGTTTCAGGCCTTCACGAATTATCGTCCCGAGTAAACTGACCAGGCATATTCGCTACGGTAATCTGCTGGCCAAGAAGCTCGTCGGTTCTGAAACCTATTTCTTTTTGAATCTGGATCGAGGCTCGGTGCACAGTTTGAACCTGAATACGGCTCAGCCCAGGGAAGGACTTCGAAGATGAGAGTATACAAGCAGAATTAATTCGATAAAGTAGTGTTGATTCCGCCTGTGTATTTCGTGAAGGGGAATCGAGCACTACATCTCTTTGAGAATCTTCCGGCTGAGGACGAATACAGCGATCTGTGAAATGAGGATCCAGACCAAAATCAAGGTGAGAACAACACAGACCATATCGACCCAGAATGCAGTGTTGTCCCGCACGTAGATCAGTGTCTCGACCGACTCTTTCAGGCTCTGTTCAAGCTGGCCCAATGTTGTGCGTGTTTCCCCAAGGAGCGTGCTCAGTTCGTTGAGCGGGCCAATGATTTCATCGACTGCACCTTCAACGATCTCAACCTTTCGATCGACAAGCGTGGACCTGACGTCGTCGGTCTGAACAACGACTTCTTCCATCCCGGTGCGAACTTGGCCAAGTTCCTCGCCGCCTGGTACTTCCGGGTCGATGAACGGGATGTCGTTGAACGCTTGGATAGCCTCCTGCATAATGCCCAGCGTGTCGTAGATGGTCTTGATGCTCGACTTGACCTCGTCGACCTTCGGCTGGATATCTTCACCGACCAGCGTGGAAATGGCCTCGACGGCGATATCGGCATCGACCACTTCTTCACCGATGGCCTCGATCTGTTGCTGTGCGCCGTCAAGGCCCACAGAGACGGTTTCCAGCACAGCGCCGGTCTCTGATGTCACTTCCTCGGCAAGCTGCAGGGCATCGGTGACCGGCACGACAACGTCAAGTATGGCTTGAGTTACGGGCGTATTGTAGTACCATGTGCCGATCAAGCCGGCAACGCAGACCACTAGGACGATGACACTGATCACCATGCCGGCGTAGAGCAAAATCTTCTTGAATGTTCTCCGCGTGATGGACTGAAGATGACAACCTGTCGGCGATATGGCCTTGAAAAATCAGATAGTCGATACGCAGCTTAACTTCGTTTGTCGGTAGCCTGAATTGCCGTGCGGTCGGCAGACTCACTGCTTCTAAATGCCCTTCTCGTCATCTAGGTCATGGTCTTCTGAGGCTCCGGCACGGCTGCTTCTGCATTTTCGTGCACATTCGGAATGTCTGCATAGACACCGCGGTGGTCAGGCGGCAGGAGTTCGGCAATTGCATACATGATTCTGCTCGTTTCGCGTCGAGCTTCGGCGCTCTTTTGCGCGTCACCATGGAGTTGAAGCGGCTTGCCGAATTTCACCGTGATGGTCGGGCGTCCCCATCTCAGGATGCCGGAAAAGAGGTGCTGCCCGCCCAATGACATCACTGGGACGACGGGAACGCCGGTTGACATGGCGATGCGAGCAACGCCAGTCTTGCCACGCCCTAGTTTCCCGGTACGGCTTCGAGTCCCTTCAGGGTAAATGCCGACAACGCGCCCAGATTCCACAAGTGACACGGCCTGTTCCAGCGCCTTGAGGTCAAGCCGCGCCCGGTCAATTGGGAAGACGCCGAATGTGGGAAAGAACCACGCTGCGAAGGCATTGATCTCAAAAAGGTCTTTCTTTGCCATGTAATGGATCTGGCGCGGGCAGGCAAAGCCTTTGACAACTGTGTCCAGGCCGGCAAAGTGGTTCGACGCCAGCAAGAATCCGCCGCTGAGCGGCACATTTTCAACGCCATCCATGTGCAACTTGCATAAGAACGGGCGCAACAGCCAGGCAAACCACCACATCAATCTCCATTGAATTGAGCCATCAACCGGTGCTTTCGGCATGGGAATTCCTCGCAATACTCATTGGGCTGTTTGTAGATGCGCTCCATTGTCTACATTCGAACATCGTAGAAGACGCAAGATAGAGGCCCTACAATAAAATAGAGCGGCTGAATTATGCAACCTGTGCACAGGCGTCGTGGGCCGTTCGGCCGAATTCTCCAATGTGGATAGCAAAAGAATCTGTAGACAAGACCGGCGTTTTCGGAAATCGGGCCAAGATTGGCGTTGCGATACAGGCTTGGTAGGAGACGATGCGATATGACATTCGGCGCGCCGGCATGGTAAACTATATGATTGAAGTTGCGGGCATTCCCAAAGATTTTCGGGCTTGTCACTGTTGTCCGTTGGCTCTAGCGTCCGCTGCCGACCGCATGTCCGCGCCACTTTTGGGGAAAGGATATTCACTGTGAGCATGTTGGTAATTGGCGTCGATCTGGGCGGAACCCAAACCCGTGCTGTTTTGGCCAACGAAGAAGGCCGCATCATCAAACAACGCGCCACACTGACGCAGGCCCAGGAAGGCCCAAATGCAGTGTTGGAACGTATCTGTGAGCAGATAGAACTTGCCGCCGACGGTCACGAGTTTGCGGCCATCGGGATCGGTGCGCCAGGGGCGACCGACCCTTTCAATGGCGTCGTGATCATGGCCCCAAACTTGCCCGGCTGGCGCAACATCAACTTGACCCGGGCGCTCGGTACTCGCTTTGGCGTGCCGATTTTTGTCGGCAACGATGCCAATCTGGCCGGGCTGGCCGAACACCGCTATGGCGCAGGCCAACAGTGCGCCCATATGATCTACATCACGGTTAGCACCGGGATCGGCGGCGGTGTCATCGTGCGCGATCGGATGTTGTTGGGGCGACAGGGTCTTGCCGGTGAGATTGGCCATATCACCATCGATCTATCCGCTGAGGAACGGGGCGAGGTCGCAATCGGTACGCTTGAAGGACTGGCTTCAGGACCCAACATCGCCAGACGGGCACGCCAAGCGCTGCGTGAAGGCGCCGGGAGCAGCTTGCGCCAACGTATCGGCGATGATATTGACGCACTATCGCCGGAAATGTTGTGCGAAGCTGCCGAATCCGGTGATGCCTTTGCGCTCGAGCAGTTTGCCGTCACCGGTCGCTATCTTGGCATTGGCATCACCAATCTGTTGCACACGTTTAACCCGTATCGGATTGTCATCGGCGGCGGTATCTGGATGAACTGTCACCAGTTTTTGGAGCAGACCATGTGGGAGACCATTCGCACGCGCTGCAATGCGCCTGAATACTGGCGAGATCTGGAGATCGTATCTGCCGCCCTGGGGGGGCAAGTTGGGCTGTTGGGCGCTGTCGCCCTGGCAGTCGGCGGTCTCGAAGACATGGGCGATATTTGACCACATTTTCTCTATTTTTTTCAGGAGTATTTCTATGCAGATTGGCATCATCGGCCTGCCAAATAGTGGCAAGACGACGATTTACAACGCACTCACACGCAGCGATTCCGAGACTGAAGCCTTTTCCAGCGGCCTGGTCGAGGTGAACACCGCAGTGGTCAGTGTGCCTGACCAGCGGGTTGACGATATGTCAGCCCTCTTTAAGCCGAAAAAGACGACTTACGCACAGGTCATCTACAACGATATCGCCGGCTTTGGTAAGGGCGCTGCAAAATCCGGTATCGCAGGTCCGTTGCTCAATGCCATCGCTGCCAACGATGCCCTCATGCTGGTCGTTCGTGCGTTCGAGGACGAGAATGTCCCTCATCCGGACGATTCAGTCGATCCTGCCCGAGATCTTGAGGCCATGGAGACCGAGATGATCCTCAATGACATGACGATCATTGAGCGGCGGCTGGAACGATTGGCTGCCACAAAACATCGCGGCACGCCGGAGGATCGCAAGAAGTTGGAATATGAAGACGGCGTCATGCATCAGTTGATGGCTCTTCTAGAGGAGGAGACGCCCCTGCGTGACGTCGAACTGTCCGAGGACGACCAGAAGATGTTGGCCGGTTTCGGATTTCTTTCGATGAAGCCGATCTTGCGCGTGATCAATGCCGGTGACGATGCCGACGAGGCTGAGTTCGCTGATCTGCTGGATGAGCGTACGCTTGTGTTCCGCGGCCGGGTAGAGGCTGAGATTGCTCAGATGGACCCTGAGGAAGCGATCGAATTTCTGGCCGACTTTGGCATTGATGAGCCTGGGTTGAACCGGGCAATCGCACTCTGCTATTCGATGATGGGTTTGCAGAGCTTCTTCACGGTCGGTGAAGATGAGGTGCGAGCGTGGACCGGTAGCGTCGGTATGACCGCACCTCAGGCTGCAGGCGTGATCCACACGGATCTACAGCGTGGCTTCATCCGCGCCGAGACCTTCACCTACACAGATCTCATGGCGGCCGGCAGCATGGCAGAACTGCGCAAACAGGGCAAGCTACGCCTGGAGGGCAAGGAGTACATCGTCCAGGACGGCGATATCATGAACATCCGATTCAATATCTGATCGAAAAAGGGACCCGCAGAGGGCATGCATGCCCTCTGCGGGTCCCTTTTCGTTCTTTGATAGATTCCGCTCTATAGCTCGTATAGCTCCCCGTATTTCGTTCTCAGATAGTCGATGTAGGGCTGAATTTGCAGCGGCCCGCTGGTGGTTCGCGCTATGAGTTCCGATGTGGTGTATTTGCGGCCGTGACGATAGATGTTCTCTCTCAGCCAAGCGTGAAGCGTGTTGAACTGACCGGCTTCGATCTGCCCAGGGATCTCCGGATGAGCCTCCAGTGCGGCCCCATAAAACTGTGATGCAAGGACGTTCCCCAGCGTGTACCCCTGGAATGCGCCGCCGATGAAGCCATCGTACCAGTGGACATCCTGCAGAACGCCATTGACATCACTGGGGGCTGAGATGCCCAGGTTTTCCTGATAGCGGGCATGCCAGGCCTCCGGCAGGTCGGCGATGCTGAGCTTGCCGTCGAGCAGGTCAAGTTCGAGGCCGAAACGCACGATGACGTGAAGGTTGTAGGTGATTTCATCGGCGTCGGTCCGGATCAGTGATCGTTCTACCTTGTTGATGGCCCGGTAGAATTCCTCTCAGCGCGACACTTCCCAACTGCGATGGAAAAGCCGCCTGGAGTTCGGGATAGAAGTGTCTCCAGAACCCGCGGCTGCGCCCAACAATGTTCTCCCAGAGCCGTGATTGGCTTTCGTGTACTGTCGACGAGGTTCCTGATGCCAATGGCGTGCCATCGTAGCCCATATCGATGCCCTGTTCATAGAGTGCGTGGCCACATTCATGCATGGTGCTGAACAGCCCCTCGTCCAGCCGGTTTTCGTCGACACGCGTGGTAATGCGAACATCGCCCAATGAGAATGTAATCATGAAGGGGTGAAGGGTCAGGTCTTGTCTGCCGCGGTCGAAGTCGTAGCCGAGCCGCCGGGTGACATGTTCTCCGAAGGCCATCTGTTGTTCTGCAGGGAACCCTAGATGTAGACAGCGGTCTTCGATCGGTTCCTGTGCACCTATGGCTTGCACCATGGGAACCAATTCCTGCCTGAGTTCCTCGAAAAGCGGCTGTATCGTTGCCACGGACATGCCATAGTCGGAGACTGAAATGTGTGGATCGGCGAGATGCTGGTATCCAGGGAAGAAATCGGCATAGCGTCGACTCAGATCGAGTGTCTTTTCGAGAAACGGCTGCACTCGGGCAAAGTCGTTGGCCGGCCGAGCTGATGCCCACGCATGGTAGGAAGCGGCCCGGTGCTGGGCCAACTCGGTCATGAATTCTGTTGGTACCTTGGTTGCTCGATCGTAATCGATTCGTGCGATGCGTAGCAGCGCAACATCATCACCAGCTATCTCCCCTTCATTACCCTCTTCTGAATCTACAGCATCGAGTTGGAAATTCACACGCTGTTCCAGGTTGTCCAACAGTCGGCCGAGGGCTGGATCAGTGGATTTGGCATGGATGATGGTGGTCAGCGTTGCCAGTTGACGGCCGCGGGCTTCGGCTCCGCCCGCAGGCATCTGCGTTGCTTGATCCCAATATAATGCGGCCTCAGCGGCATTTAGGTCGCTGATTTCGCCAAGACGTCGGCGTAGCTCGGTCAAGTCGTCTGACATTTGGTTTTCCCTCTGCTGGACTGCGTCGCACTTGCTCTACGTGGACACGCGTTGTTGTGTGAGCATACTGGCGCCCGAATTATACGGCAGACAACCTGCGCTTCCAAAGCCGGTACAAACTCCTGAACGTCGCCTCCCACTGTTTGCAAACCTGACGATCTTTGGCATTCGGCTAGTGAGAAGTTATAATCGGGAGAGTTTAGAAATTGTGAACAGTAAAGCAGCATATCATGATGCATATGCTGGTTGTCTAGGAGGCGATCATGAGTGAGAATGTTGAAGCAACTATAGTCGACGAAGCTGCGGTGGAAGCGGCTGAGGAGAGTACAGAGGAAAATACGCAGGCAAGCGCGGAAGCTCTGGTTGATGCTTCTGAGGTTGATGAAGCCGTTGCTGAGGCCATAGAGACTGAGGCCGTTGAAGCCGAAGCTGTGGCCGAAGAAATTGTGGCAGAGGCTGAAGCTGATTTGGTTGAAGCTGAAGTCGTTGCTGAGGCCATAGAGACTGAGGCCGTTAAAGCCGAAGCTGTGGCCGAAGAAATTGTGGCAGAGGCTGAAGCTGATTTGGTTGAAGCTGAAGTCGTTGCTGAGGCCATAGAGACTGAGGCCGTTGAAGCCGAAGCTGTGGCCGAAGAAATTGTGGCAGAGGCTGAAGCTGATTTGGTTGAAGCTGAAGTCGTTGCTGAGGCCACAGAGACGGAGGCCGTTGAAGCCGAAGCTGTGGCCGAAGAAATTGTGGCAGAGGCTGAAGCTGAATTGGTTGAAGCTGAAGTCGTTGCTGAGGCCACAGAGACGGAGGCCGTTGAAGCCGAAGCTGTGGCCGAAGAAATTGTGGCAGAGGCTGAAGCTGAATTGGTTGAAGCTGAAGTCGTTGCTGAGGCCATAGAGACTGAGGCCGTTGAAGCCGAAGCTGTGGCCGAAGAAATTGTGGCAGAGGCTGAAGCTGAATTGGTTGAAGCCGAAGTCGTTGCTGAGGTTGTAGAGCCGGCCACCGAAGCAGAAGCAGAATCGACAGCAGACACAGAATCGACCGATAGCTCAGACCGTGTTGTGCGTGTTTTGAGTGTTGGTATGGAAGTCCCCGGCGTCGTTAAACGCACAACCGATTTTGGCGCTTTTGTTGATATCGGCGTTGGGCGTGATGGCCTTGTTCATATTTCTGAGCTCTCAGTGCGCCGAGTTGCCAAGGTTTCCGATGTTGTCAAGGAAGGCCAGGAAATCACTGCCTGGATCAAGGAACTTGACCGAAGCCGCAACCGTATCAGTTTGACGTTGATTCCTCCTGGAACCAAGACGATCCGTGATCTGGAAAAAGATGAGATCGTGAGCGGTACGGTCAGTCGTATCGTACCCTATGGTGCATTCGTCGACATCGGCGTGGGCCGCGATGCGCTTCTTCACATTCGCGAGATGGCCGTCGGCTATATCAATAAGCCGGAGGATGTCGTCCAGGTTGGTGAGGAAATTGAAGCTCGGATTATTGAAGTAAGCCGCCGGCGTGGACGCATTGACCTAAGTCTGAAGGGACTCCGTCCTGAACCTGAGGCTGAACAGGCCGCTGAGGTCGAGGCGCAGGTCGTCGAGGAAGAGGAAGAGATCGAGGACCCGTTTGCCAACATGGAGGTTCTTTCACCCATGGAATTGGCTTTCCAGAAAGCCATGAGTGGAGAGACCGAAGAAGTTGAGGGCATGACGAAGAAGCGGTCCAAACGTGCCCGCCGTGATCAGATGCGAGCAATTCAGGACGAAATCGTCTCACGTACGCTGGACGGTTCCGAACGAAACAAGTAGGTTTGATTCTCAAAAAAGATAAAGGCGCCCGAGGGTTAACCCTCGGGCGCCTTTTTTGTTGTTTTCTGCGTTAATTTCTACTGCGGTCCACTTGAAATGGCGGATTGGTCTCCCTGACAGGGCCGATCCGTATGGTACAATAGAGCCGGAATCGTTGACAAAATGAGCTGCAGGCTGCTGATGAATATTGCCGGGAAAATAGCGCTTGTTACCGGAGGAGCACATCGCGTGGGAAAGGCCATCACGATGATGCTTGCCAGCCAGGGCGCGCATGTTGTTGTGAACTATCACACTTCAGCCGAGGCCGCCGCTCAAACCGTTCAGGAAGTGCAGGCGACCGGCGTTGATGGCATCGCGATAAAGTGCGATGTGGCTGACTGGCGAGCAGTCCAACAGATGGCGGATCAGGTTCAGGAGTGTTTCGGAAAAGTTGATATAATCGTCAACAGTGCTAGCACTTTCCTGCGCACACCATTTCCGACAGAAGATATCGAGTCTTGGCGGCGTGTGATCTCGGTCTCGATCGATGGGGCCTTCTACGTCTGCAATGCCTTGGTCCCCATAATGCCTGGTGAGGGTGGCTCGATTGTCAACATTGTCGATGCGGCGGCTTCTCAGCCCTGGCTCAATTTTGCGGCCCATGGTGTAGGAAAGGCCGGCCTTCTGGCGTTGACGCGGCAGCTTGCGCTTGAACTGGCGCCCAATATTCGGGTCAACGCAGTATCCCCCGGCTATGTGCTGCCTCCTGCTCATTTTTCGGCAGAACAGATTCAAGCGTCTGCCGAACGGACGTTGCTGGAACGGTGGGGTGCACCGGATGATGTTGCTGGTGCTGCAAAATTCTTGCTTGAGGCGGACTACGTCACTGGCGAGGTCATCGTGGTCGATGGCGGCGAGCAGTACGGGCCACGTCCGAAGGCGCCGCGTCGCAAGGAGCCCCGCGAGAAGATCTAAACAATCGTTGAATCTGGAGGGATGATGCTGAGACGCGAAGAGTACGAGCAGCGGGAAGATGTCTGGCTGGCCGTATACGCCATGCGCAGCAGTGAGAGCAGGGGGCGTGTGTTTCCCGAGGACGAGCATCCATATCGTACTGCATACCAACGCGATCGTGACCGGGTTATTCATACGACGCCGTTTCGCCGACTCGACTACAAGACCCAAGTCTTTGTCTATTCAGAAGGTGATCATTATCGAAATCGACTGACCCACAGCATTGAAGTGGGGCAAGTCGGGCGTACCCTTGCCCGGACAATGGGCTGTAACGAAGATCTGACGGAGGCCATCTGCCTCGCTCACGATCTTGGCCATCCTCCTTTCGGCCATGAAGGCGAGCATACGCTGAACGAACTGATGCGGGAACATGGAGGCTTCGATCATCAGAAACAGACCTACCGCATTCTGACTGAACTCGAACGACGGTATCCTGACTTCAATGGGCTCAACCTGACCTACGAAGTGCGCGAGGGCGTCGTCAAACACGACACTGACTACGATGTGGTTGACGCCCTGGACTATCATCCGGATGAACGTGGAACGCTGGAGTGTCAACTGAGCAATCTGGCCGACGAGATCGCCTACAATACCAGTGATCTGGATGATGGATTGCGCAGTGGTATCTTGCACCCGGAGGCCGTTGCGGAATTGGCCATCGCTCAGCAGGTCTGGGACACTTTTGGGGAGGGTGAGATCAATAGGGATCTGGCGGATGACATGACCCGCCACCGGTTTATCCGGCGTCTTGTCGGCATACAGGTTACGAACGCCGCCAATGCCACCCAGCAAATGATTGATGACGCGGGCATCAAGACGCTGAGCGATTTGCGCTCTATGCCACACAATGTCGCGGGATATTCGACAGACTTTGCCCAGAGGAACGATGAGCTAAAGAAATTTCTGTTCGCGAATTTTTACCGACACTACAGGGTGGTGCGGATGGCTGTCAAGGCGGAGCGGCTTATTCAAGAGCTTTTCGGGGCGTATGTCGACCAGCCGCTTCAACTTCCCTTTGGTGTCCAGGCACGCGTCGCTGAATCCGACGAAGGCCTCTATCGTGTGGTCTGCGACTACATTGCCGGCATGACCGACCGCTACATCATCCTGGAGCACAAGCGACTCTATGATCCGGAAGTGCGTGTATAGCGACTGCTAGAGCTTTCGGCTCACGACTAGACTGACCTCAAGTCCCTGGAAGACGCCCTCTGCCGGGCCGCCTTTCATGTAGCTAACGCTCTTGACTTCGCCGTCGATCAGAAGATCCGCTCCGACGATCTGGAAGCGGTCGCCGACTTCTGGGGATTCTGCCCTGGTGGCCGAAAGGACATCCTCTGCTGCATCACTGTTCTCATCATCATCAGCGTCGTCGTCCGGCTCGTTGGCGGCGCCGTATTTGCTGACGAATGTCTGCGAATGAAAGGACATGGCCCCTTCTTGGACGAGGTCGATTAGCCATACATCCAGTGCAGCAACCTGTTCAGGGTTGTGCTGCACGAAGCCGTATTTCATATTGACGCCCATTCCGCAGTCGCCGATATATCTGCCGCCTTCGTCGCCTCCGTCGACATCAACAATGCGGAACGCTTCTTCATACTCATCTAGCATCGGGTAGTAGGTGGCCGTATATCGAGCGACCTCACGACCGCTCGCCAGAAAGCCTGACGGCGAGTCAGCTTCTGTCGCTGCTCCAGCCTGCGGCGAGAGCATTTCGTCTGAACCGGCGCCAGACGTGTCTTGATCTTCTGCGGCTGCCGACTCCGGCGTCGTATCCACGATCACAGTTGTGCTTCCCCCGCCATCGGGCAAGTCTATCTCAGGACCAAAGCTATAGCCCTCGTGATCTTCGTAGTAGGTGTTGTCCGGTGTGGCGCCTGCTGTTCCCGACCGCACGGCAATACTTGGGTTCTCTTCCCCGCTTTCCGTCGCTGCATCATCGGTATCGTGGGGGGCTGTCGTTGTGGCGCGGCCGGCGATCACCTCGTCGGTCTCGCTCTCTTCTAAATGTTCAGCTGCCTGCTGATCTCCACCGGGAACTGTGCTGCCGGCAACACCACTTGTTCCCGAGTCGAAGACAGGTTCCTCGGGTTGATCTCTATGCAGGTCGTCCAGATATTCATCGGTGAACTCATCGATATCGTCTTCATCGTCATCATCATACGGGCTGGATGCCTCCGGCTGAGGACCGATGAGTGTGCGCAGCACCCAAATACCGCCGGCAATCAGGATGAATGCCGCAAGGAGCCACAGTGCCAAACGCAGCCAGTTGGAAGAGCCGGCGGGATCGGACGGTTCGACGCCATCCTGGTCGGCTTCGGTTTCAGAAGCACCTGTCACGTCTGCCTGGAGATCGGCTTCGGGTTCCTCCGCTTCGGGAGGCTCAGCCTGCGGTTCGGGTGTGGCGGCCGGTTGTAACCAGGCCGCCAGTTCCTGGATGTTGTTGATGCGCAAAGCGCTGTCGCCCGTCTGATTGTCCTCGAAGTAGGACTGGGCCCAGGCAAGTTCATCCGCCATGCCGTCGCCAAATGAACTGAGTCGTTGATAGGCGATATCTGCTGCATCATCGCTTCGCGCTGCAACAAAAGCATCCGCAACGGCGGCAATGTAATCGGCCTTGGCTTTTTCCGCTAAGTCGGGCGGCCAAGCTTCGCTCCATTGGACGGGCCAAACAACCCAGCCGATGAACAGACCAAGGAGCACCCCCAGCAGGGCGCCGACGATCAAAGGGTGTCGATTTCGCCGCCCGTAGTCCTCCACATTATGCACGCTGTCGGCGCGCTGTTCCGGATCGCGTATGCGCTTGCTGAATGATTGCTTGCTCACGTGCGTCTCCTTGCCGTTGAGACGATGGGTAGATCATGGATTGCAATGGGTCAAAGGAGATCTGTACGGTCACTTGACCGCAAAATGTTGACGGCGTCTTTTACTTTTTGCATTTGGTTGCGATGACCGATAAGGAGCACGTCGCCGGTGTCTACGATGACAAGGTCGTCGACGCCGACCATCGCTACCAGTTTGTCCTCACAGTAGATGATATTGTTGGAGCTATCGACGATCAGGGAATCCGACTTCGCGCTCCGATTTCCCCATTCATCGGGCATCAGCACCGATTCCAGTGCATCCCAACTACCGATATCGTTCCATCCTGCGCGTAGTGGAACCATGGCCAGGCGCTCAGCCTGTTCCATGACGCCATAGTCGATACTGACACTCGGCATTCGTTCCCATGCTGACGCCATGGCTTGCTCAGCGGATCCGCGCTCCATGCCCTCGGCGATTTCCATCAGACATGCGTAGACATCAGGCGTCTGGCGCTTCATCTCGGCCAGCATACGGTCCGCCCGGCAGACGAAGATCCCGCCGTTCCAATAGTAGTCGCCTGAGCGCAAAAATGCTTCTGCGGTTTCTAGGTCGGGCTTTTCCAGAAACCGGTGCACTGTGTAGACCGGGATACCATCAGGGCCGCCTGCTTCAATCATCTCGCCCCGTTGCACATATCCGTAGCCTGTATGTGGATGCGTTGGTTCGATGCCGAGGGTGACGAGATAGCCCTGGTTCGCCGCATCAGTCGCACGGCTCACTGCATTGCGAAATGATTCGGGATCGGCGATGACGTGATCCGCCGGCAACGCCGCTATCACGGCATCGGAGTCACGATGCAATAGGTGAATACAGGCAAGACCGATGGCCGGACCCGTATTGCGACCACTCGGTTCGATAATGACATTCTCTGCCGGAATTTGTGGAAGCTGGTCCTGTACCAGGTCGGCGTATTGGGCACCTGTCAGTACAAATACTTGTTCCTCATCGGCGATCCCCGTCAACCGCTGGACTGTCTCCTGTATCATTGTCTGGCCGCTGCCGGTGATGTCCGAAAATTGTTTTGGACAATTTTGTCGACTGCGTGGCCACAACCGTGTTCCTACTCCGCCGGCCAGAATCGCTGCATATAGTGTCATAGAATATCTTCATGTTTATGGTTTCGCTCCAGACAGTGAATCTGCCGGGCTCAACTATAGTTTGGCATAGCGTAGTCTGTCGAACTGCCGTACCAATCCTTTGAGTTCCATCACGGCCAGCAGACTACTGATTTGAGCTGTTGACAGTGTCGTACGACGGGCAATTTCGTCGATATGGAGCGAATCTGTCGAGAGTAGATTTAGAATTTCTTGTTCGGACGGATCCGACTGCACGCTCTGTCGCACAATCGTCGCCTCGCGCATCCTGTCAACCTGGAGCTGATCTAACACGTCGTCAATTGAGAGAAGCGGCGTAGCGCCCTGCTGAATCAGTTGGTTGCAACCGATGCTGCCCGGATGCAAGATGCTGCCCGGAATGGCAAAGACCTCGCGTCCTTGTTCGGCGGCAAACGTAGCTGTGATCAGCGCCCCACTCCGCTTTCCCGCTTCAACAATGATGACCGCCTGGCTCAGACCACTGATGATGCGATTGCGAGGCGGAAAATTCATGGCCTCTGGGCGGGTGCCGAGCCAGTACTCACTGATGATGGCGCCCTGATCGCGAATTGCCTCGGCCAGTCGTCGATTCTGAGTTGGATAGATTTGATCTACGCCGCTACCCAGCACTGACAGTGTTCGACCGCCTGCTTTTAGTGCTGCACTATGGGCAATCGTGTCAATTCCCAGCGCCAGTCCACTAACGACGGTAATGCCGTTTCGAGCAAGCTCTGTGGCGAGTTGATGAGCGATCTCGCGCCCATACGAACTGGCACGGCGAGTGCCGACGATTGCAACAGCCAGTTGATCCGATTCGTTCAGTTTTCCATCAACATAGAGAACCGGCGGGGCGCTGTCGGTCTGTCGCAGCGCCTGTGGATACGTGTTGTCGTCCCAGGTGAGACTGGTCACGCCGCTTCGTTGGAGTCGCAACCATCGCGTCTCCGGATCGATCTCGCGGCGTGCCCGTACCAGGTTGTTAAATGTGCGCTTGTCGAGCTTGGCCATTGCCAACCGCTCGACCGGCTCTGTCCAGACGGCCTGTGCCGAACCGAATCTTTCTAGCAATGCTGCGAAACGGGCGGGGCCAATGCCATGAACCGAGCTTAAGGCTATCCAATACGCTTTTTCATTCATATGTATGCCGGGGGCTGCATTTGTATGACCTTAACTGAAACAGGTCAAGGATTCGATTTGCGCCGGAAAGACCTCGCGAGTCTGGCCGGCTGTAGCGGTTCGTTCAACAAGATTTTGACGATTGTCGTTAGGGCAAATTTCCTTACCTGCCCAGATCCGGCGGATAGGGAAACCCGCCCCACAAATATCAAGAATCACCGTAACGAATCACTCTATCTCGACGAACGTCTTGTTTCTATTCTTCTACCAGGCCTGGAGGCAGATCAATGCTCATGAGACCTGCGTCCAGGTCGACTGCCTGAACGACATCTGCAATTGCCGGTATGAGCAGATCCTTGCCCTTGTTGAAGGGCGCTTGGGTGCGTACGATGTAGACATCATTGGCGCCGGTCGAGAGTACCTCTGTAAGCGTTCCATACTGTTCACCCGACGTTGATTGCACCGTGAGTCCGATCAGATCATGGATCCAGTAGATTCCCTCGTCAAGCTCCATCGCATCGCTTTCGCTGACAAAAAGCCAGTTGCCGCGCAAGTTCTCAGCTTCACTGCGTTGATTCACGCCGACAAAACGAACCAGCATCAGACCTTTGTGCGGTCGAGACGACGCGATTTCAACCTCTTGCCGCCCGTTGCCCATGGCCAAAATCAGACCCGGCCTGAAGCGCTCCGGAAAATCCGTGTGGGGCTCTACTTTGACTTCGCCACGCAGACCGTGCGCACCGGCAATTTGGCCGACCGCCATGTAGCCATCGGGAATATCTACTCTGCGATTGCGGTGCGTATAGACGGGTTTGGTGTGCCGCTGCTCTATCTGCGGGCGTTCTGTTTGGTGACTGTCCATTTGAGCTTCTACTGCTTTGTCCATCCGATTATAGGGTTTCGTATTGATCAGCGCAAACGCATTGCAAAAAGGCGCAGTCAAAAAAGGTCGAGTCATGCAAAACAGCGGAAGACTAAGCTTCCGCTGCAATACAGCTATGACTGCCGTAGTGGACGCGAAAGCACCATGGTCACTATCGGCCATTCGCCTTGAGCTTTCCGCCCGGACAGAGTTTACCGTCCGGACAGATGCTCAGTCGATTTCCAGGATAATGGCTCGGTCACTCTCTCGTGATGCCGTCCGCAAGAGTGTACGCATCGCGTTGGCAACGCGACCATTCTTGCCGATGACTCGTCCGGTGTCACCGGATGCTACACTCAGCTTCAGGATCGTAGACCGGCGCGTCTCTTTCGTGTAGACTTTGACCTGGTCCGGTTCTTCGACCAGCGACTTGGCAATGAATTCTACAAGATCTTCCATACGCTCTGCCTGCCTAACTTAGGCGGCCGCCTCTTCCGCGACCTCTTCTATGATCTCTTCTGCGACGACTTCTATAACCTCTTCCATGGCATCTTCTTCTGCTGCCTCAACCGCTTCTTCTGCGAAGGGGATCGGCTTACCGTCATCATCCAATAGATTCTTGGACTTGAGGATAAGGACCAACGCATCAGTCGGCTGGGCGCCGACACTCAGCCAGTGGGCAGCGCGATCTAGTTGAAGCTCGACCGTTGCCGGCTCAGTCATCGGATCATAGGTGCCGATGGTCTCGATGAAACGGCCATCGCGCGGCGATCGCTTGTCAGCGACCACGATGCGATAGAATGGTTTTTTCTTGGCGCCCATACGGCGCAATCGAATGCGAACCATGTTACAATTTTCTCCTTACTATCTGTCCGGTAAATCAATCGGTAAATATCAGCCACTACATGTCAAACGAGATACTCTCTGATGTGTCAACCTATCCCAAGCCAAGCCGACCCATCATATCTGAAAGGGCATTGGCGCCTCTGCGACCTCGTCGGCCCTTTTTGCCTCCGCCCATTACACCCATCTGTTTCATCATTTTCTGCATTTCCCTGAACTGTTTGATCAGGGTATTCACGTCTTGTACGGTGGTGCCGCTGCCGGTTGCGATTCGACGTCGCCTGCTTGCATTTAGCAGATCCGGGTTCCGGCGTTCCTTTGTCGTCATACTGAAAATGATCGCCTCTGTCATCTTGAGGCTGTCTTGGGCCGCATTCGGATCGACGTCCTTCATCATTTTGTTCATACCGGGGATCATCCCCATGATGTCGGTCAATGAACCCAATTTCTTGATCTGGCGCAACTGATCCAGGAAATCTTCGAAGTCAAACTGACCCTCCTGGAGTTTGCGCTCCATGTCGGCCGCATCTTCTTCGCTAATCGAAGATTGGGCCTTCTCGATCAAGGTGAGCACATCGCCCATACCCAGAATGCGTCCAGCCAGACGATCCGGCTGGAAGGGTTCGATGTCGGGCAGCTTTTCTCCGGTACCCAGGAATTTAATTGGCACACCGGTAACCTGACGAACGCTCAACGCTGCGCCGCCACGGGCATCACCATCGATCTTGGTCATAATCAGGCCGGTGATGGGCACACGTTCGTTGAACCCAAGAGCCACGTTGACGGCTTCCTGGCCGGTCATGGCATCGACGATCAGAAGGATCTCAGAGGGCGCGCGACCATGCGCACCTGCTCTAATTCCTGCATCATCTGTTCATCAATCTGCAGGCGACCGGCTGTATCGATGATGACAACCGTATAGGCCTTCTCACGGGCGAAACGCAGCGCGTTCTTGGCAATCGTCGACGGAGCGACATCTATGCCTTCGCTGTGGACAGGCACATCGATTTGGCCACCCAGCACCTCAAGCTGTTTGATGGCAGCCGGGCGATAGATATCGCCGGCGACCATGAGCGGACGCTGACCTTGCTGGCGGAGCCGCAGTGCAAGCTTGGCGGCCATGGTTGTCTTACCGGCCCCCTGCAGGCCAACCAACATAATCACGATTGGCGGCGGTCCGGACAGGTTGAGCGGCTCGGCTGTGCCAAGCAGTTTGACCAGTTCCTCGTTGACGATCTTGACCACCTGCTGGGCAGGCGTCAGACTATTCATCACCTCAGAACCGATTGCACGTTCCTTGACGCGCGCAACGAAATCCTTGACGACCTTGAAGTTGACGTCAGCCTCCAGGAGCGCAAGGCGAACCTCACGCATGGCGGCATTGACATCAGCCTCGCTCAACTTGCCTTGTCGGGCAAGCTGGTCAAATACACTCTGTAGTTTATCGGAAAGACTCTCAAACACGGCTGAACCCGGTCTCTCGTGAAATGAATCCAATAAAAAATTTGCACCCGGAGAGAGGGCGTGAATGCCGGCTCGTCCAGGAACAATGTCTGCTCAATCAAAAGGAGTATACTCGCTGGGACGCTGCTGGTCAAATGAACAGGCCGACTGATTGCACCGACATATCCGACCAGATATGTCGGTGCAATCAGTCGGCCTGTTAACCAACAACCATTCTCGTCCCAGTGGAGGACTGGGTCTGTACAGCCACACTTAGGACGACTATCCAGGCTACGGCGAACTCGTGTCGCTTTCGCCTGAACTGGTAGATGTTGATGAATCGTCACTGTCGGACGAATCAGATCCTTGAGACGAGGATCCAGCGCTCGGGTTCGACCCGGACGTTGATTGAGAACTGGATTCGCTCCTTGTCTCCGGAGAAGAAGTCGTCTGCCTGCGTTCTGTTCCAGTCGCCGGCGCTGCGCCGATCGGCGTCACGATGATGCCCGGCGTATCCAAGGCATCACTCCCCGATGTGCCTGAGCCGGTACGTCGGCGCGGGGACTCTGATGATGACGACGAGGTTGATCCGGTCGTGCTGCGTCGCTCGGCGCGTGGCGGAGTGTTGCTGCTGTCACCAGAAGACTCAGACGACGATTCTGATGAAGAAGACCCGCCTGTGCTCCGTCTTCCAGCTCGCGGTGGACTGGCGCCATCGTCATCATCTGATGATGACGATGAGCTCGCCTGCCGTCGTTGGGCTCCAGGTGAAGACGATGCGCCCCCGCTATTGGCAGCCCCGGAACTGCTTGATGACTCAGTCCCAGATGAGCTTGACGGATCGGATGGCGATGCCGTTGACGGTTGGGCTTGGCGGCGCTCAGCAGATCCCGACGATCCAGAATCCGTAGAACCCGAATCCGAGGGCTCGGCTGAGCGTCGCTCGCTCGACTCGGTCGACGGATTTCCGCCGTTGCCAGACGATCCTGCGCCGGATGAGCTTGACGCGCCGGACGGCGATGCCGTTGAAGGCTGGGCTTGGCGACGCTCAGCAGATCCTGACGATCCAGAATCTGTAGAACCCGAATCCGAGGGCTCGGCTGATCGACGCTCGCTGGAGTCGGTCGACGAATTTCCGCCGTTGCCAGACGATCCTGCGCTGGATGAGCTTGACGCGCCGGACGGCGATGCCGTTGAAGGTTGGGCTTGGCGACGCTCAGCAGGTTCCGACGATCCAGAATCCGTAGAACCCGAATCCGAAGGTTCGGCTGATCGACGCTCGCTGGAGTCGGTCGATGCGTCGCCGCTATCATCAGATGACCCTGATCCGGACGAGCCGGACGGTGACGCAGATGCCGGCTGCGCAGATCGAGGTTCAGCTGATTCTGTCGAACCGGAATCCGACGAGTCTCTTCGGGACGAGTCTAAAGACTCTGCCGGGCTTCGCTCGGCCGGTTCGGACGAGGATGTCGACGACTGAGTCGGGCGCCGATCTGATGTGTTCGTCTGCTCGGCTTCTGACGGTTCCGATTTTGATGGTCCAGACTGCGATGAACCGGAACCAGGCGAAGCTGAGGATTCAGCGCTGCCTGACTGCTCTGCCCCCGTCGGACCGGGCTGATCGGATGGTGGTGTCGAGGGTTGGGCCGGTCGGTTCCCATCTGTGTCGGACGGTGAAGCGCCGCCGCCCTCTGATGTCGAGATTGGACGATCTGGTTGCGATCCCGAAGAATCTGAGGAAGACGCGTCAGAGGTAGACGGGCTCGGTGCAGGCGCCCCTGATTCGCCGCCCGCTGTTGTCGATGACGCGGCAGGCGTGTTGGAATCGATCTCCGACCCTTGACTACCAGGTTCGCTACTTGCACCCTCGTCCGTGGACGCTTCCCGATTGTTTGGTTCGCCTGAAGAAGAGGCTTCGTCCCGGCCACCGGCGGAATTGCTTTCCGGCTCCTCATTATCTGCAGGCTGGGCGTTCGCAGGTTCATCGGTATCCGCACTACTGGCAGATGGACCTTCAGCTTCAGAAGACTCCGCCGTGTCGACCGCTTCGCCGACTGGTGTCGCTGGTTCGCTCGATTGCGGTTTCTGCTCGCTTGTGTCGTCTTTGTCCGAAGGGCCGTCGAGTTCTGTCCCGGACGTCTCGTTTGGACTCGACGATCCGTCGCCGGGCTCGCCACTCTCTACCTTGGGCTGCGAAGCCTCTCCCGTTGTCGCGTCTTCCGTCGCGACGGTTTCGTCACCTGCACCCGCAGGAGACTCCACCGTCGAAGGGCCGCTTGCTTCGGCTGCCGCTCTTGCTGCCTGCTGGGCAATATAGCGCGAGTACCGGCTTCCACCGCTGCTGGGCGCGGCTGGTACTTGCCCCTCTTCGTTCACTGTGCCTTCTGCAGCTGTTTCTTCTACAGCTGTTTCTTCTTCAGTAGCCGTGTCGGTCGGCGCAGACTCTTCGTCCGGAATAGACTCTTCGGAAGGCCCTGCGTCATCTACTGCTTCTCCACCGTTTGTTTCGTCGCTGCTCCCCTCCACTGTCTCGCTCGTGTCGGAATCGGCAGGCGACTCTACTGTGGAGTCCTCCGGGCCGGAACCACTCTGCTCTTCTGCAGCGTTCGGCTTTTCCACCAAGCCTGTATCAGTCGGCGTTGACTCTGTGGGGCTGCCATCCTCCCCGGTTGCTTCCCCGTCACCAGTTTCCTCGACACCAGTGTCGCCGTCACCCTCCTGTGAAGGTTCACCTGCGTCATCCCCGGAGAAAGATCCCGGTGCGGATTGCTCCGGGTCTCCTTCATCCTGATTGGTCTCCGTGCCGAGAGTCTGGGTGGCGGGCAGAGTTGTATCATCCGACTGTTCTTGCTGGGCTGCGCTGTCGGCATTTTCCTCCGTACCGGCTGACTCTGCGCCGCCTAACGCGGAGGGTGTGCTTGCCTCTTCATCCGGTATGGCCTCATCTTCCTTATCTTGCCCATTCGCCTGACGGCGGTCCTGTGAATCATCTTGCTGAAGGCCATTGGAACCGACATCCGGGCCGGCGTCTGGGCGCGGAGCATTGGACGATCCGTTATTTTGATCAGGCTGCAGCTTAACAGGCGGTGGGGCCCAAATGGTTTCGCCCGCGATAATCTTGTCGTTGTCAAGACAGTTGGCTCTCTTTAGTTCATCGACAACGGTTCTGCCCTTCGCAATGCCGCTCAAAGTATCGCCTCGAGCGACTGTCCGGAGCGCCCAGCCGGGCGGAATATTGCTACCGCAACGTAGCCCGGCAATTGGGCTATGGCTGGGCGTGGCCGATTGTGCTGGTTGGGCGATTGGCGCAGAGGGTTCAGGGGTATGACCCGCCCGCTCAGCAACATTGGGGTTTTTCTCGCCCTCTGCCGTGTTTTCCTCTGAGGCTAACCCATCTACAGAAGTGTCATCCACAGGCTCATCGTTCAAGTCCTGATCGTTCAATTCCCTAGCGCCTGACTCAAGCGCAGCTTCCGACTCAGAGTCCAATGCCGGCGGGTCGAGCACTTTCATGGATACACCCTGGACAAGCGCCGTCCCTTCGCCGCCGGTCTGTCCAGGAAGGATGCGGTAGACCAGTAGAACGACTGCGCCCTCTTCGAGATTGCCTTCGATCTCCATGGGCGAAAATATCTCGACGTTGGCATCTTCTTGATATTGTGGTGCAACCGAGATCTCTCCAACCGTGTACCGTCTCGTGCCAATTTCATTCAGTCGCAGCACCGCAGATGCTTCGATCACGGCGGCGTTGTTGTCGGCCTCCCGATCGGCGACAAGCATGATCTCGCGAGCAATCTCCCTGGCCTGTCTGTCGAGGATCTCGTCCCTTTGCTCCTCGCGGGCCATTTCGTACTGCTGATATGCCACCCACTCATTGATCGGATAGAGCAGATCGCCGGGGAGACCGCTTCTCAACGTGTCGATGATCGCGGCAGACGAAACCAGGGCAATGCCCATGGCCAGACCGATCGGCGCCAAGTGCATGCCCGGCCGATCAAAAAACCTTTGCAGGCCGAACCAGATCGCCGCCAGCAGGCCAATGATTGGCCCCTCTCGCTTGCTTGTCTGCCTCCCTGGAGCATTGGCCGACTCTGTGCGCATGACAGACGCTGCGGCCAGGAAATCTTGCCTACCCTGGGCGCTCGCTGTAGGTGAAAGCGGAGGGATCGGTTCAGTGCGAATCTGCTGCATGACGTCAAGGACAGCTAGCAGTTCGCCCATCTCTTGTCGCAGCGATTCAGGCATTGAGATCAGAACGTCATTGACCGATTCGCCCGCTTCTACCCGTTCGATTGCATCCGCAAACAGTTCGTCTTGGTTGCCGTTCATAAGGTTTGGATCGTTATCCATCGTCATAATAGGATTACCCTCTCGCAGGCACTACTGCATTTCATATTGCAGCAGTTGCCGCAGGGAGGAGACTGCTCGATACTGAAGCGCCTTGATGGATCCCTCAGTCTTGTCCATGACCACGGCCACTTCGGCAATGCTATACCCTTCCAAGAAGCGTAGACTGACGACCTGCGCCTGTTCATCTGTCAAGCGCAGGATGGCTGCACGCAATTGTTCAGCATCCATATTCTGTTCGGCAGTCCGCACCGGATTGTGCTGGGTTGCAGTCAGTGTTGGCGTTTCCTCGATCGATACCTGATTATGACGGTTGCGACGACGATAGTAGTCGATCACTACATTGTGTGCGATCCGGTAGAGCCATCCGGAAAACGAACTTGTCCAGGCTTTCTCTTTCCGGATTGCTTCAAGCATCTTGATAAATACCTGCGCGGTCAGATCTTTGGCGAGCTCCGGCTCGCCTGTCCGCCGATAGATGTAGGCGTAGATCTTGCCCTCATAGCGATCATACAATTCACCGAGGGCAGCGTCGCCAAAATCTAGGGCGCTTGCCAGCAGCTCTTCTTCTGATAGGCGTTCATTCGTTGTCGCAGCGTTGCTTTGCAAAAGCCTGTCACTCATGTTGACGTCGGAAGACGCGAAAAATTACGGCAGATTTTTATCAGATGGGAAATTGGCTGTACTTGAGGAGAAATGGGTCTGGCGCCGGTGTCGCATCCTGACGTGTTGCGCCTCGATCCGAGGCGCAACACGTCACAGGTCGGCGGGGAAATATAGTTTTGGTCCATCGTCCATTCTCATCAGTGAATATCAGCAAATATGGAGTCGGGTCTTGTTCGTGCTTGTCAGCTGCTTCAGGAACTCGGCTCTGAAGGCATTGGCCGGTCGACCGGTTGAATGAGCGGGTCGGGCGGCGTTAGCGGTTGCCCAATCGTCTTCTTGTAGACATCGTAGATCCGTTGAAAAACCGTTACATTGGTTAAAATTGCCAGAAGCCAGAGAACAGCGACCATCCAGCCCGTCAGCAGGCCGAAAATTAGCAGGATGACACGCTCAGGCCTTTGCAGAATACCTACCTTGCATTCCACGTCCAATGCCTCTGCACGCGCCCGGGTGTAGCTCACCATGATTGAACCAACGAGCGTAACGGCCAGCAGGACCGGCTCCAATGGACCGTTGCCGAGATTGCTGTAGTAGTAAATAAGAGCGACCAGGATCACGCTCTCAGAATAGCGATCGATCGAGCTATCGAAGAATGCGCCGAATTTGGTAGACTGTCCAGTGGCTCTCGCCAAGCTTCCGTCGAGCATATCAAAGATGGCCGCAATGATGAGCAACAAGCCGCCCGCGATGAACCACCCCATCGCCAGCAGGAATGCAGATGTTGCTGTCAGCAGAAATCCAATCAAGGTCAACCCATTTGGGGATACCCCCGTGGCCTGCAACAGCGGAACCAAGCGGTTCAGCGGCTCGGCAAAGAGCTTGCGTCCCAAGTTGGAGATCATGACGGTGTTCCTATTACGGTTGACCAGCGTGGACTGGCCTGTGATGGTTGAGCTCGAATTCGGACAGCCGTCGCGTCCAGGGCAAGTCGGCCATCATCTATAGGCCATCTTACACGTTGGTACGGCGATAGTCAAACAAATGACCAAATTCGAGCGACTGCCTGTCATTCGCATCGGCCCACGGGCTGCCCAGAAATCAACTGGGCTCTGCCGGGGACTTGCGCTGGGGCATCGATTTTTCCGGAACGGCCTAAGACGGCCAATGCCGAAAAACAAAGAGGCAAGCACCGGTCATTTCGCCGACGCTTGCCTCTTTCGCACGAACATTCAGAGATTGTGACAATGCCTTGCCAGGGGCCAGTACTGGATCGTTTGGACCGCTGTCAGGTCACTCGCGTGATTACGCAAGTCCATTTCACAACTCTATTTTGCAACGTTCGGAAGATAGGCACGCCCATTGGCACAAATCAAGTTCAAGGGAATCAACTTGACATTGGTCGGGCTGTCGCCTGCCCGCTCATCGCCGACGAGTACCAGGACGGCTTGCTGACTGTCGGCTCCTCGTTGGTTCGGGTCCACATTGACCGTGAGCGTATCTGGAATCCGGCTGGTCTGGGACACGGCTGTGGCCCAGGCGGCGCCACTGGGCCAAGTAGTTGACGTTACAGCGCTTGCCGAAATCTCGGGTGCGGGCAGTTCGATGGTCGTACGATCGCCTGCAGCTCCTTCGAACGTGACCAGTCCGTCAGCGCCGATGCTGGCCGCAGTGAACTCTCCACCCAGCGCCGCTTGTGCATCTGCAATCAGCGGTCGATCCACGATGGCTGCGTTATACGTGAGACCGACGGTGCCGCCGATTGAGATATTGAGAAACGATGGTTCGAGCGTGTCAGCACATGGATAGAAGTCGAAGTATGCAGTGGCCGGGTTGGGCGTAATCTGCGCTTCTCGGACCGTCAGTTCGATTGGTACACTGAACGGACTATTCGTTGTGGCCGGCGAGATGGCGCTGAACACAACGCTGGCTGTGTATGTTCCAAAGTTCAGCCCCTTGGCGTCAAACGAGACGAAGACACGTGCCGGTTTGGCGGCCGACGCTTGAAGCGAGTCGGTGGTAATCGTTACCCATGACGGCGCATTGGGAATCTGGTACGTGTAGTTGATGATCTCATCGGAGCCGCCGTTGGAGAGTGTAAACACGCGATTTTGCACTGAAGTGTCCGGCTCCAGTGACTGTGTAATGGCCTCTTCACTGAAGACAAACTCGGGACCATCGACGGTCGCTCCGCCGCCGTCGAGATCGCCGGTACGCAGGACTTTGGTCTCCGCGCTGACGACGAATTCCTCAACAGTCCAGCGGACCTCCTCATTCTTGTAGATACGCAGACGGTCGTCACGAATGATCACGACTTCGTCAGTACCGTCACCGTCAAGATCACCGCCCGCACCCGCACGGTACCCATTGTCCTCATCCAGGTCTGCTTCCAGGGTTGGCATGGGGTCGGGGCCGTGGTTGCGGCTAAACAGACGGGGACTCTCGTCTCTTCGCAGCATGAATACTTCATCATCGCCACTGTTGTTGACATCGGCCACCCAGACAAATCGCGGGTAGGGCGAGATGATTTCGACCTGATCATCGGCGTGCTTGAGTTCGTCGGCCTCGCCGGGATAGTATTGGTAGTAGAAGAGTGTGGGATCGGGGAACTTTTCGTTGCGCGTAATGATGACTTCATTATACCCGCCGGTGAAAAAATCGCCGAAGACGACAGAACGATAGGGGCTGGAACTGGAGGATTCGCCCAGAATCCGCTGGAAGCCGTCCGCTAGGCGGAAGATGTTGACCTCGCCGCCGTCTTCATCGAGCAACGCAATTTCATCCGCCCCGCCATCGCCAAGATCGCCCGACTCAACATAGGTCCATTCGTTGCCGTCGTCTTTGGCCCTGATGTGATCGACCCAGTTGGAGCCGTCCGGGTTGGGCGTGCCTGACTTGATGATGGTGGTTCTAAATTCATCATTCTCATCCTCCTTGATCTCATCTAGCATCTTGAAACCATAGAGAATTTCATCACCGGGGATATTGGGATCGAAGTTGCCCGCCTTGACAATGTCCGGCCGGCCGGGAATCAGTCGCTGATGCAGGAGCTGCCACGGAATGCCGTTCACCGTCGGCAAGCCGGGCGATCCAGTCTTGTCGACCGGATCCCAGACTGCCAGTTTTCCGTCGTTTTTGCCGCCGCCGACGGCAACGATCTCCATGTCGCCGTCGTTGTTGAAGTCTCCAACGTCAACGCTGCGCCAGTTGCCGTCCGGGCTCACCCACTTCACCAGTGGATTGTCGCCGACCTGATGGGTATCCAGCACGTAGATGCGTTCATCTCTGCCGACGTAGACGATTTCCTCTTCCAAGATGACGTCGTCGGCAACGACCGCGCTTTGATCGATCTCCGACAGATCGCTTGCAACGATTGGGCCGGCGTGGTCACGCAGAACGGGACCGACCGCAACGTCGACGACCGGAACCTCATCGGCGGAAATATCTGGCGCGGAAATATCGTCCGCGGCAGAGTCATCCGAGCGCTGTGCTGCCGCTGTGTGCGGTGTCGCTACCTGTGCAGGCAGGCTCGCGATCAGCATCATGATCGTAGCTAGAAGCAGCAAACTGACCTTTCGCATACTATGTCGCTTCATTGATTCAAATACTCCTTACTGTCCTGGCTATGCTGTCCTGACGATTCTGTCCTGACACTCTGCATAGTACATCCTGTTGATTGGACGCTGTTGTCGAAACCTATTGTGGAACTCGAATGTCGGGCGCCAACTGTCGCATCCTATCTCACACAAGTCACCATCTGCCCAATCCGCCTTCTAAACACCTGGTCTCATGGCAATTTACGAGCGTGTCGGCCATCTCCTATTTTCGATGCCATTTTGTCAGATGGTCGCATCATCGCCTGTTTTTCTGGAACCCCGACATTGCCCAATTTGCCGAAACGCGTTATGCTACAGGGCGGATCTCAAGCTCAAATTGTACATCAAACGACCTACAACTTGATAACCGAATGGGGTGTCCAATCGTTCCCGAATTAGTGTTTTCTCACAATTGGGTTCTAGGTCTGTGTGAATCTGTGGCGAATAAGGCATTTTGCAGTGGACTCACCGAACGCTGAGGAATCGCCCTCAACAAAAATGAATCAGGAGAATGTTTCATGAAAACCCCAATCCGAGTTGCAGTTACAGGAGCCGCCGGCAATATCGGCTACTCATTGCTTTTCCGGATCGCCAACGGTGATCTCTTTGGCCCTGACCAGCCTGTCGCCCTGCAGTTGCTGGAAATCACGCCGGCCATGAGTGCCCTTGAGGGTGTGGCCATGGAGATCGTTGACTGTGCCTTCCCACTCGTACAGGATTTGGTTCTGACCGACGATGCCGACGTGGCCTTTGATGGGGCCAATTGGGCGCTCTTGGTGGGCGCTCGCCCGCGCGGCAAGGGCATGGAGCGCAAAGATTTGCTCAGCGCCAACGGCCAGATCTTCAAACCGGCCGGCCAGTCGCTGAACAACAACGCCGCCTCAGATATCCGAGTGCTGGTGGTCGGCAACCCAGCCAATACCAATGCTTTGATTGCCATGAACAATGCGCCGGACATCCCGAACGAGCGTTTCACGGCCATGACGCGTCTCGACCAGAACCGGGCCGCCTTCCAGTTGGCGAACAAGGCCGGCGTGCCGGTGACCGATGTGAGCAAAGTCGCTATTTGGGGCAACCACAGCGCTACCCAGTATCCCGACGCCTACCATGCTGAGATCAACGGCCAGTCGGCTGCGGCTGTCATCGATGATGACGTCTGGGTTCGGGACACATTTATCCCCACGGTTCAGAAGCGCGGCGCGGCCGTCATCGAAGCCCGTGGCCAGAGTAGCGCGGCCAGCGCGGCCAACGCCGCCATTAATCATGTCCAGAGTTGGTATCATGGCACGCCAGAGGGCCAATGGGCCAGCATGGGCGTTCCCAGCACCGGCGCCTACGGTACGCCTGAAGGCGTCATCTTCAGCTATCCTGTCACCATCAAGAATGGCAAGTACTCGATTGTTGAGGGTCTGGAACTGAGTGATTTCGATCAGGCAATGATCAAGCGGACGGGCGAGGAATTGCTTGAGGAACGCGCCTCCGTCGAGGACATGCTCGGCTAAGGCGACGCATTCTCCCTTGTCAACGTGTCATATTCAGAGAAGTAGGGGGTCCATGAATCGGAACGATTCATGGACCCCCTACTTCTTTATTAATGTTTCTTCCTCTGACCCGTCTGACGGAATCGAACTTCAGCCGAGGAATTGGGATGCCGAGGCGCGCGCATGTCGCATAAGTATCTTGTGAGTGCCCATGGTTGCTTCGGCCGTATCTGTACCGGCTGCGTTCATGCCCTTGTCCGTATCTGGGATTCGCTGCCGGTAGCGACCGTCCGGCAGCATCTCCCACGCGAGTCGACGGTCGTTTAAGGAGGCTGCCAGAATCACGTCGAGCTGTTCCTTGATGCGTGGATCGCTAATGGGAACGATTGCCTCAACACGATCGCTGAGGTTGCGGCTCATCCAGATCGGCGCTGCCGATGAAGTAAAGCGGCTGTCCCCCATTTTCAAAGTAGAAGATGCGCGAATGTTCCAGAAAGCGTCCGATGACGCTGATGACCCGTATGTTGTCGCTGATGCCGGGTATCCCCGGACGGATGCGGCAGACGCCGCGTACCAGTAGATTGACCTGGACACCGGCCTGGCCTGCCTCGTAAAGCTTGTGCACCAACAGCGGATCTTCCAGACCATTCATCTTGGCAATCACGTGGGCCGGGTGACCGGCCAACGCGTTCTCGATCTCGACGTCCAGTAGGTCGAGGAAGCGTTGGCGCATGTTGACGGGCGCGACCAACAGCTTGCGATACTCAGTTTGGCGACTGTGGCCTGTCAGATAGTTGAACAGATCCATCAGATCGGCTGCGATGTCCGGTTGGCAGCCCAGAATGCCCAGATCGGTGTAGAGTGACGCCGTCTTGGGGTTGTAGTTGCCCGTTCCGATATGGTAGTAGGCGGCCAGGCCGTCTTCTTCCTCGCGGATGACCAGCGATGTCTTTGTGTGCGTCTTCAGACCGACCAAGCCATAGGCGACGTGACAGCCGGCATCTTCCAGCTTGCGCGCCCATTCGATGTTTTGGGCTTCATCAAAGCGAGCCTTGACTTCGACCAGTACGGCAACCTGCTTGCCTTGTTCAGCAGCGGAAATCAGCGCTGCAATGATCGGCGAATCGGCGCTGGTGCGATAGAGGGTCTGTTTGATGGCCAGCACCTGCGGGTCGCGCGATGCGGCTTCGATGAACTGCTGCGTGCTGGCGCCGAAGCTGAAGTACGGATGATGGAAAACCAGGTCTCCCTGGCGAATGATAGAGAAGATTTCGTCGGGACGTTCGCGCGTGTCCAGGCCGGAAAGACGTGGCGGCACCATAGGGGACCACGGTCTGAACTTGAGTTCAGGCAGATTGACATCGGTCAATGAGAAGAGGTCGACCAAGCAGATTGGCCCACGAATGGGGTAGACGTCGTTTTGTTCCAGGTGGAGCTCTCGTTGCAGGAATTGCATCATGCTGGGGGGCATAGCCGCATCCACTTCGAGTCGCACACCGGGGGCGAAGCGCTGTTCGCGCAGCTCTTCCGCGATCATGACAACCAGATCATCGGCCTCTTCCTCGTTGCGTGTCATCGATGCATTGCGAGTTACCCGGAATGGGTAGGCCGCCACAACTTCCATGCCTTCGAACAGCGAATCCAGGTTGTGGATGATCACCTGTTCCAACGGAACGAAATGCAGCGGGTCGTCCAGGGGGACCCAGCGCGGCCGGCTGGACGGCACTTTGACGCGGGCGAAGAAGGTCTCATCACTGACCGGATCGCGTAGGACGACGGCCAGACTCAGGCTCAGATTGCTGATGAACGGGAATGGGTGTCCGGCGTCTACGGCGAGCGGGATCAAGATCGGGTAGACCTTACGCAGGTAGTACTCCTCAAGTTTTGCACGTTGCAGGTCGCCCAGTTCCGAATAATCCAGTATGCGCATTCCGTGTTCGGCCAGGGCCGGCAAAATCTCATCCAGGAGGCAGGCGCTCTGTATGTCGATCATGGGGCGCACGGCCTTGGCGATCAGATCGAGCTGGTGCTCGGGCGTCAAGCCGGAATAGCGAAGATTGGCAATGCCGGCCGCCTTCTGGCGTTTGAGTCCGCCGACGCGTTTGCGGAAGAACTCGTCAAGGTTGCTCGCTGTGATGGCCAGAAACTTGAGTCGTTCAATCAGTGGGGCACGGCTATCAGTAGCCTGGTGAAGCACTCGCCAATTGAAATCGAGCCAGCTGAGTTCACGATTGTAGACCAGGTCTGATGTGCTCAGCTCGTCCAGTGGAAGGGTCGATAGGTCGACTTCGGGGACGAAAACGTGTTCCTGCGGGACGATGATCTCAGGGGGAATGACGCCACGGGCGGGAAACGCAGAAGCACGCAGTTCAGGAGACGGCATACGAGCTGGAGATCGCTCATCTCGTTCGGTTGGTGAGGAGCCAACAGGCGCCGTGGAACCTGCAGTCGAATCCGGATAGGCGCGCAGCGATTCACTACTCGACCGTTCGCTGACCGTCCAGGCGTCCAATCCTCCTGTCTTGCTGCCAGCTTTACTTGTGTTTCCAGCCTCGCTTGTCATGCCAGCCTCACTCATAGTTGATGTCATCGGGTTGCCCCTGTCATGTCATATTGTCCGGCGGCGGTACAGTTCAGGCAGCCGAATCTCGTGCCGTTTGGCCCCTGTCACCCGGATTCCGGGATGAAGTCGGAAACGCTCACCACAGGATCATGTCAGAACAGGAACAGGATCCGGCCCGATTCCGGCCTGCTGACAATCTGTCCGGATTGGGATAGGTCCGGGAACTGGCGGACCGCTTGCTGTCACAATCGTTAGGCAGTAAACTGGGGGTCGTGGCCTGAGCCAGAACTGCCAGAGTTGATTGTCGGCGCAGCTTGATGCTGTTCCTGGCGGCAGGGGAATAGTATACCATATCTTCGTAGGAGTCCTCGATGCCGAATTTTGCCGGACTGATCTTCACCTTTTTGCCGCTCTTGGTGGTGCTTTGGTTGGCCAACATGTCCGAGCGGCAGCGACAGCAGAGCGATGCGTCGCGCGGCTTTGCGCTCTTTGCCTACTTCACAGTCGTCTCAATCTATGTCGGCATCATATTTGTAGGACTGCTCTTCCAGGCGTTCATCTTTTCCATTTCGCGTCAGCCGGGTCTCTTGGAAGTCGTGGGCGATGGGCTGGTTGATCCGGCAGTATTTGACCAACTCGCCTCGATGCCGCTGCTCGGCTTCGGTATTTGGGCTCCGGCGATTGTGGGCATCCTCCTTCTCACTTCGCCGGTTCGCCGTCTCTGTGCACGCGTCCTGCCTATCGATCCGTTCAGCCCTGTGCATGCGGTTGCGCTCTCACTGACCATGCTGATTTTGATCAACATGTTGATCACATTGGCCATCGGTCTCGACACAGTCGCAGGGCTTCTGGCCGAACAGGACGATTTGGGCGGCAGCATCACGATGGGCATGCTGTGGGCCCAGCAGATTCTGATGGCCTTGATGGCGATGATTGGCGTCGGTTGGCTCAGCCGACGCTCGCTGGGCGAGACAATGCAACGGCTCGGTATCGTGGCCGTGAGCGGCAAGCAGGTGCTCATCGGCATGTCTGCGGCATTCATCATGCTGCCGATCAGCGTCATTCTCCAGCAGGCCGCTATCTTTCTTGGGTTCGGTGCAAACCCCGATGTCGAGGTGTTGACCGAGCAACTGCTGGGTTCGCTCTTTCAGTCGCCGCTCGGCATTCTGACGTTGGGGTTGGCCGCTGCCATCGGGGAAGAGCCGCTCTTCCGGGGAGCAATGCAACCGCGCTTTGGCGTGGTCTTGACAGCGTTGCTTTTTGCCGTTGTGCACTCCAACTACGGTCTTTCCGTCTCCGACGCTGCTGGTCTTTGTCCTGGGCCTTGTCCTGGCCTGGCTACGCATCCGCCACAACACGACCACCGCGATGATCGCGCATGCCACGTACAACAGCACGATTGGGTTGATGGCCTATTTGAGTGTGACGTTTTTGGATATGTAGGGGTGCTGCGTGATGCGCATTACGCAGTAGGTAGCAGGAGTCCTACCCCTTGCCCAATTGGCGACGCAACCTCTACATCCTCCTCATGGTGCAACTGCTGTCCAATGCCGGATTCAGCCTTGTTTTTCCATTTCTGCCGCTCTATGTCATCGTATCGGCCATACGCGGGTGATGATCGTGGCGGCATTGGCGACAGTTCTCTTCTACGCTCCCCAGCCTTTGGTGACCGCCGCCTGGCAACTGGCCCTGCTCCAGGCATTGGGCGGCTTTGCAGCCGGCGGTCTCGTCCCGGCCATCGCCGCCTTGATGAACCTGTGGACGCCGACCGGCAATCAGGGCGCCACCTACGGCCTGGAGAACAGCGTCAACGCCTCCGCGCGCATCTTCTCGCCCATGCTCGGCGCGGCCATCGCCGTCTGGATCGGCATCCGCGGCGTCTTTGGGGCCGCAGCGGCGATCTACATGGTCATCGCTGTCCTGGCGTTGGTTGTGGCCAAAGTCGCGGCTGGGCGCGGGGAGGCGGGGGTGCGTGGTGCGGTGGGGGTGGTGGGGGATTAGGAAGAACGATCGGGTAACAGTCCCCGCCGTTCTGGAATCTGTTTCATAAAACGGCTCTCTGAGGGATTGGGTGAGTCGTCTTCAATTCACGAAATGCTGGCTTAGCATGATTCCTCTGTAGGATAGCCGCTACGGTAGAACCGAAACATCGGGGTTACCCCACACCTGAGCAATACCATAATACTAAGATCTTCGGGTGACAGCGAGTAGGTCGAAGCGTTGACTGATTGAGTGGAAATGGGCGGTGATGCTTTTTTTTACGCCGTCAACACTGCTGCCTCTCTAGTTTACTCGACTTTTGCCATTATTTGCGTGAGCGAGAGGGAAAGGAAAGGCCAAGATTGCCATCCGAAACGACTGTGGGTGCACTGAATATCGCGCATTTGGTCGACATAACAGGCGCTCAGCGGCAGTTGGGGAGCGCCGTTACTTCGAGTAGCGACTTATGCAAACCCCTCAGCCAAACTCGACTGGACCCGACACCAGGAAAAGTCTATGTCTCCGACAGCGCCCCCCGCATCCGCTCCAATGCCTCAACCAACGTCGCCCGCGGACACCCAAAATTCAACCGCACAAACCCCTCGCCTCCGGGCCCAAAGCGCTCCCCATCATTCAACGCGACTTTGGCATGCTCCAGGAAGAACTCATGCGCATTGCCTTCGATCCCGGATTCGGCGACAATCGAACCAGGCCAGATAGGTGGCCTCCGGCACGGTGGTGCGGATGCCGGGCAGGTGCTGGTCGACATAATCCACGACGAAGTCGCGGTTGGCGGTCAGGTAGGCCAGCATCTCGCTCAGCCAACCGTCACACTGGGTGTAGGCGGCAAGGGCGGCGTGGAGACCCAGCAAGTTGACGTGGGGCACGATGCCGGCCGACGCGGCTTCAAAACGCGCACGCAGTTCAGGATTGGGGATGACGGCGATGCTGCATCCCAGCCCTGGGATGTTGTAGGTCTTGCTCGGAGCGATGCAGCGTGATGGTGCGCGCCTCGATCTCCGGATCCAGCGCGGCGATGGAGATGTGCTTGGTGCCGTCCAGCAGCAGATCGCAGTGGATCTCGTCCGAGCAGATGACCAGGTCGCGCTCGGCGCAGAGCTCGGCCATGCCCAGCAGCTCGTCACGCGTGTAGGCGCGGCCGGTGGGGTTGTGGGGGTTGCAGAGGATGAAGAGCCTGCTGCTTTCATCCGTTGCGTTACCCAGCGCGTCGAAGTCGATGTCGTAGTGCAGATGGCCGTCACGCAGGCTGACGGATTGCTCGGCCGTCTGCAGCGTGCGAAGTTGGTGTTCCGGGGCGCTGAGGAAGGGCGGGTAGACCGGCGTGTTGACCAACACGCCGTCGCCGCGCTCGCCTATGGCGCGTGCCACTACGTTCAGGCCGGAGACCAGGCCGGGGATGAAGAGGATCGACTCCGGCTCGATGGCCCAGCCTTGCTGGCGCAGCATTCGCTCGCAGATCGCCTCAAGCAGTTCGGGCGGCGTCTGGCTGTAGCCAAAGACGCCGTGGTCCAGGCGATCGCGCATGGCGTCCATGATCGGCTGGGGCGAGACGAAATCCATGTCGGCGACCCAAAGTGGCAGCACATCGTCACCGTACTTGCGCCATTTGGCGCTGTCACTGCCGCGGCGGTTGATTGGCTGGTCGAAGTCGAAGCTCATTGAGATCATTCCTTGTGAGATGGTTCTCGACAGGGGAAATTTGAGAGAGTCGGGTCAATCGTTCTCTTTCACGATTCCGCATTGACGATTGGTTGGCTCCGGCTCTTCCGTCCATCTTCTTCCTTCGATCTCCTCACTCGTCTCATATCGAGGATCTGCCATGTCGTTGTAGACGAGATCCTCGCGCTTGTGCAGCCGAGTGCGATAGGCCGCACGCGCCATGGCCGCGGTAGAGATGGGCGCAGTCACGAAGAAGAGCGCAATGAGGGCGACCATGAGCCAGATCTGGCCGTTTTGGAAGAAGAGGCCGGCGCTCAGGAGCAGGGCGCTGATGCCGAGCGTCCCCGCTTTGCCGACGGCATGCATGCGCGAGAGCACATCCGGCAGGCGGATGACGCCGATGGAACTGATCAGCATGAAGGCAACGCCAGATCGCCGCCAAGATGAGAACGATGGTCTCTGGATAGTGCAGTGTGAATGACATAGGCTGTTAGGATGAATCTGTTTCATGACCGCGTTGGACGCGTAGAGCAAAGGAGAGCACTTCGCTCAGCCGTAGATCGTTGACGATGCGGCCGTCTTCGTCAAGTACGGCGATGTCTTCAAGTTCAAAGGTCGCCATGCGCTCCAGCGCGTCGGCCAGCGTTTCCGTAACGGTAACGGACATGCGCTTGCTGTTGCGCCCCGCCAGATCGGAGATGTTCTTGGCCGACATTAACCGCCGCACCTTGCCGACCGCCAACGGATCGCCGGGCATGACGTCGAACTGGAGACGCGCCCAATCCAGCAGGTCCGCATTGTTCACGACACCGGCCAGTTTGCCGTCTTCCCCACTGAGGAAGATGCCATGCTGCCCCTCGTTGGATGCAAAACTGTCAATGGCTTCGGCCAACGGCGTCTTTTCCGGCAGGACCAGCGCCTTCATGGTCGACAGCGCGCTGACTTCAGCAACAGATGTTCGTTTCATGCTTTTCTCCAATTCCTCGCTATCAGCTCGTACTCGTACTTGATAGCAGACACGTTAAACAGACCCAAAACATTAGGATGAATACGAGCGCTATCCGTCAGACTCGGGCTGGACTTTTGCCGGCAGTACGCCTACCGTACGCAAGACCGGCAGCACGAGTAAAATGCCTTTGTTGGGTCCATCGAGTCCGCCGGTGATCTCTTCGGTTATTTCAATCAGCCGATCCACCATCTCATCGCCATCGACCAGCGTGAAGATCGTTCGATGTTCCTCTTCCTGTGTCCGGAGCAGGGTCGCCAGGCTCGGGATGATCGGAAAATCGTCGCGCAAGCCCGCATCTGCATGCATGCGCCCGCGGCCGCGACTCTCCCAGACTGTGATGCCCGAGACGCCGGCTGCTTGCCATGCCTCCATGACTTCCGTGGTCTTGCCGAACCGTTCCATGACCAACATCACCATGCGATCCATGATATCCTCCGTCTCTTACAAGGTACTCGGGTGATCACTTTGTCTTGTCACTGCCACCAATCACTCGTCGTCCGCTTCGACTCCCTTCGATCCTGACGCTCGCTCGCATAGGACCAACGCAACATGGGCGGAGTGACCAGCGTCGCCATGATCACCATAAAGACCACGATGGAGAAATTCGCCGGCGATAGCAGGCCCTGCGCTACGGCAAATGAAGCCACAATCAGGCCTACTTCGCCGCGTGAGACCATGCCGATGCCCAATCGTAACGACTCTTTGCGGCTAAATCCGCTCATCAGTCCGCCGGCGCCGCACCCGATGATCTTGCTCAGGATAGCGACCACGGTGATGGCGATGGCAAACCACCAGGCGCTGCCGCTAATGCCGCGCATGTTTGCCTCAAGGCCAATATTGACAAAAAAGATCGGCACAAAGAAGCCATAGGCCAACGCCGTGATCCCCGCTTCGATACGCGCCTTGTAGGGCGTACGTGCGAGGAAGAGTCCGACCATAAAGGCCCCTGTGATGGCCGCCATGCCGCCGATGTACTCAGCGGCCCATGCGAAAATCAGGGTTGCAACCACAACAAACGAGAGCAATCTGCGACTGATCGGCAACCGGGCGGAGAAACTCGCCAGCGGCGGAATCAGATAAAGGCCGACAAGCGATGCCGCCACCAGAAAGCCGACCATTCTGAGCACGGTCAGCCCAATATCAGCCGTAGCCGCCCATGGCGCCGCCGAAGACAATGGCCCCGATGGAGAGCAACAGAATCGCCAGGATATCGTCAAAGACCGCCGCACCCAACAACGCCAGACCCACACGCGAGCGCAGCACGTTCAACTCCATCAGCGTTTGCGCCGAAATGCTGACGCTTGTCGCTGCCAGGGCCAGTCCGATAAAGACCGCTTCCGATGTGCCGGCGCCAAAGAAAATCGCCGTGTAGTAGCCTAGGATCAGGGGCAGAAAGACGCCGATGGTTCCAGACAGCGCCGACACCTTGCCCGCCCTGAGTAATTCTTCCAGGTGTAGTTCCAGGCCGGCCAACATCATCAGGAAGATGACGCCCAACTCGGCCATCAACTTCAGTACTTCGCCCAGCCCTTCGCTGTGGGCGAAGACTGGCCAGGCATGCAACATATCGAGCACAGTGGGACCGAGAATGATACCGACAATCAATTCGCCGAGTACCGACGGCTGGCCAGCCTTGACGCTGAGATAGCCGCCGAACTTCGCCGCGGTGATAATGATCGCCACAGCCAGAATAAAAGTAAGGAACTCGCTCACGGGGCCCTCGTTTCTGGTCGGTCTTCCATGACCGGACTCAATCTGGTTGGTGCTCCTGGCGTGGCAACGAGTAATTCGTACTGCGTAATGAGTAGTGGCATTCTACATGGTGCAACTCTTTACGAATTACGGATTACGTTTTTCTCCTCCAAGAGCCTTGATTCATCTACCCCTCGTCATCCTTCCAGATCTTCCTGATCGGACTGCTCCAAATAGCGGGCAAACATCATGGCGCCGAGAAAACCCAAAACGGCAGTAATGATGGCGCCGTCAAGCAGATCGATTGACCCCAGACGAATGGCGAAGAGCGCAAAGACGCCGACGGCGTGGATGGCGATCAGGTCGAAGGCGACGGTACGATTTGGCGTATTTGGCCCTCGATAGAGCCGCCAGGAGGCGAGCAACATGGAGATCATCAGCAACGTGATGAGAATGTCCAGGCTGCGTAGAAAGAAGCTGGTCTCCATCAGGTCGTCTCGCTCTCTCTGCGGCCACCCTGGCTGATCTCCAGGATGTAGCGTTCGAATCCACCCTTAATCTGGCGGCGCAGTCTCTCCGGATCGTCGGTGAAGAGCGTGTGCACAAAGAGCACCTGCCCGCCGGTCACCGTATCACGGCCCACGTCGACGCTCAATGTGCCCGGCGTCAACGTGATGGCAGAGGCCAAGGTGGCGATCTGAAAATCCTGGGTCACGTCCAGCGGGACGGCCACAATGCCGGGCGCGATCTTCAGGCGTGGCTGGATCAGCACCCAGGCCACCTCGACGCTGCTGACGATAACCTGCCAGAGCACGTTGACCAAGAAAGCCAGGGCATAGAGTCCGGTGCGACCATAACGTCGTTCGAAGATGGAGAGCAGAACAAAAGAGACCACGAAAGCCAACGACAAAATCGATGAGGCTGCTGCTCTGAAAAAGAATGATCCAGAGCAATGCCAGAAAGACGTTGAAGAAAAAGAGCAGCAACATGGCTAGTGACTTGCCTCCTCTACCCCAGTCTCAACGTCGACCTCAACGTCGACCTCAACGCCCTCCTCCACTTCAATCAGTATCCTCACTTCAACGTTTTCCTCGCTATGCCCCTCCATGCCCTTCTTCCTCTTCGGCTATGTCCTGACGAGACTTCCGGAATGCCTTCGATGGGATCCACGGCCGCAATGTAGCCCTCGCGGTCCAGGACCTGCTGTGCGGCCACGCTCGACATGTTGAAGACGGGTTGAGCAAAGATACCGATCGATAGACTCAGTATGACAAGAACGGCAATCGGTGTCAATGTGAGCCATTTTCGCCGACTGTGTGCAAGCGGCGCATGCACAGCCGGCGCATGCTCGGACTTTGCCGGCAAAGCCCTTCTGCCAGAGCCGGATCATGCTCATCATGGTCAGAAGACTCACAAGCAGGGCGATGGCGGCAATGGCCCAATGCGCGCTGCCGAACGCACTCTCGAGCAGGCTCAGCTTGCTCACAAAGCCGCTTGACGGCGGAATGCCGGCCAGCGAGAAGGCGGCAATGAAGAAGAGCGTCGCCAGCGCAGGCCGCTGTCCGATGATGCCGCCCAGATAGCCGGGCGAGAGACTGCCTGTGCCCATTTCGAGTTCAGCGGCGCCGCCGGCCATGAGCAGCGCACTCTTGACGATCATGTGGTGGACCAGGTAGAGAATGCCTGCGGACAAGGCAAAGCCGGCCAGCACAGGGTCACCGGTGGCTGCCAGCCCCAGCCCCATGACCATATAGCCGACCTGGCTGATGATGTGAAAGCTGAGCACGCGGCGCACCGTGCCCACGGACATGGCGCCCATGACACGCCGACAAACATGGTGAGGCCTGCAATCGTCAAGATCAGCGGTTGCCAGGCGATGAGAAAGGTCGGGAAGAGCAGGGGAAAGACACGGTAGAGCGAATAGATGCCGACCTTGGTCAACAGGCCGCCGAAGAAGGCCGTGACCGCCGGGTGAGGCGTATGATAGCTGCTCGGCAGCCAGAAGAAGAGCGGGAACAGTGCGGCCTTGCTGCTGAAGACGACCAGGAAGAGGCCGGCCAGCAACATCTGAATGCCCTCCGGCGCCAGATGCATGCGCGACGCAATGTGCGCCATGTTCAATGTGCCCAGCGAACCATAGGTGATGGCCGCCGCCGTCAGGAAGAGGATCGACGCCAGCAAGTTCAACACGACATAACGGATGCCGCCATTGATCTGACCCGGCTGTCCGCCCAGGGTGAGCAACACGAAACTGGCCATGAGCAATACTTCGAAGAAGACGTAGAGATTGAAGAGATCGCCTGCCAGAAAGGCCCCGTTGACGCCCATGAGCAGGAAGAGCAGCAGCGGGTGGAAGTTCATGCGCTCGCGGTCATCCAACGTGCCCATGGCATAGCTCACCGTGGCCGCGGCAAGGATGCCGGTCAACGTCAGCATGATGGCGCTCAGTCCGTCGGCAAAGAGTGTGATGCCGAAGGGCGCGGGCCATTGACCCGCTTGCAGGACCAGGCGCTGGTCGCCGCCGATGGTGTAGACAAGGATGGCAATCGCTACCAGTAGATTGAGCGTCACAGCCGTCATCGACAGGCCGCGCTGAATGCGGGCCGTGCGCGAGTAGCTCCAGTGGCGCACGGTCAAGCCCAGCGCGGCGCAGATCATTGGAATCACGATGGGGGCGACCAGCCAGTTGGGATTCAGCGCCATTTAGCCGGCCCCTCCATTGTTGTTTCCATCTGGGTCCGCCTGCACTTCATCCTCATTCACTTCGTTCTCTGTCGTTCTCGGTCGTTCTCTAAATCGCTGTTCTCTTGCACTTCGTCCTCAAGCGAATAGCCCAACCACTCATAGTCGTCCAGGTGACTGTCAAGCCCGCTTATGTAGTGTTCAAACGGTGCAAAGGGATCGATGGCGCTCACCAGCGACATCGCCGGATTCTTCCATGATCGTGTGGCGGCGGTTGATCAACATCACGATGAAGGCCGTGATGCCGAAACTGATGACGATGGCGGTCAGGATCAGCGCCTGGGGCAGGGGATCGACGTACGGCGCGATGTCGCCGCTGAACGTAGCCTTGTCCTCGATGGGCGGCAGGCCGATCGACTTGGCTGCAGTGCTAAAGATCAGCAGATTGACGCCATGGGTCAGCAGGCCAAGTCCCAGCAGCAACTTGATCGGACGCCGGCGCAACACCAGAAAGGTCCCGGTTGCAAAGAGCATGCCAACGCCCAGGGCGAATATTGCACTATTCACGGGCGCCCTCCTTCTCCTGGGGGCTGAGTCCTAGCAAGAATGAGGTCACAACCGACACCACGACCAGAAAGACGCCGATATCGAACGCGACCGGCGTGCCAAAATCAAATTCGAGCAGACCCAGCGGCATATGCCACCAGACGCCCTTGAAGAAGCCGCCATAGAGGATGCCCAGCGAAGCAGCAGTCGCTGACAAGAAGAGCCCAAATCCCATCATTGGATGCAGATATCGGCCTATGCTGGTGCGAACCAAGGCCTCGCCGCGGCTCATGATCTGCAATTGCAGCACCGCTGCTACGACAAGCCCGGCAATGAAGCCGCCGCCGGGGCTGTTGTGGCCGCGCAGCAATAGAAAGATGGCGAGGATCATGATGATGGGGGTGAGGAAGTGGTCGAGTAGGCGAAGGTACCGTTCGGTCATTTGGCGTCACCCTCACTTTCGGCGGGATCTTCGACAATCTGTCCTGGAGCCGCTGCGTCCTTCTCTGACGGTTTCGGTTCCGGTCGAGGCTCCTTGCGAAGCACCTGGAAGCGGGGAGAGCGCAACAGCGCGTAACCGCCCAGCGCAGCGATGGCCAGGACTGTCATCTCGCCCATGGTATCGTAGCCGCGGAAGTCGACCAGGATCACATTGACCACATTGGCCCCGTGCCCGCCGGCAATCGAATTGAGCAGGAAGTAGTCGCTGATGGACGGTGCGTAGGCGCCGCCCGATGCCACCAGCGCCAGCGTGAAGCCGAAGATGCCGGCCAGGATCGCCATCACCCAGTTACGTGTTACAACGCTGACGCCCATATCCGGCCGCGTCTCCGGCGGGATGCGATAGAAGACCAGGATGAGCAGCACGACGGTCAGCACTTCGACCAGTAGCTGCGTCAGCGCCAGATCGGGCGCGCTGAAGAAGACGAAGAAAAGTGTGACGCCGATGCCGACCACGCCAATGGCTGACAATGCCGGTCAGGCGCGTCTGCGCACGCACGGTCACCAGAGAGGCAAAGATGATCATCGCCACCGTGAGCACTTCGTAGGCAATCATGCCCGATGCCCACTCGATGCCGATGGATGGAATCAAGTCCCAGTTGACGACGGAGAAGAAGAGAACCGAAATGCCGATCAACATAACGATGCTGGCCTGGGACGCCAACGTGCCGCCCTGCACAGTCTTCGTCGACCAGTCGGCCAATGCGTACATGCCCTTGTCGATGCGACCAAAGCCGTAGTCGCCGGAGAGTTTGGCGGGCAAAGCGTTCAGGACTCTGCGCAGCCAACTGCGTATGAAAAAGAGGCCGATACCGGAGGCAATGGCGACCATGCTTAACCCAAAGATGGGCGTCAGGCCGTGCCAGAGCTTGAGGTGAACATGGATCTCTTCATGGCCAATGGAGGACGCCGCCGGCACGAAGAGCAGACTTCCAGCCTGGCTGAGCGTCAAGGGTATTGCCGCGCCGATCAGGGTAAGCGCAAGCGGCCCTGCCACAAAGGAAAATGCCGGCTTGTGATGGACATGGGCCGGATCATCTGAGTCGGCCTGCTTTCGATAGAAGGCCTCCCAGAGCAGGGTGAAGCTGGCGGCCACAAAGAAGGCGCCTACGATCAGTGCTGCAACCAACGCCAGCGCACCCACGGCCTGATCACCATGCTCCATGTAATGATAGAGCGTCTCCAGCAAGGTCTCCTTGGCCACGAAGCCGAATGTGGGCGGGATGCCGGCCAAGGAGAGCCCGGCCAGCGTGGCCGTCACCGTGACCCAGAGCAGCGGGCGCGCCAGCCCGGCCAAGCCGTCTCAGATCACGCGTGCCGGTGGCGTGGTCGACGATGCCGGCCACCATAAAGAGCGGCCCCTTGTAGAGCGCATGGGCCAGGATACCGACGGCTACGGCGATGTAGGCCTCTTCGCCCTGGAAGGCAAGCAGCATCACCAGCACGCCCAGTTGGCTGACGGTGGCGTAGGCCAGCAGCGCCTTCATGTCGTAGTAACGAATGGCGCTGATCGCGCCCAGCAGCATGGTGATGCCGCCAACGATCAGCAGCGTCCAGAACCAGAGCGGGCTGTCACTGAGGGTGGGATGCAGGCGTGCCAGCAAGAAGACGCCGGCTTTGACCATGGTGGCCGAGTGCAGGTAGGCGCTGGCCGGCGTAGGCGCAGCCATGGCCCCCGGCAGCCAGAAATGGAATGGGAACTGTGCCGATTTGGTGAACGCCCCCAACAGGATGAGGCCAAGAAAAATCGGATAGTATGGATTCGTCGTCAAGTCCATACTGAGCAATTCGGCGATGTTGAGCGTGCCCGTCTCCACGCCGATCAGGGTGAAGCCGGCGAGCATGGCCAGGCCGCCAAAGCCGGTGACCACAAAGGCGGTGCGGCCACCCTTCAACGAGGCCGGATCCTTGGTCTTGAAGGCGATGAGCAGATAGCTGGTGATGCTCGTGCCCTCCCAGAAGACAAAGAGGGTGAGCAGGTTGTTGGACCAGACCAACCCCAGCATGGAGGTCATGAAGAGGAAGAGCAGCAGATAGAAGTATCCCTGCCGTTCATCGTCTTCGAAATAGTAGGCCGTGTAGAGCGCCACCGCGGTGCCAATGCCGGTGATGATGAGGCCGAAGAGCAGCGCAAGACCGTCCAGCCAGAGGTTCACTTCCAGCCAGAGACTGGGCGCCCAAGGATAGACTTCGTTGAGAAAGATGCCCTGGCTGACGGGAACAAGCTGGCTTAATTGCAAGGCGGTGACGAGTGCGGGAGGGATCGCGGCCAACCAGCCGGCGAAGCGAAAACGGTGGGGTCTTACAATCCACAGCAACAAGCCTGTAGCGCTGAGCAACAACAGACTGAGCAATAAGACGGGCACAGGATGGACTCACTTCAATTCTAGCGCTGTGAACCTAGCCGAACTGGCCGGCGATCGGTTCAGAGCGTACACTCTTGCCTAGCTTGCGAACGCAAATTTCGTCAGCAAGTCGGCCAGAGGATAATTGCGGGCGGACCGCATCCCATATAGTATGATGATGCGATGGGTAGGCGGTCTGCCTACCGGAAAATTGCCCAAAATGAAAACACACAAATTGGAGCCTAGGATACACCACCATCGCCGATATGGCAATCAATGGCTATTGGCGTTTGGGGTGTTTCTTGTAGACAAATGCCCTTTCCGGCTCATGAAGATTGAGAGCGTTTCTGTATGCGACCGAAAGCCATCCCCTACGTTGTTCTACTCGGATTTCTCTGGGGTTCGACGCTCGTGGTCTCTCGTTTCAGCGTCGGCCAATATGACCCGCGAACGTATATCAGTCTGCGTCTGCTGATTGCCTCATCAGCGCATCTGATTGTCTATGCCATCAGCGGCTGGATCATTGCCGAGCGCCCCTGGCCGCGAGATCCGCGGCTCTGGGGAAAGGCGTCTGTTTTTGGCATCTTCGGCACAGCCGTCTCCATGACCTGTATCGTTAGTTCGCTCCAATACCAGTCGAGCGGTGTCACCGCGCTGCTGTTGACGTTGGGGCCGGTCGTGACTGTACTTCTGGCCCAGGTCTTTCTGCCCGATGAGCAGTTGACCTGGCAGATCGGGTTGGGCATTGTTGTCGCGGTTGCGGGCGCAAGCGTGTTGCTTCTTCAGGGCGAGAATGGCCTGGCCGAGCTTGCCGAGGCCGACTGGCGCGGCTATGCCTGGGCGCTGATCGGCATTACCTCGAGCGCTGCGGCGTCCGTCTATGCGCGGCGCTATCTGCGCACCGCCAATTCATGGGACGTCGCCAGCATTCGCATGTTTGCGGCAACGCTGATCCTTCTTCCTATCACCTACTTCACCGTCGGCTATGACCTCAGCAATGTGACTGCCACCGGATACGTCGCGCTGGTCTATGCTGCGCTGGTCGGCAGCTTCACCGGCATGTGGCTGAGCTTCTACATCATCAAGCGCTTCGGCGCCACTTCGGCTTCGCAGACATCGTATGTGTTGCCGGTTGTTGCTGTCATCCTCGGGTCGCTCTTTCTGGGCGAACAGATCACGCCGACCATGATCGTCGGCATGATCATCATCTTCATCGGACTCGCACTTCTTAACTGGCGACGAGACAGTTCACCCACGCGCCGCCGTCGGAAATGGCTCGGCATTAATTCAGGTGATTGATTGGTGAATCTCTTCGCCGATCCAGAGCGCAAAAATGACCTCGCCGGCCGGCCGGCGAGGTCATTTATTGCGCTCTGGATCAATGGTGAAAAACGAGCAACTAGTTGATTCAGCAGAATCTCTTGTTGCTTTGACGGGATGACAACGAGTCGAATGGTTGCGGGTTCTGATGTGTAGCACATTGACGTCGTCAATGAGATCGATCGGTGGGCGGTAGATCGCCGTCCCCGGTGATGCGAACTTCCACAGCGCCGGCACTTGACCGAACACTGACTAACTCATAGTTCTCCGAGCCGCTCAACCATTCCTGAGCCGCTTTTGTCGTGTGGAACTGAAGTATTCCGGCCTTGCCGGTATTGATGCTGGTAGTCGCCAGAGGAATAATTACCAGCAGCGTGCCCAAGGCAATCAGCAGGAATGCATTGCGCCTGGCAGTGCCCACGAGCTCTGACATCGATGCCTTGGAGAGACCGAGCAACGCAAAGACGCCGCCGCCGGCCAACAGAATCGACAGAAAGTTGGTGAGGAAGAGCAGGAAGGCGCCGCCTGCATCACTGTAGGCGCCTTGCGAAAGTGTTATGCCGACAACGGCCAACGGCGGTACCAGTGCGATGGCGATGGCCACGCCGGGCAACGTGTTGGCAACATCTTTCCGGCTCATGGCGAAGGCGCCCACCGCGCCCGAGGCCAGGGCCGCGTACAGATCGACCAGGCGGGGCGATACGCGCGCGACGATCTGTGAATTTGTGGTCACCGAGATGATGCCTGTCGTGTAGATCACACCCAGGAGCCAGGAGATGAATATTGCGCCGATAACGCCACCGGCGACGATGAGGAGAGATTGTCCGGCCAACTTCATGCGTCCCATGACCAGGGCTGCTGCCGTGGCCATGATCGGCGTCATGAGCGGCGCCACGATCATGGCGCCGATGACCGTCGCCGTGGAGTCTGAAATGACGCCGTAGGTGGCAATGATCGTGGCGAAAAACATCAATACCGCAAAACTTTCAAGATTGAGGCGTCGTTTTGCGCCCTCGTAGAAGAGGGCATCCTCAATACGCGGAACGTCGTCAGGCGTAATCTGGTTATCGTGGACGATATTTCTGATGAGGCCCATGTGACTTCTCCTGTCTCTTGTGGTCTGTTCTTGCGAAAACTCCTGATCGTCTCGTCTTGCTGACCCGTTTCCAGACCCGCTGGGATACTCAAAATTGATGGAGTGGTGAAGTCGGCCTTAGAATCAGGAGCTGGGTTCCTCTGCCATCGATGGCGCCGAAGCTGTCGTGGTGACCGGCACCTGTGCAGTGGAGTCAACGACGGTCGACTGATCCGCGGACAGATAGTGCTCCTGGTAAACATCGACCGTTGTCAGAAACAGGATCATGATGACCGGTCCGTAGATTACGCCAAAGAATCCGAAGAGCGCATAGCCGCCCAACGCGCTGATCATGACCGCAGCAAAGCTCATTGTGGCGTCCTTGGAAACAAGCCGTGGACGCACAAGATTGTCGACATTGGCGACAATGAGCAGATAGCCGGCCAGAATGATGAGCGCCGGAATGTAGTTTCCGAGCAGGAGTGTCACAATGCCGACCGGCAGTGCAATTAGACTGGCGCCCAATGGCAGCATGGCGGCAACGATTGAGACCAAGGTCAGCGGCCCCAGATAGGGAATGCCGGCGATCCAGTAGAGCAGCCCCATGATCAGCCCCTGGCCGATGGCAATGATGAACATGCCGACAAACATGGACCAGACCATCGCCTTGATTTTGCGCAGGTAGAGGCGGTCGACCTCATCGCTCATTGGGCTGAGCAGGAGTAGGCGCTGCACGAACTTGTCGTGGTTGGGCAGTAGCCCGCCCACGATGCCGAGAAAGATGAAGGTGTTGGCAATCAGCACCGGGATCGACATGCCGAGTCCAACCAATGCCTTGGACAACCACCCTGCCGCTCCTGAGACAAGCTCTTGAACTTTCGCCTCCTGATCGTCTGTGATCTTCACGTTCTTCAGCGCCGGAATCTGGGCAAGACGCGCTTCGACGCGCGCTCGAAGTTCATCCGCTGAGAATGACTCTGCCGAGATCGCTTCTCCGTCAACCGAGAAATCGGCGCGCAGTGCCTCAAGCTGATCGATGGTCACGCTGACAATTGCGAATGTCGGCACGATCAGCACGGCAAAAAAGAGTAGAAGGGTCAACAGTGTCGCCAGACCGGAACGATTGCCCATGTGGCGCATCAAGAAAAGATGGACTGGCCGAAGGACGATGACCATCACCAATGAGAAGGCGATCACGCCCACGAAACTGCCGATCAGCCACAACATGGCAACGGTCAGCACGGCAAAAATGCCATAGAAGAAGATTTTATTCTGCAAGCTGTGTGATCTGTGAGACGGCACCGGTGGCTCTCTTTCGCTACATCGCTCTTAGGACTGACGTCATGTCAGGTTGCCGAAAACTCGAACATTTGCCCTGAACAGGCAGACAGGTTTCTGCCAAAGCCTGACTGCTTGTTCCCGAGAGATAGACCGGTATCTACATCGCCGGTGAACCGAGCCGCCAGATCGAATCGATGAATCTGGACCAAACGCTGCGGCTGTTGTACTCCTCCAGTTTAAACTCCGTGCAGTCTTCGAGATCGCGCATGAATTGGTCGGCCAGTTCTTTGGCCTGGTCGCGGTCATAGAGCACCGAGTTGATCTCATAGTTCAGATTGTAGCTGCGGATGTCCATGTTGCATGAACCGATGGAGCAAACCTGGGAGTCCATGTTGACCGTCTTGGCATGGTAGTATCCGCCGTTGTAGAGATAGATCCGCACGCCGGCTCCAGCCATGTCTTGGAAGTAGGTATTAGCCGCTCGATAGGGAATCTGGAACGTAGCGCCACGGGGCGTGCAGATCATGCGTACGTCGACACCGGCCAGCGCAGCGGATTTCATGGCATCGGAGATGACCTCGTCGGGAATGAAGAAGGGCGACTGGATGTAGACATGGTCGCGGGCAGACTGGATCAGGTGGGAATAAACCTGACGGACGCCATGCCACTGCGAGTCAGGACCTGACATGGTGATCTGGACCGGTAGGAGATCTTGAACTTCTTCCGAGAGATCAGGGAAGTAGATCATTTTGTCATCGATACGCTCGGCCTTGGTGTTGTTCCAGGCGGTGAAGAAGGCGACTTGCAGTGCCTGCGCCGCTTCGCCGTGGACGCGTACCTGGGTGTCGCGCCAGTGGGGCCAGGCCACGCCCGGCATCTGTTCCTTGTCCAGATTCATGCCGCCGAGGTAGCCGATGCGCCCGTCAATGATGGTGATCTTGCGATGGCATCGATAGTTGGCAAGATGGATGGTGCGCAACGTGTTGTAGCCAAGGTAGGGGATAAACTGGATGCCGTTGTCCTGCAAATCAGCGATGTATTCATCGCTCAACATCGATTTGCTGCTGGCATCATAGAGCGCGCGCACGATGACGCCGGCTTTGGCACGCTCGATCAACACATCTTTGAGTTCATTGGTAAACTCGTCGTCGGTCCAGATGTAGTACTGGAGGTGAATATGATGTTTCGCCTGCTTCAGGTCTTCCAACAGTGCCGGGTAGAAATTATCGGCATCCTGTAGGATCGTCACATCGTTGCGGCCGGTCAAGGAGGTGCCCACGTTGTGTGAGATCAACCTGCATGAGATCCAGATCGACATCTTCGGGATTCTCGGCCTCCATACGGTCGACAATCTCATCAGTGCTCAGGATCTGGCTGAACAACGCCTTTCTGAAATCGCCGTCGACGAATTCACGGGTCATACGGGCTTCCTGGCTGAACGTTTTTGAACCGCGCCCGAGAAAATAGTAGACGAGCAGCCCGACAATAGGGAAGGCCACGAACCCCAATAGCCAGGCGTAGGTTGACTGGGGTTTACGATTTTCGAGAACAATGTAAAAAGCGACAGAGATCACGTAGATTGCTAATAGGACTGACAGTATGGTCCAAAACATGGGTCTATGCTCCTGACGTTGACTGGATGGCTTCGGCGGTGTTGTCTGTGGCTGTCCCGTCGCCGGAACTCATGGCCGCGGCTAACCACTTGGTGCCGGGATAATTTGCGAGCACAATGGATTTGATCAAGGCTGTCAAAGGAACGCCAACGATGGATCCGACGGGCCCAAGGAGCGCACCCCAGAAGAGGACGGAGACCAGCGAGACACTCGGATGATAGATTCAGCCCCTTGCCGTAGAATCGCGGGGCGATGACGGTGCTGATCATGCCGTTGATGAACCAGTAGCCCACAATGATGATGATCACCATGGTGACGCCGCCCTGGACAAAGCCGATGATCAGCGGCGGAATGATTGAAACCCAGTAGCCGATGTAGGGTACGTAGCCGAAGATAAAGGCCAGTACACCCCATAACAGGACATGGGGAATGCCGAGAATCCACAGGAAAATCATGTCAAGCACGGCGATAATCAGATTGACTACTGTCAGGATCAACATGTAGGTGCCGACCGAAGACGTTGCTGCGCTAGCGCTGATCAGGAACGGGCTGTCAGCAGGCACGAGCTTACGTATTCGCTTCCCCATATTGCCGGAATCGGCCAGCATGAAGGCAAAGATAAATATCGTGAAGGCGCCGCTTACGATCAAACTGGTCAGATTGGCAGCCACGCCGGCGAACACTGCAAAGACAGCGGCGGCAACTGTCTTGAGGGTCGATGTAAAGGCAGACGGGTCAATGCCGCGTGCCTGTAAGGCTTCGTTGAGTTGGTCAGCATTGGTCTCGAGCGTCTGCTGTTACTCAGGAATTTTTGAGGATCTGGGCGGCAGAGACGCCAACGAGACCGATCAGGAGGCCGGCCAGGATTAGAACCAGCACAATGATTAATGTCATTGCCACCGCTGTCGACAATCCCTTTCTTCTTCAACCAATCCAGCAGAGGGATGGAGAGCAGAGTCAGAAGACCGGCGATAAGGCAATTGATTTACGATCCCTTTCCCGGCCCACATGCCGGCCAGAATGAGGACCGCGACGCCTATACCCAATAGCGGTCGCAGGATGGAACTTTCGGTGGTGTTCTGTGTCGACATGAATTCTCTCCAGTGGCTCGTCGTAGGTCGTATTCGATCATGTTGCCCAGCATGGCGCGGCTTTTGTCCGGATAGAAGATCAACAATAAACCGGCGGCGATGGCGGCAATGCCGCGTGAGGCCAACGCCAAATGCGATGTTGGGTACAAGACGCTTCTTTGTAGAGGTTGTGCTGTTGCCCATTTGGTATCCGTGGTGGCTGGTTTGACCAGCGGTTCAAGTGAAGTGCCATGCAAGGAGAGTCGATCATACATTCTTCTTGCGTTCACTATACCTGTCGGGTTGGGTATTCGGCTTGCCTAAATTGGGTAGTTCTGTTGAGTATCTTTGCTGATCGGATGGGTCCGCAATCCATACGATGTCGGCGGCGACGAGGAAATTGGCGGTCGTCGCGACGCATGCGCTGGCGTATCCATCATAACATAGGTGATGGATGCAATGCCACGTGGCGCCGCTCTGCTGGTTCGTCTCAAATGGGTGTGTTCGAAGTCAGTTGAGAAGAAGCGCAGGCTGAGCTTGTCGAAGCCGGGTCGACCCGCCGACGCCCTCGACAGTCTCAGGCTGCGGCTGCCGGAATGCTCAACCCGTTTTGTTCGCGAAGCAGGCGCTATGCGCCAACACATCCATCTCACATTTGGGGCAAGAACGTGTCTACTTCGTGACAACCATGAGCCTTCATCTTGGCAAACTCCGCTTCATCAAGGATGCCCTTTTCGTGCAGCGCTACCATGCGCTCCAATTCGTCCATCGATGCATTGAGGTGCGTCATTTGCGCCTGCAACGTTTTGACCTCTAGCTCCTCACGTTTCATGTCGTTCTGCTCAGTCGCATCGGAAGACGCGCCCATCCATCTGAGGCAGAGCCCCAGGGCAACGATGGCAGCGGGAACAATCAGGTACGTCCAACCCAAATTGCCCATGCCGGCGCTCAACACGAATTCGAGGTAGCTGACCGAAAGCAACATGATGATCACCTTGAGCAGCATTTCGTCCATTCCGCCCAGATTCTTGAGATGGTTCCAACTCATGTGTTTGTCGCGAGGGCTATGTTGACCATCGTTCCGGGTACTGCCGAAGATCAGGGCATAGATGCCCACGCCGAAGATCATCAGGATGGTGGCGAAGAGGAAATGGTCCACTGACGCCACCAGTGTGATCATGGCTGCCTCGCCGGACTCGACCGCGCCCTCCGCTTCCTCGACGCCGAAGAAGATCAGGTAGGCGCTGACCACGTCGGTGATGCCGAGCAGGAGCATGAGGATCGCGCCCACAAAAGGGCCGGTCACGGCCACCACGGCCAGATTGCGAATGCTGAAAAGTGCGGTGAAATATCTGTTCACTGTCAGTCTCCCACTGCTTGGTTTGGCCGTTAGCCGGAAAACGAAAATGGCGTGTAACTGCACAGGCTATGCATTTACGACTCTACTGCAAAAAGCGCTCTTTGCCACGAATTTCACGAATTAGCACGAAGTTCTTTGCCGGTTCCAGAGAGGAAATTCGTGTCAATTCGTGAAATTCGTGGCTGAACACCTTTTTGCAGTGGAGTCATTTCCTGTCTACGAATCATCTGTTGCAACGGCAGTATCTGGCGATGAGTCATTTTGGCGCTTGGCGACACGTTCCGAACGAATCTCGGCTCGAGCTTTGGCCAGCATATTGACCAGGGAGACGAAGATACTGAGTCCCATGAAAATGTAGATCATCGTGAAAACTTTGGAACCGGGCGTTGATGGGTCGAAATCGCCGTAGCCGACTGTGGAGAGCGTGATCACGCAGAAGTAGAGCGAATCAAGCCAACTCCAGCCTTCAACTATGTGGTAGAAGAGTGTGCCGACGCCGAGTAGCGCAACCATCCAGAGCATCAAGGCTCGTGTATCCGGCTTTTTGGCGAGATACCCAAACTCACGGGTTAGGCTACCCATCGCGCTGAGTGTAACCAGTAAGGCTGCCATTAGTCGGTCTCCATCTCCTGTCTGTGCAACAGCAACCCTTCGAGGCGCTCTCCACCGGAAACGCACCGATCTGGCCGGCGCCATGATGGACTGTTGCGTGGATTGTTTTCTGGGCCGATCCGGCGGATCAACTATATGAGAGCGCGAATGATGTCCGTGATCGCCACCGGTGATTCATCCAATGATAACACCCACAGCGCCGTGATCAAACCGAGCCAAGAGTCGACCCTATCCTATGGCCATTGTGCTGCCATGGCCTAGGGAATCTGGTCGCCGTAGGGCACGCTCTCGCGGTTGTAGTAGCTGCCGAAGTAGGTGAAAAAGTCAGCGAAGATGCCCAGGCCGAGAAGCAGCCAATCAAAGCCCATGATGCCGCCCGGATAGATAGCGAGGTAGGCCAGCGTTGTCCAGGGCAGGAAGAGCCAACCCAGAAAGCCCCAGATAAAGTGGTCGAAGGCGGCGTTCAGGTAGACCGGACTAAACAGATACCAGATGAGGATGCCGATTCTTGGGCCGGCAAACAAAATGGCGGTGAATGTGCAACACATGTGCTCTCCCTTTTGTGAGGAACTCGAGGCTATGGAATTCACGACTAGTTGACTCTATCTTGCCTTCTTTCCGTGCGCTTCGTGTGTTCGGGAGGATATCTGATTGTGTCAGACGAGTTGGGTAGATGTCATGCCATAAATGAGCAGATCGGTTGGGTATTTTTTCTGCCTGTAAAATGGTGTTTTCCGGGTATCCCGCAATGAAATCTTCGGACTGCTTTGATGGAGGTCCAACAGCTCTGCACTGCTCTATCCGGCCCCAAAGAAATTTACTACACCTTCAGAAGAGGAAATGGTCCACAGACGCCACCAACGTAATCATGGCGGCTTCGCCGGACTCGATCGCACCGTCTGGTTCCTCGACACCGAAGAAGATCAGATAGGCGTTGACCACGTCGGTGATGCCGAGCAGGAGCATGAGGATTGCGCCCACAAAGGGTCCGGTTACGGCCACCACGGCCAGATTGCGAATGCTGAAAAGCGCGGTGAAATATCTGTTCACTGTCAGTCTCCCACTGCTTGGTTTGGCCTTAGCCGGAAAACGAAAATGGCGTGCAACTGCGCAGGCTATGCATTTACGACGCTACTGCAAAAAGGGCTCTTTGCCACGAATTTCACGAATTAGCACGAAGTTCTTTGCCGGTTCCAGAGAGGAAATTCGTGTCAATTCGTGAAATTCGTGGCTGAACACCTTTTTGCAGTGGAGACATTTCCTGTCTACGAATCATCTGTTGCAACGGCATTATCTGGCGATGAGTCATTCTTTGGCGCTTGGCGACACGTTCCGAACGAATCTCCGCTCGAGCTTTGGCCAGCATATTGACCAGGGAGACGAAGATACTGAGTCCCATGAAAATGTAGATCATCGTGAAAACTTTGGAACCGGGCGTCGATGGGTCGAAATCGCCGTAGCCGACTGTGGAGAGCGTGATCACGCAGAAGTAGAGCGAATCAAGCCAACTCCAGCCTTCAACTATGTGGTAGAAGAGTGTGCCGACGCCGAGTAGCGCAACCATCCAGAGCATCAAGGCTCGTGTATCCGGCTTTTTGGCGAGATACCCAAACTCACGGGTTAGGCTACCCATCGCGCTGAGTGTAACCAGTAAGGCTGCCATTAGTCGGTCTCCATCTCCTGTCTGTGCAACAGCAACCCTTCGAGGCGCTCTCCACCGAAAACGCACCGATCTGGTCGGCGCCATGATGGACTGTTGCGTGGATTGTTTTCTGGGCCGATCCGGCGGATCAACTATATGAGAGCACGAATGATGTCCGTGATCGCCACCGGTGATTCATCCAATGATAACACTCCACAGCGCCGTGATCAAACCGAGCCAAAAGTCGACCCTATCATCTATGGCCATTGTTCTGCCATGGCCTAGGGAATCTGGTCGCCGTAGGGCACGCTCTCGCGGTTGTAGTAGCTGCCGAAGTAGGTGAAAAAGTCGGCGAAGATGCCCAGGCCGAGAAGCAGCCAATCAAAGCCCATGATGCCGCCCGGATAGATAGCGAGGTAGGCCAGCGTTGTCCAGGGCAGGAAGAGCCAACCCAGAAAGCCCCAGATAAAGTGGTCGAAGGCGGCGTTCAGGTAGACCGGACTAAACAGATACCAGATGAGGATGCCGATTCTTGGGCCGGCAAACAAAATGGCGGTGAATGTGCAACACATGTGCTCTCCCTTTTGTGAGGAACTCGAGGCTATGGAATTCACGACTAGTTGACTCTATCTTGCCTTCTTTCCGTGCGCTTCGTGTGTTCGGGAGGATATCTGATTGTGTCAGACGAGTTGGGTAGATGTCATGCCATAAATGGGCAGATCGGTTGGGTATTTTTTCTGCCTGTAAAATGGTGTTTTCCGGGTAGCCCGCAATGAAATCTTCGGGACTGCTGTGATGGAGGTCCAACAGCTCTGCACTGCTCTATCCGGCGGCGAAGAAATTTACTACACCTTCAGCGCCTCGTAGGATGAAGTAGAGTCCGACCAGGCCCAGGATGCCCGCCACCACGTAACGCAGGGAGCCGTTGATCCAGCCGCTGATCTTTTTGAGGTCACCCTGTGCCGCCTGCGGCCGAATGAGGATGAGGAGCAGCGGCAGGGCGATCAGCGCTGTAGCGAATCCGATGAAGACGAGGAAGGCGAGTAACTGAATCGCCAATCGGGCGTCCATACGCAGAATCTCGTTGACGGCGGCTGACACGAACAGCCACTGATTGACATTGGTGGCAGACATCGCCAGCCCCATCCCAAGCATGCCAAAAATACCGACCGAAACGGCCTTAGCATCCGCCGAGGCATCAGTGGACGAATCAGTGGACGAAAAAATCAGCGGACGTATTTGACGACTGGGGTGGCTGCTTTGTAGCCGAACCATGGCGTGCATGGCGGACGGCCTGAACGATCAACCAGACGCCGCCGGCAACGAGAAGCAGGTCGATGAGCAGATGATGTCCTGACGTAATGCTCTGACCCAACTGTGAGAACAGCGAACCGAAAAACTGACCGATGTCCGAAAGACCTTGGCTCAGTCCTGCCATCACGCCGGCAAACAAAAGAATGACACCCAAAGTGACCAGCAAGCGGAATGACGTAATGCCGCCAAGTAGACCGGATACTTTCTTGGCGCCGTTCTCGTCACCAAGCGCGTAGATCTCAAGACCAAAGACCATGGGCATGAAACTGGCCGCAAGTCCAAGCAATATCAACGTCACCCATGAATTGTCCATCGAACATCACCATTGATTTTTATGTGCACGAGTTTTTTGCACGAAATATCCGCACGGTCATCGGAAGCCGCAAAAGCCAGACCCGTTGGTCAATCGTAGGGACAGGTCTCAGACCTGTCCCTACGACATCAATTCTCGCCTTCGTGTCACGGGTTTGCCGCCCCATGCCCTCAATCGATATCACCACCGGCCAACCGCAACCAGAGCAAAAGGCAGAACCAGTGCTTTCCGAGAACGAGACCGGGTAGGTGCAGCAGCGACTTGTTCTTGGATTAACTGCTGCTGCCCGAATCGGCTTCATCCGAACTGTCCGGCGGCGGCACGTCTTTGGCATCGTCCAACTTCTGTGCGCTGTCGTCCGATACCTTGTAATCCTGGACTTGACCATCGTTGAGGTTGTTCAGGAACTCTTTAGTAGCCTGGGCTTCAGAGTCGGTGGTCATGACGACCAACGCCGCACCGCCCTTCTTCAACTGGTCTTCGAGCTTGGTCTTGTCAGCGTCGCTCATCCCCAATCCCTTGTGGAAGAACGAACCTGTGGCCGCACCGGCCGCTGCGCCGACCAGCGCGCCGCCGATCAAGGTCACGCCGCCGGAGAGCACGCCGACTGCCGCGCCCAGGGCCGTGCCCCAGCCTGCGCCCTTGCCGGTATCACGTGTGCCGACTTTACGCGTCTTCATCTTGCCGTCCTGCCAGGTCAGAATGGCAATGCCGCCCAATTCGACGCTCTTGTTACCCTTGTCCCACGCCTTGAGGGAATCGGCTGCATCGTCGGCCTTATCCGCGCCTTCGAAGTAGTCGACGACCAGGTTGTTCTTCTTTTCCTTCGCCATAGTAATTCTCCTTCTGTGTTGTGAAGTACAAGATGGTTGGATATTCCTGCAGACTATAGATACAGAACTAGCGTTCCGCCAATCTCGAAATGACGACTAGTATTTCCGCTGCCGAACCTAAATGCATCGGCGCAAGCAAGCTCGCAGATTCGTCAAATAAAGCTTGCCGATGCACTAGGTTCTGTTGACATTTCAGAATGTCGGGATAAATCCCGCCGCTAACAGCGAGAAGCGCCCCCAGGCGCTGAGTCTTAAGCCGCTGAGGCGGCTTCTCGCTGTTAGCCGGCGGCTTCAGCCGTTCTGTGCGTTCAAATGTCAACGAGACCTAGCGCTTGACCTTGATCTTGGGCAGCGCCTTCACTGCTTTCTTGTCCAGCTTGAGATAGATGGTCTCGCCGTCGGTGAAGTCGATGTCGGCGACGGCAACGGCAACATCCTTCTTGCCGAACAGGTGGCCCTCGCGCATCTGGAGGTGGGTGACTGCCCCGGTCTTGGGATCGAGCACAAGCTCGTCCAGCTTGCCGATCTTGCCATCGGAGGCTTCGATCTTCATGCCGGAGTAGAGGCCCAATTCGCCCTTGGGCATGTTTTCCGCCTGCACACTGTCATAGGCCGTGTCGTTGACCACGTACTGCGACGAGTAGGCGTCGCCTGATTCATAGGCCATGCCGGAGCCCGACTGCTGAACGAAGTCGTCGACAAGGAAGGGCTGCATGGCCGCTACGTCATCGAATGAGCAATTCAGCGTGATCTGGTCAGGCGTCGAACTGGCTATCTTGTCAACGGAGACCAGCCGCGTTGAATAGCTGGGGCAATTTCTTGTCCTCGACCACGATGTGGGTCACCTGGAGGTTGACAGGGTTCACGATCACATTGGTGGTCTTGCCGCAGGCGGCATCGGTGCATTGAACTTTGGCTTTCAGTGGAATGTCTGACATTTGTGTTTCTCCCTTTCTCACATGCTTAAATCTGTAGATACTGTTACATAAAGTCCGAGAGGACTATCGAAAAAATGTAGGTGCGGTTTGTTACCGCACAATCTCCGAATATTTCAGAGTTCTGCGGTTCGTGCGGTTGCAAACCGCACCTACGATCGTTCGTGCAAATTTCAGTACCCAACGAGTCTGACGATCTTGGTTGCCTCGCTCTCCGTCCGGTCAGATGCCCGGCTCAGCTACGATCTTTCCGCTGTCGATGGCATCAAGCAGCGCCTGATGATCCTTCTCCGTCTGGTCGGCGTAGGCAACGGCGAACTTGCCGATGGCCTTATCAAATGTGTCGGTCGTGCCGAGGTAGCCGCTGATGGCCACGGAATCTCCCGCCCGTGCATGGGCGCGTGCCAGGCAGAGCGCGCAGATGCCCAGGTAAGCGGCAACGCCTTGGGCATCAAACTGGGTCATGTCAAAGGAACCCTTCATGTCCTTAAACTGGCGCCAGTAGAACTGGATGCCTTTCTGGCTATGATTCTGTCCCAAAAAGATGTCCGAGGATGCCTGCATCAGGCGCTGGCCGACGATGACACGTTCGGCCTGGCTGTGGAAATCATGCTTGGGCTTGGGCAGGTAAGGTTCCAGTGATGAATGATCCGCCTCTTTCTGCTGTAGAATCATAGCGTCCTCCCGGTCGATCGCCCTCCAGCAGCGCAATTGTGCAGCGTGTGCCCACGCTGCCGACACCGCCGACGCGCAGCGCAGCATCTGTGACACGGAAGCGATTTAGCAGCCTACGGCGCTCTTCCGGCACGCTGTCCTTATACTCCTCCCAGATCTTGTCTACATTGCCGTTTTCTCCGGCCGCCTTCTTCTCCTCGTCGGACGCCAGGTTGCTGAGGCGGACGAGCAGCGGCGGCGTGTTGATGAACCGGCGTTTGCCGTCCACTATCTCTGTAATCTTGTCCATCGCATGGGTGCTGGTGCGGGAACGGGCTTTCTTGACCGTCTTCTTGGCAGTCTTGGCGCTCTTGCCGGCATATTGATCGAAGAGATCGACGACCGAGGAGGCGTCGACGTGGAAATACCAGATCTCCATGATGCTCATCGAGGCGAAGCGCGCCATGGCCCTGCGATATGCCTGAGCGACCAGCATCGCCAGCTTGCGGTTCGTTCTATCGTCAAAGCCATTTCCTCGACCTGCGACGACCGCACTGGCAGCCAAGCGCTTCAGATCCCACTCCCAGGGGCCGGGATAGGTCTCGTCGAAGTCGTTGACATCGAAGACAACCTCACGCTCCGGCGTGGCAAAGATGCCGTAGTTGGAGAGGTGGGCATCACCGCACAGCATGGTGTTGAGCCCGGATACCGGTGTCGGCTGCAGGTCCGCTGCCATGACCACGGCTGAACCGCGTAGGAAGGCAAACGGCGATTCCATCATGCGTCCATATTTGATGGGCAGCAGGTATTGTAGACGCCCTTTGTCCTGCGCCTGGAGCAAGTCGAGGGGATCGGGGCGATCGGCGGCGGGCGCCCAATCGCCGTGACTGCTGCGTGGAACCTGCTGACGCAGCTTCTTGCCCATGGGTCTTGCGATCCTTGATCGCCTTGGTGTTCTACTCTAGCGGGTGGTGTCGATTTCCCGGATTTCTTCGCCCTGTCGGACTTCTTCGCCTTGCCGGATTTCTTCGATTTTTTGGACATTTCTTAGTCTCCCTCCTTGCTGATTCGACATGAACTGCGCCGTTGTCGCCTACAGCAGAGGCACAAGTTTCCGCTGCCCACCCTGTCAACGCCTTTCATCTATGCGGCCAATCAGGCTAGCGTTCTGCCATATCTTGAATTAGCCGCTAAACTCGGCCAACGTTCGGGCGATTTCCATGCAAGTTGTCATAAAGTCTCCTCGTCATTACTATCTGAAACAGTGGCCATTGGTTCGCTGCCGCAAGTGCTCGGAACTGGCGATCAAACAACTCACTGATTTGTGAGAGCGGCCATTGTTCAGTTCGCACGCCCTTCGTGCGAACTGTAGAGAGCGATTGGTCGCCATTGAGCGAGACCCGTGCGCACGAAGGGCGTGCGCACTAAAACCACTTAATTGGCCGCAAGCGCTAAACCTGCATGGTGCGGCGCGGATTCTCCGTACCATGCAGGCGCTATCCACTCGCCGAGGCGCCTGTCTTCCTCTGTACATCCTGGATGTGACCGGTCAGCTCGGTATGCACTGCTTCAATACGATCATGGATCCGGGTTAGCGATCTCTGAACCTCGGCATCGAGCCTCTGGCGTTCGGCAAGCGCTTCAACACCGAGTTGGGCTCGCAGTACATCCCCGCTCTCCGGCGCAAAGAAGAGCGCCAAGACCGCGCCCGCGATAAATCCAATCAGCAGAAGAACGATATTTTTCATTTCAGCTACCCCCTTGAGATGCTACGGGAAAACGGGTCAATGGTTCAAGTGTTTACGCGGTGAAACCAATATATCCCAATGATTGGGTAGATGACATCCCCAATTTAGGCAAAGGATTTGAGTATGTCCAGCCCAATTTGATCGGGCGTGTTGGCGAATAGCGCCTGCTTCGCAAATAAATCGAGCTAAAAGCCGTAGGGGCACGTGAACGGGCGGATGGGCGACTAGGGTAAATCAGAGAATGATTTCCGTCCGTACACATGCCCCTACGAACTCGTACTCAACTCATTTTATAACACCCAACCAGCCGGATTTCTTGCGTCCTCTTGGGGCCATCGCACTCATTTTTTGTTGATGTTCAAGTCAAATGTCGTATGCGCCATGGGTATGTTCGCCGCAGTCAGCGCTGTTTCAAGCGCTGCGTTTACGCTGCCAGTGATCTCGACATCGTATTCGCAGGAAGCGATCCACCAGCGAACGCGCACAATGCGCGTGGAGGGACCAAACTGCAAGAAGATCACATCCACCGGCTTGTTTGCCAGTACCTTGTCAACGCCACGTACTGCTTGCTCCAGCAAAGTCTGGATCTGATCAAAGTCCGTCCCGTATGCGAAATGCAGATCGGTGTATACTCGATAGCTGGGATCTGGGAACGTGTAGTTGGTTACCTGATTGGTGCCCATGGTCGCGTTGGGGACCACCAGTATCCGATTGTCGCGGGTCCGAATATGCGTATCGCGCGAGCCGATCTGGGAAACCCACGCCCAATCGCCCTCTTGCATGCTTGGAATATGGATCGCATCGCCCTCTCGAAACGGCTTGCCGACCAGGATGATGAAGCCGTAAATAATATCAGTGATGACATCCTTGATGCTGAGCAGGATCACGATGCCCACGGCGAAAAGCACAATCGAGATGGCGTTGTTGGCAAGGCCAAAGTGTGAGAGGCCAATGCTAATGCCGGTCAGGTAGATCAGAAGCCTGCCGGCATGCTTCAGCATCATGAGTGCAGCGTCAGGTTCGCTCTTGTCCTTGGCTGAATCGAGATGTCCCTCGTACCAACTCAAGCCAAAATTGAGTAGCTTCAAGGCCATTCGTGCTGACACGACCAAGGCAATAACAAAGAAAACGTCGTTGATTAGAGTCCGCATGCCGTTCGACAAGAAATCAAGCCGAAAGATCGAATAGCGAAGCAGGAAGAGGCCCATCAACCAGACCAACTCTTGATCAATGCTATTCAAGACCTGGTCGTCAGCCTTGGTTCCTGTCCGATGTACCAACCAGCGCAGGAGACGGTTCAGCAGCCTGACCAGCAGCCAGTACAACAAGAGGAAAACCAGGGCTGAAATCCCGATATTGATCCAGTCATCGGCAGAGAGTCCCAGAACCGTAGTGTTCGCCAGTCCGGCGTTGCGCGTGAACTGGTTGACGCCCTGCTGTACGACGCCTGCCGTTGGCGTAGGGATCGGCGTTCGGGAAGTGACTGCTGCGGCGACATCATCGGCAGCAGATTGTGCAGCACCTGGCTCAGGCGTGCCATCCTGGGGTAGGACCGAACCGTCGACAGACGGCGTATTAACGGGTGTGGGCGGCGGTGTCTGGGCAAGACTAGGTACGGAAACAAGCAATGACACAAGGGCGAATGTTGCACCCAGAACCAGCGCAATTGGGAGGACTTTCCATGTCACAGAAAACCTTCTCATTGCTGGTTTTCGTATTGCTGTTTTTCGTCTGTGCACACGAAACGGACGGAGATAAGCGGAAACTGAAAGTTGGACAGCGAATTCAGAACGCCTAGAAGCGCGGATTGATCCATCAGCTCGCCCTCCAACTTCGTGATTGTCGAACCATCCTCTTGGACCAGCGATGACACGGTCAGTCCGCCCAGCCGTCCACTCCATTTCGGATTGACGCGGCCTTGTACGAAAATCTGGTACCGGGCTGAGTTCGCCATCTTTGGCTTATAAGAGCTAACCATTCGGGTTTGCCTCGTGCTTTGTTCGCGTGCTGCCAAGATTCATGCAGGGAAATCTTGATCTGCATGGCACAAGGATGCACGCATAACATCAGCTCTTCGTGTAGAGTGGTGATTCTCCAACAACGACAGTGTATCCACAACCCAATACGCAGCCACGAATTCCGGCGGCCCCGGGATCAAGTAATTGTTCAAAAATAAGTTCGTAGTGACGGCTTCAGCCGTCCTGACCGCTAAAGCGGTTACTACGAACGAAACCGCTACGCCAATTGTGGACAGTTACTAAGTACGGCCATCACGCAAGGAGGTGCCCGTGATGGCCGTACTAGTCTATCGGTTCAATTGCAGGGCAAGCCAAGCCTATCGCCTGAGAATTGATGCCTGCCATGGGCTAGCTGCTGGCTGCGGCGGCCGTGTCGTCGGACGTAGAAGCGGCTGCGTATTGGGCGATCTCACCCGAGAGATCGTCGCCCACCGTCAAGGTGACCACGTTGGTATCATAGGAGGCCATACCGTTGATCACGCTTTCGCTGTAGGTATCTTCGAGCAGCAGCAGCAGGGCTGAGGTGTTGGGCTCCAAGGCGGCGCCCAGTTGCTTCAGATCGTCGGCCGGCACGATGCGGCCCCAGTAGTGACCTGCCGTACCGCCGATGGCGGCGCCTGCGGCGCCCACGGCCAGCACGCCGGCCGGTCCGCCTAGCAGACCCAGCAGACCGCCGGCAACGGCGCCGATGGTCGCGCCCACGCCGCCCTTGCCGGGCTCATGGATGTGGACCTTGCCCTTTTCATCCTGCTCGGCGATGCACTGGGCCTGAATTTCGAACCCATCCAACGCACCCGAAGACTTGATGTCGGAAAGGGTCTGCTTGGCGGTGTCCTGTCCGTCGAAGACAAAGGCCAGGATGTTATACACTGTGGAACCGTTTGAATCGCTACTCATGGTGATTCTCCTTTAGAAAATGAAAATTGACGTGCGAAAATTCGAACTACTCAAAACGAGATGGGAAACAACCTATTCGTGCCTGGGGACGGGTGGTTATCTGCTATTCGTCATCATCCTGATCACCGTCGTCGTCTAGCCACAGCTCCGCGATCAGGGCGGCAACAGCCGGGGCGTTGGCCTCATCGATCAGTTCGGCCGTCACAAGTGCGGCGGCTGCATCAAAGTAGGCCGCGTCAATGACCTCTTCCGCTGCGTCGATGATCATCTTGTCGGCGACCACGGCATCAAAGGCATCGTCGATGATTGCCTGGGCGACGGCCCCGGTCTCGGCATCGCCTTCGGCCACGGCGGCATCTGCCAACAGTTCCGCCTCCATGAGGGTCTCTTTTTGCTCAGCCTTGTCGATGATGGCTTCGGCCTCAATGGCTTCCGCTTCTTCGACGATCAGTGCATCGTCCAGAACGGCGGCCGCCGCATCCAGATCGGCATCGCTTACATAACCGGCATCGCGTAGTGCTTGAGCAAGTTCAGCATTTGTTGTCATATGTCTCTCCTAGCGCCTGACAATTCAGAATGGATTTGGAAGGTCTGACTCATTGCACGATTTCTTGATCAGTTTACTTCGAGCGTTGGGTAGAAGTCATGCCTCAATTGGGTAGATCCGTTGGGTAAAATACCAATAGACTGATTATGACCTGAAATGGGTGTGTTGGCGCATAGCGCCTACTTCGCAAACAAAATCAGTTGAGAAGAAGCGCAGGCTGAGCTTGTCGAAGTCGGGTCGACCCGACTACGCCTTCGACAGGCTCAGGCTGCGGCTACCTGAACGCTCAATCCATTTTGAACACACCCATCCAAAATCAGCGCGGCAGACATCGACCAATCAGTCAATGCTGAATGGGTCAGGTGGCCTGTTTTTGGATGTGATTAGTGGATCAACCCTATTGTGGCACTCAGTAGCTGTCCGCGAACAACGTGGCGATATGAACCTCCGGGAGGTGGTCACGAATGTCCGCTCAAGTGAAGTGGTCCTGTCCACCTCCCGGAGGTTATTTGCGGACACTCACAAAGGGTGCAGCCAAGTCTGATTCGTTACCCGTTGTTGAAGAATCACAAATGAACACCGGCAGAAATCGTTCGTGATTACGGTCGGTTTCGCCTCACCCTGCCATGGCGCTAAAGGCGCCACGGCTGTCCCTCTCCACCCGGTGGAGAGAGGGACGCGGAACCTCCAATGAGGAGGCGGAGCAGGGTGAGGTCAAAGGCGTCGCAATCTCGCCTATACCAGGACTATTTCGTTAATCTTCGAAAACGGGTTAGCCTAATGAGAGGCAACGTGTTTCAACACGTTTTGTGTTTCAGGCTGTGAATTCATTCACAGTTCATCCCACAATTGCTCAGAGAACCCTAAATGATCCCCAACGATTGCGCACGGTTCACAGCCTCGAAGCGGCTGTGGGCGTCGAGTTTGCTGTAGATGCTCTTGGCATGTGTGCGAACTGTGCTGACCGTGACCACGAGTTGTTCCGCGATCTCGCTTGTGTCGAGTTCCGTGGCCAGCAGACGCAAGGTCTGCAACTCGCGTTCGGTAAGTGACTCAACCATCTCAGCCTGTTCCAAATCATGCGACACCGGGATGGAGGTTCGAAAACCGGCTAAAATTTGCTCACAGAAGACGATCAAGCCTGCGTCAATGGATTGGTCTCGTATGCCCGATATCAGGTCGGCCATCGGTTCGCCGAGATCGATGAAGTTGCGAATGGCGCCGTTGCGCTCGGCAAGAGTGAGTGCCTCAGTAAGTGCTTCTGAGGCGCGATGGCTTCTGCCCTGAGCATGAAGACAGAGCGCCTTCAGTGCCAGCAGACCGATCAATAGGAATTTGCGGTGATTTGCGCGCAGGAACTCCTCCAACTTGTCGAGCTTGGCGCCTGCTTCCGCCAAGCTTTTCGGTTCCCCTTTGGCAAGCAGCAGCTTCACTTCTGTAAATTGTGGGACATAGAGAAACCAGATCAGCGAAGTGCGATTAAATTCCGCCTGATCGCTCAGGTGCAGAGCATCGGCTAACCTGCCGTGGCGGAGTGCCAGCTCTACCTGAAAGGCCCGAGCGATTGCCGTCATTATCGGTCTCTGCGTCTCGATTGTGTAGTCGACCAGCCGGTCAACAATTTGAACGGCTTCTTCTGTCCGTCCCTGGGCCGTATAGAGAAGCGACAACAAAACTGCACCATGGGCGACATAGCTGGATCTTGCCGAATAGAGATCTTCGAAGAGCGCATTCAGAGGTGGCTCGGCCAAGGGTCAGTTCGTTTCGAAGGTAGTGGGTCGCGCCCAGGAAATATCGTCCAGTCGTGAGGGACGCCATCTGGCTAGACTCTGTGGACAGAGATATGCACCGCTGAGCGGAACGTTGTAGGTCCGTTAGGTCGCCATTGAGTGCTTGGATCAGGCAGAGATACCACGCTGATGTGGCCGGGTCATAGTCGAGCACGCGTTCACGCTCACCGGACTTCCCTGCGATCAGCGCGATAGCCTCGTCCGTCCTCCCCATCGACTGCAGTGCAAAGGCCAAGACGATTGCTGCATTTGATCGAATATAGCGGGCCGTTTTCGGAATCTTCGTCAGGGCATTTTGGATCATTGGGAATCGTGTGATCCGCTTCACCGCGTATTGCTGATTGAAGCCCCTGAAGGATCGCAATTTCCCCTTGGGCCATCTCCCTTTCCGATATCGTCCAACGTACCCGTGGCGAGTAGCGCTGCTACCTGTTCACAGTAGCCAATCGCTACGTCGAGCTGCCCATGGTACGCATGGCTGTAGGCCAATGAACTCAGGAGCAACGGGTTCCGGGCAACCGTGTCGGTGGGCAGCCAACGAATCCATCGATTCAAGCGATTCCATTGTTCGGCATCCATCAGCGCGTAGCGGTTCTGAAGCACGAGGTGCACAGCGTAGTCGATATCGTGCGCTGCAATTGCGTACTCAATTGCTTCGTCGAGTAGATCGTTCTCCGCAAACCAGCGGCCGGCACGAGCACGCAGGTCGTCAATCTCCGCGATCGTCAACGTCTCTTCCAACGTGCGTTGCAGAAGCTTCCTGGAACAGATGGTGATAGCGGAACCAGTGCCCGCTGTGATCGAGGGGGACCACGAAGAGATTTTTCTCTATCGTCCATTGAATAAACGCATCGCCCTGAAGCTTGTTCTCCTCCGACTCGCCCGCTTCTCGACAGAGTGTTGTACAGAGGGGCGCGCAGAAACGCTTCAGAACGGATGTCTTCAGCAAACATGACTGAATCTCGAGCGGTTGGCGGGCGAGGGCTTCGGCCGCAAGATAGTCCAGCGTCTGTCGTTCACCCGGCAGCGTGACCATGAGGTTGAGCAGATCTGAGTCGTCACGGATGGAGAGGGTGATCAGGTTCAATCCCGTTGGCCAGCCTTCAGTCTGGTCGGTCAGGCGTGCCGCCACCGTGGCGTCAACCGGTCCGCCCATAACAGCTTCCAAATAGAGCGTCGTCTCACCTTCGGTGAAATTCAGAGAGCCTGCGCGCGTATCTCATTGATCCGTTGGTAGGAGCGTAAGAGGAGCAGGTCGAGAGCAGGGTCCATGCGCGTGGCCAACACCAAGTGCAGGGCCTTGCTCGGATAGCGGAGCACTTCGCCCAAATATCTCGTGGATAGCCGGATCCCCGAGTGTATGGAAGTCATCCAGGACCAAAACGAATCGTTCCGGCGCCTGTTCCAGTTCATTGATCATAGTGCCGGCCAAGACACGGATCGGCGGCAGGCTGGACGTGCTGCAGCATGGACGAGGTCTTGGGCAACAGCGACGGGAAGACCGTCTCAACCGCGGCAATGAGATAGGTAAGAAAGATGCGTAGATCGTTGTCAGACTCATCCAGAGAGAGCCAGGCGCTGGGGTAGTCGTTGCTTGCCAACCATTGACTCACCAGGGTGCTCTTGCCGTAGCCGGCCGGCGCAGAGATCAGGGCCAGCGGTCGATCCCATCCTGCCTCAAGCTGGTTCAGCAGGCGAGTTCGACGTACATTGTTGGCGTGAAGCGGCGGGCGGTGCAATTTTGTATTTAGAATTGGGGCGGCATTCGGGCTATCTATCCGTCTTCGTTGCCGGCAAATCGTCGCCGGACAGATTGCGGATGTACTGTGAATTGACGACATCCTGGATCGTGGCGCTCAGATAGATCTCGCCTTGAGCGACGGCTCGAATGCCATCCAGCAGTTCCTCTGGGGCGCTCTCCTTGAGCAAATAGCCCAGTGCGCCGGCCGCCAACATCTCTTCGACAAAGCGTTCGTCACCGTGCATGGACAGGGCCAACACCCGGCTGTCGGGAAAATCGGCGACGATCTGCCGGGTGGCTTCGATGCCGTCGACATCCGGCATGTTGATATCCATTACCACCACATCCGGCGTCAGTTGTGCGACCAAATCGATGGCCGTCCGCCCGTCTCCGGCTTCACCGACGACGCGCAGATCTGCGGCTTCCTCCAAGAGAAGGCGGAGCCCCTTTCGAAAAATCTGATGATCATCGGCCAAAAGCACAGATGTTGTCATGGAGCTTGTTCTGCCAAAGCTTGCTGCGCTGCTGAAGAGGCACTGAAAGCGAGTGCCTGTCACCCAAGTATAACCCCTGTACAGGAGAAATAAAAACGTGGGTGTGGAGTTCGGCTTTTGCCGGACTCCACACCCACGTTTCTTGCTTCACTGGGTTTTGTTGGGAAGAGAATAGTCCCCATCCTGCCTTCACATGGCGTTCTATTCTTTTGGGTGTGTTGGCGCATAGCGCCTGCTTTGCAAACAAAACGAGTTGAGATGCGTAGGGACATGGCATTCCTTGTCAAACATGCCTCTGACCAGACGATTCCAAATTGTCACGCATCGTCCGCCTTGCTCAAACGGCCCTAGGAATGCCTTGTCCGTGCGTGGAAGCCTTCGGGGCTTGGTGATAAGCGGACAAGGCATTCCTAGAGGCATAGTGTGGTTGCGGAGCCGGCCTCATTATTTGAAACAGCATCGGTCAACAACGGGGCTACGGGGAATGCCATGTCCCTACATGTGTACCGCCAACTCATTGTGTTTGCGAAGCAGGCGCAAGCGCCAACATCCCCATCTTATTTCTCTGCAATGGCCTGGGTGTCCGCCTGAGTGCCGGACTGCGCGCTGGGCGCAGGCATGGCCTCAGCCGCGGCAACAGCGTTCCGAATCGTATCGTAGACGTTATCCTCGCCGATCTCCTCCATCACGCCTGCCAGTTGCAGCAGCTTGTGGGTGCCGGAATGGAGGCGGGCCAGCTTGATATCGACGCCGTATTGTTTGGCATAGCCGTGCAAACCCGTGAGGGCGCCGGCGCCGGTATCATCGACAAAGAGGATCTCTTCGCAATCGATCACCAACGAATTGGGCAGGACACCGGTCTTGCCGGCCTTGATCAGCAGTTCCCTGCCGCTGGCTTGGAATGCTTCGGCGTTGGTGAAGATCAGCGGCGCAGCCAGCCGGTAGACCAGTACGCCGGGCACCTCTTTGGCATGGTCGTGGGCGGTGCCGTGACGTCGCCCATATTCCCAGTTGATGGCGGCGAAGTCGCCGGTATCCGGATACTGCCCAAGTTCGGCTCGACCGGGGAAGCTGATGCGGTAGACCATGTAGAAGACCGAGAAGACGATGCCGAAGATCATGGCCGGCAGCAGATCAGCGACCAACACCACCAGCGCAGTGAGAGCGGCAAGCCAGAAGTCGACCTTGTCGATATGCCAGAGCTTGATCAGTTTCTTTGGTATGGCCGATTCCGACATGGCATTGATTACGATGGCGGCCAACACGGCTTCGGGCAGCCATTGGAAAAGCGGGGCCAAGAAAACCAGGGTCAGCAGGACAAAGATGGCCAGAAAGATGTTGGACATCTGGGTCTTGGCGCCGGAGGCCAGCGCCGCCGATGATTTGGAGAGACTGCCGGTGGCGCCCATGCCGCCCAACAGACCGGCCCCGATGTTGCCCACGCCGTAGGCGATAAACTCCTGGTTGCTGTTCAATTGGTCGTGGGTCGTTTCCGAAACTTTGGCCGATGCGCCCCAGCCTTCGGAGAAAGCGATCAGCGCAACGATGACGCCGGCGGCAAGCAAAGTGAGCCAGTCAGTGGCTGCAAGTCCGGTGGGAATGCCGAACGAGGGCATCCCTCGCGGAATCTGGGCCACCAGATCGACATCGGGGCTGAGAAAGGCCACCGCTGCCGAAGCAATCACCACCGCAGTCAGCGCGGCCGGCACCTTGGGCAGATAGCGCTGAAGGGCGAAGATCAGGATCAGCGAACCGACACCGATCACGACGGCGATCAGGTTCCAGTCTCCGATTTGGCTGATCCATGTCCAGAGTTTTTCGAAGGAGCTGTCACCATCCACGCTGACGCCCACCATCTTGCCGAGTTGGCCAATGATGATCTGCCACGACATGCCGAAGATGAAGCCGGCCATGACGGAATTCGACATAAAGTTGGAAACCCAGCCCATGCGCAACAATCCGGCCACGATGAAAATCGCACCGGTGGTCAAGGCCAGGGCCGAAGCCATGACCATGGCTGTGGCCTGGTCGCCCCCGGCCAGCGCGCCGAGGATACTGGCCGTGATCGCCGCCACCGAGCCCGCGGCGGCAAAGACCATCACTTTCGAGCCGCCGAACATGGCATAGCCGATGAGGGCCAACGGGGCCAGGTAGAGCCCGATCTGCACAGGCAGGCCGGCAACGGTGGCGTACCCCATGGATTCAGGAATGAGCAGGGCCGCCACGCTGATGGCGGCGATGAGGTCGGCGGTCAGATACTTGCCCCATTTGTACTTGGGTAGCCAGACCGCAATGGGAAACCAGCGCTCCAACGTGCTGGGCGCCGTCGGCATAGGCCGAGAACTGTCGGATGTTTTGGCTGTTGCGGTCACTGGGATCGCTCCTTTCGCCGTTGTTCTTGGAATGTTCGAAAAGGCATCACACTGACGTGACTATAGTAAATGTTCAGCATAAGATTCGTTCTCGTTCTCGTTCTCGTTCTCGTTCTCGTTCTCGTTCTCGTCGCGCCAAAAGGTGTTCGGTTTGCGATGGGCACGTAGCGGGGCGGGCGAACTCGTTGTTGTTTTTAGAGTGGTCTTCCCGCCCCACCACATGCCCCTACGCATCTCAATTGATTTTGTTTGCGAAGCAGGCGCTATGCGCCAACACACCCAATCGAACTAAACATCGTGGACGGCATGTCGGCAGCCCCCCTAGCCCCCCAACCTTGGGGGGAACGCTGGGCTCCAGCTCGGCAAAAGCTTGCAGAGCCTCCCCCAAGATTGGGGGCCGGGGGGCCGAAAACCAACGTCGCAACCTGTATTTCTATTCGTGTCATCGTGTACAAGTTGTCGGCAAAGCCTCACCCTGCCATGGCTGTCCCTCTCCACTCGTGGAGAGGGACGCGTAGCTTGCGTAGCAAGCGGAGCAGGGTGAGGCCACCGGAGTCGCCGGCTGATTTAGATCGGCGGTGTTCCAGATGACTTCAAGAGCCGTTACGTCACCAGCTCGAGCTGGCTGGGCCGCCAGGTCTTGTCGATCCACGGCTCCAGCGGTCCGTATGCACGCAGGAGGATGAGCCAGCTCTTGCCCGGAATCGTCTGGATCCAGTTGTTCTCCATGCCGGCAGGCGCTTTGGGGGCGAGGAAAACATCGATCGAGCCGTCGTCGTTCTGCTTCTGATTGGCGCTCAAGCTGTTGATTCCGGCGAACTTCTGGTCGGTTTGCAACATGCTCCGGGTCTGGGTGTCGTAGATGGTGACAGACCAGTTCTGCTTCACGGGGAAGTTCGGCGGCAGATGCAGCTTGTAGGTCTTGGCGCCATCGAGCGTCCGTCCTTTAGCGTCAAGCCCCACGATCATGTAGTCGGATCCGGCGCCGGGCCGGGTCAAAGCCATGGCCGGCGTCACGCAAACGGCGTTGTAGTGCATCCAGAGCCGGCCATCCATGCGTCGCGCGCCGGCCTGCAGGAAATAGCTATCTTTGTCGGGATAGGCCATCACCCACTCGGTGTGCTCGTCGTGGTAGATCTGCTGGCCCGGGTCCTGGGGGTATACCGTATTCACACGCGCATAGCCGTTGCCGATGGCGACTGCGTCGGTGAGAATCTTCTTCATGCGCTCATCGGGGTCGAACTTCTGGCCCTTCATGATCCCGATGGCGCGCAGCTGTCCTGCCAGTTCGGGGTCGAGCCAACCGTCGGCCTCCTCCTGGACGATCTCGTTCACGACCTCGAAGAAACTGTAGTCGTTGGGCATGATGGTGTTGTAGCCCGCCAGCCCGGACATGTCCTTGAACTCCATCTTGGGCGGATTGCTCGCTTGGCTGAGCGGGTACACCTTGAGGTTCTGCTTGATGTTCTCGGTCGCCTTCTTGACGTTGTCCGGATCCGCAACGGGTGCCGTGCACGCGTCCGCGCATGAAGTTCCAGACACAGTAGGTCTGGGACTTCACCACGTAGTAGCCGTCCGGTACGTCACCGTCGTAGTGCGGAGGCAGGACCAGGTACTTGCCGCCCTTGCCCTTGTCCGGACCGGCGGCGCCCATGTCGCTCATGTAGCGGAAGTACATGTCGTCGAGGATGCCCAGCACGTCAGGCGGCACCTCGATGACGGTCGGGCCGTCCGCCTTGAGGTCCAGGAACCCCCACGTGTAGAGCGAGGTGTTGTTCCAGGTGAGGACGAGCGGCTTGGAGTCGCCCATCTCCTCGGCGATGAGGATCTGGTTGCTCTTCGTGAGCCCCTCATCACGATGACCCTGTCGGATGGAGTACATGGATGCTGCGGGGGTCATGTTGATGAAGGCTTCGACCGCCCGGCCCCGGTCGACGAAGTCGACCAACGTCTCCCTGGTGTTGCCGATGGGCACGCCGTCGAAGAACTCGAGCGTTCCGATCGAGGTCTCAACCTTGTCCGGTGTCGTGCGGTTCTCGGGGATCGGGATCGTGTTCTTCATGACCGGTTGCTGGGTGATCATCTTGGTTTTGGTGGTAGCCATTGTCTTTCCCCTTTCAGGTACATCAAATATTTGAAAACTACTGTGATTAAGCGACCGGCGCAGACGCTATGCCCGCGCCGGTCACTTGTAACGTTATTTTTACTTTACAAGCTCGATCTCACTCGGCCGCCAGGTCTGGTCGATCCAGGCCTGCCAACATAGTCACTTCGCTTTGACCGTATGCATATGATCATCCTGACTGGATGGCAGAGTTGACTTCGGCACTGTTAGCCGCCTGCGTGCGCAGTGTGGTGATCCGGCGCGCCTGGATTCGGACTCGGTACGAAGTCAAGCGGAGCGCCAACCGGAATCAACTCTTCCCGCTTGACGGATTCGGCGAAAGCCTGCCCCAGCTTTGCAGCATGCTTAATCACCCACGAATGAAAATAGATGAATGGCTCCCGTTCCTTCGGGTCGATGTCCAGGTTGATGATCCAGGGGAACGCAAGGTCCAGTGCCGTATCAGTCAGATACGTCTGGCGTTTGTTGATGAGCTTGAAATTGCGCCACTTGATGCCGTAAAGCTGATCGGCATTCCAGAATAGGAAGCCTTCACGGTTGGACTCTTCTTGCTCCCCCGTGAGCCAGGCCGACTGGTCGATCCCATCGATTTCGCGGTCGTCCGGCACGGGTATGCCGGCGGCATTCGCCAGCGTCGTATACCAATCGGTGCAGTGCATGATCTCGTTGCTCTTGACGTCGGACGCATACTTGCCCGGCCATTGCACGATGCATGGCGTGCGCAACGAGCCTTCCATGCCGGTGAAATAGGAGCCTTCCCAATAACCGGCGGTGCCTCGATCTGGCAGATACTCTTCATTGCCGTTGTCGCCGGCAAAGATGACGATGGTGTTCTCGCGCAGGCCCAGTTCGTCCAGCTTGTCGAGGAACAGGCCGAAGTCTCCATCGAGTTGGAGCAGACTATCAGCCCAATCGCCATGGCCGCTTCTTCCCCTGTATTCCGGGCGTGGTTGGGTCGGCATATGCATCAACGAATAGTTGTGGTAGATGAGGAAGGGTTCTCCATCCTCGGCGCGCTCCTCCAGAAAATTGAACGTGCGCCGGTTCATCTCGACATCAACACTGAGCTTGAAATCGAAGTCGATGACATCCAGTTTTTCTACCGGTTCGCCCTTGCGCCCTTGGTACATGGTTTCGACACCGTCACGCTCGGCGTTGTACCACGGGTCCTTGCACCAGTAGGCAGGGTCCCAAGAAAAGGGCGGGCCGTACCACTCGTCAAAGCCGTGGTCGGTGGGCCAACGGCCTTCGCCCTCGCCAATGTGCCACTTGCCCATACACAACGTGGCGTAGCCGGCCTCCGAGAAGAGGTCGCCCATCGTCTTCTCCCAGGCCACGAGACCGCCGGGCATGCCCGGGGCCGTCGCCTTGGTGTTGCCCGAGCGAATCGAGTAGCGACCGGTCATCAACGCAGCACGAGTGGGACTGCACTGCGCCTCAGGGGCGTAGTTCATCATCTGGAAGCCGTCAGCGGCGAACTCATCGATCCGCTTGGTGTCGGCGCCGCGCAGGATGCCGCCACCGTAACAACCTAACTCGCCGTAGCCCAGGTTGTCTACATGAAAAATTAATACATTGGGTCGATCCGTAGTCATGATTATCTCCTTGGTGAATTGAATCTGTGACCGGCGCAGACGCCATGCCCGCGCCGGTCACTTGTAGGCGTAACTTTAGCCTACCACCTCAATCCCACCCGGTCGCCAGGTCTGGTCGATCCAGGCCTGTTCGGGACCGTAGATGCGCAGGGCGATGAACCAGCTCTTGCCGGGGACGTTCGACGAATTCAGTTTCTTGGAATGGCCTTAGCCAGTACAGTGCGGCTTGAAAAGGCATACAGAAGATGCATGGCACGCCGGCCGCCCCCCTGGCCCCCCAACCTTGGGGGGGACGCTTGGCTCCAGCCGTGCCGGAGCTAGCTGAGCCTCCCCCAGGATTGGGGGCCGGGGGGCCGAAAGCCGGCTCCGCAATCTGTATGACCTTTCGTGCCGTCCTGTACTAGGCCGACCGCCACTACTTCACCAGTTCGATCTCACCGACCTGCCAGCTCTTGTCGAAGTAGGCTTCCATGGGGCTGTAGAGGCGTAGAATCGTGAACCAACCCTTGCCGGGCACGGTCTGGATCCAGTTGGCTTCCTTGCCCTTGGGCGCTTCCGGTCCGAAGTAGATGTCTGTGCTGCCGTCAGCGTTGGGCACGGCGGCCGGGCTGGGATAGGTCTGGCTGCCGGCTCGCGGGTAGCGCTGGGGCGTGCGCAGCATGGAGCGGGTCTGGTTGTCATAGACCGTGAACGACCAGAAGTTGTTCTCCGGAATATTGGCCGGCAGCGTGCACTTGTAGGTCTTCTTGCCGTCGAAGTACTTCTTGTCGCTGTCGACGCCAGCAGATCAGGTACTGCGAGCCGATGTCGGTCAAGCGCATGCACATGGCCGGGGTGACACCGGTGGCGACGGCGAAGAAGCCGAAGCGGGCGTTGAGCATGCGGTAGCCGGTCGGCGGATTGGGCACGATCCCATCCTTGGTCACGGCCGGCGGCGGTGTTTCGTAGTCGTAGCCGCCCTGCCAGAGCATGTTGTACCAGGCCGATCCCGGATAGAATGCCCAGCCGTCTTCGTCGCGGAAGCGCCAGTTCAGCGCACGTCCGGTGGCGCAGGCCACGTTGGCCGCGTCCTTCAGGATCTTCTGCATGCGCTTGTCCGGCTTGAACTCCTGGCCCTTGACGATGCCGATGGCTGCGAACGACCCCATGATCTCCTTGGAGATCACGCCGCTCGGTTCCTCCTGGACGATCTCGTTCAGCATATCGAAGTAGGTGTGGTCGCTGGGCGGAAGCGTGTTCATGACCAGACCGGTGCCCTCGACGAAATTGGTCGGTTTGATGGTCACAGGCTTGCCAGGCTTGACCTTGCCTTCCAGCAGCGTGGCGATGCTGGTGCCATAGCCGCCCGGCTGGTAAGGATAGATCTTGAGGCTGTCCTTGATCATCTTGACCACCGGCTTGGGGTCGTTGTCCTGCAAGAAGTTGCGACCGAAGGCCATGACGAAATTCGATGTACACGTGCCCACGTGGAAACCGCTGTCCGGCAACGAGCCTTCGTAGGCCGGCGGTACCAGCAGGAACTTGCCGCCCTGCGCACGATCCGGGCCCGGCCGGCCAAAGTCGATGACGTGCTGGAACCAGAAGTCATCGAAGAGGCCCAGCGCATCCGGCGGCGTCTCGACGACGATCGGCCCATCCTTGAGGTTGATGGTAAAGATGTAATAGATGGTGTCGGCATTGGCCGTGAGGAAGAGGGATTGGGAATCCATCAACTCGGACCAAATCAGCACGCCGTTGTTGTCCTCGGCGCCCGCGGCCAGCAAACCCTTGTGCATCGCCTTCAAGGAGGCCAGTTGATAGCCGTTCATGTAAGCGTCGAGCGCCCGGACAAAGTCCAGGTTGTCATAGATCTTCTCGACGGTTCTCTCGGAAGGCGCGCCGTCCTTGAACTCGAGCAGGCCGATGCGTGTTTCCACCAACTCCGGGATTGCAACCCCATCGGGAATGTCAGCGGATGTCGCCAGTTTGGTTGACTTTGTTGCCATGGTCGTACTCCTTTTGGAAAGAAATCAGGAACGATCAGGATCTCGTGCTGAATCAAGAACTGTTGCCGTAATCCGATGGCGTCGTTTCTTGAACGAGTGAATGGATATCATTCGGTATCGGGAAATCGCCTACGAGTGGATAGTATCAGGCGAATGGGGTAGTTGTCCTGCCCAAGATGGGTAGATGGGGTGGGTATTCTGGCACAAAAGCGAGATGCGCTGCCCATTAGTCTGTCGGGCCGCGCATCTCGCTTCTGTTTTGGGCTTTTTGGGATCTCTTGTTGTTGACACCGCCGATTTCAATCGGCGGCTTCACCAGAAAACCGGCTTTTGAAGGTTAACAATTTCATCCGGTAACATGTAGGGAGCGACCCTTGCGGTCGCCCGCTGCGGACGGGGGCAAGCCCCGTCCCTACGATTACCCGGTTATTTTCTTAACCTTCAATAACCGATGCCAAACGTGTCAACCACTTGAGATCCGGTTGAGCCCTGTTTTGTTCTGGGGTCGACCGTCAACAGTACAGACCCACCCCTGGTCAACTAACGGCATACTTGGCGGGTGGGACCGTGTTCATGCAGGGTCTGGCTTCTGCTCGCTGTCGGTTGTGTTCTGCTTAGCGGCCTTGCTCGTTCTGCGGTCTTCTGCCCACTGTGCGATGGCTTCAATGATGGCCAGGATGCCAAATAGAAGCGCCCAGATGGTGACGACCATATACGTGAACCGGCTCCGATCGAGCGGAGAAATGACGAGCGTCAGGCCCAGAATCAGTTCAAAGACGCCCAAGAGTGCGTGCAACACTCGATGGCTCTGCGAAGCCGCGCCACCCACTCGCCATTCGCTCCACAGATGAATCAGACCGGTCAGCATCATGACGACGCCCAACAATATCACGATCGCGCCTTCAGGAGCGAACTGCACGGTAAGTCTGCGGGTCACCATCAGCAGGCCGGCGAAAATGCCGGCAACGGCTATGAGCATTGAGGTTTTCTTGCCGACGGCCTTCAGGGTGGGATCATCCCTGTTCAATCTGAGCAACGCGATGCCACTGAAGAGCCAGAAAAAACCCATCTTGTTGCCGAGCATGGAGACGCTCTTGTCCGGGATAATGAAGAGTAGCAGCGCGATACCAATCGCGGATAGGCCGCGGCCCAATCCCATGAGGAAGGTGATTGTCGCCGCGTTTCGTTCCAGAATCGACGGCTGTGAATCGTTGGAGGTGGTGGACGTTGGTTCACTCATGCTGCACTCTATTCGATTCCTTGGCTCCGTACAGGAGTTGAAAAATTGCTCTGCCCCAACGAGTTGTTGGGGCGTCACTCTTTAGTAACTGTCCACAATTATACGTAGCGATTTCGTTCGTAGTAACCGCTTTAGCGGTCCAGACGGCTACAGCCGTCACTACGAACTTATTCTTCGACAGTTACTGAGTGGCGCTCACGGGCAAATGCCTACGCCTTGCTTGCCGGCTGAGCATCGCCCGCGGCCGGCGCTGCTGTGTCGCTTTTGGCTGTGCTGCGTTTGCCCATCTCGCCGCTGAAGACCCCGAGCAGGACCAGCCCCAGGACGCCGATCACCATGACCATGCCAAGGACCTGTTGATCATCAGAGAAGTTTTGTGTTGCCACCAGCATGGCCGCCGACAGGTTGCGCTGGGCAGCGCCCAGCCCCATTGTAGATCGTTCCTTGCCGCCCAGCAACATGCCGATCGCCAACGAACCCAGCAGGAACAGAACTGCGGCCAGGATGCCGCCGGTGCCGAAGGTGGCGAGGATGGTACTGAACTCCATGACCAGAATGGCCACCAGACCGAGCATAATGGCCACGCCGGAGATCTTTGAGAAGTCCGGCTGCAAGTGATCGGCAGTCGGCTCATAGCGCGCTTTGATGAAGAGGCCGATACCCAGGGGCAACAACATCATCAGAATCAAGGACTTGGCGATGTCCCAGGGACTGACCGACGCGCCCGGCAGCATGAAAGGCAATACGATGGGCAGGTAGAAGACGGTCACCACCATGAGCAAGGTCATCAGACCGACCGATAAGGCGGTGTTGCCCTTGGCCAACTGCACCAGTTTGGGCAGGAACGGGGCCCCCGCCGCCGCGCCGGAGATGATCAGGCCGGTTGCCAGACCCTCAGGCAACGGTATGACCAGCGTTAGCCCGTAGGCCAGGCCGGGAACCAGGACGAAGTTGGCCAATCAGGGCCAGGAGTACCACCTTCACACTTTTCAGTGGGGCGATGATCTGACTGACGGTCAGGCTCATACCCATGGCCAGCATGCTGGTGATGATGAAGGTGAAGATCGACAGTTTTGCAACAACGCCGAGAATTTCGCTCATGATGGTTCTCCCTTTCGTGCGTAACGCGTTGATGAGTAACTGTCCGCAAACAACTGAGCGGTTTGAACCTCCGGGAGGTGGTCAGAACCACTTCGTTCAACCAAACTTTCGTGACCACCGCCCGGAGGTTATTTGCGGACACTCACTAAGTTTGTGTCAGCACCGCGCTGCAACAATCGGTGGCGTAACAACTGGTGCAGCGCGGCCTGAAAAGGCATATAGAAAATGCATGGCCTTTTGTGCCATCCTGCGCTAAGCCGAATGCGACTACTTCACCAACTCTACATCGTTTGGCACCCATGTCTTTTCGTTGAACGCCTTAAGCGGGCCGTAGTAGCGCATGTAGACGAAGAAGCCCTGATCCGGAATGGTCTTAACCCAGTTCTCCTTCGCCACGCCCTTCGGCTGTTCGGTCGCGAAGTAGATGTCGATGGATCCATCGGCATTGGTCTTCGGCGCCGGTTTCTGCTGGCTGCTGATGCTCGGGTACGGCTGGCTCTGGATCTCGCAACGGCTCCAGGGGTCGTAGACAGTCACCGCCCAGAACAGCTTGACCGGCACACCGGCGGGCATGAGCAGCTTGTAGGTCTTGTTCCCATCCAGGAAGTTGCCCTCCTTGTCCTTGTAGGTCGTCTGGTAGCGGGACCCCAGTCCATCGGGCATCTGGGCCGCCATGGCAGGCGTAATGCCGTCGGCGCAGAAGTGGAACGTCGTCCGGGATTCCAGATTGAAGTAGCCGTCCGGATCGAAGCTCGAGCTGTCGCCGATGTAGGGGCTCTCCCACATGCGATTCGGATAGACCTTCGCCGCCGGCTGTCGGCTGTCGAAGGCGATCACGCGGGACATCGCCACGCCCTCTTTGGCGGCCTGGTCCAGGATCTGCTGCATGCGGGCGTCGGGGTTGAAAGGCTTGCCCTGAACGATGCCGATGGAGGCGAGACGTCCGAGCTTCTCCTTGCCGAAGGCTTCGGCCGGTTCGTAGTTGATGAGCTCGTGCATCCACTGGAACGCGGTGGCGTCCTCGGGAACCAGGGTGTTGATCGGCACCCCGCTCACGTTGGTGAACGTGCTTTGCCGCGATGGGTCCTTCAGCGGATAGACGCGACAGTTCTTGCGGAAGAACTCCATTGCTTTCTCGCCGGTACCGACAACCGCTGCATTGGCACGCACGAACGAGAACAGGTTGTAGGTCGGGGACTGGAATACGAAGTAGCCGTCCGGCACATCGCCTTTGTAGCCAGGAGGAAGTATCAGGTAGTTGCCGCCCTTGCCCTTGTCCTGGCCGGTCGGTCCGATATCGAAGGCGAACAGGAAGTTGGCGTCATCCACCGGTCCCATGAGCCCGGCCGGCGCCTGAAAGACCGTGGGGCCGTCGGCCTTCAGGTCAAACACGATCATGGCATAGATGCTTTCCGTGTTCCCGGTCAGCCACAAGGCCTTTGAATCCAGCCGATCGGCCGTCACCGCGATGTGCGAGCTGTCCTTGTTGCCGTAGTCCCGCACCGAGCCGATCATCATGCCCCGCATGGACAGGGCGGGATACATGTCCAGGAACAGCTGGGTCGCGCGCTGCAGGTCCAGTTCGTCATAAACCTTCTGCGCAGTCTCTTTTGTAGGGTAGCCGTCGGGAAATTCCAGCTTTCCAAACCGGGTTTCGATGTTTTCAGCCGCCGGGGTAAAATCCTTGGAAGACTGCAGAGCCTTAGCCCCGCCAAGTTCGAAAATACTTTTGTCGCTCATAACACTTTCCCCCTTGAAATTCATAAAGAAAAACGTCTCTACGCAAGCAACTCAAAATCGTTGAGCACCCACGTCTTGTTGATATACCCCTCGGTCGGGCCGTAGAAGCGGAAGACCACGAAGAAGCCGATAGCCGGATCGGGCTTGATCCAGTTCTTCTCCTTGCCCTTTGGCGCGGTCGCTCCGAAGTAGATGTCGACCGAGCCGTCCTCGTTGATCTTCGGGGTCGCCCAGGCTTCGACAAGCTCAGCCTGCGCTTCGGCTCAATCTCGTTCGATTGCCAGGTCTGGTCGAGCCAGACTTGCACCGGCCAATACACTTGTCGAACGGAATTGAGCATCTTTTCTCTTCTTATCGTCAGCGACGCATCAACGCGACGGGTAGTCCGTCGGTCCCGACGACGGCCGCGGCGATGGCAGCCTGCAACGGAAACCGCGCTGGCGGGACGACCGATCATGTCGATGAAGAGCGAACTTGGGCCGCCGCTGGCCGGCATTTCGCCGGCCGTGATGTCGATCTTGTAGCTCATCTGATCCCCATCCAGCGCGGGCTCGCTCAACACGACGACCACATCCTGGATCTCTTCCTCTGAGAAGATGGAAATGACGGCGTTGGGCGGATCATCGGCAAAGCTGTCATCGCCGACGCTCCAGGAATCGAAGAACTCTTGCGTTGTTTGGTGGCCGGCGACACGGTCAGGCCGGTCTGAGAAGATGATGGTCGAGGGGGCAATGCCTTGCAGGGTCAACGTGCCGTCTGCATAGGCCATGCCCTTGGCCGATTGGACGTAGAGGGCTTCGATTTCCTTTGTGTCGGTACCCAGATCGGTGTCGGGTATTCTTGTCTGTCATGGTTTTCTCCTTGATGAATTGAGTGTGACCCGCGCACATACATGACGCGTGCCGCCTATCAGTAAGAGCCTGTGTACGCTGCCATCTCGATCTGACGGGCGAGTCAGATTCGGTTGATCCGAAGCCTGTGCTAGCCGTCAACGCGTACGGCGCACGCCTGGACCTATCCTACACAGACAATTGGGTAGACGTCATGCCCTGATTGGGTGGATGGATTGGGTATGTTGTTTGGCGTCGGCAACTGGGGTAGGCGCCAAGATTGGCCGCAAACGGCTTGTTGCTGTCGGCGTGCGGTACCGTTGCGAAGGGTCTACGAAACTCAGTAACTCCACTGCAAAAAGGTGAATTTGCCACAGATGGCCACAGATAAACAACTGATTTTCACAGATGATATTTGAGCTGCTCCTCAGTTATCAGACCTTATCTGTGGTTATCTGAAGCATCTGTGTTTATCTGTGACTGATCTCTTGTTCTTGCAGTAGAGTCACTGAGACTATTCTTCATCCTGGTACCAAACTGAAATTAGAGGGAGGTGCAGCTCATACAGGGTGTTCAACACGCCAAACAGCGCTGCCTGATCCAACACTTCGCCCGACAAGCGGGTGATGGGCGAGCCGGTCGCCGTGGCAAGGGTCGAGATGGCGAGCCCGCCCAACCGGCGGCTCCATCGCTCGTCAAGCGCCCCCTGCACCAGGATCTGATAGCGGGCCGGACGCGCTGTCTTCAGCCTATATTTGGGAATCTGTTCATTCATGGCGATGTCTCTGTTCCCCATTGGGACCGCAGCCAGAGTGCATTCATCACGTGCGGAGGCGTATTATGGATGGGTGGATCGATCTGCAGTTGGCGGCAAACCTGTTGATTGTTGCCGTCTTGATACCTAGCCATGCCGTATCCAGGGCCATATCGTTCTCGTAGATCATGCATTTACAGGCACTATACTGCGCGGATTGCGTACTTGTCTTACTCAAATTGGGTAAAAGAGGTGACTACTTCGAGGAAACAGACGAAAACTTGGGCCGTTCCAAGCAAATAACTATCCCAATTGGCCGAACACTAGATCAGTCCCAGATCCTGCGCCCGTTCTGTGGCTTCATGGCGGCTGTGTACGGCGAGCTTGCCGTAGATGTTGCGGACATGTGCACGCACGGTCGCAACACTCACCACAAGCTCGTCGGCGATCTTTGTGATCGTTAGTTCGGTTGTCAGCAGACGGAGTACATCCAGTTCGCGATTTGTGAGAGGCTCGATCAGGGCGGATTGAACGGCGGATTTGGCTTCATGGGGATAGGCAGACAGGATCTGATCGATGTAGGTTGTCATTTCACCGGCGATCGTCTGCGCCGCCAGACGATCCAACATGTCGGCCATGAGCGGGCCCAGTTCGACGAACGGACGTACCCAACCGCCGGGGGCCGCCAGCGTCAGCGCTTCTGTCAACGCCTCCAGAGCCGCCTTGCTGAGTCGCTGCCGCTCCAGACACAAGGATTGTAGGACGACCGCTTCGATCGTCTGATTCACGAAGCGACAGGACTCACTGACTGCCCGGCTTCTGCGAAGCAAATCAGCGGCCTGGTTCAAACTCTCTCTAGAGCCAATCGCGATCAACACCCGTGCCTGGGTGAGGCAGGGCGCTTCTACCCAGACAAAGAATGCTGTCTGCGACGGCGTTTCATTGACCGAACGAGCCCACTGGGCCGCGCCTGCCAGGTCGCCGTTCAATAGAGCAAGGCGGGCCTGGCAGGCATGGACGACATAGAGGCTATTGCCTTCATCCATTTCCTCTATGAAACTGAACAACTGCTCCAGGGTCGACAACGCGTCGTCCGGTCGCTGCAACAGTTGCTGTGTTATCGCCAGCCCGGCCAATGCATCGATGGCGGCCCGTGTATCCAGCACATGTCGCAGTTGGATTGTCTCAGCGAAGGCGTATGCTGCCCGGTTCAGGTCGTGTTGATGAAAATAGGTGCATGCCGAAAGATAGGTGCTCCAGGCAAGCAGACTCCCATTGCTGCCCCTTCTGGCGACGACCTCCATATGGCGGGCGGCCTCGGCGGCCTGGACAACTGGGCAGAGAGGAGGTGGACGAACGTTGTACTGCCATATAGATATGTCAGTTGAAAATCCTGCGACGGATCAATCGATTGGATCCGATCGCTGAGTGCCTTGATCGCCAACTCCGTCTGGCCGCTTGAATGTCGAGCCACACCAAGGACGAGTTCGATATTGCAGTTGACCACCCAGGGCTTTCCGGGCACCTGCTCCAGCGCCTGCTCCAGGTAGTCGACGCTCACTGCGGGTTCACCCATCCAATAGAGCAGATTTCCACGGAAGAAATTGTGTTCCCCGCGTAGCACCGGTTCAATCATCTGAGCACCGGTTATCTGTGCTTCGGCCCGATCGCCCAATAATATCTCGACTTGCTCCACGATCGCAGGGATGCGCTCCATGTGAAATTGCGCATAAGCCACCCAGGCCGTGGCTATCAGCAGCGAAGGCCGTTGCTCGATTGTCTCGACAGGCAACTTCGCCAGCCAACGCTCGACGCCATGGAAATCTCCCGATTCATCGCGGCTGTGCCGATACGCTTCGACGATCTCAGCCGCTTCGTCGATATCTCCCGCTGCCAACGCATGATCAAAGGCCTCGTTGCTTTGTCCCTGTTCTCTGAACCAGCGGCTGGCTCGAATATGTGCGTCGGCAACCTCGTCAGCATCCAGACTGTTTTCCAGGTGAACCTGCAAGAGTTCCTGAAACAGATGGTGGTAGCGATACCACTTGTCATCTTGGTCCAGCGAGATCACAAAGAGGTCTCGTTCTGTGACCCAACCAATAAACTCGCGCCCATCGAGGAGCGCAGCTTCCCCGTCATCGGGCGACGCACAGACGGCGGCGCACAAGGGCGCGCAGAAGCGATCGAGGATGGAGGTTTTCAATAGCCAATCCTGAACATGGCGGGGCTGGCGGGAGAGGATCTCGGCGATCAGGTAGTCTAGGGTCTCCTGTTCGCCGGGCCGTATGTTGGCTATGTCAGTCAGACCGGCGCTATCGTGGATGGATAGGGTGATCAGATGCAGCCCCGTTATCCAGCCTTCGGTCTTTTCGGTCAAAGACTGGGCGATCTCCTCAGACACCTCTGCCCCGATGACCTGCGTCAAGAGCGCTGCCGTCTCCTCTGTCGTGAAGCTCAACGCTTGCGCTCGCACCTCACCCATCTGACCATATGCCCGCAGCCTGAGCAGATTGAGCGCCGGATCGGTCCGGCTTATCAACACCAGGTGCAGGCTCCGGGGCGGGTGGCGAAGCAACTCGGCCAAGAGGTTATGGATGGCAGGATCGACGATACGGTGGTAGTCATCCAGCACAAGGATGAATCGTTGGGGCACACGATCCAGTTCATTGACCATCGAGCCTACCAATGACGAGGGATCGGCCAAGTTGGGCGCCTGAAGCAAGAGCGAGGTCGTCGGCAGCGCGTCCGGGAATCGCGTCCTGACCGCCGCAATCAAATAGGTCAGGAAGATGCGCAGGTCGTTGTCCTGCTCATCCAGGGACAACCAGGCGCTGACACAATCGCAGGTCTCTAGCCAATGGCTCACCAGGGTGCTTTTGCCAAAGCCTGCCGGGGCCGACACCAGAGTGAGGGGACGTTGGCGTCCGGCTTCGAGTTGTTCAATCAATCTGGTGCGGGGCACGATGTGTTGCGCGTTCTGCGGACGGTGCAGTTTGGTGACGTAGATCGGACCATCGGATTCTTTCTCGACCGCCCCGTTACCGACGTCCTCGGATCGCTGCTCACCCGTCAGCGTTTCCACATAGCTTGTGACGAGTAGATCCTTGATCCCAGAGCCCAGGTAGCGCTCGCCCTTGGCCGTCGTACGGATACCTTCGATCAATTCCTCAGGTGGGCACTCTTTGCGAAGGCAACCGGCCGCACCGGCACGTAGACGCCGGTCAACCGCCCGCTTTTCAGCCTGAATTGGGAGGACAAGCACGTGACTGTTTGGGGAGCTCTGCTTGATTTGTTGCACCACATTGACGCCGTCGTCTTCGGAATCGGGTCTGTTGAGGGCCAGAACCACGAGATCCGGCGTCAACTCTTGCACTTGGGACATGGCCGCCTGGTCGTTATCGGCTTCGCCTACCACGTCGATATCCGGTTCGGCATCGGTCAGGGTACGCACGCCGGCGCGGAAGAAGGCATGGTCGTCTATCAGCAGAACTGAGATCGACATCGGTGGTTCCCTAGGTTCACTGGAGGGCTTTTCCCTGCTTGCGATAGCATCTGAAAACGCCAAATTTATGCGCTCTATTGTAGCACACAATGAACTCTAGGGAAGGCTGTTGATTTATCGTCTTATCGAGTTTGGGCAACGCGGAGATGGCATGGAACTACGTATGGCAGAGCTGATTGCAGAAGTCCCCGGCACTTTGGCCCAAGGATCAAGCATCAACTATTCAGAACGAAGTGCCGGGGACTTTTGATCGCTGTGGGTCAGCGCACACAATACAAGTCTCGAAAGATTCGAAATCCTGCCGTGTACGCCGACCTTTCTACGCTACAGCATTAGCTTCCCGAAGCCGCACTGGCGTCATCGGACGTGTCGGGCGGCGGCACATCCTTGGCCTCATCCAGCTTCTTGGCGCTGTCGTCCGGCACCTTGTAGTTGTCGACATTGCCGCCGGAACCATTCAACTCGGTTTTCACCGCTTCGACATCGGCATCACCGGCCATGGTCACCACAGCGGCGCCGCCGTCTTTGAGCTTCGTTTCCAGCTCGGTCTTGTCTGCATCGCTCAGGCCAACACCCTTGTGGAAGAGGGCGCCGCCCGCGCCGCCCGCTGCCGCGCCAACCAGCGCGCCACCGATCAACGTCACGCCGCCGGAGAGCACGCCGGCCACTGCGCCGATGGCTGTGCCCCAGGCCGCGCCCTTGCCCGCGTCACGCGTGCCGACCTTGTGCTTCTTGAGCTTGCCGTCTTTCTCGGTCAGAATGGCAATCCCGCCGAGCTTGAGATCCTTGTCATCCTTGTCCCAAGACTTGAGCTGTGACGCGGCAGTCTCCGCGACACCTTCACTGGCGTAATACGCAATCACTACATTGTTCTTCTTTGCCATGATTCGATCTCCTTGAATATACACATACGATGAATAGAAATGATCTGCTGCAGGTGAGTTGCACCACGAGCATGAAGCAACTCTTACCTCGTTCACGATTGAATCTTACGATATGGATTGGGTAGTTGTCTTACCCATATTGGGTAGAGAGGATGACTATCTTTGGGAGAATCGGGGTTGAAGGTGTTCAAACGGTATGGCGGCCGCCGGGCTTAGTACAGGTTGCCACGAATGCTCATACAGACTGCGGGGCCGGCGCTCGGCCCCCCGGCCCCCAATCCTGAGGGAGGCTCTGCATGCTGTTGCTAAGCTGGAGCCAAGCGTTCCCCCCAAGGTTGGGGGGCTAGGAGGGCTGCCGACGTGCCAACCATCATCTGTACACCTTTTCACGCCACGCTGTACTAGATCAGTTCCAGGTGCCGTGCCTGTCCGGTAGCCTCATGGCGACCATGTACTTCAAGTTTGGCGTAGATTCTTCTGCTATGAGAGCGCACCGTGGCAACAGTCAGGTCAAGCTGCGCCGCAATCTCAATCACGCTGAGATCTGTGGACAGCAAGCGCAAGACCTGCAATTCCCGCCCGGTCAAGGGCTCGACGACCCTGGACTGTCCGGCGCTCATGACCTGTGCAGGGTCGGCAGACAGGATCCGAACGAGTTGGATCGCGAGGTCAGGGGCGACGGGCTGCGAACGTAGTTGGTTCAGTAGGCCGGCCATTGGCTTGCCGGCCTCGACAAACGGTCGTATCCAGCCGCCGGGCGCGGCCAGGGCCAGCGCATCTTCCGCCACGATCAGGGCCTCGGCTGTGCGCCCTTGTCTCTCCAACGCGATTGCCTGCAGCACCGCAATCTCAATCGTTTGGCAGGTGAAATGACTCTCTTCGCTCTGGCGTCGAACCGCGGCCAACAACTGGGACGCCTCTTTGAGGCTCTGCTCTGTGCCGGCTGCGATGTGGACCCTGGCCAGGGTGATCACCGGGATCTCCGCCCAGAGGAAGAGCGTCGGTGGCGCCGCTGTTTCGCTTGCTGACGATGCCCACTGCATGGCCGCTTCCATGTCGCCTCGCAACAGAGCGAGCCGGGCCTGGCAAGATCGGGCGACGGCAAGTGCGTGCGGACCATCCGTCTCGTGAGCGAGTTCCAGCAGCCGTTCCACCGACTCCGTCGCATCGGCTTCCCGCCGCAGCAACTGCTGCGTGAGCGCCATAGCCGCCAGTGCATCGATGGCGCCGCCCCGCATCATGGAGTAGCGATGTTCGATTGCCGCAGCGAAGTACTCTAGCGCCTGCTCCAGATCGAACGTGTGCAGGAAGGTGACTCCATGCAGGTACAAGCTCCATGCCATATTGTTAGTGAGGTTTCGTCGCGCCGCCTCAGCATGGAGTCGTTGCGCCTGAACGCGCGCTTGGGGCAATTCTCCGCAAATCAGACGAACGATCGCCAGGCCGCCAAGCAGATGGGTCAAAAACTGTCCGTTGATTGCACCAGCCGTCCGAATACGATCGTCAAGCGCCTCGATCGCCGTCTCCTTCTGGCCGGTCATGGTCCGGGCCAAGGCGAGCGAAAGTTCGACATTGTATTCAACCTGTGGCTGGCGTCCTGCAACTTGAACCAGTGCCGCCTCAAGGCTACGCACGCTGCCTTCGCCTTCAGCCTGCCAATACTGGAGATTTCCCCGGAAATAGTTCAGATCACCCAATACCGTCGGGTCGGGGAAATGGTCATTCAACAGCGCGCCGGCCTGCTCGACAAATGCCGGGATGCGCTCCATCTGGAAGCGCTGATAATCGGTCCATGCCTGGGCAAGGAGCAGTGCCGGGTGCTGCGCCTTGACATCCCCCGGCAACTGATCAAGCCAGCGCTCAACGACGTGCCAGCGATCGGCATCGTGCTCGGCGTGGCGATGATCGACCACGATCTTAACGGCGGTCTCGATATCGCCGCCCTTCAGGGCATGCTCGAATGCTTCATCGAGGAGCCCTTGTGCCAGGAACCAGTGACTGGCCCGTGTGTGCAGGTGCGCAATCTCATCCGGACTCAATGCATGTTCAAGCCGGCCCTGTAGCAAATTCTGGAACAGGTGATGATAGCGGTACCAATGGCGCCGGTGGTCCAGCGAAATGACGAACAGATTGCGTTCGTTCAGCCAGGTGACGAATCCATCTCCACGAATGCTGCTCTCTGCCTGAACGTCGGCCCGCACGTCGGTCTGCACGTCGGCCTGAACGCAGACAGCCTCGCAAAGGGGTGCACAGAAGCGATCCAGGATGGACGTTTTCAACAGCCAAGCCTGCAATTCCTGCGGCTGCCGGGCCAGGGTCTCGGCCACCAAATAGTCCAACGTCTGCTGTTCGCCGGGAAGCGAAGTCGAACTACTGGCCAGATCTGCACTGCTACGAGCAGACAACGTGGCCAGATGCAGTCCGGTGACCCACCCCTCGGTTCGCACTGTCAGGTCAGCGACGATGGCTTCTTCAACGGCATCTCCCACCGCCTTGCCTAGAAAGTCTGCGGTTTCCTCTACGCTGAAGCGCAATACTTCGGCGCGAATTTCACCGACACGGCGGTAGGCGCGCATCTGCGCCAGATCCAGTCCCGGATCCACGCGTGTAATCAGGACGAGATGTAGGGTTTGGGGCGGCCGGCGCAGAAGCTCACGCAACATCTGGTGGATGGCGGGTTCATTGATACGGTGGTAGTCATCCAAAACGATCACGTGATGGTCACGAATCCGTGCCAGATCGTTGAGAAGCGTAGCAGTCAGCACGTTCAGCGGCGGCAGCTTGCCCGCATTCAGCAATATGGCGCTCTGCTGAAGCGCGTCCGAAAAGTGTCTCTGAATGGCTCTTGTGAAGTAGGTGAGAAAACTGCGCAGATCGCTGTCACGTTCGTCCAGCGATACCCAGGCGTTGGGCATTGCGCATTGTTCCAGCCATTGGCTCACCAGCGTGCTCTTGCCGTAGCCGGCCGGGGCCGACACCAGGGTCAACGGGCGATTCAGGCCTTGGTCGAGTTCCGTCCAAAGATGCGATCGCTGCACTGACCGTGACGATACCCTGGGCCGGTGAAGTTTCGTGTCCAAGATCACGTCACCGGTTTCCGCTTTCGATTCAGCATCGTCTCCGCTGGGGCCACTGTTCGCATCGATCTGCATATACTGCGAGAGCAGAACATCCTTGATCGCAACACTCAGAAAGCGCTCACCGCCCGCAACCGCTCGAATGGCGGCCAATAACTCCTCGGGCGCACTCTCTTTCAGCAGATAGCCGCTGGCGCCCGCGCGCAGCATATCCTCGACGGTCTGTTTTTCACCGTGAATGGAGAAGGCCAGAATGGCGCTTCCTGGGAATCCCTGCTTGATGCGCCGGGCAATGTCGATACCGTGGATGTCAGGTAGGCCGATGTCCAGAACCACCACATCGGGCATGAGTCTCTCTACCTGGCTGATGGCCGATTGGCCGGTGGCAGCTTCGCCAACCACAACAATACCCGGCTCTGCATCGACGAGACTGCGCACGCCGGCCCGGAATACCGCATGATCTTCTACCAGGAGAACTGAAATCGACATTAATGTTCTGGTGATTCCCTAGAATCGTCCACGTCTCACAAAAAAGGCTCTTTGGGATTTCAGGGGGTTGACCCGAAATCGTAGAGCGGGTTTCCCTACCCGCCGAAGCCAGGCAGGTAAGGAAACCTGCCCTACCCCCTGAGATCCCAAAGAGCCACAAAAAATATGGCAAATACCCTAGTGCTCTGTTAACCAAGCTTTCGCTATTGTCATTCTGAGCCGAAGGCGAAGAATCTCGGCTTCACGTACCCTGAGATTCTTCCTCGCTTCGCTCCTCAGAATGACAGAATACTGGTTAACGAACCACCCGTGCAAATTCTTGAATATTTTTAGGCTACCGTATCCATTATAGCATAGGGCTTTCTCCCAGCTACAGAGTGTCTTCTCAATACTTCGGGGCGTAGAAGTCAGGCTTTTGCCAAAAGCCTGACTTCTTTGACCGCTGACCCCATTCTATTGAGAAGACACGCTACAGAGACGAAAAATGAGCGACCCACAAATGCGGGCCGCTCATTCTTCGTACTGCGCTTCTTCGGGATCTCAGATGGGTTGCCCCTCAACGACTCGTCGAGCCGACAATCTGTCAATCGTCTATGGGGTCCTCACCTCGTATCCAGCGCCAGATCAGGCGCACGACCATGATCGCCGCGGCGATCATGGAGAAGAGGTAGCCAAAGTAGGCGACACGGAAGAGCTGTGTCCATACTTCGCTGGCCTCCTGGTTGAAGGTCAGTACGGTTGATGCGATGGCCGAGGCGATGAGCATACCCACCAACAGTAGGGAGATTATCACCATTCGCCCCATGCGGTTCAGCGTATTGACGTGGGGCTCAAGCCCGGACGTATCCACATAGACCTCAAACCGACCCTTCTTGTATTGATCCAACCATTTGGTGGTCGCCTCTTGTAGGGTGGGAAGCTGATTGATCACATCACGCGCGCCCATGCTCAATTGCTTCTTGAGAATGTCGGAGATTTTGTCGGTGTCAAGCTCCTTGCATCACCATGCCACGTGCAATGGTCGCGCCCTGCGTGACGATGCCGCCACCGGCGAAGAGCAGGTTGGCAATCGACTCCAACTGGACTAGAGCCTTGATAGCCATGGTCAGATCAGGGTCGAGACGCAGGCCATGCTCGCGCAGCAGATCGAATGCCATGTTGACGACTTCACCAAAGGGCACTCTGGTGCGGTATTTGAATCGGCCTGCCTTTCGTTCAAAATCGTGGATATAGGCCTGATCGTCCACCGGTTCAATGAAGGGTACGCTCATATTGCGCAAAATCTGCGCCTGAGCAGTGACGTCCTCATCCTGGAGCGCCATCAACAGTTGGATCACATTCATGCGCTGGTGGACGTTCAGTTCACCCACCATGCCCGTGTCGATGAAGGTGATGTCACCGGTCTCCAGATTGACCAACACATTGCCGGGATGGGGATCGGCGTGGAAGAAGCCGGCGATGAGCAGTTGTTTGATCATGGCTTGCAGCGCGGTGGTCGCCAATGCTTCGCGGTCGATGCCCGCTGCGTCGATGGCCTCCAGATCGCTGATCTTGACGCCGGGGACGAACGCGATGGTCAGGACACGTGACGTGCACAGATCGAGGTACATGGTGGGAACGCTGGCCCCGTCGACATCTGAGAGAATCTCTGTCAAACGCAGTGCATTGTAGGATTCGCCGTTGTAGTCGAGTTCATCCAATACACTGCTGCTGAACTGCTCCAGCATGCCCACCAGATCGATAGACTGCAACTCCTCAGATCGGCCCGAAGACACGCCGGCGGCATACTGCATGATGCCCAGATCCGCCTTCATCTGCGTTTGGATATGGGGACGCTGAACCTTGACCACAACTTGCTCGCCGCTGAATAGGGTGGCGCGGTGCACCTGCGCCGTTGAAGCCGCGGCAAGCGGTACGGGGTTGAAGGTTGCATACAGTTCTTCAGGAGGAGCGCCCAGCTCTTCGATGATGGTCTCTCGCACCTGTTCCAGCGGGAAGGGCGGCACATTGCTCTGGAGCTTGTCCAATTCCACTTCCCACTCGGGCGGGATCACCGACGCTTGGCTGGAGACGATCTGGCCCATCTTGACGTAGGTCGGCCCCAACTCCTCGATCATCAGACGCGCCTTGACCGCTGTAGAGACCTCCGGCAGGTCCGACGGCAACTGCCAGACCCAACGCTGCATCCCCGATCTGAAGTCATTTAAGACGCCCAACCGCTCGAACGCCATGTCCCAGCCGTAGCGCAGAAAGACATTGTAGACCTGCTGAAGGCGGACATTTTCTCGAAACTTATCTGCTGATGTGCGTCTCATGATTTCACCTCTTCCTCTGCCGATTCTTCCGCCACCCGCTTCGCCGCCGCCTCGTCACCAATCCCCTGGATTTCCGATTCCCCTTCAGCGGGCGCGGCTTGCGACTCTGTGTCTCCGACCGCTACTGTCGCATCATCAGAAACTGCGTCACCTTCTTCGTCCAATTGGTTGGCGACTGACTCAGCCTCTTCTTCGGCAGTCCCTACCTCAGGCATCTCTTCTTCAGCGCGCAGGGCTGGTGGCTCGACGCCGCCTGGGTCCTGTAGTGCTTCAACAGGCACTCTGTTATCTACCAGATCGCTATCTACCACGTCGTTATCTACCACTCGTTATCTACCACGTCGCTATCTATCGAGCGGCCTTCACGTTCTTCTTTTTCTTCGGCCGTGACTTCGGCCACAGCAGCAGAATTCTGTGACTTTGCCTCCTGGTTATCGACAAAAGTCTTTACGACGCCGCTGGACTCTTCATCTACCTGTTCGCGGAGCGCCATATCCTCAGGCTTGTCATCGGGAATGATCGGCTCGTTGAGGCCGAATAGGCTTTCCAAGAAGGAGCTGATGACGCCGTAGATCGCGCCGGCGAAGAGCGCCCATAGGAAGCTGTCGACGGCCAAGGCCTCAGGGAAGATCAGGCTCAACAGCCATATCATGAAGCTGTTGATGAGTATGATGACGAGGCCATACGAGATGAAGATGAAGGGCAGCGTGAGGAACTGAACGATGGGCTTTATGGTCGCGTTGAGAATGCCCAGCATCAGGGCCATCAGCAGCAGGTGCAGAAACGTTGGGTCCACGAAGTAGACTTTGGGGGTCAGAATCACGACAAGAAAGATGGCGACGGCGTTGATCAAAAAGCGGATCAGGGTCGCTCGCCATCTGAAGTGTTTGAGTGGGTTCGATTGATTTTCCATATGGTTTAGTCCTGTTCACATCTCACTGGTGTTGTACTCGACTCAGAAAAACCAGAGGCCTCTGTACTGTTCACTATAGCGGTGGAATCGGAGGGGGCAAGTACTGCGCCCCCACGATCTGTCGCCCCGGCTCTCTGGGGTTCAAGGGGGGTGACACGAAATCGTAGGGCGGGTTTCCCTACCCGCCGAAGCCAGGCAGGGTAGGAAACCTGCCCTACCCCCTGAGACCCCAAAGAACCGTTTTTCCTTGAGACTACGGATAGACTGACGGCACAAAATGGTAGCCTGAGAAGTCGGGCGGTTGATAGCCGCCTGCCTTTTGCCGCGGCGGCAACTCCAGCGGCTCAGGCGTCAAATCCTTGTACGGGACCTTGCTGAGCAGGTGCGAGATGATGTTGAGTCGTGCATGGCGCTTGACGTTGGCATCAACGATGTACCAGGGCGCGTGGGGTGAGCTGGTCTCTGCCAGCATGGCGTCTCGTGCCCGGGAGTAGTCGACCCAGCGTGAGCGCGCCTTCAGGTCCATGGGACTCAGCTTCCAGCGCTTGCGCGGATCGTTAATGCGCTGTTCAAAACGCTCCTCCTGCGTCTCGTCAGCGATGTCGAGCCAGTACTTGAGCAGGATGGTGCCTGATTGCACCAGTGCGTACTCGAAACCGTTGACCGTGGCGTAGAATTCAGCAAGCTGCTCGTCGGTGCAGAAGCCCATGACCCGCTCGACGCCGGCCCGGTTGTACCAGCTGCGGTCAAAGATCGCCATCTCACCGGCCGAGGGCAGATGTGGCACATAGCGCTGAAAATACCACTGGGATTTCTCTTTGTCGGTCGGCGCCTGCAAGGCCACAACGCGGGCAACGCGAGGGCTCAGCCGGTAGGTAATGCGCTTGATGGCCCCGCCCTTACCCGCAGAGTCGCGTCCTTCAAAGATGACGGCGACCTTCAGGCCTTCCTGCTTGACCCACCCCTGGAGCTTGACAAGCTCGATCTCCAGCCGGGCCAGCTCTTTCTCAAACTTCTTGCGCTTCATCTTTTTGGCATCTCGCCCCTGCCAAACCAGCGGTGAACTCTCTTCCTTCTTCGCTTTCTTGTTTTTCTTCTTCTTGCTCATGAGAAATTCTCCTCGAATCTAGTTTTCCAGGACGAGTACGGAAACCCGTCCTACTGTTGATGCTCATCTTCGGCTATGGCCGGCACCACTTCGATATAGATAACAGGTCCGTCACTGAAATACCCGCCGAAGTAGGTAGCCAGATCAGCAAAAAAACCCAGGCCCAACCAGAGCCATTCATAACCAACAACGCCGCCGGGATAGAAGCCGATGTAGAACAGACTAGTCCACGGCGCCAGAAGCCAGCCTAGAAAGCCCCAGAAAAAGTTATCGAAGGCCCCGCTCACATAGGCCGGGCTATACAGACGCCATGCTAGAATGGCAACGCGCGGTATAAGCAGCATCCACGAAACGACGGTACAGCACATCATTTACCTCTTGGAACCGACGGGCGACCAGCGGAGTGGCGTTCGCTCATTGCGATCCCATCCCATAGAGCTCTCGCTCGGATGGCACGACGATCAACTCCATGTTGACCCTGCGGGCAAGCAACTCATCCACCTGCGGCCCCAGATCAGCCAGCAGGGGGCGCTCACCATACCCGTGAATGATGAGCGTCACTTGGTCGCTGTGGGCATCGATATCACTGATCGTGTAGTCTGTCTCCGCTATCCAAACAGCAGCTAACTTTCTGGTGGCCCGTTCGGTGATGCCCTCTTCGTAGACGCGGACCGAGGTTGCACCCAATGGGATCGCCACCAGGAAGATTCCAATTGCTACAAAGAAGAAGGCCCTACGACGCTGATGGCTTTTCAAACTGACGGTCGCGGCTGCACTCAATCCTAGTAAGGCTAGAACGCCGCCGCCGACCAACAGAATCGACAGGAAGTTGGTGACAAAGAGCAGCATCGCCCCGTACGCCGAAACCCACTCGGCCTGGGATAGGCCGACACCAACGACACAGAGCGGCGGTACCAGCGAGATGGAAATTGCGACGCCGGGCAGTGAATCGGCTACATCATCCCTGCTCATGGCGAAGGCCCCAGCGGCCCCGGCGGCCAACGCGGCATAGAGATCGATCAGCCGGGGCGAAACACGTCCGGTGATTTGCGAATTGGTGTTGAAGTCGATCACCGCCGTGATGTTCAGAAACGTCAGGAACCATGAGACAAAGATCACGCCGGTCACACCGAGGACAACCATTAGGAAAGAGCTTCCGGCTCGCTTCATATCGCCCATCACCAGGCCGGCCGCCGTGCCCATGATCGGCTTCATGAGCGGGGCGATGATCATGGCCCCGATGACGGTGGCGGTCGAATCCCCGATCACGCCGTAGGTCGCGATGACCGTGGAGAGAAAGAGCAGCACCACAAACTGTTCCAGATCGACCCGGCGTTTGGCGCCTTCGAAGAAGAGTTTGGCCTCAAACTTGGGCAGGTCCTCAGGCGTGAACTTGTTGTCGTCGGCGACATTCCTCATGAACCCCATTTGAGCGCTCCTTTCAGCGGCAACACAGTCACCAATCCGGCCCCGATCCTGGTAAAGGCTCTGCTGGGCAGTGCATGGCATTTTTCGGCCCGTTGACAATGCCGGGCTATTCTTGCCGAAGTGCCAGTTTGCCCTGTCGGCAAAGCGAGACATGGCCTGTCCCAAGACTGGGGCCGGGCGGTTGAACTTCAGGCAAACGACATCTGCTTCTCGCTATGACGACCTTTCTTGAAATTCAGGCTCATCCTGATTGAGCCAGGCTTTAGCGCTTCTGTAGGTGGATGTCGTTGCAGTGAGCACTCTCTCATCGGCTGCGACGATCTGATCCTGGCCGACTGTCGATAGTGCGCCACTTCTATCCAATTGATCGAGATCCGAGTCGTTCATATGCAGATGTCCAGCCGGCGCCCTGCGCCGGCTGGACATCTGAAGTCTATTCCGGCACAACAATCGAAAGCTCGCCGGGCAGCACCTTGACCGTCACCGGCGTGCGGCCGATATACTCGCCATCGGCCCAGATCGGCTGATCCGGATCAGTGGCCACGGTGATCTCCTTGCACTGACGGTAGTATTTCTGCGCTGCGGAGGTCGACAGGTGTAGGAAGCGATCGACCGCTGCGGTGATGGTCTGCTTGGACTCCTTGTTCATCAGGAAGACGTCGACGAGGCCGTCATCAATGGCATAGCTGTTGGTGATAGTGAAGCCGGTACCCATCATGCCCGAATTGACCACATAGAGCTTGAAAGCCTCAAACTCAATCTTTTCTCCGTCTATAGTGACCTTGTACTTCTTGTCTTCCGTCGTCTTGCTGCGCTCGTCAATGGAGACGGCATAGGCGAAGACGCCATATTTGTCCTTCATCTCACGGCTGGTCTGCTCCTCGGGCTCGATGCCCACGTAGAGCCGTTGGATGAAATACTTGTCCGGCACCTTGGCTTCCCCCAGATCGCTCAACTGGGCCACATCGATCTTGCGCAGGGTGTTGGCCCCGCAGAGCAACTCGACCGCCGGCCGGAGCTTCTTGGGAATATTCATCTCGCGGGCAAAGCCGTTGCCCGTCCCGCCGGGCAGGACGCCCATGGGGACCTTCGTGCCGGTCTCGGCGAATGAACGCAGCACCGCGTTGGCGATCTCATGCTGGGTGCCGTCACCGCCATAGCCGACGACCAGGCCGGCCCCGGCCAGAATGGCTTCGTAGGCCTGTTCGGTGGCGTCGCCATACTTCTTGGTGATACTGACGGACCAGTCGATGCCATTCTGGTAGAAGACATCGTTGATGGTGTTGATGATCGGCTCATCTTTGCCCGAAGCCGGGTTGATCACGATATGGATGTTGTTGTAAGGGGCCGTTGTCATGGTGGTACTTCTCCTTTGATTGATTCCCTCTTGGGGAAATTCCAGAAAACGATTATCCACGAAGATGCACGAAGTTTCACAAAGGGTCGGTATCTTTCATCCTTCTTTGTGCCCGTTTGCTCTTCTTCGTATCACTTTGTGGTCCTTCGTGGACGATTATCTATCTTTCTCTTGGGCCATCCAACTCTCTGCCGCAGCCATGGCTTCCTTCAGCGAGCCCCCAAAGCGAGTTCGGGCCACGAAGAGGTTCTCTCGGCCAATCAGGTCGATAATTTTTGTACTCTCAAGCTGGTTCAGCACATGTTCGCTCAATCCTTCCAGCATCAGGCAATTGCCGGCGGCCTGTAACTCGCCTGCATAACGCTGGATCATGCGGATGAAGGTGCTGCCCACATCGTCCCGATCACGCAGGCGGATAATCACCACCGCGCCCGAGGCGTCGCCCACTGTGGGCAGCGCTTCCTCAAACTCGGCGGTGCCTGCGAAGAAGAGGCTGCCGACAGGCTCAATGATCAGCATCTCGCCGCTGGGCACCTCTTCCGGCGTCTCTCCCTCGTCAAAGCCGCCGTCTTCCAACGGCACAATGCGCTCGATTCGTACCTTGTCTGCAGACCGAAAGACGTAGAGCAGCGTTGTGAAGATGACCCCGGTCGCCACCGCGTACTGCAACGGCAGGAAAAGCGTGGCCACGAAGGTGACGATCATCACGGTCAACGGGACGAGGCCGGTGCGCCAGACAGTCTGAATACGCGGCACCTTGATCATACTCACGCCGACGACGATCAGGAGACCGGCCAGGGCTGTCAACGGCAAAAGGGCAATGAACTGGGCGAACAACAGCAGGATCACGACCGTGAAGATAGACGTGAAGATATTGGCCCAACGCGAGACGCCGCCGATGCTCTGGATCAACGTAGTGCCCGACAGGGAGCCGCCAACGGCGATGCCGCCGAAGAGACCGACCGAAAGGTTGGCAATGCCCTGTCCACGAAAATCGCCTGACGGATTTGGATATTCTCCATCCGGGTTGGGAATGCTGCCACTGACGCCGGAAGCCTGCACCAGCGCGATGATGGCAATGGTGAGGGCGGGAATCAACATGGCTGGAATCAGCGACAGGTCGGGCATGTTGGGCATGGGCAGGCCGCTGGGAATATCAGTCATGTCGCCGACCAGTTGCGCCGAATCGAAGTAGGGCAAAAAGGCCAGGCCCGTGGCTGCAACCACAGCAACGGCGAACGAGTAACGCGCCCAGCGCGTACGGCCCAGCACGACGAGCAGGCCGATAGTGATCAGCCCCAGGATCGTGGTCGGCCAATCAAAGGACTGAATGTGGAGGCCGGTGTCAACGGTCTTGAAGACCTTGTTGGCGGCGTTGCTGTAGTAGCCGGTCAGGTCGCCCCATTGCCCCATGATGGTCAGCACGCCCAGCCCGCTGAGAAAGCCGGTCATAACCGCGTTGGAGATGAAGCGTACCAGGAAGCCGAGATTGAGCAGGCCGAAGACCAGCATGAAAGCGCCGACGAGTAGCCCAAGTACGACCATGTAGACCTGGTGTTGGTCGGGGGGCACGCCGACCAGGAAGTCGCCGGTGGCGATGGCCGTGGCACCGGTGGAATCCACATTCATGATCACCGAACTGGTGAAGATGGCGGCAACCGACGTGCCCGCAATCACCGAGTAGACGCCATAGACGGGATTAACGCCGGCCAGTAGGCCATTGGCCAACGCGCCGGGCACGGTCACGATGGACATGATCAGCCCGGAAACTATATCGCTGATGAAGTTCTTGCGCGGTATCTTTAGTCTGGTGAAAAAGCTCATAGATCGATTCCGAATTAGCAACTGGTGGTCTGTTAACCAAGATCTTGTTGTTGTCATTCTGAGCCGAAGGCGAAGAATCTCTGGTGCATGGAGCCGAGATTCCTCTCTGGACAGTCGCCGAGTGGGACGTGATTGCGTCGACCCGCTCGGAATGACAGATGTTTGTTCATTCCAGTTAGAGCGCCGGCTGTTCTGGCGAGGCGTACTCAGAATGACAAAACCCTGGCGAACAGACCACTAGCCATGCGTCTGTTAGTGTGCGGCAAGTCACAGCAACTACGATTTCTTGTCGTCCGCACCATCGTCCGATCCGCTATCCGGTTTTTCGCTTGAACCGTCGTCCCCAGTATCGGCCGTCTCATCCTGCGCATCGTCAACTGGTTCCGGCTGCGCAGCCAACCATTTCTGGGCAGCATCCCAAGCCTGAATGGCCGCCTCTCCCACCTTCTCGGTGCGTATGAAGATGTTTTCACGGTCGATGACCTTCGCGATCTTGGTCTGGTTCATCTGGGTCTCGACAGTGGGTCGGACTTCTGCCAGCATCAGCTTGCTATTGCGGGCCTGCAGGTCGGTTGCGTAGCGCGATAGAACCTCCAGGAATGTACTGCCCAGGTCCTCCTCGCTGCGGATGATCAGGACAACGGCGGCATTGTAGGTGTCGGCCGTGACGGCCGGCAACTGCTCCTCGATCAAGGACGCTGTGGCAAAGAAGACGCTGCCGTAGATCTGCAACATCGTGACATCGCTGGAGGGCAAGACCTCTGGTGCGTCCTCTTCAATCGGCAGATCGCCGGGCTCCCAATCCCATTGCTTGACCGTGATCTGGTTTGATTGTCGGAACACGAAGAGGAGTACGGCGAGGGCCACGCCGACCATGACCGCGTATTGCAGGGGAATGAGTAGACATGCGATGAAAGTGATGGACATCACTACTTGTTGCATGCGACCGGTCTTCCAGACCATTTCGATCTGACCGGGTTTGAGGGTACGGAAACCGACGACGATCAGCAGCCCGGCGATGGCCGGCAAGGCGATGTATTGTACAGCACTGCCAAAGAGCAGGATTACGGCTGCGATGGTGATGCCGGCAAAGATGTTGGCAGTACGTGTTCTGGCTCCGGCACTGGTCGACAAGGATGTGGCAGACACCGAGCCGCCCACCGGCATGCCTTGGAAGAGCCCGGCGAACAGATTGGCCACGCCCTGGCCAACGAAGTCGCCTGAAGCGTCCGGGTAGTTGCCGTCTGGGTTGACATAGTTCTTGCTGACGCCGGCGCCCTGCACCAGTCCCACAAAGGCCAGTGATATGGCGGGGATGATTAGCGCCGGGAACACTGACAGTGGCGGCAGAACGGGACGGGGCAACGAACCAGGGATGTCGGCGATGTCGCTGACGGTGGCCAGGTCACTCCAGCCGACCACTTGCACAAACAATGAACTCACGACGATGGCCGCCACCATGCCCAGCGCGCCGAGTTTGGTCTTCTCCAGAACCAGAATCAAGAGAACGGTGATGATGCCGACGAGAAGGGTGGGCAGAAGCGATCTGGTCTAGATTCGCGCAACAGATCGATGGTCTGAGCCACCTTGTTGGGCCCGCTGGAATCATAGCCGGTGAAGTCGCCCAACTGACCCAGAATAATCAAAATAGCGACGGCATTGATGAAGCCGACCATCACGGCATTGGGCACAAAGCGCAGCATCGTGCCAAGCTTCAGCAATCCGGCGATCAGCATCGCCAGACCGGTGAGCATTGCCAGAGCGAAGAGCGCTGCGTCGGCATTTTCGCCGGCATGGACCTGCGGAACGCTGGCCACGATCAGCGACATAGCGCTGGTCGCTTGGACGGCCATAAAGACGGAACTGGTGAAGAAGGCGCCCGACAACGTACCCGTCATGTAGGCATAGAGGCCATAGACGGGGTTGACGGCAGCCAACAAACCCTGCGCCAGGCCGTCGGGTACGCTTTCGATGCCTAGCACCAGCCCGGCGACGACGTCATCCTTGAGTGTTTTTGGATCAAAAAAATAGCGTGACATAAGCGATTCCGATTTCTTCTCCCCGTTCAGATAGTCGTTGATGTCATGGGGAAGCTATTGCAGGGCGTTCACCTCGTCGCACAGAGCAGACCAATCCCCCTCACACCGGTAAGTAGCGCCATGGTACGGCACCATACTACGGCACCATACTACGAGGCCATACTACAACGCTGGTTGAGTAGTTGTCATACCTATTTTGATTAGTGTGAGTGACTATATTTGGGTGATGGAGGGAAGTTCAGAGTGGAAGTCAAACTGGTTCAGGCGGGGTATTCGGCATGGTCACGATATTTATTAGTGCGGTTTGTAACCGCACAAGCAACGGAATTCCAGGGTGATTCGGGAATGTGCGGTTGCAAACCGCACCTACGATAAGGCCGAACTGTAAACTATTCTACCTCTGCGGCATGAACCATGCCGATTTTATATCACGATTGCTCAACACAGTTGTCCGGCACGGAATCGCCATGGATCTCAAAATTGTGACAGGTCATGAAGAAGCGATTGTACTTGCCGATGGTGAAGCCGGCACGCCCACAATGATCACGATCACGACCATCAGCGTCAACAGCTCTCGCCCCAACGACTCGTGCATTTCCGGCCTCTAACGTAGCCCCGGCAACACCTCCCTGGCCACGGCAAAAAGAACCTGGGCTTTGGCCACGGGGTCAAGTCCATCCAGGTCCGCCAAGATCTCCTCTGCCACCACATTCAGCTTTGCCTGGCGTTGCTGTGCCAGAATGGCGAGTCCGGCGCCAATCAGGCCAAGAGGTACGGCCCAGGCCAGAAGCCTACGCGGACCGCGCAGGATGAGGATGAGCGCCAGCACAACACCGCCGACTATGAGCAACCATGCAGCTTGTCGCGGATGCGTTGTATAGAATGGGGCCGAAACGTCATCAGCTTCAAGCGGGGCAATCGACGATGGATCTGCCTCATCTACTGCGTCTTCGTCTAGCTCAAACTCATTTTGGTCCGATTCGTTATCGTCTGTTGTGGGCATAGCTGCCTCCGGGCGATCAGTTGGTGGTCGACCCGAGCTGGGCAACCCGCTCGGGATTCTTACCCCTTGGTGCTCTTCTGGCGCTCCTGGGCGGATTGTTGAATTCGCTGTTTCGTCGAGTCGGAGAGTATGTCCAGAGAGCCATTTTTCTGGATCGATATCTTGGCCGCGTTGAGGGCAATCGACACGATGATGCCGGTCAGCACAATGCCGACTATGGCGTCCAAAATGGCGACAAATTGGGAGAGTGCGCTGGTCGGCGAGATGTCGCCGTAGCCCACGGTTGTTGCCGTCACCCAGGCGAAGTAGAGACCGTCGCCGATCGACAGGCTCTCGAGGTTGGCCATCCAAACACCGATGAGCGAGATCAGGATGGCGAGGCCACCCCAGATGGGGAAAAAGGCCCGCAACAGGATAAAAAACGCCTTGCCGAAGTCGACTGTGAATTTCATACGGAACGCTCCCCAAGGTATTAGGTCATTGTCCGCAAACAGCTTGGTGGTTTGAACCGCCGGGAGGTGGTCAGTACCACCTCGAATGATCGGAGCTTCATGGCCACGTCCCGGAGGGAATTCGCGGACGGTTACTAGACGCCAGTTACCGTGACTCCACGGTAAGAAAGAAAATCTGGCATGGTTCACGCCACAGAGGCGGGATTGGTTTACAATTCGGTCTTGCCGTAGGTGCGGTTTGTAACCGCACGTTCTCTGCTAAACCAGCTTGTGCGGTTGCAAACCGCACCTACAAGTGTAAACATGTAGTGAACCATGCCGAAAATCTGATACAAATTTACACGAATTTCACGAATTCAGCCAGTGAAAGAATTCGTGAAATTCGTGTAAATTCGTGTCGAAGGTCTGTTATTTCACTGGAGCCACGGATAGACACGGAGAAATCGAGAGAAATCCGTGCCTATCCGCGTTATCCGTGCCCCGTCTGAATCCTGCTTGACCGACCTTTAGGAAGCGGCGACCGTGTCGTCACTGTCAGCATCATCGGCGTCCACTGTCGTAGCATCGACCACGACTTTGCCTTCGTCGGTGGCGACGCCGGCCTCAGCCGAGACGTTCTCGCCGTCAGAAGTAGCGACCTTGTAGGCCGTGCCGTCTGCCGTGGAAACCGCGCCACCAGCGGTCACGGTCTGACCATCGGAGGCTACGCCAAAGACGGCCAGCTCGCTGGGTGAAGAGATTACCTTGGTGGCGGCGACACCTGCGTCGGTGATCACGAGGCCCATCAGCATATCCTGACGCATCTGCAGAGCGTCATTGATGGCCGAGGAGATGTCCCGGGCCGTGGTCATTCGATCGCTGTCGGCCGTCTGCTTACGCACTTCCTCCACAAAGTCCTTGCTGGTGGTGACCACCAATGCGGAGCTTCCCGGCACCAGTGCGCTGCCAAGCTCGTCGAGCGAATCCTTGCTGAAGCCGGCATCGTGGTGCGCAGCAATGCCGCCGATGGCCGCACCTGCAGCCGCACCCATGACCACGCCTGCCGGGCCGCCGATGATGCCGATCACGCCGCCAATCAGGCCGCCGATGCCGGCGCCCTTGCCCGTGCTCATGTCGCCGGTCTCTTTGATGTGCACCTTGCCCTTAGCGTCCTGGCGCACGACCACGGCATCATCGAAATAGAAGGCGCCGTCATTCTTGGCCTGCTTCAGGTCGTCCAATGCCTGGTCGGCGGCGTTCTCATCTACATAGGCGGCGACCACCAAACCGACGCCGGCCACACCATCACTACTGCTTGAATCGTTGCTCATGTTTGTTCTCCTTTTGAGTAAAAAAACACACTGAATAGAAAAGACTGACAAAATGACGAAATGACAAGGTGAGGGGGTGAATAATGGTTAATGGTGAACGATTAATTCTTAACGGTGAATGACCTCGTCATTAACAATTGAGCATCAACAATTCACCATTAACCATTATTCCCCCATTCACCTCCCAATATCTTCTCGCTATGTCAGCGCTGAGTCTGCCTGCACCATCAGGATTCGCTGTGGTAGACGACCGGCGACGGTTCCGTCGTTTTGCTAAACAGAGCCATCAGCACGCCGAAACCACCCTGGATCACCAGGAGCAAGGCGAAGAGCCAGATCAAAATCTCGCTCGACACATAGGAATTGAACATAAACAGAAGGCCGATCACCAGGCTCACGGCGCCGAATATGCCTGCGCCCCAGCCGCCGCCCTCAAAGGCGCCGATCAGCGCGGCGATACCGATCATGACGCCGAAGAGACCCAAGATCAGGGTGAGTATCGCAGGCACGACCTCTGTGCTGGTCAGGGGGTTCTGGAGTACAAGCAGGCCGGCAGCGATGCCAATGGCCCCGCCAAAGAGCTTCCAGCCCCAAGATGAGTGATCGATGAAAGCGCCCAGCAGGGTAACGATCCCCTGGATGAACCAGGCCAGACCGACCAGCAGCATGATCAGGGTCAACGTGGCATCGGTACTTGTGAAGAGCAAGATGCCAAAGACCAGGGAAATGATGCCGCCAAAGAGTAGTAGATATCGATCTTCTTTTGTCATGATGTTGCCTCCGCTTGCCGGCTCCACGAAGCAGCCGTTGATGGTAAGTAACTGTCCATTATTAACGTTGCGGTTTCGTTCGTAGTAACCGCTTTAGCGGTCCAGACGGCTGAAGCCGTAACTACGAACATATTCCTGGACAGTTACTAAGAATGTAATCTTCGCAAACCGCCTCGGTTGTACTTTACATGCAAATTTGAGTAGCTGTCATACCCAAAATGATTAGAAGGGATGACTATTCTTCGCTTTGGTCGATTCGACGCCAGATTTCGGCGCGCCACTTGGCTGCGTTCTCCTGTTGCTGGTTCAACAGGATGCCCAGGATATAGGCCGTGACCGCCGCACCGATCAGGGCGACGCCGACCTCGAAGACGATATCGATCAGAAATTCGTTGATGCCGGTGGGCAAAAAATCCAGGAAGGTCGTATATTTGAACAGTTTGGAGAAGGCGACGCAGCCCGTGCCCAAGAGCGCGCCGATCCAGAGAAAGGCCTTGTGCACATTGACCGGAGCCGTAAATTCATCGATCTCCTCCGGGTTTTCGCGGAAGTAGTCGATCTCTTCGTCAGAAACAGCGGCCGCCGTTGGCTTAAGGAAGAAATGCAGAAAGGCCCGTTCTTGTTCTTGCTTTTTCGCAGGGCTCAATGCGGTATTGGCCTTCGCTGATTCTTGGACTCCGTCTGCCGGATCTCCCATAGTTGTTCCATCCTTTCCTCAAGCGCTCTGCATCACCCCCAATGACCCACGGGGCCAGAGTATCGGGCGAATTGGGTAGCTGTCGTCGTCAAATTGGTGAATTGAGTTGGGTATATTGATGGGTAGGGAGGTTCAATGAAGCGCCCGGCGCGGATTCGCGGCCCGCGCCGGGCGATTTTCAGAGGATGTTCGCATCACCAGATCAAACTCACTGGATCATCGGGTCTAGTTGTTTTACGTCAGTTGACGCCTGAGAACTTCACAACCTTCTCAGACTCCGGATAGTCGAACACGGTCAGATTGATCGCCGGCGGGTTTGGATACTCTTTCAGGGAGTTCAGATACTGGGTGACAACCCCAATGTAGGAGGGGATGGCCCAGGCGGCATACGCCATCATGTTCTCTTGTTCACGCGGATCCCGCTCGATGTTGTAGATGTCTGGGTAGCCGTTGGCCTCCAGCCGGTTGCCGTTCAGACCGGGCATGGTTGGATTTGCGGTGGATGTAACAAACGACTTGGGATAGAAGCGGTACTCCCGCCAACGCACAGCAACAATCTCATCACTGATGAAGGTGAGATGACTTTCACGATTGGAGTCCTCCTGCTCGCCGAAGAAGAAGTCGCTCTGGTCAACACCGTCGATGGCCCGGTCCTGGGGCACCTCGGCGCCGATGATCGCCGCCAGGGTGGTGAAGAAGTCATGGATCGAGACCATGCCATTGCTCTTGCGCACGGGAATCTTGCCCGGCCACTTGATCAGGCCCGGCACACGGATCGACCCCTCGCGTCCGTCACCCAATTCGCCGCTGAACATGCCATTGGAGCCGCCGCGATACGCGGCCGGACCCGACACAGGCGTGGCGCCGTTGTCGGAGATATAGATCACGATCGTATCTTCCTCGATCCCGGCATCCTTGATGGCGTCGAGGACCTGGCCAACGGCGGCGTCGTGCTGCAACAGGCCGTCGCCGTATGCGCCAATGCGAGACTGCTGGTCGAATTCAGGCGAAGTGACGTTGGGATAATGGGTCTGTGTCAGGCCAAGATAGAGGAAGAACGGCGCGTCATCGTTTGCGTGTTCGCTGATGTAGGACGCCCCAAACTCACCGATCTCATCCTCGACAACGCGTCTCTTCTCGACGGTATATTCACAGATTTTCTTCAACCCATTCTTGGCGTCACCTTCCCAGATATAGGGCACATGGGGCTCGATTTCTTCTTCGGGAAAGCCCAATCGCTCCATCTGTTGCCGGTAGAGCGTGCTGTCGCTCGTCTCAATGACGCCCACCCGATACTCGTCAAAGCCCTGGCTGGTCGGCCAACTCTGCTGCTCCGAACCCAGATGCCACTTGCCGGCCATGGCCGTGGCGTAGCCCTGGGTTTTGAAAAGCTCGGCCATCGTCACTTCATCGGCGGTTAGCGTATTGGGCGTGCCCCCAATGATGACGCTGCCCAACCCGGAGCGGGGCGAATAGCGTCCGGTCATCAACGCGGCGCGCGATGGTGTGCAGGCCGCCTCAACCAGGAATTGGGTCATGGTCAGGCCCTCTGCCCCGATGGAGTCGATATTGGGCGTAGGGCAACCGCGAATCTCACCGCCTTGAAAAGCGCCGATATCGCCGTAGCCGACGTTGTCGCTCAGCATCAGGACGACATTTGGTTTGTTAGCAGCCATAATTTTCTCCTTTGGATGTACATGGATTTTCTTCTTCGAACAATTCACACTGCACCAGTAACAAGGGCAGGCGCAGGCTGTTGATCAGTGTACCCAGCACGCCGAACAGAGCCGCCTGATCGAGCAAGCAGCCGCACAGTGTTGTGACAGGGGCGCCGTCTCTGGCATCTGTCGGCAGGATCGTTAGGCCGCCGAGTCGATTCGCATAACGCTCGTCCACGGTTCCTTGTACTTGGATGCGGTACGTGGCCGGCATCCAGAGCTTGAGAGGTTTGCTCATCGCAGTCATTGGTCACTTGCGCCACTTGTTCTGATAGCGAATGATGGTCGAAACTGGCGAAGTGCGGAACTCTGCACTTTTCGACGACTTGGCATAGTACCACTATAGAGCAGAAGCAGATGGCTGTCGTGCCCAAATTGGGACAATTGGATGGGATTTGTGGGGACAATTTGAGGAGGTTGTACTAAGCTAGAGCAGGTCCATCTCTCTGGCCATTACCACCGCTTCAAAACGGCTGTGTGCGCCGAGTTTGCTGTAGACACGCTTGGCGTATGTGCGTACGGTGCCCACAGTCACGATCATCTTTGCCGCGATCTCTTCTGTAGAAAGATCGTCGGCCAGAAGGCACAGCGTCTGGCGCTCCGCGGCGTAAGGGCTTCTCGTAAAATGCCCGTTGACGTTGAGTCGACAGTCCCCGACAACGATGGCGTTGCCCCTGATTCTTCTGTTTCCGGAAAGGCGGCCAGAAGCTGGTCGATGTAGTCTGAATGCCCGTTCTCGCTCGCCCCCTGCTTCAACAGGTTCAGCAGTGTCGCCATCGGTCGGCCCGATTCAACAAACGGACGGATCCAGCCGCCGGATTCAGCCAGCCTGACGGCTTCTGCCAAAGCCGCCAGGCTTCGGTCACGCTCTCCCTGTCCTTCCAGAGCCAGAGCCTGGAGAACCGCGACCTCGATGAGCTGGCCGCGGAGCAGCCCGGATTCGCTCTGTTGCCGAAGTGTCTGCAAGACCGTCGTTGCCAATTCGAGGCTCTGCCTAGAACCGATCGCTATCAATACTCGCGCCCGTGTAAGCCAGGGAACTTCCAACCAGAAAAAGAGCCCCGGCGCGGTTGGAGCATCGCTCGGGACTTGTGCCCATATGGCTGCCGATGTCAGGTCGCCGCGCAGCAGCGAGAGCCTTGCATTGCACGACTCGGCCACTGCCAAGTGTTGAGGCAACATCAGTTCCTGAGCAAAGGCCGTCAGATGTTTTAGCGTTACGTCAGCGTCTGCCGGCCGGCCCAGAAGCTGTTGTGTGAGCGCCAGCCCGGCCAGTGCATCGATCACGGCCGGCGCGTCCAAGGTGTATCGCTGCTGCGCTGCGACCGCGAAGTGATTGCATGCCTGCTCCAGGTCATAGGCGTGAAGGCAGGTGCAGGCGCGCAGGTACGAACGCCAAGCGTCGATGGTACCATTACCGCTAGCCCGATTCACAACCTGCATTCGCTCCGCCTGTCGGCGGGCCTGAGACAGATCGGCGGAGAGCAGATGAATGAAGGCCAGTCCCGCGGTCAATTGCCCCAGGAGAAAAGCTTGTGACGGGTCCGTGGATTGAATCCGTTCGGTAATCGTACGGATAGCCATACGCTTTTGACCGACGGCATGCCGAGCCAGTGCCAGTGAAAGCTCGATATTGGCTACGATATGGACCTGTTTCTTTTCAGTTTGAGCCAACGCCTGTTCAAGGAGCGCGACGCTCGCCTTCGCTTGACCCTGCCAATAGAGCAGGGTTCCTCTGAGGAAATTAAGCTCACCCAACAATTGTGGCGTCGCTGTACGATCGTCAAGCAAGGGCTCGACTTGTTCGAGCAACCCCGGCACTCTCCCCATCTGGAACCGGGCCATGGCGCCATACGCCTCGGCCAGAAGCAGCGCCAGCCGCTTTTGTTTGATTTCCGGCGGCAGGCTGTTGAGCCAACCTTCGACCACATACCAGCGCGCGGCTTCCGCCTCAGCGTGCCAGTGTTGCTCGACCAGGTCGGCCGCGCCTGCCAAGTCGTTCCCAGCCAGCGCATGATGCAACGCTTCGTCGATCAAGCCGTTGTCGGCAAACCATGCACTCGCTTGGATGTGGAGTTGGCGAACCGCATCCTTGCCCATGCTTTGTGCCAACTGCTGCCGGAGAAACTGTTGATAGAGATGATGATAGCGGTACCAATGCCCTTGTGGGTCCAGCGGAATACAGAAGAGCTGGGCTCGGTCCAACCAGGCCAGGAACTCACCGCCGGTCAACGTAGCTTCGCCAACGGCCGCTTCTGCCTGACAGAGCGCGTCACAGATCGATGCGCAGAGGCGATTCAGAATCGAGGTTCGCTGCATCCACGCCTGAATGGCCGGCGGCTGTAGAGCAACGACTTCCGCGGCCAGATAGTCATGGACGTAGCCATTGTCCGGATGCAGATCACCCAACAACTCGTTCACGTCCTGTCGGTGGCGCAGCGAGAGCGCCACCAAGTGCAGCGCCGTTGCCCAGCCTTCGGTTCGTTCCTGAATGCCGGCGGCTTCCACCTGATCCATAGGAATCCCCATGATCTCATTGAGATAAGCGGCCGTTTCGGCCGGCGTGAAGCTCAAGTCGTATAGGCGTATCTCGTTCATCTGTCGTCGCGCGCGCAGTCGATCCAAAGCCAGCGGGGGATCGCCGCGGGCAATGATCACCAGATGCATCGTATCGGGCGGGTGGCGCAACAGTTCAGTCAAGAGATCATGGATCGCCATCTCATAGATCTGATGGTAATCATCCAGCACAAGGACGAATGGGGCCGCCAACTGAGCCAGATCGTTGGCCAGGCAGCGCGCCAGTACGAGCGGCGATGGGGTAACGGGCGTGTGTAACAGCGTCTCGGTCTGAAGTTCGGCAGCGGGAAAGATCTGCCTGATGGCAGCGACCAGGTAGTTCAGAAAACCGACTAGGTTGTTGTCATGTTCGTCCAGAGATAGCCAGGCGGACGGCGTTTCGCACACGGTCAGCCATTGACTGACAACAATCGACTTGCCGTAGCCTGCGGGCGCGGAGATCAACGTCAATGGCCGAAAACGGTCGCCTTCGATCTGGGCCAGCAGTCGCTCACGAGGCAGCAGATCAGGCGTGATCGGCGGCGGATGCAGCTTGGTCCGCAGAATGGGGAGGGATGCCAGGTTGGCTGAAGAGATGCTGTCGGCTTTTTCTTTCATTGTGCGTCCCCATACCGCCACTTGGAAAGTGGGACACGGATAAAACGGATTGGGCAGGATATGCACGGATTCTTTCGGATAAATCCGTGTGAATCCGTTGTATCCGCGCCACCCGTGTCCCATCCAACCTGAGCCTGAACAGTAATCATCGTTCTCCCACAAGAGATACCGAAACCAAAAACGAACTGGGTTGGCTGTCGTTGCTACAGAATTGGGGGTAGAGGGGTTGCGTGAAGCGCCCGGCGCAGACTCGATGTCCGCGCAGGGCGCCCGAAATGGGTCACTTATGGTAGATTGCTACGCAATTTGACTGGACATCGCTCTTATTCCGGTCCCAGGAACTCACGGTCATTCATGGGCTGGATGGGGCGGTTGGTGCCGTCATGGATGGCGCGGAAGGCTGCAATCTGGTCTGCGGAAAGCTCGACCGGCGTGGTCAGCACATGCCAGTTGACGCCTTCGGTGCAAGCCGGCGTGGTCAGCGAGCCCATGTAGTGGTAGTAGCTGCGGTCTTCCGGCAACAGATCGTCCGGGTTGACGGCCACACCCTCGATGGTGACCGGGTCACCCTCTTCGACCGGCATGTTCTCCCAAATAGGGGCGAAGGCGGGGTTCTCGGCGCCTTCCACCAACAGCGCACTGATGACGGCGCTGTTTCCCTCGGCATCATGGTGGACCAGATGCATCTCCATGGCCATGTTCTCGCCAGCAACTGTGTGTTCGCTGGGGCTGTGGAAGTGCAATTGCTCCAATGCGTAGGAGGTGCCGTCGACCTCGGCCGTGCTGCTGCCTTCATCCACGTTGACCTGAATGGCGTGGCCGTTGTTGACGATGTTGAGCGTTGTCTCGCTGTAAGCATAGGCGACGTCATCCGGGTTGACCGGGGCATCGGTAATGACGTCCACCGGTGACTGTTCCATGCCTTCGCTGCAGGCCGCATAGTCCGGATCCAGGCTACCCCAGAACTCTGGCCCAGTCTCCCCCTCATAGCTCCAGTGGGCGGAATACGATGGCACATAGGCCGCCAGCATCTCGCCTACTTCCTCCTCAACCGCGGCCTCTTCTTCGGCTTCCGGGCCCAGGAACTCACGGTCGTTCATGGGCTGGATGGGGCGATTGGTGCCGTCATGGATGGCGCGGAATGCGGCCAACTGGTCGGCGGAAAGCTCGACCGGCGTGGTCAGCACATGCCAGTTGACGCCCTCGGTGCAGGCCGGCGTGGTCAACGAACCCATGTAGTGGTAGTAGCTGCGGTCTTCCGGCAACAGATCGTCCGGGTTGACGGCCACACCCTCGATGGTGACCGGGTCACCCTCTTCGACCGGCATGTTCTCCCAAATAGGGGCGAAGGCGGGGTTCTCGGCGCCTTCCACCAACAGCGCACTGATGACGGCGCTGTTTCCCTCGGCATCATGGTGGACCAGATGCATCTCCATGGCCATGTTCTCGCCAGCAACTGTGTGTTCGCTGGGGCTGTGGAAGTGCAATTGCTCCAATGCGTAGGAGGTGCCGTCGACCTCGGCCGTGCTGCTGCCTTCATCCACGTTGACCTGAATGGCGTGGCCGTTGTTGACGATGTTGAGCGTTGTCTCGCTGTAAGCATAGGCGACGTCATCCGGGTTGACCGGGGCATCGGTAATGACGTCCACCGGTGACTGTTCCATGCCTTCGCTGCAGGCCGCATAGTCCGGATCCAGGCTACCCCAGAACTCTGGCCCAGTCTCCCCCTCATAGCTCCAGTGGGCAGAATACGATGGCACATAGGCCGCCAGCATCTCGCCTACTTCCTCCTCAACCGCGGCCTCTTCTTCGGCCGGCGCCTCAGTCGGTTCGGCTTCGGCAGCTTCCTCTGCTGCGGCCTCAGTCGGTTCGGCTTCGGCAGCTTCCTCTGCTGCGGCCTCAGTCGGCGCTGCTTCTGCCGCTTCGTCCGCAGGAGCCGCGGCGGGAGCGCCACAGGCGCCAATGACAAAGATCAGTATCAGCAATGTAGATAGTACGACAAATTTCTTCTTGAACTTCATGTCTATTCTCCCTTTGAGAGATTCAGAATCTGTAAGAGTGGGGCAACCTCTTCTATGGAAACAGAGGTTGCCTCACGAACAACTGAAAATTGACGGCATTGCGGGACCATCTGTCCCGCAGCTTATTGCCGTGCAACGATCGCCTTGTAGACCAGATCCTCAGGGACCTGGTGGCTGATATCATTATCTTCCAGATCGATGCGCACCCAGTTGACGGCGCCCTGGAACCTGTTTTCAGCACCTTCGGGATAGTCATCGGTGACCGGCATGGCCAGGTCAACGCCGATATCCATGGTCTCGTCAGCAGCAAAGATATTGGCGATGGTCTTATCGATGCGTGCCTCACCAGCCTGCTTATCGTTGATGTACAGTCTGCCTGTGCCGCCACCGCCAGGTGTCTTGTCGGTGAAGTCGAAGTGATAGCGGACATTGACCGTACCCTCCGGCAGCTTCTCAGTGCCTTCTACATAGAAGATGGTCTGATCGAAGTAGTTGTAGGCGAACTTCGGCTTACCATCCTTCACATACATAGCCCAGCCGCCAAAACGCCCACCTTGGGCGATGATCACGCCGTCTGTCTTGCCTTCAGCGACCTCCACTTCGGCGGTGGCGGAATAGGAACGGTTCTTGACATTCAGTACCGTGTTTTCCATCAGATGATCCATGCCGGGGTAGAAGGTCATCGACGTGCGGTTTCCAGGTAGGTCCGGTCGCCCGGCTCTGGAGGCGTTGAAGCGCTCGTAACGCCGGTCATCCAATGGGAAGACGTTGTACTTGGCAGCCTCGATCATGAAGAGATCCTGCATCTCGCGCAGCTTCTCCGGCATCTCATCGGAGAGGTCGTGGGCTTGGCTCCAGTCCTTGTTGGTATCGTAGAGTTCCCACTCATCGGCGTCCAAGTTGGGCAGTTTTTCCGTGACCCAGGGCAAGCTGTGGCGTGTGACCGCGGTCCAGCCGTCCTGGTAGATGCCGCGATTGCCGAACATCTCGAAGTACTGGGTCGTGTGCGTGGATTCTGCATCCGGGTTGTCGAAGGTGTAGGCCATGCTGACGCCCTCGATGGGCTTCTGGGCTATGCCGTTGACCATGTAGGGCTCGGGCAGGCCGGCGCATTCCAGAAGCGTAGGCACGATGTCGATGACGTGGTGCCACTGCGTGCGGACTTCACCCTTGGCCTTGATGCCCTTGGGCCAACTGATGGCCATGGCGTTGCGGGTGCCGCCATAGTGGGATGCGACCTGCTTGGTGTACTGGAAGGGCGTGTTCATTGCATGCGCCCAACCGACCGGATAGTGGTTGTAGGCTCGCACGCCGCCAACTTCGTCCAACTTAGGCAGGATGTCTGACAGTACCTCGTGTTCGCCGTTGAGGCCCACCAACTCGTTGAAACTACCATCCAGGCCGCCTTCGGCGCTGGCGCCATTGTCGCCGGCGATGTAGATGAAGATGGTGTCGTCATAGACGCCGATCTCCTTGAGGCCGTCGATCAGGAGCTGCACCTGATTGTCGGTGTGTTCGGCGAAGCCGGCGTAGGTCTCCATGAGGCGGGCGTAGACCTTCTTTTCGGTCTCATTCAACTCGTCCCACGGCTTCACGCCGTCAGGGCGGTCGGTCAGCTCGGTGTCTTCCGGCACCAAACCTTTGGCCTTCATATTGGCCAGGGTCTCGGCACGGACCGCGTCCCAGCCTTTATCAAACTTGCCCTCGTACTTTTCGATGTACTCCGGCCAGACATGATGGGGCGCATGGGTGGCGCCGTACGACACGTAGAGGAAGAAGGGCTTGTCCGGCGTCATCACCTGCTGGCCGCGCACCCAGCCGATGGCCTTTTGCGTGATGTCCTCGGAGAAGTGGTAGCCGTCCTTGGCCTCGCCCCAGGGCTCGACCGGTGCGGTGCCGCTGACCAGGGTTGGGGCCCACTGATTGGTCTCGCCGCCGATGAAGCCGTAGAACTTCTCAAAGCCGTCGCCGGTGGGCCAACGATTGAAGGGGCCCGACATGCTGACTTCCCAGACCGGCGTCTGGTGGGCCTTGCCCACGCAGCCGGTGTTGTAGCCGTTGAGCTTCAACATCTCGGGAATGGGGGAGACGCTGTTGGGGCGCACGCTGTCATTGCCCGGCGCGCCGGTGGCCACTTCCGCCACCGAACCCATGCCGGCCGAATGGTGGTTGCGCCCGGTCATCAGGGCCTGGCGTGTCGGCGAGCAGAGCGCCGTAGTATGGAAGCGATTGTAGAGCAGGCCCTCGTCGGCAACGCCCTGCATAGCGGGCATCTCGCAGGGGCCGCCGGTCACGCTAGGCGCGCCAAAGCCCATGTCATCAAGCAGGACGATGACCACATTGGGCGTGCTCTGCCGGCGGGCGCAGTGGTTTGTAGGCGGGAAACTCGGCGTTGCGAGCGTCCATCGCCATCTTGCCCGTGGACGGAATATCCGGAACGGGCAGGATTTCGCGTCCGGTCTTTTCAGGGTGCTGTGCCATGGTTTTTCTCCTTCTGATAGGTAAATGGTACGACATCGAAGATGGCGGATTGGTCTGCATGTCAGCCATAGTGACTACCGATGTACGATATCAATCATGTTGATGAGTTGTCGTCCCCGATTTGATTAGGACGGTTGACTATCTTGCCTGTTTCCTTGCTCCTCGTCTTCATGTTCGACCTGAAGTTTGTATGTCGTGTAGGGCACTTCGATGTTGGCTTGATGGAGCGCGGCCTCAACGGCCGAGTTGACCTTGTCCAGCATGTGATAGCGGTCATGGATGCTGTGAATCCACCAACGCACATCGACCTGGCGGGTGGATTCGCCAAACTCGATGAAGAGCACATCGATGGGCCGATCCGTCAGCACGCCGTCGATCTGACGCACGGCGTCAGTGATGATCGAACGCAAGGTCTCCATGTCCGAGCCATAGGCGAGCCGGATCTCGGTTTTGGCGCGATAGAGGGGTTCCGGGGAGGTATAGTTGACCACCTCGCTATGGACGATACGCGAGTTTGGCACGGTCACCAAACGTTGATCTGCCGTGCGCAGGCGCGTGCTGATCTGTCCGATATCGACCACGTCGCCCCAAGTGTTCAGATCCTTGATCAGTATGGCGTCGCCGGGCCGGAACGGCTGATCGACCAAAATAACCAGGCCGCTAATGGCATCTGTGACGATGTCCTTGGCGCCGAACGAGAGAATGAATCCCATCAGGATCAAGGCAAGAAAAAAGGCGTTAAAGTTGAGACCAAAGTGGGTCAGGCCCATGCTCAAGGCGGTGATAACGACTAACAGATCGAGCATGCGCTGGAAGGCCATAATGAGCGGGTGCAGATCATCTGTGCTCAGTCCCTCTGGATTTTTTCCTTCACCGTCCTGCGCTTGTTCGGCGAGACGACTGCGGTACTCGTCAATGACGATGGCTATCACCTTGAGAATGATCTTTGTGACCAAAAACAAGGAGAGAACAAAGGTGATATCATTGAGAAGCGTACGAAATTTGTCGCCGAACAGCCCCAAGCGCAGAATGCCGAACCGGATCAACAGCAGGAAAATTAGCCACTGGCCATCCGTTCCGATGGTGCGCCAATGTTGTTTGTGTTCCTGAGTACTCGTCTGCTTCGCCAGCCATTCGATCAGGCGCTTGAGCAGAAAGGTCAGCACGAAGTAACTCAGGAGCGCGAAGACAGCCGTTAGGGCAAGATTGATCCAGCCTTCAATCGGGATGCCGAGAAAAGCCTGGCCCGCCAAGCCCTCTTGGGCCATGAAGTCGCTGACCTGGCGGTCGAGTACCCCAGGCGTCGGGGTGGGAACCGGCGTCCGCTCCGACACCGCCGTTGCCAGGTCAACAGCGTTGACGTCGTTGACCGCCTTCGTGGTGTCGCCGGTATCGGCGACAGGGGTTTCTGCGGGGATCTGCTCAGGTGCGGCAGTCGGTGCAGGTGTCGGCGAAGCGGGCGTAGACGCGGGCGCACAAGCCGTCAGCAGCAACAGGGCCACCACGATCAGTCCCAAGATGAGGGGGAAAATAGCTATACGGTTGACAATCCTTCGATGCATGGCAGATTTCCTGCGAAGGGATGGTTAGATGGTTGCCACGTGAGATTCGAAAGCGGATCTCTTACCGCGGCGTCATCGTCCTTCGCAGATGCAGGATACAACCTGTCTTGAGTAGTTGTCATACCCATTTTGATTACCGGGGGTGACTATTTTGAGGGGTGTGGAGCAGAGGGACTCGTAGGGGCGGGAAGCAAAACTCGCAAATGACATAGTTCATGGCCCGTTATGGAGTTTCAGACCAGGAATAAATCGAAAGTCTTTGATGTTGTACGTGTAGAGAGCCACGTCATGGTGGAGCGCAGTGGCGGCAATCAGTGCATCCGGAATTGCCAGGGAATGGCTGAGTGAAAAGGAGACCATCAACTCAAGAAATATCTCAGAGATCGGATAAGAAATACTGAGGGAGCGTAGAAGGGAAAGATGACGACGAATCTGTTGCAGTTCGACCTTGTTCAATGCGCCAAAGTACAGTTCCGCCTGCGTAATTACGCTGATCGCCAGGTTAGGACGGCCAATGTCCTTCATTGCCTTGAGTACAGTCGGGTTGTTCTTGTAGAATTCGATCAGAACGTTGGTATCGCAGAGGATCAGTTCGTCTGTCGCGGCCATGCTTGCCTTCGTATCGAATCCAAATCGATGTCACGTCCCGCCCAGAGTCCGGCTACACTAAAGAACTGTTCATCGCTTTCGGAAGCAGCAAATGACTCTTCCACAGCCTGCTCGCCATTCTGATCAGCTTCAATTGATTCGATGAAATCAAAGGAGCGTAGCAGTTCCAAGAGCCACACTGCTTTCTTTCGGCTTCGTAGCTGCACAGTGATTTTTTCCATATTTTTTCATCCTTTCAACACCCCGTTCTGTACGTCAGGATACTCTATAATTGCTATAGAACGCAAGCCACAGAGCAAAAACAGGTCCTATGGGATCTCAGAGATCAACACGCCTGGGAACGCCAAACCTTTGGTGGAAGCTAGAGGATGTTCAACTCCACGCACTCAAGAATTCGATGTGATTTCGCATATCTTCTGCAGATTTGGCGGCAGCCAGGCGAAGAATACACTGAATCCTCATCGCAGTAGAGATGAATGTTCATGCAACAGTCTCACGTGACCGATACCACCTCTCCTCAACCTCGTCGCCGGCAGCTTCGTCTGCGGCGATGGCCGCCTCGATCTCTTCGCTGTTGGCATGATAATAGGCAAGGGCGGCGTAGACTTGTGCGTAGGAAAGGTGGTCAATCTGATCGGCGATTTCCTCCGGATTGAAGCCCAGCTTGTACCAACCGACGATGCGCTGCACAGTGACACCGGTTCCCGCGATGCGAGGTCGCCCCCCGCGAATGTCGGGTGCGCGTGTGACAAGCGTTCCGATGCCCACAGTTATTGTGTTCATTTTGTTTTTCTCCCATCGAAACCAGCCGACTCGCCTATAGTGCGTCTGTTCGGAGTCTAGCACGGAGCCTGACCGGCGTCAATCGCCCAATTCAGCAGGGCGCGACCCAGATTGTTGTATCCTCGTCGGCGACCGCCTGGAACTTCAGTTCAAGGCGGCGTCGGCTTTTCCCATGGATGAATAGGTGCGTTGGCGCAAAGCGCCAATAGAGCCAAGCCATTTGGGGCTGTTCAAGATGAGTTGAAGCATTCCGGGATTAGGCCACGACCTTTCGGGTTCATTCAATTGTTCTGGCCTAATCCCGGAATGCTGGCTCAATCCGTCTTGTTTGCGAAGCAGGCGCTATGCGCCAGCACACAGGTGATTTGATTCAACGGGATCTCAGGGGGTAGGGCAGGTTTCCTTACCTGCCGAACTGACGCTGTCCTACACTGTTGTATGGCTCAGAGAACGGCGGGTAAGGAAACCCGCCCTACGATTTCATGTCACCCCCCTGAATTCCCAAAGAACCGTCATCTCTATTCCACAGCCGTTGCCGGAATACGATCAGCGACGGCTTCAGAGACGTTGCCGTAGATATGGTCCTCACCCAGCTCTTCAATTACGCCATCCCGCTCCAAGACGCCCAGCACAGGGGCCTTCACTCGGGTCAAGCGCAGGTCTGCGCCGTAGACCGTTGCCGCTTCCAAGATCTCTTCCACTTTCTCAGACCCTTGCGAGTCAATGAAGTTGATGCCTCCGAAGTCGATCACGACCATATCGAGTCTTTGTTCGGCGTCCTGTGCAAGCTCCCGCAAGCGGTCTCCAAGTGAGTCGGCGTTGGCAAAAAAGAGGCTTGAGTCAAAGCGCACCACCAACAGACCAGGGTAGGTCTCGCTATCGGGGAAATCATCCATGCTCCTGAAGACCTGAGTGCCGGGCTTGCGACCTAGTACGGGAATATTCGGATCCGCCGCAAGATAGACCAGCCAAACCACGGACAAGGCGATCCCGACAACCACACCGGCCAGCACGCCCGCCCATAGAACGCCAAAAATGGCGGCCACCGCGATCCAGAAATCTGACCGCTTGATATGCCAGAGGCGACGCATCTCCTTGATGTTGATCATGCCGAAGACGACGGCGTCAATGATCACCGCGGCCAGCACTGCCGTGGGGAGATAGGAGAAGACCGGCGCCAGGAAGAGCAAGGTGAGGATGACCAGCGCACCTGTGGTGAGCGAGGCGACGGGCGTCTTGGCCCCGGCCGAGTCGTTGAGGGAACTGGCCGACAGGCTTGTCGAGACGGGGATACCCTGAACCAGGCCGGACCCGACGTTGGCGAACCCCTGGGCCACGGACTCCTGGTCGATGTCGATCCGGTAGTTGTGCCTGGCCGCAAACTCTCGGGCATCGCCGGCACTCTGGGAGAAGCCGATGAGCAACAATCCGATTGAGGCAAGGCCGATGACCTGGATGTTGTCCAGCATGAACTGCAGATTGGGCAGGACCAGTGACGGGAGACCGCGCGGCACATCGCCCACCAGCGCCAGCCCCATGTCGCCCAGATCAAAGATCGCGGTGACGGCGATGCCCAGTACAACCAGGACCAGCGCGCCGGGAACTTTGCGGGCCTTGAAGCGCAGCGTGATGATGAGCAGCAGCGAAAGGAGACCCACAGCCAAGGTGAGCGGATCTGTTTGCGGCAACGAGGATAACCAATTCCAGAACTTTTGCACTGCGTTCGCACCCTCAACAGAGGTGCCGGTGAGTTTACGCAACTCGCCGACGACCACCTCGATGGCAGCGCCGAAGAGGAAACCGGTGATCACGGCCTTGGAGAGGAACTGGGATATCCAGCCCATCTTGAAGATGGCGAGCAGCAGAAAAAGCAACCCCGTCACAAACGTGATCGAGGCCACCAGGGCCACTGCCTCATCGCCGACGACGGCTGCGGTGATGACTGCACCGCCGGCCACCGTGGCCAGAGCGGAACTGGGACCGGTGGCAATTTGCCTACACGTTCCGAAAAATGCATAGAGGATCGCGCCGGCAGCGGCCGCATAGAGACCCTGCTGGATGGGCACGCCTGCAATGCCCGCGTAACCCAACGCCTTGGGCACGACCAGCGCGGCCACAGTCAGCCCGGCAATCAGGTCCGGGCGCAGCCAACTGCGCTGATACTGAGGCGTCCACTGCAACATGGGGATGAAGCGGGCAATGCCGCTCGGTTTGGGCTGCCTCCGGTTTGATGTGGTCACACTCATGGGATCTCCTCCATCCAGCTTTGCTCAAGGGGAATATAGATTGACAGGGTGTGTTGATGCAAGCGCCAACACACCGTTATCTTTTCGATCAGTCCGCCATATACAAACAGCCGGGGCAAGCTTGCCGGCGACGTCGGGATCGAGTTGAGCGCGCCATTCGCCTCACCCTGCCCTGGCGCTTTCGGGCGCCAGGGCTGTCCCTCTCCACGGAGTGGAGAGGGACGCGTAGCCTCCCAAAAGGAGGCGGAGCAGGGTGAGGCGAGAGCTCAACTCATCATGAATACACCCTATTCAATCACCGTGCGCTCGCCAATGCCCTCCGGCCCAACGTTGAACCGGAAGCCCAAGAGTTGGTTGTCCAGATAGTCCAGCCCCACCCACTCGACCTCTATTGCCTCGCCATCATCGGTGACGTGCATCAGCGCAAATTGGCCGCCACCGGGAACCGGTTCCATGCTGAACGGGCCACCTTTGACCGAACCCTTGCGGTCCATGCTGGCGGAATGGATGAGGGGGAAGGCCGGCCCGGTCCCATCAGTTGTATAGTTGGTGTTGCTGCCGTCATCGATGGCCAACATGTGGGCGTCGCCGGCAAACATAACCAGATTGTTGATCTCGTTCTGGACGAGAAAATCGGCCAGTTCGCGTCGCTCGTCGGGATAGCCGCCCCAACTGTCGCCGCGCGTCAATAGGCCTACATCTTCCTCAGCGATCCAGGGCACCGAGCTGACGAGCACGCTCATGGCGTGGTCGTCCTTGGCTGCAAACAACTCCTCTTTGAGCCAACCCATCTGCTCAGGACCCAAGGTCGTCGCGTCCTTGCGCACCCGCTGGGAGCGGGCGTCCATCAGTAAAAAGCGAACACGACCCACCGAAAAAGCCTGATTGATCCCGCCGGGACCGAGCGGGTAATGGGGGGCCGCGGCCTCGTAGACCTGACGAGCCGCTTCGGCCGACGGCGAATGGCTGGAACTGTTGTTGGGGCCAAAGTCGTGGTCATCCCAGATGTAGACGATGGGAAAGGTTCGGTAGAGCAGCGACTGGGAAGGCGAGGCCAGCACCTGATCGTAGGCATCGTAGAAGAGGTCGGGATTGTTGCGGATGATGTTTTCGTAGTGCAGGTCGCCCAGATGCAGAAAGAAGAGCGGCTCGTGCTCACGGATGGTGTCGAAGACCGCTCCGTTGGACCCCGTCGACGCGCCGTTGCCAAAGGCAATGGTGAAACTGTAAGGACCTTCGCCAAAGGTCTTGAACCCGCCGCCGGCAGTCGGATCGAGGAGACCGTCCAATTCCAGGGCATAGGTGTACTGCGTGTCAGGCAGCAGCCCGTCGACGGCAAAGGCGACGATGCCGTCCCCGTCACCTTCCTCGTCATCCTCCGACATCGCATCAACAAACTGCGGCGCGTCCAATTGCGATCCGGCCTGTACGGCCAGCCGCGCTTGCACAGGCGTGGCAAGCCGGGCTTTGACCACAGCCGAGTTTGACGTCACCGCGCCCGACCAGATCCAATCCACCATCGGGTGATCAAAGGGCGCGGTCGCCGATTCCGGGTGCGAGGGTGGTTGCGAGTCATCCAGATAGATATGGAGTCCGACGGGCACGCCGATCAGAACGATGGCGACGAGAATGCCGCCAAGAATTTGCTTCCAAGCGTGTTTCATTTTCGACTCCGATCACCATTCTTCACTGCTATCGTCTTCGGATGGCCATTCTTCACTGCTATCGTCTTCGGATGCAAGTTCTTTGTTCAATTTGGTCGACCAGGCGCGCAGACCGATGAAGACGCCCAGGGCGGCTATGACCATCGCAATGCCGGCCCCGTACTGAAGGATATCCTGATTGCTTTCGAGGAAGGCAACGCCCATGAAGTTGACGGCCAGAACCACCGCCGTCACGCCGACCAGATTGGACTCCAACTCCTCGATGCTGTCGATCTTCAACCACCCAGGAAAGCCGACTGCTTTGCCGATGAAAAGCTGGTAGAACCCAACGGCGGTGATGTAGAGCACGGTGCCGACCAGGAAGGTATGGACAAAATCGACCACTTCGATGATGATCAGCGAGCGGTCAATTTCACTGGGGTGGCCGCCAAGTTCGGCAAAGATGTCGACAACCAGCTCGATCAACATCCGAATCAAGCCGATGCCGCCAAAAATACAAAAGACGGAAGCTGCAACAATAAGTCCCACAATGGGGATAACGATCAGGAATCTTGTGCCGGTGACCAGATGTTTCATAATGCTCCCCCCCTGTGTAGCCGTTCAGTTAAACTGACATTCCTACGAGATCAAACCTTTGTTCAGGGTGACAGTCACTGGCGCAACGTAGCCGTGTCGAGACAAAATCGATCTGCCAGTGACTGTCACCCGACTCTGAAACTCATGATCTCGTTGCGCCTTCAGTTTAGATCCAAATTCACCGCTGATTTTCCAGAAGTTAGCGGATTCCAGCGGATACCATCAAAGAGTATCCGCTGGAATCCGCTGAATCCGTGCAATCAGCGGTGAATCCTTCCCTCGGTGAATGGGTGCTTCCCCTATGCTTTCTTGATATCCGGCAGGATCCAGGTATGGTCCAACAGTGCCTGTTTCGGCGAATAGAAGCGCAGCATGGCAAAGGCCGTCAATGATGGCTGGCCTTAGGGCTGCATCTGGCGCAAGCTCGTTGCCTGCGCCGGGCACTGTGACACGTGTCTTTACGCTAGCAGCTCAAGGTCATTGAGCACCCAACTCTTTTCAATAAAACCCTCTGTCGGGCCATAGAAGCGAAAGACCAGGAAGAAGCCCTTGTCGGGATTCGTGGGAACCCAATTCTTCTCCTTGCCTGCAGGTGCTGTTGCGCCGAAATATACATTGACGGTACCATCGTCATTGACGGCAGGATTATCCAGACTGCCGACAGACTTGTTTTCATTCCCCCCAACATCCAGCAAGCTGCGGGTGGTCGGGTCGTAGGCTGAAATAGCCCAGAACCGCTCGACGGGGGGATTGGCCGGCACACGGAGTCGATAGTTTTCGCCCCCATCCAGGAACAGATCATTTTTATCTTTGAAACTGGTGAGATAGGCTGTGCCGGCGCCGGGTGTTGTAGAAATGAGGTTGGGTGACACCACAATGGCCTGGTAGTGCCAGAGGGTGCGCGCATCAATGTCATTGACGCCATCACGCTCAAACGTGGTGTTGTAGAGGAACATTTTTTCCCAATGGCGCTCCGGCCAATAGCGAATATCTGGCTCGCGCGAGGCATATAAGATCGCCCGGCACATGGCGACACCCTGTTTGGCGCCCAGATCGAGAATGCGCTGCATACGCTTATCCGGATTGAAAGGCTCCCCTTTGCGAATACCCAGCGTGGCCAGACGGCCCAACTGTTCGGCATCGAACAATTCCGTTGGTTCGTATTGCACGATTTCATTTAACATTTCAAAAACAGAACCATCCTCCGGTACCAGTGAATTGGTTCCAACGCCGGTGCCGTTTACGAAGTTGCCTGAACGAGAGGCGTTTGAAAGCGGATAGACTTTCAAGTTTTGCTTAAACCAGTCGACCGCTTGGTTTCCCACACCGACTTCACCAAAACCGCGCATCATAACCCAAATCCGGTAACTTGGTGATTTGATGACCATATAGCCATCTGGAATTTTATCTTCGTAACCAGGCGGCACAAACAGGTACTTGCCGCCCTCGCCCTTGTCGGGGCCGACAAAACCAAAGTCTATCAGGAACTTGAAGAGCGCATCATTGGCCGTCCCCATCATGCCGGGTGGAATATCGACCACCGTCGGGCCATCGATTTTTAGGTCGAGGGAAGCACACGCATATACCGTAGCGTTATTGCCAGTCAGGAAAAGTTCACTAGGTCTCCAGCCAGGGCCGGCTGCCACCACGATGTCTGATGAATTCTTGAACCCGAAATCACGTATGTGGGATTTGACAATGCCGTACACAGACAAGGTTGGATTGAAATCCATATAGAGCTGCGTCGCACGCTGCAAATCCATTTCATCGTAGATTTTCGCGATCGATTCTTCAGTGGGAAAAGCCTCAAGTTCAAACTTAAGGGTGCCAAAATTGGTCTCGATCACATCAGGTGCTGGCTTGAAGTCTTTTTCGGTCTGTTTCTTCCCGGCTGTTTCAAACAGGTTCCTTGTTTCTGCTGCTTGTTTTGATGTCATCTTGTTTACTCCTTTTGGTTGTGGATCCGGAATGCTTGTTTGCTCACGCCGAATGCTTGGAAATGGCAGAAAGCTGTTGCCGTTGTTGTGAAAAAGTGACCCGCGCTTGCATTGCGTCTTAAGGAAGCGGTGAGTGAGCGCACGTGGCAGCGCCGGGCACTGTGACACGTGTCTCGCACTGTCAATCAAAGGCCTTCTGACCCATCGTATCAAGTGAATTGGGTAGTTGTCGTACTCAATTTAATGAAGTGGGTTGGGTATTCTGAAGAGCAGGGGCAAGCCATGAAGCACCCGGCGCAGACTCATTGCCTGCACCGGACGCCGATGAGTTCATTGTCCCGATAATCCAGCCCCACCCATCCAAGCGTGTTTCGTCTCACAATCCCTGTACAGGAGCAGGCCAGATAGCCGGCCGAACTCATGATGACGACAGCGCTTGCCGTTTCTGTTTGATGGATGCCCGGCTATCGGCATCCCAGGCATAGATGACGCAGGTACCGGCCATCTTGTCGTGCCAGCCGCGCCGCTCATCATTGAGCAGCACCGATATGAATCCCCAAAATAGCACGATCGCCGAAATGTAGTAGCCGATCAGGCGGCGCAGCGCAACGCCAAATGAAATGGATCGACCCTGAATATGGACGATCTTCAAGCCCATAACGCCTTTGCCCGCAGTCCGCCCCGTCAACATCCAGAGGCCGATGTAGTAGCCGATATTCATCAAGAGTGCTGTGAGCACGACCACCACCGTCAACACGATCTGTCCGGCATTGGTGAGCCGCTCGCTTTGCCCGAAATAGCCGCCAAAGGTAAAGAACTCGATGATCCAATTGGTGCTGATTCCGACGATCAACACTACGGCATTGGTCAAGAAAATGTCCAGCACAAGCGCCATGGCGCGACTGAGAAAGCCTGCATATTCGCCGGCGATCGATTCAGCGCCATCGCTCGTTCTTGTTGTCTCGTCTGGATTTCCACTCATGTCGGTTCCTTCTCGTCGCCATTGTCGGCCTGACGCTTGACCACATCGGGCGCGCCGTTGAGCTGGCTACGCGGGGGTCTGTGCAACAGGTTGCGGACGATCGTTTCCAGCGAGCTGTCTCTGTTGGCCGTGCGCAGGCGTACGACGTCGAGATTCTCGGCGACCATGCCGCGGCCCTGCTGGCGCACCAACTCAGCGACCTCCGGATTCTCGGCCATATAGTCAAAGATGTCGTCCATGATATGATCTGCGACCTCACGCGAGGTGGTCCGGCCGAGGGCCTCCTCTTGGCGGCCGATCTGAATGAGCCGCACCGTCTCATCCATGACCTGCGCCGATAGCGCACTGGCCCGCCGCCTTGCCGGCGCGGCCAGCCGGCTGTCTGTGATCGGCCGTGCACTTCGGGCTGCGCCGTCGGCGATGGACAACATCGCGCCGGCGACCGATACGAACTTCCCCCGTAGCCGGCGCTGAGTCTCGAAGATCTGACCGATAAGCGCATAGCGCAAAAGAGTGGAAATCGAATCGTTGGCGGGGGCGGTCTCGGTCGCTTGTCTGCTTGCCGCGGCCTCTTCCGTCTCTTGCAATTGGTCGAGCAGTAGATCGGTCAAATTGCAGGCGCCGCCCACGACCAGGCGCAGCAGCGCATCGACGGCATCAAAATCAGCACCCTCTTCATCCGTTGCAGCCGGAAGTTGACCCTCGCTTGCCACAGGGTCAACCTCTGTCTGCTGCTGGGCCTCGAACGCCAGCAGTGTGTGACGATCCCGCTCTGTCTGTGACTCTGCCATGTGTGCTTTCCTGTTGTCCCCACTCCCCGGTGCTGTCGATGAAGCGTTGGTTGATAGATGCCTGGTACAGCCTGGCGCAAATGGCTCAATGGTTTGGTTGGCTCGCCGTTCAGCCCCCTGGCCCCCAATCTTGGGGGGAGCTTTGCCTGGCTGGTATTGCCTGGCAAGCAGTACGCCGTCGAGCAGGTCATCAGCTGGCCAGAGCCAGGCGAATCCAGCCACCCCCAGGATTGGGGGTCGGGGGGCCGAAAGCCGGCAACGCTATCCGTGGGGCCATTTACGCCAGGCTGTACTAGTACAATGTTGCCGGAATACGATCGGCGGAGTCGATGTTAGGCCGTTCCAAGAAAATGAATCCCTATTTGACGGCCTTAAAGCCGCTGCATAAGCGTTAATATTAGGGGAATCATTTTCTTGCAGCGGCCTTACCCAAGCAACGCCACATCATTTGGCACCCAGGTCTTGTCGTTGAATGCATTCAACGGACCGTAGTAGCGGATGTAGACAAAGAACCCCTGGTCAGGCAGGGTCTTGATCCAGTTCTGCGCCGGCACATCCTGGGGCTTCTCGGTCGAGAAGTAGATATCGATGGTTCCGTCTGCATTCACCGTGGGCGGCGGATCCTGCTGGCTGCTGATGCTCGGGTAGGGCTGGCTCTGGATCTCGCAGCGGGTCCAGGGATCGTAGACCGTCACCGCCCAGAAGAGCGCCACCGGCACCTTGGGCGGCATGTTCACCTTGTAGGTACTGTTGCCGTCAAGGAACTTGCCGTTGGCGTCCTTGTAGGTCGTCTGATAGCGAGACCCCTTGCCCTCGGGCATCTGGGCCGCCATGGCGGGCGTGATGCCATCGGCAGTGAAGTGGAAGACCGTACGCGCTTCGAGATTGATGTAGTCGTCCTGGTAGAAGGTCGAGTTGTTGGTGACGTAGGGACTCTCCCAGCGCCGATCCGCATAGACGACGGCCTGCTCGTCTCGACAGTCGAAGGCGATGACGCGGGACATGGCAACGCCCTCTGCCGCGGCCTTGGCGAAGATTTTCTGCATGCGGGCATCGGGCGCAAAGGGCTTGCCTTTCTCGATGCCCAAGGAGGCCAGGCGACCGAGCCTTTCCTTGCCAAAGGCGTCGGCCGGCTCGTAGTCGATGATTTCGTGCATCCATTTGAAGGCATCCGCATCTTCAGGCACGAGCGTGTTGGTCGGTACACCGGTGACATTCCTGACGCGTGGTGCGCACGGGCCGGTCTTCAAGGGATAGATCTTGGCGTTCTTACGATAGAACTCCAGCACCTTGTCGCCGTATCCCACCACATCGGCATTGGCCCGCAGAAACGAGAAACCCAGATAGGTCGGTGAGTGCACGACAAAATATCCATCCGGCACATCACCGTCATAGCCCGGCGGCAGGATCAGATATTTGCCGCCCTTGCCCTGATCCTGGCCGGTCGGGCCGACATCGGCCAGGAAAAGAAAGTTGTGGTCGTCCATCGGCCCCATCACGCCCGGCGGCACCTCGATCACCGTGGGGCCGTTCGTCTTGAGGTCGAGCACGAAGAAGGAGTAGAGACTCTCGGTGTTGCCGGTCAGAATCAACGCACTGGAGTCCAGTCGATTTGCTGTCACACAGATGTCCGAGGGGTCACTCATGCCATAGTCGCGAACCCAGCCCGTGATAAGGCCGTGCGCCGACAGCGCCGGGTACATGTCGAGGTAAAGTTGGGTGGCGCGTTGCAGGTCCAGTTCGTCGTAGACTTTCTGCACCGTTTCCGCGGTCGGGTAGCCGTCCGGGAATGCCAACGTGCCGAACCGGGTTTCCATCTTCTCCGGCGCCGGCGTGAAGTCCTTTGCGCTCTGCGGCGCATCAGATGCGACGAGTTCATAGATGCTTTTCATGATCCGTTCTCCTTGCGCGATTGCATCTCGTAAAAATGTGGCTCTTTCGGAATTCGTGTGGTCTCCGCATGGTAGGGCGGGTTTCCTTACCCGCCGCCCTCTGGGAGCGAGCCGGGCGGGTAAGGAAACCCGCCCTACCACATGAAATCCCGTTGAGCCAAAAATGTTTAACTTTTTGATTTGAATTGGGAGTGTGTGCGCTATGCGTCCACACTCCCAATTGTTTCTGCTACTTAACCAACTCGATCTGGCTGGGTCGCCAGGTCTTGTCGATCCACGGCTCGAGGGGCCCGTAGGCACGCAGGAGGATGAACCAGCTCTTGCCCGGGATCGTCTGGATCCAGTTCTTCTCCATGCCGGCAGGCGCTTTAGGCGCGAAGAAAACATCGATCGAGCCGTCGTCGTTCTGCTTCTGATCGGCGCTCAAGCTGTTGATTCCGGCGAACTTCTGGTCGGTTTGCAACATGCTCCGGGTCTGGGTGTCGTAGATGGTGACAGACCAGTTCTGCTTCACGGGGAAGTTCGGCGGCAGGTGCAGCTTGTAGGTCTTGGCGCCATCGAGTGGCTGACTTTCAGCATCAAGGCCGATGATCATGTAGTCGGATCCGGAGCCGGGCCGGGTCAAAGCCATGGCCGGCGTCACGCAAACGGCGTTGTAGTGCATCCAGAGCCGACCATCCATGCGTCGCGCTCCGGCCTGCAGGAAATAGCTATCTTTGTCGGGATAGGCCATCACCCACTCAGTGTGCTCGTCGTGGTAGACCTGCTGGCCCGGGTCCGGGGGGTAGACGGTGTTGACCCGTGCGTAGGCGTTGCCGATTGCGACTGCGTCCGTGAGGATTTTCTTCAGCCGCTCATCGGGGTTGAACTTCTGGCCCTTCATGATCCCGATCGCGCGCAGCTGTCCTGCCAGTTCGGGGTCGAGCCAACCGTCCGCCTCCTCCTGAACGATCTCGTTCACGACCTCGAAGAAACTGTAGTCGTTGGGCATGATGGTGTTGTAGCCCGCCAGCCCGGACATGTCCTTGAACTCCATCTTGGGCGGATTGCTCGCTTTACTGAGCGGGTACACCTTGAGGTTCTGCTTGATGTTCTCGGTCGCCTTCTTCACGTTGTCAGGATCCTGGGTGCTGCCGTGCACGCGTCCGCGCATGAAGTTCCAGACGCAGTAGGTCTGGGACTTGACCACGTAGTAGCCGTCGGGCACGTCACCGTCGTATCCCGGGGGCAGGATCAGGTACTTGCCGCCCTTGCCCTTGTCCGGACCAGCGGCGCCCATGTCGCTCATGTAGCGGAAGTACATGTCGTCGAGGATGCCCAGCACGTCGGGCGGCGCCTCGATGACGGTAGGGCCGTCCGCCTTGAGATCCAGGAAGCCCCACGTGTAGAGCGAGGTGTTGTTCCAGGTGAGGACGAGCGGCTTGGAGTCGCCCATCTCCTCGGCGATGAGGATCTGGTTGCTCTTCGTGAGCCCCTCATCACGATGACCCTGCCGCAGGGAATACATCGAAGCTGCCGGGGTCATGTTGATGAAGGCTTCGACCGCCCGGCCGCGTTGGACGAAGTCGACCAATGTCTCCCTAGTGTTGCCGATGGGCACGCCGTCGAAAAACTCGAGCGTTCCGATCGAGGTCTCAACCTTGTCCGGTGTGGTTCGGTTCTCGGGGATCGGGATCGTGTTCTTCATGACCGGTTGCTGGGTGATCATCTTAGTTTTGGAAGTAGTCATTCCCTTTCTCCTTTTACAAAATTAAATATTTAGGGCTCTTTGGGATCTCAGGAGGTTGACACAAAATCGTAGAGTGGGTTTCCCTACCCGCCGAAGCGGGCAGGTAAGGAAACCTGCCCTACCCCCTGAGATCCCGTTGAACCATATTTGAAAACTAACGTGATTAAACGACCGGCGCAGACGCCATGCCCGCGCCGGTCACTTGAAAGGTTGTTTTTACTTTACCAACTCAATCTCACCCACTCGCCAGCTCTGGTCGATCCAGGGTTGCAGCGGGCCGTACACTCTCCAGGCCACAAACCAGGCCTTACCCGGAATCGTCTGCAGCCAGTTGTTCTCCATACCCTTAGGCGCTTCGGGACCGAAGAAAACATCGATGGAGCCATCGTCGTTTGTTTTCATCCCCTCGCGGTAGCTATCTAGGGTTGGGAACTGCTGGTCGGTCTGCAACTGGCAACGGGTCTGGGTGTCGTACATGGTTAGCGCCCAGAAGTCCTTGACCGGGATATTCGCAGGAAGGTTCAGTTTGTAGGTCTTGGAGCCGTCCAGCGCCTGCTGTTTCGAATCCACCATGCCCATGGAGTAGTCCGAACCTGCACCAGGAATTGTGGTCGCCATGGCAGGTGAGACGCAGATGTAGCCAAAGTGGTAGAAGGCGCGGCCTTCTAGTTCGCGGGCCCCATTCAGTGTGTAGGTTGTGTCGCCATTGATGATGGGCTTGCACCATCCACTGCCTTTGCCGTAGGTGTAGAGTCCCGGATTGCGTGGTGCGAAGCTGATGGCGCGGGCCGCAGTATTGCCGATGGCCGCGGCGTCTGTCAGGATCTTCTTCATGCGGGCATCGGGGCTGAATGGCTTGCCCTTGACGATGCCGATGGCCGCCAATTGGCCCTTGATCTCGGGCCCCAGCAGCGTCGCAGGCTCTTCCTGGACCACGGCATTCAGGTTCTCGAAGAAGGAGTAGTCGTTGGGCAGGACGGTTTCGATTACCTTCTCCGAGCCGTTGCGGAACACCATCTCCGGCGGGTTATCCTTTTTCGACAGCGGGTACACCTTGAGGTTGTTGCGAATATTCTCCGAAGCAGCCTTGATCCCCTTGTCGAGGTAGCCGCGCATAAAGAGCCACACGCCGTAGGTGTTTGACCGCACCACAAAATACCCGTCGGGCACATCGCCCTCGTAGCCCGGAGGCAGCACCAGGAACTTGCCGCCCTTGCCCTTGTCGGGACCGGCCATACCCAGATCTGTCTGATAGAGGAAGGCCGCATCGTCGAGGATGCCCAACATCTTGGGGGGCAGATCGATGACCGTCGGACCGTCTTTCTTGAGATCGAGCCAACCCATGGCATACATGGTCGACGTGTTGGCGGTGAGCCACAACGCCTTGGAGTCCAGCAACGTGTCATAGATGACCACCTTGTTGCAGGCGTCGAGACCAAAGGCTTTCTGGCCTTGATTGATCGAATACATCGACATGACCGGGATGCAGTTCATGAAGGCTTCAACTGCCCGCGAGCGGTCCAGGTAGTCATAGACATTCTCGATCGTCGCTTTATTCGGTACGCCGTCGAAAAATTCGAGTTTGCCGATGGAGGATTCCACCGAATCCGGCACCGTGATCGATGCTGGAATATTCGTGGTCATCTTCATGGTAGGTACTTTCTTAGACATTTCAGTTCTCCTTTACGAGACTACTATTTCAGGGTGAAGAATAGGGGGTGTTGGTGTAAGGCGCCAACAGCCCCCTATGACCGAGACGACATTTTAGCCTTCAACAATGTCGTGTCCGTGGACGGTGAGCGCCCAGATGATCGCGATCGAAACGACGATCAGCAAGATCGCCCAGAACGGATAATAGGGCACCCATGCAAAAGCAGCCAGACTGGAGATCACGGCGATGATCACGCCGACCGTGCGTGCCCAGACTGCACCGTTGAAAAGGAAGAAGCCGGCGATCAGTACAACAGCGCCAATGGCCAGATGCACCCATCCCCAAGTCGTTACATCAAGCTGGAAGATATAGCGCGGGCCGACGACATAAAGCTCGTCGTCAAAAATGGCAACAAGGCCGCTGATGGCCCACCAGATGCCCATCATGATCATGGTGATTCCGGCAAAGGCGGTCCAGCCGATAGCCCATCCACTTGGTTGGTCGTTTGAAGACATGAAATTTTCTCCTTGGGCGTTCGCCCGTTGTTGAATGTGTTTTCGTTGTTGCGACTTTAGTCGCTAGATCGGTACAAAACGGCTATTGGAGACCAACGAATTAATACGGGCATCCAACTGGCGTAGGGCGGGTTTCCTTACCCGCCGTTCTCTGCGTCTCCCAAAAGTGTGGGATAGCGTAAGTTCGGCAGGTAGGGAACCCTGCCCTACGGGTTGGCTGCCCCTTCGCTATATCAGTGTTAATTCGTTAACTACAAAAGCCGTTACTACAAACCACTACCCGGCCACAACCCATCTACTCTTCGGTGCTCTTCTCGGATCCATCCGTCTTTTCGTCACCCGAGCTATCCGAGCCATCGATTTCGCCCGATTCGTCCGTGCCGATGATCTTAGCGAGCCATTTCGTGCGCGGATCGCCTTCCGTGACCAACATGATCGTCACCATGATCGGCATGGAGAGCATGGCCCCGGTGGGACCCAGCAGCCACCCCCAGAAGAAGAAGGCCACGAGGACCACCACGGCTGACAGATGGAGGGTCTTGCTGGTCAAACGCGGCTCGACGATGTTCTCGATCAACAGGTTGATGGCGATGGCTCCGATTACAACCACGATGGCCATGCCGATGCCATGCTCCGCCAGGGCCAGGATCGTGGGGGGGACCATGGCTGTGAAGAGGCCGACATAGGGAATGTAGCTGAGGACGAAGGCCATGGCGCCCCAGAGAAAGGCGTAGTCCACGCCCAATACCAGCAGGAAAAGACCGACCCCAATGCCTGTGACCAGGTTCAGCCTGGTGCGCACGCCAAAATAGGCGGAGGCGCTCTTGGCAATGGCCGGCAACTGGCCGAAAAAGGGCCGACCGTGCAGCTCCGATGTGGCTAGATTGATGAGACGTTTGAAATCGATCAGTAGAAAGGATACGAGTACGAGGCCGAAGAGTAGATCACCGGCGAATGATACGACGCCGCCCAGGATCGCAACGACGATCTTTACGAGAAGATCACCGGGTAGTGCGTCGCTCACCGTCTTCTCGGTGACCCCCAGATCGGTCAGAATCTGGACCGCTTCCGCTTCAAATCCGGCCAATTCGTCCTCATAGCCGACGAGACCGTCAAGCATGCGTGTGGCCGAAAGGTAGAGCAGGCCAGCCAGGGCCACTACGGCCACAACGATCAGGACAATCAGCAGTACTAGAGAAAGGGTGCTGCTGACGCCACGCTTTTGCAGCCAAAAATAGAGCGGCGCGGCAAGCGCGGCCAAGAAGGCGGCGACCAGAACCGGCGTCAACACCGGCGCGCCCCACTTGATCAGCACCATGAGCAGCCCAATCAGAACCGCGCCGATCAACACTGAAATGAGAGGTGGGATTTTCTGGGTGACTGTCATGCTCTTTCTCCTATGGTTTGTGATTCGTCCACTGCCCACTCACTGCTTACTCGTAGAGATGGAGCGAGACGCTGTTGTGAGATGTCGAGCCGTAGGTGGATTGGCGAAACTGCTTTGGCTAGACTGTAGCTGGCTTAGTCTAGCCAAAAAGTTTGGTAGATGTCATACCCAAATTGATTAGACCAAATGACTATCTTTTTGTCTATCCGAGAGATGCCCCGTCCGTTCACGGCGGGACGGTCTGCGCAATAACAAAGAAAACGCTCGATCCAAAAATCGCCCTGCCCCGTCGGGGCAGGGCGATTTTTGGATCGAGCGATGGACAATGAATCTTCGTCAAATCACGAATGTTTTGTCCACTGTTTGGATCCCTTCGAGATCAGTATCCTTCGTAACCCGGGATTTGATTTCGGCCGGCAGCGGCAGCATAAGTGGCAATGTCGGCGGCGACCATCAGCCCAAGCCACAAAAAGTCCCAGCCGACAACGCCGCCGGGCGCCACGATGATATACATGAGCGTGGTCCAGGGGAGGAAGATGAGGCCCAGAACCGGCCAAATCCACCACCAACCTAACCAGTTCGTGAACGCAGCCTGCCACATGAGGGGCTGGAAAAGCCACCACAATGCTCCGACGATACGGGGTCCAAGTAAGACCAGACTAATGAAAAAGCAACACATTTGATATCTCCTTTGCAAGATGAATTCTGAAAATTTGATCCACCAGTTCGCATCATTGCCACTCTACCCACGCTGAGGGGTAGAGTGGCAATGATGTCGAACTTACTCGTCGTCTGCCATGGCGGCAGCCGCACCCAGCTCGGCGCTGCCCCCGGCCACCTCTGCCACACCATCGGCCGCAATGTCAGCAGCCAGATCGGCATCATCTGCCGCATCCGCCAGTTCAGCCGCGCCCTGGATGCCCTGACGAGGCCAGCCGCCGCCAGTTCACCGGCACGCTGGGCCGCCAAATCAGAAGCAGCCAACCGCAGTTCACCCTCATCCATTTCGGCAGCGCCCAAATCAGCGATTTGCAGGCCGGTCGCTTCCATCAGCGCAGACAGACCGCGCTCGGCTGCGGAGCGTAGGATTACGTCGCTGGCGATCTGTTGCAGACGCCAGCCACGATCATCCAGGATGCTGGAGAGCACAGGCATCTCCAGCGTATCGACCACATTGGCGATGGTCTGTAGCTCGCCGGCCAGACCGCCCAACTCCAGACCGCGCTCCATGTCGCCCAGGCTCATCAGGCCCATGGCCGCGCTCATGGCATCCACGTCGTCAGCGGCCATCAGCAGTTCGGCGCCTTCGGTCAGATCGTTGACGCCGGCATCGCCAACCACATCGGCCAGCGTTGCCAAGCGATCGGCGACCACTTCGGCGTCGACCGCTCTTGTCAGGTCGGCGGCCCCTGCCATTGCTTCGCCGGTCGCCATGGCCGCCACGTCACCGGCTAGATCTAGGCTATCCAGGCCGTCTTCCACGTCGTCAACGCCGTCCAAAGCCACGTCAATGGCCACATCTTCAACTTCCATCTCGTTTGATTCTTCACTGCTCATGATCTTTCTCCTCTTGTCTACTTGGTTGTTCCGATTCTACCTTCCAGTGATCTCGTTCCGGGCACGGACCCCCTCTTTTCTGTTGTTGTTCTCCAATCGAAATTATGCTTAAGAGTTGATTGCCTATGGCGCTCGTAATACGTAAAGACACTCTATCCAATGGATTGGGTAGATGTCATGCCATAATTGAGTAGATGAGTTGACTAGATTTTGGGGTGACGACTAACGGAGAGAACGCCAAGGATGGCAGAGGACGCTTTTTTGTTGGAGATGGAGAGGCAACACAGTGTAGGACCCGCTTCCAGAGCGGGTCTTCAAGCCAATGTGCACATGTCACTTTGCAGGGCCGAGGGAAGCGACGGACAACGCCCTGCCATAAATGAGCAAATGTTACCGGAACCTACGAAATCCTAGGCCGGCGACATCCATTCTCTGAGGTTCAGTGAGTCCACTGCAAAAAGGTGAATTTGTCACAGATGGCCACAGATAAACAACTGATTTTCACAGATGATACTTGAGCTGCTCTTCAGTTATCAGACCTTATCTGTGGTTATCTGAAGCCATCTGTGTTCATCTGTGACTGATCTCTTGTTTTTGCAGTAGAGTCACTGAGGTTAGGTTGAGTCATCAACCGTTGTGAGGGGAGCGGCGAGGATCACCGTGCAGCCGCAGCCAGGCTTGGACACGATCTCCAGAGAGCCGCCCAGATCGCTCATGCGCTCCTGGATGCTGAAGAGGCCAAAACCGCTCTCACGTCGTACCTTGCTCGTAGCGGCTTCGGGATCCATTCCGATGCCATCGTCTTCGACGCTTACACGGATCTCTTCGCCGACTCTCGTCAAGCTCACAACCACGGTCGATGCGTTGGCATGTTTGACCACGTTGGTCAGTAGTTCGCGCACATTGCGGAAGAGCAAGCTGCGTACGTCTTCGCTCAGTGGTTTTCCTTCTCCGTCGTCAACGACCTTTGCCTCGAGACCGTGCCGTTCTGCGATCTCGTTCTCCACCCAATCAGAGAGCGCTGCTTCCAGACCGATCTCATTCAGCAAGGGTGAACTGAGGTCGAAGACCAGCGTGCGCGTGGTTCGGATCATCTCGATCAGGGTTTGCGAGATTTCATCCAGCAAGGCATTGCGCTGGGTTTCCGATGTGGCCTTGCGTGCCATGGCCAATTGGATACGGGAGAAGGCCAGGGTTTGGCTCACTTCATCGTGGAGATCGGCGGCAATGCGGCGTCGCTCCCGCTCCTCGACCAGGGTGAGTTCAGCCGCCAATGCTTTGAGCCTACGTTGATAGATCTGAAGTTCCTCTTCCGCCTGCTTGCGCTGGGCAATGTCTTCGATCACTGACACAAAATAGGCCGGCTCTCCTGTAGGCTTCCGCAATAGAGAGACTGTCAGGTTTATCCATACCGTCTCGCCGCTTTTGCGATAGTAGCGCTTCTCGATTGCATATGTCTGTTCTTGTCCCGACAGCAACTGCCGCATACGTTCCAGATCGGCGCCGAGATCATCGGGATGGGTGATGTCCTGAAATGTCAGTGCCAACATCTCGTCATGGACATAGCCGACAATGTCACAAAAGCGCTGGTTGAGTCGCAAGAATTGTCCGTTCGGGGCCACATGGGCGATGCCGACGGCAGCCTGCTCAAAGGTGGCCCGGAAGCGCGCTTCGCTGTCGCGCAGGGTCTGTTCGGTGAGCTTGCGCGCCGTGATGTCCTCAACAAAGACCATCCCGGCCGGTTTGCCCTCCCATTCAATGCTTGTACCGCGGATCGAGACCCATCTGAGATCTCCGGATTTCGTCAAGAATCGGATGTCGTGGACACCCAAAGCCTGTCCCGATATCGAGTTCTGGTAGATCTCTTCTGCGATCGCCAGGTCATCCAGATGTATGAATGACAGAAGGGGGAGTGTTTCAAATTCTGCGGCTGAATAGCCTGTTATTTCAAGCTGGGCGCGATTGAAATAGACGCGTCGGCGATCTTGCATCACAAGGATGCCTTCCGTCGCCTGTTCCACAACTGTGCGGAATTTTTCCTCGCTCACACCCAGCGCTAGGTTCGCCTTCTTAAGCTCGCCTGTACGCTCGGCAACCAACTCCTCCAGATGCAGTTGCATGGTGCGCAGTTGCAGATGGGTCTTGACCCGGGCCAACACTTCCGATTCCTGGAATGGTTTGGAAACGAAATCCACCCCGCCGGCCTCGAAGCCCTGAACCCGGTCTTCCACATCCTGCAGGGCGCTCACGAAGATGACCGGAACGTCAGCCGTCCGTTCGTCCTGCTTCAGATGCCGGCATAGCTCAAAGCCGCTCATCTGCGGCATCCTGACGTCAAGCAGGATCAGGCTTGGCGGGTGCGCCAGGGCCGATTGCAGGGCCAGTCGCGGGTCTTCAGCCGGTCGCACCCGGTAGCCCGCTTCGGTCAGAATCTCGGCCAGTAGTCTCAGACTCTCGATGGTGTCATCAACCACCAGGATATCACTTGCGGGAACTGTGGTTCTATTGTCAGTTAGCCATTTATGCTTCCGTTTCTGCCAGCAGCGCCTGAATGCGGCCCATCTGGAAATTCTGCACCAGATCGCGCAGGCCTGACGCCACATCGGGATACTGGTCCTGGAGCCGATCGATCACTTGTTGTGTACCCTCCAGATCCAAGGCCAGCGTCGTTGCTTTCAAATCGGCCAACCATTCATCAGGGAAGATCGGCCAACATGGCCGCAGTAAGGGCTGGGCGCTGCGTCTCTGTCTGCCTCGGGTTCTCTTCGGCATAGACATACTCAACGCCAAGGAAGTGCGCCATGGCCGCGAAATATCTCGTGCTCCTGGATGGGCTTGTTGACGACATCATCACACCCGGCAGCCAAGATGGTTTCCCGTTGCTCCGCCAGTACGCTGGCTGTGATAGCGACAATCTTGACCGTCTTCCCGCCTGGCAGGGCGCGAATCTGTTCCGTGGCCGCAATGCCGCCCAGCACCGGCATGCGGATGTCCATCCAGATGAAGTGCGGATGCCAGGCCTGGAACTGGGTGATCGCTTCCTGCCCGTTGGTTGCCTCCTGTACCGTGAACCCGACCTGGGTCAGCAGGCTGGTCAGCAGCAAGCGGTTATCCGTATTGTCATCCACAACCAGGATGCGCCAGTCCGGCTGGCCGTCCTGGAGACGGCTGACCGCTGCAGGCGCGTCGGCCGGCTGCCGCGGCACTTGCGTCGGCCAGGGCGAGAGGGAGATCGACCAAAAAGCGTGAGCCTGTTCCTGGTTCACTTTCCACGCCAATCTTGCCACCCATCAACAGCACAAGCGATCTTGAAATTGCCAGCCCCAGGCCGGTGCCTCGCTCCGTGCTTGACGGCTGTTCCAGCTGTGTGAATCGTTCGAAGATCTCGTCTTGCTGTTTCTTGGGAATGCCGGGGCCGCTGTCTTCCACTTCGAAATGAAGCGTTACCATGGTTGGGGCGTCGGCAATCTGTTCTGGCCGCACTCGCAGCCGTACCTGGCCGGCCTCCGTATATTTGACCGCATTGCCCAGTAGGTTGATCAGCACCTGATGGATCTTGGCGGCGTCCCCCTGTACGTAGCGGGGCAGTTGTGGGTCCAGTTCCAGGAAAAATTGAAGACCTTTGTCTTCTGCCCGCGACTTGACCAATACCCCAATATCTTCGAGGAATTGCACGAGATCGAAGGCTTCCAGCCTCAGTTCCAAACGCCCCGCTTCGATCTGGGAAAGACTCAGGACATCGTTGACCATGGCCAGCAGATGCTCGCCGCTGCGGTTGATGACGTCCAGCATCTCTTCTTGTTGGCTGGAAACGTCGGGCGTACGTGCCATCAGTCGGGTAAAGCCCAGGATGGCGTTGAGCGGGGTGCGTAGTTCGTGGCTCATGCCGGCCAGGAACTGACTCTTGGCCAGATTGGCCGTTTCTGCCTCTTCCTTGGCCTCTACCAGTTCCTGAGTTCTGGTGACCACCTCGTCCTCAAGTTGGCGGTTCTGTCGCTCAACCGCATTCACCCGCAAAAAGAAGGCGCCTGAAAAGATTCCGGCAATCAGGGCCAGAATGATGCCTCTGAACCAGATCGTCTCCCACCAAGGCGGCGTAATGGTGATGTTGAGCGTTGCGCCCTCTTCATTCCATACGCCGTCGTTGTTGGACGCCTTCACCCTGAACGTGTAATCTCCGGCATCTAAATTGGTATACCGTGCTTCACGGTTAACACTATCAATCACCGTCCAATTTTCGTCAAAGCCTTCCATTTTATAAGCATATCGATTCTTATCCGGCGATACATAATTGAGCGCCGCAAACTCAAAGGAGAACACTTTATCTTCATAAGGCAAGGTTACCTCGTCAGCAAAGCCAATGACACTTTGAATAGGTGAGTTTGCGCCCAATCCAACTGATTGATTGTCTATCTTAAAATCTGTCAGAACGACCGGTGGGACAAAATCATTTCCTCGGAGCGTTTCAGGATAAAAGGCATTCAAGCCACCTTTGCCTCCAAAAAACATTTGCCCATCACCAGCTTGATATGCACTTCCAAAGAGAAAATCTCTCTTTTGAACTCCTGAATGACTGTCAAAGTTCTCAACGGTCTCTGTTGTGGGATCAAATCTGGATATACCTTTAGCCGTGCTGAGCAATAGATTCCCTTGGGCATCTTCAAGGATACCCATAATGATCTCACTGGCTAAGCCATGTTTTGTGGTATAGGTGGAGATAGACCCAGTTTCCGGATCGAATCTTGTGAGGCCAACTCTGGTGGCGACCCACAATACATTTGCCCTGCTTTCATGAACCATGTACACCGCTTGCCCTTTGATATGTTCAGGATAGCGGACAAACTGCTCTGTTTCAGGATCGAATCGATCAAGACCATTATTGGTGCCGACCCAAATGATATTCGATGGCGTCACATCGACTGACAGAATATTATTGCCGCTCAAACTGTTTGGATCGTCAGGGTCATGGTAGTAACGGGTAAACTGTTCAGTTGTTGGATTAAAGCGATTAAGCCCTCCCCAATTCGTCGCAACCCAGATATTTCCAAAGTCGTCTTCTGCAATATCCAGAATCTCATTATGACTCAAACTCGCCGGATTGTCCGGATCATGGACATAATGGGTAAACTGTTCTGTCGCTGGATCAAAGCGATTGAGCCCTGTCGGCCATGTTCCAATCCAGATGATCCCATCACTATCTATGTGCAAAGCCGTAATCTGATTATCACTCAAGCTATAGGGATTTTCAGGGTCGTGTTGATAATGGCTAAACAATCCTGTTTGCGGGTCAAGTCTATCAAGCCCATCCAAGCTGCCAAACCAAATGGCGCCGTTTTGGTCCTGACGCACCGACCTAACTTCGTTATGACTCAAACTTTGCGGCTCGCCAGGGATATGCTGGTAGAGGGTGAATAAAGAATTGAGTGGATTATAGATATTGACCCCATCACCGTAGGTGCCGACCCATAGCGTATCTTGCTCATCTTTGAGCAAGATGGGTATCCGATCGTCACTCAAACTTTCGAAAAGATAGGGATTGGCTTGATACCGGATAGACTTTCCTGTCCTCGAGTCAAATCTATTTAATCCCCAACCGTAGGTACCAACCCAGAAGACACCAGGTTCATCTTCCAGGACTGTCATAACAGCATCACTGCTCAAACTTTGTGGATCTTCAGGGTCATGGCGATAAATTGTAAACTGTTCTGTTTTTGGGTCAAAGCGGGCAAGTCCTGCTCCATCAATGGCCAACCACAGGATGCCATCTTCGACTATCTCAATCTGTTTGACTCTGTTTGCCGTATCAGGAACAGGCAGATAATGGGTAAACGCTTGGGCTTCCGGATCAAATCGCGTCAACCCATCGAAATGGCCAATCCACAAGATTCCCTCTTGATCTTGTACGATATCGAGGATCCTCCCCAATTCCTTATCTGACGAGACAGGGTTGAGTGTTTCAGTCCCCCGGTCAAATTGATATAGGACACCATGAGAACTACCTATCCATAAGCGCCCCTGGGAATCTTCGGTGATGGCACTTACGGTGCTGTCTGACACATCTGGATCGAATGTGTATCGTGTAAATTGTTCAGTGGAAGGATCAAACTCATCGAATCCGCTGGCGTGGCCTACCCAAATGTTGCCGCTATTGTCTTCAATGACTCGATCAATGAAACTTGAGCCGATTGTGCGGGGGTCATCCGGGTCATGCTGGAACACAGTCATATCGTAGCCATCATACCGGTTCAGCCCATCAAAGGTGGCAAACCAAATATACCCCTGACTATCCTGCATGATGTCCCAAACTGTGCTATTCGATAACCCTTCATCAATGGTGAGATGTTCAAATCGGGGTTGTTGATTCATCGGCAACTTGACCGGAAGCGAGTCAACCACGATGACCTCACTTGGTTGCCTGGGTACTTCTATTGCGTCAGAGTCTGTTGCCTCTTGGCAAGCCGCTGTCATGCTCATCAGTAAGAGCAAGAAGGCCAGCATGAGGGTCAGTCTGAGTTTGCCACTAATTAGTGCGCATGTACTCGAGTGCATCATTGGTGAGGCTATCCTTTGTCGTCCCGATTGGATCCCTGGGGTCATGCTGATGGCGGGTGAACTGTTCCGTTTCACGATTGAATCGATTGAACCCACGCAACGTTCCCACCCAGAGGGCGCCTGTCCTATCTTCAAAAATAGACCGGACCGTAATGTGGCTAAGGCTTTGGGGATCGTCGGGATCGTGCCGGTAATGGTTAAAGGTTTCTGTACCTGGGTCGAAGGTGTCGAGACCCCCTGCCGTGCCGACCCACATGATTCCATTGCCGTCTTCAAAGATCGTCCAGACGGTATCATGACTCAGGCTGTGCGGGTCGTCAGGATTGTGCCGGTACTGTGTGAACTGCCCACTTTCAAGGTCGAGCTTATTGAGCCCGCCAAGCGTACCCACCCAGATTGTTCCGGCCCGGTCTTCGAAAATCGATCGTACGGAATTATTGCTCAAACTTCGGGGGTTTTCAGGATCATGCCGGTAGCGGATGAAACGCTCCGTTTCGCGGCTATATTGATTGAGGCCGCCATCCCAGGTGCCAACCCAGAGCGCGCCACTTTTGTCCAAGAGTAAATCTTGTGTGTAGCTTTGACTCAGACTGCTGGGATTGCTCACGTCGTGACGGAATACCCTAAAGCTGTTGCCGTCATACCTGCTTAATCCGTCAACTGTAGCAAACCACATGAACCCGTCATTGTCCTGGACAACGTCCCATACTTGATCATTTGGAAGACCATCTTCCGCGGTCAGACGGCTAAATCGCAGGTATTGGCTCGGTGGCTCTTGCGATGCGGGTTGGCCAAGGATGGCGACGCTGTCTGCGGCTTGAGGTAGCGGTGCTGATTCGGTAGGGGCAGAGGGCGTCGAATGGTCGGCGGCTGTTGTGATAGGCTGGTTTTCCTCCGTCGGGGGATTGATGCCAGGCTGACAGCCGGCTATGCTCAAGAGCGTCGACAGCACTGCCGCCAGGAAGGCCAGACGCAGAAACCCACCTCCAATAGCGAGCTTCCCTGTGGCTTGAGTCAGGATCTTAACAACCATTCTAGTTCTCTCTAGTTCTCGTTGTCGATCTGCCAAAGATGAAAGCGTACGCCAATAAGTATAGTATAGCCGCTAGGAAAAGCTAAAGAGACGAACAAGGGTCGGCCCAGCAGGCCGACCCTTGTTCGTCTCTTTAGCTGCGATCCGATCTAGGGGCCGTTGACATTTGGATACACAGAACGGCTAAAGCCGACTGCTAACAGCGAGAAGCGCCTGAGGGCGCTTGATCTTGAGCGCCTGAGGGCGCTTCTCGCTGTTAGCGGCGGGATTTATCCCGACAATCTGAAATATCAACAGGACCCTTGACGCGGGTCATTTTCCTTCAGAATCGGCTGCAGAAACATCAGCGCCATTCGTCCCCGCATCCGCTTCGGCCAGATGCGGCCGATATCCATTGAGAATATTGAAAACATCGATGGATGCACGTGTCTCCGGCACGTCAATATGGGGCGGATGAAAGATGAAGGCGTCAGTCTGGGGACCGCCCATGCCGCCATGGTTGCCGACCAACTCCTCCAGCGCGGCCACGGTGCCGTCCTCGAAGTGGGTGCTGATGAGCCAGAGATCGCCGGCGCTGGGGAAGTCCATGACCGCGCTTGACCTGCCAGATCCGGGTTTCCAGCGAGCAGGCGCCGTAGCCCGAATCGGGTGCGTAGGCGATCAGCGGGTCGAGACCCACCACCTCGCCGGTGTGCACGTTGCGACTGCCCTCCTTGCCCATGGCCACAGCCGTGCCGTCATCGGCATAGCCGACCACCAGCCCGATGCCCTCGTGTGCGATCAGGGCGTCGACCACGCCGGGGAAGTCCCGATTCAGTTCACTGAGCAGAATCTTGCGGTCCTCGTTGTGGAAGTAGACCTGGGCAGCGTTGCCGCTACCGTAGGCTGTGACCGCGGCTTCCGGCCCTTCGGAGGCAACTTGGGTAACGTCCGCGCCCTTTTGGGCCAGCTTCTGTCCTTGCTTGGCGACAGAGCGGCTGACGGCATTGCCGGCATCGCTGTTGCTGACGTCGCCGAGCTGGCCGGCAACGCCCACAAGGCCGCTGGCCCCCCGGTCCCCGCCGATCTCTGCGGAGACGGTGGTGCCGGTGGGCAACTGCTGTTCGATGAAATCCTTGATGCTCAGGCCGTAGCGCTGCTTGAAGGTGGCGCCGAAAGACTGGCCGTGGTCGGAAAGGATGACGAAGTCATAGGGTCGCTTGGCCTTGGTATCGACCACATGTTTGATGCGGGCGAAGGTCTTGTCCAGATGCTTCAGATCGCCGAAGGCGTCGCTGGTCCAGGGGCCGGAGTGGTGTGCCACCTCGTCATAGCCCAGATAGAGCATGTAGATAGAGGGGGCGCCGCGCATCATATCCAGCTTGGCCAGTTCGGCCGACATGTCACGCATGATGGTGCAGCAACCGGCGCGCACAAAGGGATACCAGTCCTTGAGACGATTGAGTCGAGGCTCGACGTTGTGGCGTTTCTGCTGCCAGGCCTGCCAGAGCTCGCGACCCACTTCAAAGAAGAAGAGGGCCAGTTCATGCAGGAGGAAGAAGGGGTCGAGGCAGAGCAGGGCGACATCCTGGGAGCGGCGGCGTTGCTCCTCGGGGCTGCCCGTTTTCATGGTGGACATGGTGAACATGGACTTCTCGGCGTCGCCGTCCATCATGTTCATGATCGATGAACCCTGACGCATGAGTCCCTGGCCGTGGGCGTAGCGGTCATTGAGTTCAGCGGCATCGCTGGCCGAGACGTAGAGTTTCTTCTTGGACTTGTCCCACCAGCGATAGGCGGGGATGTCGTAGTTGTCGCCGAACATGATGCCGGCCTGGCAGGAGGAGGTCATGGATGGCAGACCGCACTCTACTCGGGTGAGATGGTAGTCCTCGCTCTCCATCATGGCCTTCATGGTCGGCATGAGACCCTCGTCGATGGCCTTCTGAATGTGCCAGTAGCTGAGCCCGTCGATCTCGACCATCATCAGGCCGCGTCCCGGTTCATCGGCATGGTCGAAGGGATCCTTGGCGGCCAGCTTTTCGATGCGCTTCTGATACCAGGATCCCTCGCTGTTGACGTGGAAAATGTCGAGCAGGACCGTGTTGATAAAGGCGATGACGATACCGCCGAACAGACCAGCCAAAATACTCACATCAAAGCCGGGGACAATCCAGGCCGTGATCCAGAGTGCAACCGCGTTGACTAGGAAGCCGATGACCATCGTCCATACCCAGTTCAGGTGCACGGCGAACCGCAGCACGATGGGGCGCACCACCATGTTGACCAGGGCGAGCACAAGCGCCGTGCCCATGGTGAACGCGACCCAATCCATGGCCGTGCCCGATTCGACCATGTCAATGCCGGGTAGAATCCAGGCCCCGATGGCCAACGAGATCGCGTTGACGATCCAGATGACAACCAGATGGACCAACCCTTTGAAGAATCCACTGATACTCATGAGCTTCCTTTTCCGCCTTTCAAATTTCGCACCGGAGCTTTGCTGCCTACGCGGTTCATTTACATGGGACAATGATAATCAGAAATCTGGGTAGATGTCTTACCCTTTTTGGGTAGATCGGTTGAGTATCTTTGCCGAATGTGCCTAATATTGAAGCTGGCTTGAGAAATGACGGCGAAATCGTCTAGGGTTTTCTAGGAGGAAAAAGAAAGGCGTCACAATGCCGGTCCGAGAACCGGCATTGTGACGCCTCTTGCTGATTGTGGAGAGTACGTTCGGCTTTGCTCCCTACTCCAGCGATCGGCCGAATGGGAAGAGCGAGAGCGGAATCAATTTGATGTGCTGCTTGGCAAATGGAATGCCGATGATGGTGATGGTCAGCAATACTGCCCCTGTCAAGTGCGCCAGCGCGATGCCCCAGCCAAAGAAGAACAGCCAGATCAAGTTGAAAATGACTCGCAATCCGCTATTGGCGTTCGGGTATTCAACAATCTCTCGACCAAAGGGCGTGAACGTAGCGAACCCGAGCTTGATCGACTGGAACCCGAAGGGGATGCCGATAATCGTCAAGCACAGAAGAAATCCACCTACAATATAGCCCATGCCGGCGAAAAATCCGCCGAAAACCAACCAGATGATGTTCCCCAACAAACTCATTCTTTCTCCCTCTCTTGTATACGCAACTATGTTCATGGATTGCGTAAACCGTCACAATCCCGTGAGATCAGTGCTTCATACAGCACTACGCACCCTATCCAAAAATGTTTCGCACTTTCGTCGAAAATTTCAAGGTGTGGAGCGAATTTTGGACCCCGGATTTGGATCGATTTTGTGCTATACTTCCACCCAGTCATAATCAGAGAACCTCAACAGATCATGCTCGGCCATTTCAACATCATTGTCGCCATTATACGATAGAAATCATACGATAGAACTGATTCAGAGGAATTATCCTACGCCATGTCTGTCAAGATGCGTTCGTATGACGTCTCGTATGCTTCTTCTTCCAAACAACAAAGACGACGCTTATCTACGTCTAGGCGAAAACCCAGGCGCAAACCCTCCGCAAAACAGAGCAGCCGTACGCAGGTTTTTAATCTTGCTCTGAGTGCCGGCATCATCGGCTCGCTTGGGGTAATTGCCATCCTCATCTTGACGTTGCTGGGCGGATAGAGACGCACGAATCTCCACAGTTTTTTCATATTGTACTACCCACATCCAGACGAATGGAGTATACTCGATACGCGTGTGGATTACACGCGGTGTCGTTGATTTTTGGCGCGCCTGCTTGCTGAACCTGTGAAGGGGGAGTGTCATCTTGAAGGCTGTCATTTTTGATCTGGGTCGAGTGCTGGTCGAGTACGATCACCAACGGTCGATGGAGGCGCTCGCAGACTGCTGCGCTTGCGATGCCGGAGTGCTGCGTGCTCACATAGGCGAATTCGGCCATGCATTGAACGTCGGCGAGATTGATAGTCACGGCCTTCATGATTTCTTTGTTGAACAAGCGGGCTGTGAGTGTGACTATGCCGAGTTCCTATGTCGTTTCACGGCCGGTATTGGTCGCGATGATACGGCGCTCGTCTATGCAGTTGAACTACAGAATCGGCCTGAAACGACGGTAGCCGTCGTCAGTAATACCAACGACGGCCACGTGCATTGGCTGGATGAGCATTTGCCCGAGCTGAAAGATCTCGACCTCGTGGTGATGAGCAATGAAGTTGGCATGGCCAAGCCCGACGCCTCCATCTATCTGCTTGTTCTGGAACTGATCGATCTGCCGCCTGAACAGGCCATCTTCATCGACGATCTGCCTGCCAACGTTGAGGCGGCAGAGGCACTTGGTATGACCGGCATCATTCACACCGACTGGGCCGATACCCGACCACAGATTGAAGCTTGGTTGGCGGCCGGCTAGACAGACTGCGATCACAGACGTCATCATTGGCTACCGGACACTTTGCGACATGTCATTCTGAACGGGTGCACCAGAGGGTTTTGCAGTCGGGAACCGCACCGGCAATGATGGAAGATTCTGTTGCGTGAGTGCCGCCAGTGAAGAATCTCACCAGGTTGTGAGCGTAGAGACCCTTCGCTGGAATCTCATCGGCCACGAAAGACCTCGGATGACCCACTCAGGCTGACAGGTTCGAAAGTGTACGGTAGCCAGGCGTCATCATAGATGAGTTGGCTGCAAGGAGGTTTTTTCCTTGACCGTTCGTGTCCGAATCCCGTTTCGCAATTGCGTCACAGATTGATCTCGCGGCAATGTTTGGCTCCAGTAGTCCTTCCGCGATAATGGTAGTATGAGTGCTGAACCTGAACTCACGTCTAAGACTATCCAGATTCCCGACCGCTCGGTGCGTCCCGCCAGCGCGGCGCTGACAAAAACGGGTGGCTTTCTTGGCGGCTTCACCCATTCACTGCAACCATACATCGGCTGCCGATTTGGCTGCGAATATTGTTACGTCAAAGGGCTCAACGTCCACCGATTTCACCAGCCCTCGCTCGACTGGGGCGACTACGTCCATCCTCGAACTGGCATCAACGAAAAGCTGCGCAGGCAACTGGCTCGCCATGCTGACACGGGCACGTTGGACACGCTCTTCATCTTTATGTCGAGCGCTACGGACCCCTACCAGGGCGCGGAACGTCAATGGCGGCTGTCACGCGCCTGCCTGGACGCCTTCATCGAGTACCCGCCCGGACTGCTCATCATTCAGACGCGTTCACCGCTCGTCCAGGACGACTTTGGGCGCATCGTTGCGCTTGGCGACCGCTGCTGGCTTAACTTTACGCTGGAGACCGATCTCGATGACGTGCGCAGAACGATCACGCCACGCTGTCCAAGCATTGACCAACGATTGGCTTTGCTGCGCAGTGCGCTGGACGCCGGGATCAATGTTCAGATCACCGTCAGTCCCTGCCTACCCTATTCCGATGTTGAGACATTCGGCGCACTGCTGATGCAACATGGACAACGGGTGGTCGTCGATTCGTATATCAGTGGCGACGGTCAAGCAGGCCGGCGCACTGCATCCACGTCCATTTCGCAGTTGTACGATATGCAGGCCTGGGGCGACTGGCGCTCAGAGAACTCGGCCCGTGCACTCTACGATCGGCTTCGCGCCCGCATTGGTGATCGGGCCGGCTGGTCGCAGGCTGGATTCGCCGCCCTCGTCGACCAACGCAAAATCGCAACCGACCAAACATGACTCAGAACCCAGACGATTGCGCCAAGCCATAATTACGCAGCACGCAGCAGCGCTCAATACACTCACTTACCCATCCACACCACGGAGCACCCCATGCCACTCTACGGAGGCATCGAAGCAGGCGGAACCAAGTTCGTCTGCGCAGTGGGCAATAGTCCGGACGACCTGAGCGAACAGGTCCGTTTCCCGACCACCACGCCCGATGAAACGCTAGGTCGCTCAATCGATTACTTCAGACAACAACAACAGGAGCACGATCTGCTGGCTCTGGGCATTGCCTCTTTCGGCCCGGTCGACGCCAATCCGGGGTCGCCGACTTTCGGCTATGTCACCAGCACGCCCAAGACAGTCTGGACCCAGACCGATTTTGTCGGGCCGCTGCGTCGTGCGCTCGGTCTTCCCGTTGGCTTCGACACCGACGTCAACGGCGCGGCGCTGGCCGAGCACCGCTGGGGCGCCGCCCAGGGGCTGGACACCTTTGTCTACCTCACCGTCGGCACAGGCGTCGGCGGCGGAGCCATGGTCAACGGCACGTTGGTCCATGGCATGTTGCACCCGGAAATGGGGCACATGTATCTGCCCCACGACTGGGAAGCCGATCCCTATGCGGGCAATTGCCCCTATCACGGCGACTGTTTGGAGGGTTTGGTCTCAGGGCCTGCCATGCAGGCGCGGTGGCAGCAGATCGCCCAGATGTTGCCGGCTGATCATCCGGCCTGGGATCTGGAAGCGCACTATCTGGCCCTTGGCCTCGCCAATATCGTCACCGTGCTCTCGCCCCAGCGCATCATCATGGGCGGCGGCGTCATGGATCAGGCACAGCTTTTCCCCATGATTCAGGAGAAATTGCAGTCGCTTCTGAGCGGCTACGTCGCCACCGAACAGATCCTGAACGACATCGGCAACTATATTGTGCCACCGAAACTAGGCTCGCGTGCAGGCGTTCTGGGGGCCATAGCCCTGGCCCAAGACAGCCTGGAGAGAAATGGTCAATTGTGAATTGTCGATTGATCAACCGTCGACGGGTTGCTCCTCGATTCAATAGTCGTTGACAATTGACTGTTGCCAATCGACAATGGATCATTGATTCACTTTTGCATGATGAAATCATTCTCGAGCAAAATGACAGGATACTCCAATGAACGACATCCAATTCGATCCGACCGAACATCCCCATCGCCGTCTCAATCTCCTGACCGGCGAGTGGGTGCTGGTTTCGCCCCACCGCACCAAACGTCCCTGGCAGGGCCAGGTGGAGAAGACTGCCGGCGATGAACGGCCATCCTATGACCCGACCTGCTACCTTTGCCCGGGCAATGAGCGTGCCGGTGGCGCGCGCAATCCCGACTACACTGATACGTTTGTCTTCGGCAACGACTTTGCTGCGCTGCTGCCCGATGGACCCCGCGGCGAGGTGGAGAGCGACGACTTTTTCCAGATGCGCGCCGAAACCGGCGTCTGCCGCGTGATCTGCTTCAGCCCGCGTCACGACCTGACCTTGCCCGAGATGGAACTGCCCGATATCCGCAAGGTCGTCGATCTCTGGTCAGATCAGATGGAAGACCTGGGCGGCAATCCGGCTATCAACTACGTGCAGATCTTCGAAAACAAGGGCGCGGTTATGGGCTGCTCCAACCCCCATCCCCATGGCCAGATCTGGTCCAACTACTCGGTGCCCCAAGAGCCGGCCAAGGAAGACGCACGACAGCGCGACTATTTTGAGCGAACGGGGTCGCCGCTGCTAATCGACTATGTGAATGCAGAGGTTGAGGCGGGCGAGCGCATCGTCGTGGAGAACGAGCACTGGGTGGCGCTGGTGCCCTACTGGGCAGTCTGGCCCTTCGAGATCATGTTGGCCCCGCGTCGTCATGTGCTGCAACTGCCCGATCTGACCGGCGAGGAGCGCGATGCGCTGGCCGATGCCATGAAGCGTCTGCTGACCTGCTACGATAACCTCTTTGAGACCAGCTTCCCTTACTCGATGGGCTGGCACGGTCAACCCACCGACGGCCAGAGCCACGAGCATTGGCAACTCCATGCCCACTACTACCCGCCGCTGCTGCGCTCGGCTACCGTCAAGAAGTTCATGGTGGGCTATGAGATGTTGGCCGATCCCCAGCGCGACATCACCGCCGAGCAGGCGGCGGATCGGCTGCGCCGGGTGGCTGGGGTGCATTACAAGCAAAGGGAGTAATCGGCCGCTGAGCGGCGGCGATACAACCGGGAAAGAGAGTCGTAAGGACAGGGCCGAGACCTGTCCCTACTCCACCTGTACGAACTCGCCATCGACAACCTGATAGATCCAGATCTGTGGCTCGGCCAGATCGCCGTCTTCTTCGAACGTGAGGGTGTCCAGCAGCGTTTCGACGGAACTGCCGCGCAGCGCATCAGCGATGGCTTTGGCTTCCGTTGAATCGGCCGTGTCCGCTCCTGCCGGCCATTGCCTGCATGGCCACATAGCCGTTGACCGAGTAGGTGTCCGGATTGCGATATTCGACAGCCTGATAGGCTTCAAACCAACGGGAGTCGCCGACGGTCCGGGGGCTGGGTGCAAATGCACTGACGTACATGCCCTCGGCGGCGCCGTTGGATTCGTCGATGGTGGCCGCCAGAAAGGCCCCGTCGGAAGCCAGCATGGGCAATTCCAACCCGGCCTCAACCAGTTCAGCACGTAAATAGGGCGCTTCAATCTCATAGCCGGCGTAGAAGAGGGCGTCGGGCGAAACCGCTCGAATCTGATTGATCTCCGCTGCATAGCGGCTCTGGCCCTCGGCCACTTCGAGTGTGAGTGAAACTTCTGCACCCAACGCCGCGCAATTCATCGCTTATCGAATTTGCCAATCCCTGGCCGTACTCGGTGTCGTTGTGGATCACGGCCACGCTTGCCGCATTCAACGTGTTGACCAGAAAGGCGGCATCCACCGCGGCCTGGACTTGGTCATTGGCGTTCACCCGGAAAAAATTTGTGTAGCCACGCTCGGTCAAGCTCTGCTCAGAGGCGGTAGGCGTGATGACCACCAGATCCATGGTCCCATAGCGCTCCATGGTGGCCAGGGTCTGCCCACTGTTGAGATGGCCGATGATACCCAGCACGTCGTCGCCTGCATCCATGGCCTGTTGAACAACGTCCACCTGGGCCAGAGCCACATCGCTGTCCGACTCGTCGTCGAGCGGGCGTACGATTATTTCGTGCCCCAGCAGTCCGCCGCTGTCATTGATCTCGGCAGCGGCCAAGCGTACGCCGCCCAAGACGGTCTGTCCGCCGTTGGCCTGAAATCCACTCAACGGCACGGCCACATATACGTAGATCTCGCCTTCAGTCGGCCGGCCGCCGGTGCTGCCGCATGCGGAAAAAAGCAGGACGAGCATTAGTGGTATTAAGAGCGTTAGAATTCGTTTCATAGTTGATGTTTGAACGTTGGATGGCTCAGGGATTGGGAGATTGAGGTACTCGGTTCGGGTAAGTCCTGGTTGTCTTATACGACACAATCCCGATCTCCGAATCTCCTACTCACAGATCCCCTATTCCCTATTTCCCCATTCCCTTCGTCCCATAGTCATACACTTCATTGATACTGCTTACCAGGTCATTCAACCGCGTCACCTGGTCACTGATGTCCGCCTGGAGGCGTTCGGCGCGGCCGCTGCTGACATCCTGGGCGTCGATGAGCTGGATCTGGCTATAGATGGTGGCCAGAGCAGTCAGACTCTGCTCCAGTTGCAGCGCGGCCTGAGTCATGCGCGCGTTCAGATCGTTGAGGCTCTGCCATTGCTTCTGCTTGCTCGCCAGTACCTGATCCAATTGAGCCAGTGTCGCCCGATTGGATTCGTTGCGGCGCTGCGCCTCAAGCTGTCGAATCTCCCGCGGTACCAGATCGCGCTCACGGGTGATCAGATCGTCTTGGCGATAACGGTCCACGCGTAGGGCCAACCGATAGATGTTGGCGACCCAGTCTGTGATCTGGTTGGCCGTCTCTTCCAGCCGGTCGCGGATCATGCCCTCCCGTTGTTCGCGAATCTGCACTTCGATGCGTCGCTGATACTCCAAGGCGCTTTCGACATCAGTGCGTAGATCCTTGTCCTTGATCTCGCGCGGGTTGAACTGTTCCTGATAGAGACGCAGCAGGATGGATGCGTTGCCGTCCGCATCGGAAATGCTTGAGTAGACGATCACGCCAAAGGCGACAAGCCCGAGGATGATCCAGCCATAGGGCGGCCACCAGAAGAAGGGTCGGCGCAGCGGTGAGAAAAAGAGCACAAACGCCAGGGCAAGTACCAGCGCACTCTCCCAGCGGAAGATGGCGTACTGAACAACGGACCCCTGTGCTTTCTGTTGTAGATCGGACCGGATGGTGCTCATGAAGGTCTCCGCTGCAGAAACGACAACTTGACACAGGTGACTCCACTGCAAAAAGCCTTTTTCGCCACAGATTCAGACAGATAAAAAAGGATAAAACGCAGATGGTACCGGGATACCTCTGGACACCTGGTAAACATCTGTGAAAATCAGCTCCTTATCTGTGGCTATCTGTGACTCTACTGCAAAAAGGGATGTAGACACGAATTTACACGAATTATCACGAAAGTTCTCTCTGGGGCGACGATATAATTCGTGTAAATTCGTGTCCAGAAAAACCTTTTTGCAGCAGAGTCATCTGTGGCAAATTTCCGTTTTCGCAGTAGAGTCACAGGTGGACACTGATAAACACATGTGGGCAGAGCTTTCCCTCTGTGGACTCTGTGCCTTCTCTGTGCCGCTGTGTTGAACCGGACCTCTTTGCAGTAGAGCCTCTGTCTGAATCCGCGACACAATTCGCATCTGCAGTAGACTAATAGAGGCCATGCAAGGCGTCTGCCGTCGCAGCGATCAATGCAAGGGCGTCGCGGCTGCCATTGGCTTCGCCCTTTTCAAAATCACCTTCGATCGAGCCCATCTGATTGGTGACATGGGCGAAGCAGACGACTGGCTTCTCCTTCGCCTGGGCAAAGGCATAGAGCGCCGATGCCTCCATCTCCACGGCCAGAATCTCCTCCGAACGGGCGTACTCGATGGCGGACTCGGTCTCCCGGAAGGGGGCGTCCGTTGTCCAGGTCGCTCCACGCACGATTGGCTCGGGCTGGTCGGTCAGGGCGTTCGCAAGTCGAGCCTTCAGATCATAGGACAGCACGGCGTAATCAGACGGAGGCAGGTAGTGGTAGCTTGTGCCCTCATCGCGCAGCGCCCGTTCGATGAGCACGAAATAGGGCGGCTCCTGGGCCTGTACGATTTGGCCCGACGATGTCACGCTGATCAACAGCTCGCAGCCCGAGACAAACATCTGTTCCGCGATCAGCACCGCAAACGATGCGCCCACCGCACAACCGACGATCCCGTAGGTGACGTCCTTGTGCTCAAAGTGGTAGAGATCCGTGTGATAGCATGCCCAGAACTCGTCTTGTGTTGCCCGACCTGTGGCGATCAGAGAGCGTAAAATGTCACCGTCCGGGTCGAGAATACAGATCGACGGAATTCGCCCCTTTGCGATATTTTTCTGCCGACGAGCCTCACGCAGCAGGTTGTCTGCCACGAAATGAGATGGCTCGTCGTAGTGCTTGTTGCGTATAATTGGCGGCTCGCTCTGTGTTTCTGTTTTCGTCAAGGTCTTGGTCCTCGCCGCTGGTCGCGGATCCTACACGGGTTCGTCGTGACGGCTTCAGCCGTCACGGGACCGCTAAAGCGGTTGCTACCAACGCTCTGGCCGTCGAGCTAGACCCGTGCGCACGAAGGGCGTGCGCACTAAACATCGAACTGGTCTACCCACTACAGATCATACCCAGATCCCCCGATCCCATTTCCCCAATCCCACCTAAAAATAGGTCGAGATAATCTTGTACAACTCCTCGATGTCCGTCTCATCGGCGTAGCGGAACTGGCCGTTGCCGATCTCGGCAATCTCACGCATCATCTCGTCGTCGGCACGGTCGCCGAAGGCGATGGTGAAGATGACCAGCGGCGGTGCGTCGGGCGTCTCTAGAAGCCGCCGGAGATCGTCGACCGACCGCTGGCTGCTGTTCTCGCGGCCGTCGGTCATGATGACAAGGGCGTTGATGGCCTGATCATCGGCCTGCGCTTGCAGATCGTAGGCTGCGCTGTAGGCGGCGTCGAGCATGGCCGTGCTGCCGGACGCCTCCATGCTGTCGATGAGCGTTTGCAGATCCCTGCGAGAGTGTGTGTTTAGTATGCGCAGCGGACGGAAGTTCTTGACCGACGAGCCAAATTCCACCAACCCAACCGCATCCTTGTCGCCCTGGATCTGCTCCACAAAGGCCGTGAGCGCTTGCTGGGTACTGCGCAGTTCGTTGCCGCCCATACTGCCTGAGGTATCGACGACCAGGTAGACATTGGTCGGCTTCTTGACGTAGTACCAGACGTTGCGCACTACATCGATCACGGCCGCCGATGGCATTTGCAAGGTGGTCTGCGGCTCACGCCAGTCAACGGTCTCGGCCCCGGTGAAGGGGCTGGTCGGTCCGTCCAACGGGATGCTCAAATCGGCGGGACGGTAGCCGGCGGTCAGCAGTTTCTGCTGCGTGGCCGGATTGGTCAAGAAGTCGGCAAACGCCTGATACGTGGTTCGTTGATTGTCGGTGACTGTATTGCCGTCGTTATTGCCGTCGTTATTGCCGTCGTTCTGCCCGTTCGCCTCGCCCAGGTCGAGCAGCGCCAGCGGGTGATCGGTCCACAGTGTGCCCTCGGCCGGATAGATAGCGACCAGCGGGCGTTCAGGGTAGCGCCGATTCCAGTCGAGGACCGTGCGCTCCTGGGCCACGAAAGCATCCAGAAAGTCACGTCCCTCGGCTGCCAGACGGTCGACGATCACCTCTTCGCCTTCGCCATAGAATCGAATGGATGACTCGACGGCTTGCACGTAGTCAATCGTCTCCTGTGCAGTGGCTGCCTCGGTCGTCAGGCCGCGCGTCAGACCGCTGCCGGCGTAGAACTCGGCCAAGGTCGCCAACAGGCCCGCCGCGTTGTTGGTACTGGGATGGCTCCATTTGAAATCGGAATCCTGGGCGGCAAGCTGCTGAATATCCTGCCAGCCGACCGGTGCATCCGGCCAGCCCAGATCGCGGGCGACATCTGTCCAGGCCGCAATCACGATCGGGCTGACCGCATAGCGTATCTGTTCATCCACGCGGCTCTGACCAATGGGAATGACGGATTCGGCGTTTGCTGATACGCTGTCGGGCTCAGTGTCCGAGCCAGTGTCAGGTTCGGCTTGCTCCGCCCAGTCCTGCTCAAGCTGTTGCAGCCAGAGCGTGCTGTCCGGCGACATTGCCTGAAATTCGGGCTCGCCCAGCGCCGCATCGACCATCTTCTCCGGTTCATAGGTCACGATGGAGACAGCCATGGTCTTGCCGTCGGGCGTCTGCCGGCCCTGACGATTGAACTCTTCGGCAAGTCGGGCCAGCACCGGCCCCATCACAGGTGAGACCGCCACAGTCAACTCGGCGCTGTCCGCTGCCCAGGTCGGGCGATGCGCCGTCGATCCTTCGTTCGCTGACCGATCTACGTTGCGGCCAACCAACCAAATGCCGCCGCTCAGAATGACCGATGTGCAGACGACCATCGAGAGCAAAATCCCACCCAAGGCAATCAGGATACTGAGTGATGCCGCTATTCTTTTTTGGGTTGCCATTTTTTTGTTTGCTCATTGCAAACTACTCAATTCGACCCGTTCAACTCGAACCAGCGTAGCAGCGTCAGCAGCACGTCCCGGTCCGGGCTACGCATGGCGCTGGTTCTCGGCACCACCTCCTGCACGCCCTGTTCCTGCCACTTCACAAAGAGGCTCTCCTCGTTGGCATCGACAGGAATTTCAGGGTTTGCCGGGCGCAGCCCGTAGGCCAGCGCCGCTTCCTGCTGTTCAGGAGTGAGCAGGTAGCGCTGAAACTCCAGAGCAGCATTCTTCTGGAGCGCGCTGGTCTCAGGCCCGACCCATACCGTGAACGGGAAGTCAAACCAGGTCAGATACCGGGGATAGTAGATCTGCAGCGGGTCTTCCCAGCGAGTGACGATTCCCTGCATGTTCTGGAGCAGGTCGCTTTCCAGCAGTTGGCCTCCGTCGCCGACGCTGTAGCCGAAGAGCGCGAAGTCCTCGGCGGTGTAAGCGCTACTGCTGCTGAAATCGGTCACAGCGCCCATCATCTCCCGCAGCCATTCTTGAAATTCGGGATTGGCCACGTCCTCGACGCCGATGTCGGTGCGGTCATAGTATTCGCCGGCCATGGCGACCATGGCGGCCAGTCCGCCGACGTTCTTGGTCGGATTGGGCACGACCAGCTTGAAGAACCCCCAGGCAGGATCGCCGCCCAGTTCGGGCCAGCCCCCCTTGGCGATGGCCGCGTCGTGGATGGTCGACCAGTTGATCGCATCGAACTGCTCTTCCAGCACGTCTCCGCGACTGTTATATAGGCCCCAGGCGAAGAGGCTGATGGCGATAGGGCGAGCGCGATACTCACCGTCGGTCAGAAAGACATCCCGCCCTAGCCGTTCCTTGTAGGAAGCGTTGGCCAGCTCGACCAAATAGCGGCTGTCGGGAATCCACGCTGTGGGAAAGTCTTCGAGGGATTCCTGCTCTTCAAGCGACAGCTCGTCCGGCAGGGTGTCGGCGGGCAGGGCGCCATATTCGTTGCGGTCCCAGCGACCCAGCGCCGTCAGCCCATCGGTCGCCACGATCTCGACCTCGATCGGAACGCCATCCACGGCGTAGTCTCCACTGTTGAACTGCTCTGCGGCGTTGCGTACCCAAGGTTCCACCGGCAGTGCCGTCAGCACGCGGATAGTCACGGCCTCAGGTCGGTCGACGGTGAAGGTCGCCGAATCCGGAGTCGATGAGAGCGAGCGTATGATCAGCGATGCGCCGATGATGATCGCCGCAACAGTCAGAATGCTAATGAAGATTAGGCGTGTTCGGTTCATGATGGGGTGATTAGGGATTGGGGATTAGGGACTGGGGATTAGGAGGCGCCTTGACGGAGTCTCTTAATCCCCAATCACCTATCCCTATTCCCCAATCCCTAAATTCCTCTTCCGTTCGGCCAACTGGGCATCCAACGCACTGCGCTCCAGCACCTCGTCCATCTGCTGATCGAGGTTGGCGGAACGCATCTCGCTGAGCGTGCTCGCCTTGTCCAGGCGGGCATAGATGCTCTCGGCGATTCCGCTGATATCACTGTCGCCGGATCCCATCAGATCGTCCAGGCTCTTCATGGCCTTGACGGTCGTTTCCTTGCTCTTGGCCAGTTCCAGCAACGCCTGAAGTTCCTCCCGCTCCTGCTTCATGGTTGCCAGTCGGGCTTCCAGCTTGACCTTCGCATCCAAGAGATTGCCGAACTCAACGCGCTGGCGTTCGGACTGTTCGCGATAGGTCTCGACCAGGCGCTGTGTGCTGTTGAGCCGGCTTTGAACGGCGGCGGCCGCGGTCTCGTTGCCTTCCACTAAGAAGGCGTTGATGGCGCGATCTTGCTCATCCGCCTTTTGCTCGAACTCAGTCAGCTTGCGCTCGATGGAGCGGACTTCGGCCCCTACAGTCGCCGCTGCATCTTCAAGGTCCTCAAGATTGTCTTCAACCTGCCGGATGTACTGATCGATGACGGCCATGCTGTTGCTCTTGAGCGCCTGATCGACCATGAAATGCAAGTTGGCGGAGATCAAAGTTGAGACTTTTTCCATCAAAGAAGCCATTGTTTCCTCCTTAAAATTGACAGGTTCACAATACTGCTATTGGGTTTGGAAAGACGACAGAATCCGTCTCTCCGAATTCAGAATGTGTCCCCTTCATTATAGCCTTTTGATGGGTTCGCCGCAATGACATGAAGCTGACAGTTAGGTGGACATCCAGGTGACGAGGGTCGTGGTCGACCTGCTGCTTACTGCTTGCTGCGTGACTAGTACAGTTGGACGTGAATACCACGACAGAAATTCGGGTGCCCTACCTCTGGCAGGAACTGTATCAGGATTTCTGCCGGGATTCACTAGTTCTCATCCACCTGTTTCGCCGCCGCGATAAAGGTCAGTATCTGTTCGGCCTGGTTGCTCAGGCCGCAACTGCGGAATCCGACGATGGCGTTCAGCTCTTCAAGACTGTCCGGCGCTCTGTTTGCAATGGCTTTGAGCACCGTGTTACTGGCGACCTGATAGGTTGGAACGCGTTCGCTCACCGCTGCCTTCTGGCGGAACTCCTGCATTTTCGTATAGATCTTGCGTTCGATCCTCGGCGAGACGGTGGCGCTCTGTTCCTGCACACGGGCCTTCACGCGCGTCTCTGCCGAGGCGAGCTCTTCTCGCTGCGCACTCATCAGCGCTTCATCGCCCTCGTGGAGCGGATTGAGCTGGATGAGATCGAGAATGACCGGACCGTAGTGCTGAAGACGCTGAGTCCCCATGCCGGGAAGGGCGGCCAGCTCCTCAAGATTCTGAGGACGGGTCTCGGCGATGCGCAGCATAAGCTCGTTGCTCATGATCACATAGGGTGGTTGGCCCTGTTCCTCGGCCGAACGTTTGCGCCATGCCCACAGTTTTCTCTGAAGGTCCGTGTATTTGTCGCCCGTCGACGGCTCTAGCGCCGCTTCCTCTTCGCTCTCAGCCTCGACCGGCGTCCCAAACTCGGCGAGCTCCGGGTGATCTTCGAGCCAGACTTCGGCCTCTCGCGCGCCCGCGAACCGTTGCTGCCAGGACCGGGTATCCGTTGCGCGGATATTGGCGCAGGCGATTGTCCTCCAGGAGATCATCGATGTAGTTCATGATGGTCGCTTCGCCCAACTCCTTCAGGCGTCCATGGTGTCGTGCTTGATCCGGCTTGGCCGGCGAACGCAGACTACCCGCCAGCACGCGGGCTAGACCGCTACGCCCCACCGGTTTGGGCAGACTTACGAGACAATCGAGTATCATCGGCTCGATGTCGGAATCGTCAGGCAGCGGATGGGCTGAGACCTCGACCTCCGGCACCTCCGGCCGGATGCCGGTGCAGTTGTCACACACGTCACACTTGAGACGCGGCGGACTGCCGAAGTGGGCGCTGATATAGCCGTGACGACAGGTGTCGGATGTGGCGTAGCCGATGACGTTATCGATGCGACTGTTGCCCAGTGCGCTCGACTGAGCCAGCAGCCGCTCCAGTCGCTCGCGAGCGTCTTCCGGCAATGGGGCCAACTCGATCAACATGGCCCGCTTCGCTCCCTTGAGCGTTAGGAAACCGGCGGCCTCCCATTCGAGCAACTGCGCTTCAACATCGGTCAGCCACCAGTCCATAAACGCGGCAATGTCCTCCGTCCGATAGGCGCCCGAACGCCCGGCAGCCAACGAGAGACCCCGTTGCAGGCGCGTGAAGTCCTTGTCGTGAAGCGCTGCGGCCGGCAACGTACGCGGCAGTCGGATCTCCACTTCGCGGGGAATATCGAAACTGCGGCTGAGCAGGTCCGCTCGCTCCAGAAGGCTGACCGCCACACGAGCTGTGGTCTCGTCACAGTTCAGCACTTGCCTCAATCGTCTCGCGTCGACCGGGCCAATGGCCGGACCGTCTGAGAAGTCGCCGGATAATTCTTCAAGGGGTGCCTCATCAATGGCATCCTGTCCGGCGGGCGAGGGCTCAACGTCGCCATGGGCATCCTGCTCCAGCTTGATATTCAACTGGTTGGCCACGGCAATGTAGACCTTTAGCAAGAAATCAACATTCATCTCATCGGACTTCGCCCATCGGCGCAGGTTCGCCCAATCGTTGTTACTGTAGAAGAGGACCCCTTGACTCGGCACGCCGTCACGTCCAGCTCGTCCGACTTCCTGATAGTACGCGGCCAGACTGCGGGGCGGGTGGAAGTGCACAATGAAGCGAATGTCGGACTTGTCGATCCCCATGCCGAAGGCAATCGTGGCCACGACGACGCGAGTCTTGTCGTTCATAAACCGATCTTGGACCGCTCCTCGATCGGCGAGGCCTGCATGATAGGCCTCCGCGCGAATCCCATCGGAGCGGAGAAGCGTGGCGAGCGACTCACACTTGCGGCGGCTGTTGACATAAATGATGCCGCTGCCTTCGGTCTCCTTGGCGAATTTCAGGAGCGCAGCCAGCTTCTCATCTTCATTGTGGAATCGGATCGACGAGAGATGTAGATTCGGGCGAAAGATATCCAGTGTCATCACTTTGGGCCGCCGGCGCTTTTCGGTCCTGCTTCTGTCGGCAATGGACTCATCTTCGCCATCAGAGTCGCCATCAGAGTCGCCATCATCTATGGCGTCATTGCTTAAGTAGTCAACGATTTCGTCTCGAACGCGCGGCGGGGCCGTGGCCGTCATCGCCAACGAGGGCGGATTTCCAAGCGCATGGCGCGCTTCCTGCACAAATAGGTAGTCCGGACGAAAGTCGTGGCCCCAGAGACTCACACAGTGGGCTTCATCGACCACGAACAAATCAAGACCGGCGTGACGCAGAGCCGTGAGGAAAGAGCGCTGGCGCAGCCGTTCGGGCGCTGCGTAGATAAGCTTGTAGTCGCCCTGTGCAATTCCGTTCATCCGCTCTGCCAGTTCTTCATCGGTGAGAGAACTGTTGATGAACGTGGCCTTCTGGCGGGCAGCGGCAGGCAGACTGTCAACCTGATCCTTCATCAGCGCGATCAGCGGACTGATCACAAGGGTGGCGCGGGGCAATGTCAGCGCTGGCAACTGATAGCAGAGTGACTTTCCTGCGCCTGTGGGCATCACGGTCAGAATCGACTCGCCGCGCTGGACGCTGGCGATGACTTCAACCTGACCGCCGCGTAATTTCATAAACCCGAAATGGCGCACGGCGTCCAGCTGTATCTGACGTTGTTCCTCACGACTTACCTCAATCGACTCCGGTCCGCTCAAATGTCGGTATATCGATTCGACATCGAATTCTTCGTCGGCTTCGTGGGCTGTGAATGGAGCCAGTGTCTGGCTGAGTTCCTGGCGTCGTAACTGTCGTCGCCGTTCCAACTCCAGTTGTACCGCTGCAGAGCTTTCCGCATCGCTCTCCGGGATCAGTCCGCTCAACTCAGCGAGTTCAGTGTCGCTGATGCCGGCTGGAATGCCAACGCCCAGTCGCTGCAAAAATCGATTGACGGTCTCCTGATCATCGCTTGCCTGCGCAATGGAGATGATCGTCAGGATCGCGGCCAGGTGGTTGGGCCGCCGGTCAAGATAGGCTTCCATGATTGCACGCGCCTGTTCATACCGACCGAGGCCGGTGTAGACCAGAGCGGCTGCCCGCAGTGCAGCGTGGTTGCGCGGATGGGCGACGCTGATATCATCGGCAACCGCCTGAGCGTGCGGCTCATAGCCTGCCGCCAGCAGTGCAACCGCTTCCAGCGCCTGGCTGGCAACCGTCGTACTACGGCGTTGACGACGTTCGATGACTTCGAGCGCCTTGGCGTAGTCACCCGCATCGAGATGGGCCTCCGCCTCATAGTCGAGCAGAAAGAGCAGCGGCCCATGGGCTTCGCGCAGGGTCGTGACCAATTCGAGCCGATCTGTCGGCTGCCCCCACGTTTTCACAAAGGTCAATACTTGATCACGCAGTTCCGGGGAAAGCGTCTGCACTATCTCAGTCGTGAGATGTAGTCGTGCCAACAGTGAGGATGTCATGTACTTGCTTCCATACGCAGGATAAATCAAAAGTACAGTACTTCACGATTTGTCATTCTGAGCGGGTATTTTCGAGCACGTCACTCTGCCAAAGGGCCAGCGAAAAATCTCGCTTTTCACCGATTCGTGAACTTCTGAAGAATCGAAGGAGTCGTTTGGTGTGCTGTCTCCCAGATAGGCTAGGCCACGCTATCATGTCGCCGATGGCTTGTCAACCTCCATACCCGAGAGCGAGGAACGATGATCCGACTGGATCGGATGGCCTACGAACATTGCTTTTTGGCGGTCTCGTTACCCATCTCCTATAATCATGATTCATTGTGTTAGCCAAATGCCTTCTGAATAGATGTGAAAGTGAGTACATTAGTATGACGCGAGTCTTTGTCACCGGGATGGGGGCATTTACGCCGATTGGGAATGATCCATTGACCTTCTGGAACAATCTGCTTGCGGGCAAGTCCGGCGCCGCACGTATCACTCAATTCGACGTCGCCGATCTGCCCATCAATATTGGATGCGAAGTCAAGGATTTTGATCCGATGGACTACATGGGGCGCAAGACGTCACGCCGCACATCGCGTTCGACTCAGTTTGGCATTGCCGCTGCCAAACAAGCCCTGGACGATGCCGATTTTGTGGTTGATGAGAGCAACTGGAATCGGGTAGGGATCATGATGGCTACCGGCGGCGGCGGCATCACTTCTATGGAATCGGCTGCGATCGATGTCGTGGAAAAGGGCTGGCGAAGTGTGGGCCCCTTTGTGGTGCCCAGTGTCATGGCCAATGCCGCCAGCTGTTTGGTCTCGATAGAGACCGGCGCCCGTGGCCCTGTCATGACCAGTTCCGCAGCCTGTGCCAGCGGCCACTATTCGATTATCGAGGCCTACCATTTCCTTAAGCGGGGAGAGGCTGACGTTATGATCGCCGGCGGAACCGAATCTGCACTCTCTGAACTGGTGATGGCGGCATTTGCACGCATGGGCCCCCTGTCCAAGCGGATCGATGATCCTGAACATGCTTCAAGGCCATTCTCCATCGATCGAGACGGGTTTGTCAGTGGCGAGGGTTCCGGTGCACTGATATTAGAGACCGAGGAGCACGCCCGCAAACGGGGGGCTCGAATCTATGCCGAGGTGCTCGGTGGTGCGCTCACGGCGGATGCCTTTCACATTACCGCGCCGGATCCTGAGGGCGACGGGGCCGCACGTGCGCTGGAAAATGCCGTGAAGTACGCCGGCTTGCAGCCTGAAGATTTCGGCGTGATTTTCGCCCATGGCACCGGCACGGTCCTCAACGACATCGGCGAGACCATGGCGCTCAAACGCGCTTTTGGGGAGCATGTGAACGACCTTCAGATCACGAGCATCAAGAGCATGGTCGGCCATGCAATGGGCGCTGCCGGCGCTCAGTCTGCTGTGGCTGCCATCTACGCATTGAGAGAAGGTCTTGTGCCGCCGACGATCAACTACACACCCGATCCCGAACTGGACATCCCGATTGTCGGCAACGAGGCGCAGAAGACCGACGCCCGCTATGCCACAGTCAACGCGTTCGGTTTCGGCGGACAGAACGTGGTCGCCGTTTTCGGCAAGGTAGACGAATAAAAACGCCGGTCGGATGGAGCCGGGAGCGACGCAGTCGCTCCCGGCTCCATCCGACCGGCGTGGCCAACTGTCAATCGCTTCAACTATCGCGCAGTTCACGCCCCGTGTAGGCCAGAAAGACGTCGCCTAGGCTTGGCTTGGCGACGCTAATTTCGCTCACTTGGAAGCCCTTTGTACTGGCCAGTTGAACGAGTTCAACTAGACGACGATCCCCGGCATCAACACCCACTTGAATCGTATACTGGACAATTCCGACCGCTTCGGAATCGTCGTCGGTTTGGCTGGACACGTCATCGTGGCCCTCGTTGTTGTCACTGTCAGTAATCTCGCCCGCAACGTCAAGCTCCTCATCTACGGTTTCAATGAGTTCGTGCAATGTCGTCTTGGAGACATAGCCGAGCCCATTGGCGGCCTCGACAAAAGCTTTGGCCTCGCCATGGCCTAGGATCGACACCACGTCCGCGCCCATCTGCCGGATCAGTGAGGCCGGCGTTCCTTCCACAATCAATTGGCCGTGATCGATGATACCGACACGGTCGGCCAGCGCTTCGGCTTCGTCCATGTAGTGGGTCGTCAGCAGCAGCGTGATGCCCATCTCGTCGCGCAGGCGGCGGATGTAACGCCAGATGCCTGTACGATTCTGCGGATCAAGTCCCTGGGTCGGCTCGTCCAAGAATAACACCTGGGGCCACGTCATCAGTCCACGCGCCAGCTCAAGACGTCGTTTCATGCCGCCTGAATAGCTGGACACCTTGCGATCGAGCACATCGCTTAGCTCTACCATGTCAGCGAGTTCGGTGATGCGATCTGCACGATCGTTGCGGCTAATCCCGTAGAGCTTACCGTGGAAGTCAAGCACCTGCTGTCCGGTCAGGTCCTCGTCGAGAACGATTTCCTGGAAGGTGACACCGATCCTACGTCTCACATTGGCCGATTCTTTGACCACATCAAAGCCCGCCACAGAGGCTGAGCCGCCCGTCGGGATCAACAGGGTGGTGAGCATGGAGATGGTCGTTGTTTTGCCCGCTCCGTTGGGGCCGAGCAGAGCGTAGATCTCGCCGCTCTTGATGGTGAGATCGATACCGCGCACGGCGTCCACAGTCTCGCCGTTGTCGGTACTGTACTGTTTTGCCAACGCTGTGGCGTCAATCGAAAATTCAGTTGACATAAATAAAGCCTTCGTTTCTATTTGGACGATTGCCCGACAGGCGCCGTGCGACTTCCCCATTTTCTGTCCGCCGCGTTGGCGTCGGCATGCCGACGCCAACGGAGCAGATGGAAGTCGGACGAGATTCGGCAAGACAACTGGCAAAATACCGGTAGACTGATCGTGCACCGGGTCATAGTGGCTTGTGCATCTGTTGTCTGTCGATGGCACTAAGGCTGCCGTTTTGATTGCTCAATCTTACGCCAAAAGAGAGCAGCCACCAATATCTGTACTATTCGGCAAACAACAGGTAATTTTCGGCCGGAGCCCTTGCCGGTTTGCGGCATGTAAGTTTCAGAAAAGGGGAAGACTGATGGCTTTGAAGCGAAATCACAAAATGCGGTGGTACCGCGGACTTTGGCTCGCCGTGCTGGCAATCATGCTGGGTGGATCGGTGGGATTGCTTAGTGGATCTACCACTGCCTTGGCGGACGACGAAGGCGACAAATGGGTTGGCTATGTAGAGAGCCGACTTGAACCGATGGTGGAAGGCAATTGGACGATCGGTGGCAAGGCATTCTCGGTGTCTGAGCGGACGATGTTCGATCCGGCAGCCGGGCCATTGGACATTGGTGCTTGTGCACAGGTCCACTATCGATCTGTTGAAGACGAGTTGGTTGCGTTCAAGATTCGCTCGACCGCAGCTGACAACTGCGAAGATGAAGAGGATGATTCCGGCGACGACCACGGTATGCCTGGCGACGACGACTTCATGCGTGCCTATGGCAAGCTGGATACTCTTCCCGACAAAAGCCGGCTCGGCACCTGGCAGATCGGCGGTCAGTTCTACGAGGTCAGCCGTCAGACCGAATTGGAGACCGAGCATGGTCCCTTTGAGATCGGAGCCTGTCTGAAGGTCAAGTATTGGGTGTCGGAGAGCGAACAATTTGCGAAGGAGATCGAAACTGAACGTCACTACAAATGTGGCGATGACGAAGGCGATGACGAAGGCGAGCGATGACGGATCCTGGTGAGGGGGATCCTGGGGAAGGCGATTCGCGCTATGAGGCTCGCCTCTACGGCGTGATTCTCAGCTTTCCGGAAATACTGGAAGGCGAGTGGAACATCGGTGGCCTCAAGATCATGGCAGATGAATCAACTGAGTTTGAGCAGGAGGATCTACCCTTTGATAAATATGTCGTGGTCAAGGTCAAGTTTTATACCGATGACGCCGGAATTCACCATGCGCTAGAAATTGAATCCAAGTTTTCTATTTGGGGCCACGGAGAAGATCACGAGTATGGTGACCACCATGAAGATCGCGGCGGACACGCGTACGGACTGATTCAAGAGTGGCCCAGAAAGAGTAGCATGGGGCCCATTGGAATGTGGACCATCGGCGATACGGACTACATAGTGTTGCCTGAAACCCGGCTTGTCCAACGAAAGGCAGAATTTGGTGTCGGCGTCCCGGTGCGCGTCAAATATCGTGTCGATGCAGAGGACCGGCGCATTGCACGTGTCATCCGCACAACCGGGCCCGCTGCTGAAATCGATCAACCGACCCGTTCGATGCTGGTGAGCCTTGTCGAAGTCATGCCCGAAAAAGGGTTTGACGGCGCATGGAAAGTCGGCAATGTGGATTTGGTGACGACCGAAGATACCCATTTCAGTGAACGCCACGGTCTACTGGCTGTTGGAGCGTATGTCGAGGTCGAGTATATTTCTGAAGATGCCACAGGCGATTCCAGTGAGGGCACCGTCAACTACATCGTCAAGATGGAGACGCGTGTGCCGCCCGGCGTCGGTGGTCACAAGCATCGGGGTCGTATCGCGCACATGGGTGACGGCCATGTCGCTGCCGCCAGTGCCGACGGCGTCTCCGCTGACGAGCTGTGGACCATTGGCGAGCAACAGATTCGCATTGTCGCTGCCACCGATCTGGACGAGACCGCCATCGAACTGGATGTCAACGTCCTGGTCGAGGTCGATTCCTATACGGGTGACGACGGAATCGAAGTCGCGACTCGTGTACAGTCCTTGTCCGAAAGCAACATTATCTTCCTGCCCTTTGTGGCGAAATAACTTGTACAACGCGGCGGAAATGAGCCCACGGTTCGTAGGTCCGGCTATCAGCCGGACGACTCTTGGTACCTTTGGAGCAGTCTGATTGGCGAGGCTTGTCACGCTGATAGCGTGACCTACGGTCCATGGGTCTACTTACGCCGTCGTGTACTGGGGCCTGATCGTGCAGTAAATGTAACACACAAAATTCCGGCTGCGCCTCAAGCGCAGCCGGAATTTTTGATTGCTGATTTTGTTTCCATTACCTGCGACGGAACGGCCAGCGGAACCAGCCGCGGATCTCGCGCTTGACGGCCGTTTCGAGGTCCATGCTCACAAGCGGAGCAACCCGCTTCCCAATCGCTTCGGCCGACTGAACGCCGGTCTTACGGTCGACTAGCTTGCCGTGACTGAAGTACAGCATGGTCGGAATCCCCATGACTTTGTACTGTTGGAGCACTTCCTTGTTTTCGTCAGCATTCAATTTCAGGAAGGTTGCTTTCTCGGCATATGCGTCGGACGCGGCTTCAAAGTGTGGGGCGACCGCTCTGCATGGCCCACACCACGGCGCCCACACATCGATCACGACGGGCCTGTCTGCGTCCAGCACCTTCTCTCTGAAATCGGTAGAGTCAACGGTCTGTATGGACATGATCCTCTCCTGGCGTTGGCGGAATGTCGGCTACGCCGCTTTGTTCGTGCCGCCGCCAATGATGCTATAGATCGGACAGTAGCCGATGGCGCCGGTCAGCAGTGGAACGAGGCCGAGCACACCGACGACAGTGCCCCAGACACCTGTCATGACGAAGAACCCTACATAGAGCATGGCAAGGCCGATGATGACGCGGATCACACGATCGATGGTGCCTTCATTCTTGGACATGGGGTTGACTTCTCCTTGTTGGACTGTTCTGGAATTGACTCTTCTTCGCTTGAGTGTACGTCTGTTCAGGTACGTCGATTGAACGACAGTTGCTGAACTAAGTCTATCACCAATTCTCACTAGCTTGGATGCAGCGAACGTGAAAAGGTTACAACTTTATCTGAAATCAGAATTCGGTCCACTAAGCCAGCGAAAAATAGACCTTTCTCTGTCTATTTGGTACACTTGCGCCTTGATGGCTGCAAAGAAATTACAAGGACAAGTCGCGATAATCACCGGCGCTAGCCGGGGCATTGGGCGGGCTGCTGCTGAGCGAATTGCGCTGGCGGGCGCTTCTGTCGTTCTGGTTGCGCGGGATGCCGAACAGCTAGAGGCTGTTGTGGACGATCTACAGAGCCGAGGCCTGGATGTACTTGGCGTAGTAGCCGATGTGGCTGATATCGAGCAGGTTGAAGCAGTCATTGAGACGACGCTGGAGCAATTCAGTCGTGTCGACATTCTCGTCAACAACGCGGCCGTGATCTGGCCTTTGGAAGAGATTGTCGATGTCGACCCTGATGAATGGGCGTACGGTATACAGGTGAATCTTATCGGTCCTCTGAATACGGTCAGAGCGGCTCTGCCCATCATGCTTGACCAGGGCTACGGTCGTATTCTGAATATTAGTAGCGCTGCTGCTTCGTATCCTATTGCCGGCGCCAGTGCCTACTGCGCAAGCAAGGCCGGGCTGGACATTTTTACTCGTACGCTGGCTCTGGAACTGCGCGAAAAGCCTATAGGGGTCGCCACGCTTGATCCAGGCATGGTCGATACCGATATGCAAGCCGATGTACGCAGCGTTGATACGTCCGAAAGCAGCTTGGACTTCAGCATCTGGCATCAGGCCCATGAAGATGCAAAGTTGAGGTCGCCGGCAGAGATTGCTCGAGCCATTCTTTGGCTGGTCGGCCCGTGGAATCGCAGTCACGGCGAGAGCTTCACTGTCTCAGACCCTACATGGATAGACCAAGTACGACGAGATATCGGCAACTAGTTCCATTTGAAAATAATGATCCTACTGCAAAAAGCGTTCCGGACACGAACTTCACGAATCTTCTCTCTGGGGAGGCGACACGATTCGTGAAGTTTGTGACCATTCGTGTCAAGAAAAGGTTTTTGCAGCGGAATTGTAGAATCGTTCTCGGCAGACCATGCATAACGAAAAGACCCGAAAGTCACTGTTTCCCACAGACCTGGAGGAAGAATCCCGATGGCGTACGATAAAGTTGTAGTGCCTAGCCAAGGTGAGAAAATAACCATTGAAGACGGCAAACTGATTGTGCCCAGTAACCCGATCGTCACCTTTATCGAAGGAGACGGTACCGGCGTTGACATCTGGGCGGCCAGCCGGCCGGTGCTGGATGCCGCAGTCGAGAAAGCCTACGGCGGCGAGCGCAAGATTTCCTGGATGGAAGTCTACGCAGGCGACAAGTCCAACGAGGTCTACGGTGAGATCGTCTGGCTGCCTCAGGAAACCCTTGACGCCATTGACGAATACCTGGTCTCGATCAAGGGTCCCCTGACCACGCCCATTGGAGGCGGCATCCGTAGCATCAACGTGGCCCTGCGTCAACGTCTCGATCTCTATGCCTGTGTACGACCTGTTCAGTACTTTGAGGGCGTGCCGAGCCCGGTCAAGACACCGGAACTGATCGACATGGTGATCTTCCGCGAGAATACCGAGGACATCTACGCCGGCATCGAGTGGGAAGCCTACAGCGAAGGCGCTCAGAAGGTGATCGACTTCCTGCGCGACCAGATGGGGGTCAACGCCATCCGCTTCCCGGACAGCAGCGGCATCGGCATTAAGCCCATCAGCGAGGAAGGCACCGATCGTCTGGTCAGCGCTGCCATCCAGTATGCGATTGACAACCAGCGCAAGAGCGTTACTCTGGTCCACAAGGGCAACATCATGAAGTACACCGAGGGTGCGTTCATGGGTTGGGGCTACAAGGTCGCGGTCGAGAAGTTCGGCGCGAAGCCGTTGGATGGCGGTCCCTGGCACATTCTGCCCAATGGCATCATCATCAAGGACGTGATTGCCGATGCCTTCTTGCAGCAGATCCTGACCCGTCCGGCCGAATACGATGTGATTGCGACCATGAACTTGAACGGCGACTACATCAGTGACGCACTGGCTGCGGGGGTCGGCGGCATCGGTATTGCGCCGGGCGCCAACATCAATTACGAGACCGGGCGAGCCATTTTCGAGGCCACCCACGGTACCGCGCCCAAGTATGCGGGTCAGGACAAGGTCAACCCTTCGTCTGTGATTCTCAGCGGTGAGATGATGCTGCGTCACATGGGCTGGGACGAAGCCGCCGACCTGATTCTCAGCTCTGTGGAGAAGACCATCGGTCAGAAGCGCGTCACCTATGACTTCGAGCGCCTGATGGACGGCGCTACGCTGCTCTCTTGCAGTGAGTTTGGGCAAGCGCTCATCGATAACATGTAAATGCTGCTGCGTACTGCGTGAGGTTTCGGACAAGAATCCCTGAACGTGATTCGCTTGTTTTCGTCACTCAGACATTCCAATATGGAAATCCGCCGGTGATGTAAACCTCACGCAATACACAGTATTCTTCCAAGTCCAGTATTTCACGAATTCAGTGTCATTGTCATTCCGATGGAGCGAAGCGACGAGGAATCTCTCCTGTGCAAACCTAAGATTCCTCGCCCCTCCGGTCATCGGAACGACAATTCGTGGGCCACTGAAGCCGCATTCTCCCGAGTTCTTTGATCTTGATCTTTGTCTCCCCCTGTATTTAGCGACACAGTATGACATCATCCGACCGTTTTTCATCTGAACAAGCTTCCTCTGAAATTGGTCATCTAGATCACTCTTTCACCAATCCAATTGGGTGGACGACGGTCCCGGCGGCCATCAATATTCTTCCGCGTGAGATCCATGGCGGTGTGCACCATGATCTGATCTTGCCCGATACGGTGACGTTCGCATTGCGTGCTCCGCATAAACCATACGTCAGCCTAGTAGGCGATTTTAATGGCTGGGACACGCTGGCGAATCCTCTTGTTACCGATGGACGGGGCACGTGGTGGGTGACGTTGGCCAATCCTGGACCGACACGTTACGGCTACTTTGTGGCCATCGACGAGCAGTCCCATGTGTGGGTCGGCGATCCGTACGCAACCGAGCTGCGTTGGGATGATGAGGCTGCCTGGGCCTACCTTCCGCGAGAGCAACCGCCATTTGCCTGGACCGATCAAAACTGGCAGACGCCGGCGCTGCGCGACATGGTGATCTATGAATTGAATGTGCGTGACTTTGCCGGAAGATGGGAACATAACCGCCCGAAGTTCGGTGACTTTCGTGCGATGATGGATCGTATGGATTACCTCGCCGATCTCGGCATCAATGCCATTGAGTTGATGCCGATCCAGGCCTTTCCAGGGCGATCAAGCTGGGGCTACAACCCTGTCTTCTATTTTTCTATCGCGGATGTCTACGGCTCCCCGGAGGATCTGAAGCGATTCGTGGATCGCTGCCATGCACGTGGCATCGCCGTTATTCTGGACGTCGCCTTCAATCATGCCTGGGGCGACCACCCTTACTATCACTACTACCCGCCGATGTATGGTGAGGATGGCGAGCAACTGACCAACTGGAACCCGTTCTTTCACCATACTCCCCAGGCTGTGAACATGTGGGGTGGCCTGGACTGGAATCATTTCTCGCCGGATACGACGCGCTACTTCCAAGATATCGTTCGCTTCTGGCTCACCGAATATCACTTGGACGGTTTTCGATTCGACTGGGTCTGTGGCGTTGATTACGATGATGGGCAGCCAATGCAGCCCGGCTTTCACCCTTATCACGGAATCGGCGCTATCTGCTGGGCGGCGAGAGAGACCAAGCCTGACTGTGTTCTCATCGGGGAATTCTGGCAACTGGACGGCACCCACTCGGACAAGACTGCAAGTAAAATGGTCCGAGAGACCGAGATGGATGCAGCCTGGAATGGTCGCTTTCACCACACATTGGAACGAGTGATCAACCAGCGCTGGCAGTGGGAACAACAAGATGTTCGCCGTGCTATTGCCGGCTACGCACAGGATGGCTATGACTCTCCCGTCCAGTTGATCAACTTCACTTGTAGCCATGACGAGGTTCGCCCGGAGCACGAGATCAAGTTTTACTCAGGACGACACATCGATTTGCCCGAGGGAATGACGCTGCAGCAGGCTGCGGTCGTCAAAGCGCAACTAGGCCTGGTGCTCCTTTTCACGGCCCCTGGCGTGCCCATGATCTATGCCGGACAGGAATTCGCTGAGGATACGCCGCGCACCATCGACTTCTTGCCGCTGAACTGGGAAAAACTTGAGATGCCCGATCGGGCGCAGCACGTCGATCTTGTACGTAGCCTGATCCGACTCAGACGGACACACGCTGCTTTGCGCAGTGACAACATCCACGTTTATCCAATCAGTTTTGCGGAAAAGAAACTCATTTGCTACGACCGTCGCTCGGGTGAACTGGAAAGCCAGTGCTTTGATTTCGTTGTAGTTGCATTAAATTTCGACAATATCTCAAGAATCGTAACGCTCAAGCTTCCCAATCCTGGCGTGTGGCTGGACGTCATCTCGGGCCGCAAACACCGACTACGCCGCAAGCAGGTCCGGTTGACACTCCGGCCGTGGGGTGCTGCCGTTCTAGTTCCTGTCCCGGACCCAACGGCTATCACTCCTGCACTGGACAACACTGGTGAGAATTGATGCGAGGTCGTGTTCGTGAAAGCACGCACAAACGTTGGCTTTGATTATTGATCAGGGCCGAATTGTTTTAGAATAGCACGACAGTGCAGCACGGTGACAGTCCTGTGCAGCACTCACTCACTTATTGATTGCCCTCTTGAGATTCAGTCAAAAACCGAACAGACTGGCTGTTCGGTTTAGATCTGAGCGATCAATCGTTGCTTCGGCTAGGTTCATCGGTGAGTACGACATCTGTTTTCTTCTCTCCGGATATCGCTACCGTCTATGGTCTCCGAAGCACGCGTGTTTTTTATTTGTACCAGCCTTTCTTTTTGTTTTAGCCACGACTAGGAGGTATTTCCATATGGAGGCCACACAGTCACGGAGTTGGTCCCCCCATCTCAACACGATCGCCAGAAAGGTGATCATGGCGTTGACCGGACTTGTCTGGATCGGCTTCGTCTTTTTTCACATGTACGGCAACCTTAAGGTTTTTATGGGTGCAGAGTACTTCAATCATTATGCGGAGGCCCTTCGTGAATTAGGCGCTCCTGTCTTCTCCCATCTGCATCTGCTTACTCTGCTGCGCATCGTTGTCGTGATCTCATTGGTCCTGCACGTTTGGGCCGCGATTTCGCTGACCCGCCAGGCCCAGAAAGCGCGCTCAACCAAATATCAGGTCAAGCGCGCAGTTGCCGCCGACTACGCATCGATTACCATGCGCTATGGCGGTACCGTCATCCTGCTCTTCGTGTTGTTCCATCTGGCTGATCTCACCTGGGGCGTTCAGGCGCTAAGTCCCGATTTTGATCGTCTGAACCCCTATATGAATGTGATTTCGACCTTCCAGAATCCGCTGGTCGTGCTGCTCTACCTGATCGCTCTGGTTGCTCTTGGTTTCCACCTGTACCACGGAAACTGGAGTCTAGTCCAGACCCTCGGTATTCTCAGCCAGAAATACGACAAGCCGGTACGCATTGTCGGTCTGCTTCTGGCCCTGGTCATCACACTCGGCTTCGCCGTCGTCCCGCTCGCCGTGCTTTTCGGCGTGCTGCAATAGTTGGGGAGAATTCTTGCTACCATGACAACTACAACGTCTGATGCCAAGACGACACCCGCCTCTTCCGAAATCATTTTGGATTCAAAGGTGCCGTCCGGTCCCATCGAAGAGAAGTGGACCAAGGCGAAATTCGATTACAAGTTGGTCAATCCGGCCAACAAACGCAAGTACAATGTCATTATTGTCGGTTCAGGCCTGGCCGGCGCTTCGGCCGCCGCCTCGATGGGCGAAATGGGCTACAATGTCCAGGTCTTCTGCTATCAGGACAGCCCCCGGCGCGCCCACAGCGTTGCCGCCCAGGGCGGCATCAATGCGGCGAAGAATTATCAGAATGACGGCGATAGCGTCTTCCGCCTCTTCTACGACACGGTCAAGGGCGGCGACTTCCGCTCCCGCGAGGCCAATGTTTATCGACTGGCCGAGGTCTCCAACAATATCATCGACCAATGTGTGGCCCAGGGCGTGCCGTTCGCCCGTGAGTATGGCGGCACACTGGACAACCGCTCCTTTGGCGGCGCCCAGGTCTCGCGTACGTTTTATGCACGAGGTCAGACCGGCCAACAGTTGCTGATCGGCGCCTACCAGGCCCTGTCCCGCCAGATCAATGCCGGTACGGTCAAGATGTTCGCTCGAACAGAGATGCTCGATCTGGTGATGGTCGATGGCCGTGCACGCGGCATCATCGCTCGTGACATGACGACGGGGAAGATCAAGTGCTACTCTGCCGACGCTGTTGTGTTGGCGACCGGCGGCTATGGCAACGTCTTCTATCTGTCAACCAACGCCAAGGGCTGCAATACCACAGCGATCTGGCGAGCGCACAAGCATGGGGCGCTCTTTGCCGATCCCTGTTTCACTCAGATCCATCCGACGTGCATCCCGCCCGCAGGCGAGCATCAATCAAAGCTCACGTTGATGAGTGAATCGTTGCGCAACGACGGCCGCATCTGGGTGCCGCGCAAGGCCGGCGATGATCGGGCCGCAGCCGATATTCCTGAAGGCGAACGCTGGTACTACCTTGAAGAAAAGTATCCGAGCTTCGGCAATCTGGTGCCGCGAGATATCGCCTCCCGCGCTGCCAAGAACGTTGTGGATGCCGGCCATGGTATCGGCCCGCTTAAGAATGGTGTTTACCTGGACTTTGAGGACGCCATCAAGCGTCTCGGCAAGAAGGTGATCGTCGACCGCTACGGCAACCTCTTCGACATGTATGAGAATATTACCGGTGAAGATCCCTACAAGGTACCGATGCGCATCTACCCGGCCAGCCACTACACAATGGGCGGCCTCTGGGTCGACTACAATTTGGAGAGCACGATCCCTGGCCTGTTTGTAATTGGCGAGGCGAATTTCTCCGACCATGGCGCCGATCGTTTGGGCGCCAGCGCCCTTATGCAGGGTCTGGCCGACGGCTACTTCGTAATACCCTATTCCATCGGCAACTATCTGGCCGATGCGCCGTTGACCCGTGTGACGCCGACCGATCCGGTCTTCGCGGAAGCACGCAGCGACGTTGAGGCCCGAATCGAGAAGCTGATGAGCATTCAGGGGACTCGCACCCCTACCGAGTTCGCACGGGCCTTGGGCGAAATTGTCTGGGATGCCTGCGGTATGGGGCGCAACGAGGCCGGGCTCAAGAAGGCGCTGGAAGAGATTCCCGCCCTACGTGAGGAGTTCTGGAACGATCTGTTGATCCCCGGAGATGCCAACGACTTCAATCAGAGCCTGGAGACGGCCGGACGCGTGGCAGACTTCATGGAACTGGCCGAACTCATGTGCCTCGATGCCCTGGACCGTGAAGAGTCCTGCGGCGCCCACTACCGCGAAGAGTACCAGACTGAAGAAGGCGAGGCATTGCGTCGCGATGATCTCTTTACCTATGTCTCTGCATGGGAATACACACAGGATCTTTCGAACCCCAGGCTCCACAAAGAGCCGCTGGAATTCGAGAATGTTCCGCTGTCTACCCGCAGCTACAAGTAACGGCATCGTACCGCAAAACGACCGAATCGTCAGGGAGCGAAGAACAACATGAAACTTAAGTTGCAAATTTGGCGCCAGAAGAGCGGCGATACAGAAGGAAAGATGGTCGAATACCCCATTGACGACGTGAGTCCCGACTCCTCGTTTCTGGAGATGCTCGACCTGCTAAATGAGGAACTGATTCACAAAGGTGAAGATCCGGTCGCCTTCGACCACGACTGTCGTGAGGGCATCTGCGGAACTTGCGGCATGGTCATCGCTGGTGTTGCCCATGGCCCCAAGAAGGCCATCACCACCTGCCAGCTGCACATGCGCGAGTTCAATGACGGAGACACCATCTCTGTAGAACCATGGCGTGCAACGGCCTTCCCCGTAATCAAAGATCTGGTGGTCGACCGATCATCCTTTGATCGAATTATGCAGTCGGGCGGCTACATTTCTGTCGGCACGGGCAGCGCACAGGATGCCAACAACATCCTGATTCCCAAGCCTGCCGCCGACAAGTCCATGGACGCGGCTTCCTGTATCGGCTGCGGCGCCTGTGTGGCTGCTTGTCCCAACTCGTCAGCCATGCTCTTCACGTCGGCCAAGATCGGCCATCTCTCCTCACTGCCCCAGGGCAAGGAAGAGCGCTATGATCGAGCCGTACTCATGGTCGACAAGATGGATGAAGAGGGCTTCGGCGGATGCACCAACATTCGTGAATGTGAGGCGGTCTGTCCCAAGGAGATCAGTATCGACTTCATCAGCATGATGAACCGTGATATGATTCTGGGCTCGTTGCGTCAGGCGGGCAAGCGCTAGACGCTTCTCTACAGAGGGATCCATCCACAATTAGTTGCTGCTTTCGAGCGAGCACCCATATCTTGGGTGCTCGCTTTTCTTTTTGGCCAAGATCCTCTACACTAGGAACTCAGCAGAGTCAAACCGAAAAAGCATATGAGACGCATCTCGCGAGGATCTGGATCATGGCGTATTGGCAGCTTATCTACCACTGTGTTTGGCCAACCAATGGCTTCAAGCCGCTGCTGACGAGGGAATATGCGCCGGCTGTGCATGCGCTACTTGGGGACCGTGTGCAGTCACTGGGTGGTACGCTCTATGCTGTCGGCGGCACGGCAAATCATGTCCATATCGCAGCAGCGATTCCGCCGCAAATGGCGATTTCGGTCTTCGTCGGCCAGGTCAAGAGTTGGTCATCGGGGCAGATCAATCGCAAGAAGATGATGCCTGAGCGCTTCACCTGGCACGAGTCCTATGGCGTCCACTCATTTGATCGTCGGCGGCTGCCCAATGTGATAGCCTACATCGATCAGCAGGTTCATCACCACGCTGCAGGGACCACGATCCCCGTTCTTGAGCGCACGTTCGGCGATCCATCTCCAATTGCCCATGATCCCCACCAGAACTTCTACATCGACAACCGTGCTTGGCTCAACGAGATGTTGACCATGGATGCAGTGGTCTTCGAGTGAGGCGAGAGGTGAAGAAGTCAGGCTTTTCCAGAAGCCTGACTTCCGGGTGTCGCGAAGAGTTTGTCCAACGCCAACGGGCCGATCTAAAAAGGACACGGAAGTCAAGAGTCCGTGTCCTCATTTTGATCCAACATCCGGCCCATGCCGCTTACTGCACCCCAAACAGCCTTCGGATCCTCTGTCCCAGTTCGATCTTCTCAGGCTCCGGCGCGGGGTCAACATTCTCTAACGCTGCAATCAACTCATTGCCGGTCTGGTAACGGTCGTCGGGGTTCTTGGCGATGCTCTTGAGAATCACCTGCTCTAGGCCCGGCGACACATGGGCATACTCGGATGGGGCAGGCGGCGTCTGATTGAGATGGGCATCCAGCACCTCAGACCGTCCGCCGTAGAAGGGCTTGCGTCCGCTAACCATACGATAGAGGATGATGCCCAGCGCATAGAGATCGAGCGCGCCCGTCGATGGGGCCGTTGTTGATCTGTTCCGGGGCCAGAAAGGCCGGTGTTCCGTAGACGCCGATTGTGTCTTCTACGGGTGGGTTGTTGAGATTGAGGACGGTGCCGAAGTCAAAGAGCACGGCGCGTCCGTCCCGGGCCATGAGGATGTTGGAGGGCTTGACATCTCGGTGGACGTAGCCTTGTTCGTGAAGATGGTTGAGCGCACTTGCGACCTGACGCACAATACCAATGGCGGGTGCCTCACCGATCTTCTTGGCGCGCAGGAGATAGTCATCGAGTGTCTCGCCGTCGATGCGTTCCAGCGTAATATAGAGGTAGCCATCGACTTCGCCGGTCTCATAGGCGCGGATGATGTTGCGATGACGCAGCCGCGAGAGTGCACGGTATTCCTGCTGGAATCCAATTCGAACCAGTTTCTGGGCCGCGGCAGGGCGCATCAATACTTTGAGCACCCGTGGTTGGCCCTGCGGACTGGTGGCAGCATAGGCCATTGCCACAGCACCTTGCCCCAATACGCCCTCAATTTTGTAGGGGCCAAAGCGATTGTGGCTGATGTGCGGCGACGCGCTGCCGTATGGCTCTGATAATGCCATCGTGTTTGACTCGAACGTGTGCAGAGATGTGGGATTGTATGATTGTGCATTATAGCCAAGGGGAAGAGGTTTGGCAATGTGCAGTCTGCACAAGTGTTTGGCACTATCGGCGGCGGTGGATTGGAGCAGGGGCTCGAGACGGCAAGGCCGACAGAAACCTAGAGCAGCTCCCTATGGAATCCTGATGAACCAAAAAAGGGTGACAGCAATTTGCTGTCACCCCGAGAATTTTGAGAAATGAGATTGACGTAGGCTTTTCCAAAACAGTAACTATACGGGAGTTGGCAAAGCCTCAAGTCATTCCAGGCAAAGACTTCCTTGCAACGGATATTTATCTCTCTGGAATCGCCTTAGTCGTCGCCCGCACCGCTCATGCCAGGCAGGTCGTAGGCCCCCATGCCGTGCTCGGAAAGATCGAGCCCGGCCTGTTCGTCCTCGGGCGAGACACGCAGCAGGCCGATCGCCTTTATGACCGAAAAGAGCACGAGCGACGTGAAGAACGCCCAGAGGGGAATGACCACTGAGCCGATGATCTGTGGTCCCATTGCAACGCCGCCGAAGATCCCGACAGCCAGGCCACCCCAGATTCCGCAGAGGCCATGTACAGGCCATGCGCCAACTGTATCATCGAGCTTCAGGCGTTCCAGCAACTCCATGCCAAGCACAACCAGGACGCCCGCCACTGCACCGATGATGATAGCCTCAACATTGGTGACCAGATCTGGGTTGGCAGTGATGCCGACCAGTCCGGCTAGCGCACCGTTGAGCGTGAAGCTCAGGTCCGGCTTGCCTTGCTTGACCCAGCCGCCGACCATGGCTAGGAGTGCGCCTGCTCCGGCTGCCAATGTCGTATTGACAGCAACGAGCATGGTGATGTCGGTGTTGAAGGCGCCGCTGAATGCCAACTGGCTACCGGGGTTGAAGCCGTACCAGCCCACCCACAGGATGAAGACACCCAGTGTGGCCAGTGCCATGCTGTGTGGCGGGAACGGGTTCTTGCCTTTTTCTGAGAATCGGCCAATGCGAGGGCCGAGAACGATGATGGCGGCCAAGGCTGCGAATCCGCCAACGGAGTGAACGACAACCGAACCGGCAAAATCGTAGAAGCCCATGGCGTCCAGCCAGCCGCCGCCCCATTTCCAGTAGCCGCTGATGGGGTAGATGAATGCTGTGATGAAGACGCTGTAGATCAGATAGCCGCTGAACTTCATGCGACCGGCCACAGCGCCTGAGACGATCGTTGCGGCAGTGGCAGCAAAGGCGACCTGGAAGAGCCAGTCGACCTGCGGATTGAGGTTGCCGCCCAGCGCTTCCGGCGCGACACTGCTGATGCCGAAGCCGCTGAATGCCAGCCAACCGGGAATGATCTGATTGGAACCATACATGAGGCTGTAGCCGATGAACCAGAAAAGCAGCACGCCTGCGGCTAGGTCAATAATGTTCTTGAACATGATGTTGACGGCATTCTTGGCCGAGTTGAACCCGGCCTCTACCATGGCGAATCCAGCCTGCATGAAGAGGACGAGCACTGCAAAGATGAGCAAGAACATGTTATCGATGGCGTAGGCAAGCTCATCCATGCTAATGCCGACATCGTCCTGGGCATATGCCTTGACGGCTAGCAAGCCTAGCAAGAGCGAAAGGGGCAGAGCCCGCATAACTTTCAGAAACATCGCTGTCTATCCTCCTGATATGTCCGTTGATAAATCATACGTTGACAAAGCTTCAGATCGTACCGGTTGAGATAATTCCACACTCGAGAATCAGTTCACAAGCGCTCTCGAACCCATAGTACATTGACTGTCACTTGGCCTCAATGTGCATGTTGCACAATTATTCTTGAGCTGGGTTCGTGTGTGCTGTCATAGTGATAGGTGTTTGGTGTCTGAAGTGGGCTTTATGTACAACGACATGCATGGTGCTCTCCCGATCGGGCCAGATCGCAAAATTTTGCATTGGTCAGAATGATTCTGGAACGGACGGGAATAGTTTTGTGGATCTGTAGAGACGCAAAATCTTGCGTCTCACCGATTCCACCCTCATTCTGAGCGGCACAGGAATCACAAGACATAGATTTTTGATCTTGAGCGTTAGGCAGTTTGGGGGTCGCGAACACTGAATGTCCTGCCACTGGTTCATAGTGGTAGAATGAGAGGAGGAAAAGTCTGTATTGGGTGTTGCGCATACCTTTGGGACGGAGCAAGGAGAGATGGCGCGGATTGCACTGGGAACATCATCATGGCAGTTTGACGCCTGGCGTGGCATCTTCTATCCGCAGGATATGAAGGTCCGAGACTACCTTGGCTACTACGCCTTGCAGCTATCAACAGTCGAGGTGAACACGACATTCTATGCCATTCCCAGGCAATCGACTGTACAGCGCTGGGTCGAGAGCGTACCCGATGGGTTCAGCTTCTGCCTCAAGTTCCCGCGTGTGATCACCCATGAAAAGCGACTGATCGACTGTCAGGCGGAAAGTCTTGCCTTTCTCGATATACTCCGCATACTTGGCGATAAGCGTGCCCCGGCCTTCCTGCAATTTCCACCCAGCTTTAGTCGCTCTGAGCATGGACGGGCGCTTGCCGACTATTTGGATTGGCTGGCGGTCGAGGCCGATGACCTGTCGATCGCTGTCGAGGTGCGGTCGCAGGATCTCATGACGCCGGCCTTTGCCGCTTTCCTCGCGCAGCGAGGATTCTCGCTGCTGCTGGTGGATCGGGTGAACACGCCGGATCTCTTTCCTGTTTGGATAGAAATGGTTGAGGCCGGTGACGCACCTGGCCCTGTGGTGATCCGCTGGATCGGTGACGACAAGAATGGCCCATCCGGCGACCGTGATCTGACCTTTCCACGGGATGCTGATCTTGCTCGATGGGCCGAGCGTATAGTCGCTCTGAACGCGGCCGATGTCGACGTCTACGGCTACATGCACAATCCGTACGAAGGCCATTCGCCGGCCAGCGTCGCCAGGATGGAGACGATCTTGCGTAGGTCAGTCGATTGGCCCGTCTGGTCGCCGCCGGCTCCACTATTGGAGGGACAACTGTCTCTTTTTGATTGACTCAGATTGAATCATGTCTTTACAATGATAGGAACCAATATGGACCGAACAACACCTGCCAGCCACAAAGAAGAGATCGAACTCTACATTCGGACCTACTATTCGCTGCTGCGCAGCAGCGATCCTATTCGTGTACGCAGCTTGGAAGATACCCACGCATCAATGAATTCGAACCTCCACTTTCGGGCAGCCAGTATGGAATTGGACGTCTCAGCCCTGGTCTATGCTGCAATGCGTCTTCCAGACTGTCTGCCACAGATATCGTTGCTGATCTTGGGCCAGATGGAGGATGTCTTCGATCGCGCCGGCTATCGTGTCGAAAGCTGGGCCCCGGTGAGAGCCCGTGCCCGCCGTCGAAAGTTCTACTTTGAAGAGACCCAGCGTCTGCTGGCCGCGTATATCGCCAGCGTCAGCGATATCGACGACATCATCCCAGCCGTGACTGCCTATCAAATCGAGTGGAACAAGATCAATCAGAAGCTGAACCGAAGCGACATTGGCGAGCGTATTCGTTCATTTCACGACTCAAACGGCTACGCACCGATTGGACTGTTGGAAGATGTGCGAGAGGCGCTCAGCCTGTCCGCAGAGGATTTCAGCAAGTTGGGCCAGATTTGGCCGGGCGGGATGCTGTTCCAGAACTTGCAGCGGGCGGCAGAGCAGAAACTTGATCTGCGTGCGATCGTCTTGGGTAGCGGACTCAGCGACTATCGGCGCAGCGTTCAACACTGGTGGGGAAAAATCGAGCAGGCAACCGCCTCCGTGCGTTTGCTGAGCCGACCTATCTACTTCGTAAGCAGCAATGCCCACAGCATGGTGAATCTGATCTCGGGCGCGGCCCACGAACTTCAGGATGAGTTGATCGCCCATGTCGATGAAGTCAATCCGGAGGGCCTGCGTGGCGAACTGGTCAATATGGCTGAGGGCGATGTCGGTAGCCTGAGCAATCTACTCTACTATGTCATGCGGCTCTATGCCGGCCACCATTCTTCGCCCGACAGCATCATGGAGGGCATCTCGCGCCGGGAGCGCAAGGCCGGTGTACTGCGGATTTCCGACCCTCACTGCCTCGATGTTGAAGCTCAGGTCATACAACTCAATCGTGTGCGGTCCAAACGAGTGGACCCACGCCTGCGGATCTTTTCTGATGACGAGTGGCGCCTGCTTCGTCGCAGTGATGCACTGATTCTCAATATTGACTATCCGCTCGGTATGGCCGCCTACCATATCTTCAGCCAGATCAGCACGGCCGTGGATCGCATCCGTGGCGTCTATATTCTGGGCAAGGCGGCAACCCTCAACGGTCGCGTTGGTGATGTGATGATTCCCAACGTTATCTACGATGAACACTCTCGAAACTCCTACCTCTTCCGCAATTGTTTTAGCGCCCAGGATGTGTCATCTCATCTCAACTTTGGCACAGTTTTCGACAATCAGAAAGCCGTGACGCTGCGCGGTACGTTCCTACAGAACCGTGATTTCATGCACGTCTTCTATGAAGAGGGTTATACAGACATTGAGATGGAGGCAGGCCCCTATCTCAGCGCTGTCTACGAGGATATCTATCCCAAACGCTACCCTGTCAATGAAATTGTCAATCTCTTCATCAATGCTCCATACGATATCGGCCTCATTCACTATGCCAGTGATACGCCGATCAGCAAGCGGCAGATGCTGCTAAGCAAGAGCCTGAGCTACTTTGGCGTCGATGCCACCTATGCTACCTCGGTGGCCGTCATGCGCCGCATCCTGACCAATGAGATCGAACGACAGCGGCGCAAGCAGGCGAAAGCTTCGCGTGCTGATGTCAAGAGCACCTGATCGGGAGCGCCAGATGATCCTGGATGGTCTTCATCGGTTTGAGGAAGAACTGAAACGGCCCGAGCCGCGACCCGAGCGACTGGCATTGGCCATCGCCTGCATGGCCCATCCATCACTCCATGTGGACGACTATCTGCTTGTCCTCGATGAGCTGGCAGCCCAAGTAGCAGCCTACCTAACGCCGGATCTGCGGGGACGGCGTTTGGCCGAGGAATTTATACTGGCGGTCAACGGCGATTTGGGCTTTCGCGGCAACCAGCAGGATTACTACGATCCTCGCAACAGCTATCTGAACGACGTGATCGAACGCCGCACAGGGCTGCCGATCTCGCTGAGCGTCATCTGTATGGCACTGGGTCGCCGGCTAGGCTTCACCATCGAAGGCGTAGGCTATCCGGGTCATTTCATGGCGCGGCTGCGGGATGATGGCGAAGTCTGGCTATTGGATCCCTTCTATGGCCGCGTGTCGCCGGCGTTCGCCGTCTCCGACTACCTGTCTGAGCTGTATGGCCGCCCTGTCAATTTGGCGCCCCAGGCCTATGGTCCGTTGGCGCCCGCTATGATCGCACAACGCATGTTGAACAATTTGCGCCAGATCTTTCTGCAACAAAGAGATTATGAGATGGCGAAGCAGGCGCTGGACTACATGTTGGTGATGATGCCCAATATGGCCAATCTGTGGCAGGAACGGGGTGTTCTGAATTATCACCTCGATAGATGGGAAGAGGCTGCTCGAGATCTACATCGGTATTTCTTCTTGTCAGGGAATCTGACTGAACTGTTGGAAAACCGGGAGACTGAGCAAGTGGTGGGTGCGTTTTCAGATCAGGATCGGACACTGGTTAGTCTGTACTGGACAATTGAGAAACTGCGAGATCGAATCAACTGAGGTGAAAAAAGCTGTTGGCTATGCCTTATCGATTGCCCAAAGATGCAACATTGCTCTGGAAGATCCTCTGGACCATTGCCTGGATTCTTCGTCCGTTTTCGTGCAAGCTTCGCGTGGAGGGGTTGGAGAATATTCCCGAAGATGAAGGGCTTGTGCTTGCCTGCAACCACACAATGGGGCCAGACTATGTTGTTCTCGGCTTGGTCTCGCCGCGGATGATTCATTTCTTGGCAAAGAGTGAGATCTTCGATACGCATGTTCTGCTGCGCAAACTCATGTTCAACATAGGCGGTATCCCTATTGTGCGGGGAAAACGCGATGTGGCGGCTATGCAGACCGCAGTTGATGTGGTGAAGCAAGGCAATATTCTAGGCATGTTTCCTGAAGGAACACGCAGTCGAACCGGCCAACTGCAGGCTGGGAAGACTGGGGCGGTGAGAATTGCCAAAGCCGCCGGCGCCCCTGTGGTGCCGGTAGCCGTACTCAACTCCCAGGCTATGATTCCGGGACTACGGAAATGGCGCAAACCAACTGTGGTCATTCGCATAGCCAAGCCGATCCGCTTTGACGATGACGCCGCCGATGATCCGGAAAGCCTTGCCGAACAGACAGATGTGATGATGAGGGCGATTGCCACATTGCTTCCGCCGGAGGAACGTGGTGTCTATGCCAACGGAGCGTACTCACGAGTCGAAATGATAGCGCCGGATGAGGAATCGGCTGGATAGTCGATGTCTTGCCAGTTGATTTTGACCACTAGATCGTGATAGACAAATGCGTGGCGGCCCACAATGGGCCGCCACGCTTTTACTGTTTGAGATTCGTATGTCGTGGAAGCTCAGGGCATTCGATCTGATGATGAATCTACGTCTAGAGCCCAGCCAGAATCTCGTCCAAGGCTGCCTTGCTCGGGCGCAGCTTCTCTTCGCCCATGTAGGCCAGTGGCTCGTCTGATAGGTTCAGCATGTCGTACATGTCCGGCTGATTCTCATTGAGATAGAAGAGGCCGGTCAGCATCTTGCCGTCAGTGCGTGCCCGTGAGAGCGTCTGGTAGGCAAGGGGCTTGTCGGTCGGATCGTAGTCGTCTCCGACTGGTTTCAGGACAATTTTGGAGCCGTCATGTAGCTCGACCTCATGCTCTTCCTCGTAGTCGTCGATTTCGATCTCCTCATACGGCGGCACGAAACTGAGTTCGTGGAGCGGCAGTTCGTTTTCCTTACCGTAGCTGTAGCTCTTGGTCGAGGCATGGTGATTGTTAAAGGTGACACAGGGGCTGATGATGTCGATGACGGCGATGCCGCGGTGTCTGAACGCAGCTTTCAGCAGCGTCTCCACCTGGCGGGCATGGCCGGCAAAGCTGCGCGCCACAAATGTGGCATTGGCCGCCAGCGCCTCCAGACAGATGTCGAGCGGCGGCATCTCGTTGATACCCGCGTACTTGAGTTCCTGACCCTGATCGGCGGTAGCGCTGAACTGCCCCTTGGTCAAACCGTAGACACCATTGTTTTCAACGATATAGACTAGCGGCAGATTGCGACGCATGGCGTGCTTGAACTGGCCGACGCCAATCGAAGCGGTGTCGCCGTCGCCGCTGACGCCCACGGCCTTGAGTGAACGATTGCCCACAACTGCTCCTGTGGCTACGGCCGGCATTCGTCCGTGGACGCTGTTGAAGCCAAAGCTCTGTCCCAGGAAATAGGCCGGCGTTTTGCTGCTACAGCCGATCCCGCTCATCTTGATCACCTGGCGCTGATCCAGGCCAAGATCCCAAGCAGCGGTCATAATGCGTTGGCTGATGCTGTCGTGTCCGCATCCTTTACAAAGGGTCGAAGGCGCGACCACGGTATTCGCTCTTCTCCAGGCCCAATTTGTTTGTCTTTGGCGCTCGTTTCGCTACTCCTGTGGTCATTATCGGTTCCCTCTCAATCTATTTGTGATCTCTTGCGAAATCCAGCGGGCGCTGAGTGACCAACCATCGTTTCTGGCCACTGATTTCAGGTTCATCGCATGTTCCGGAATGTCTGAACGCAGGATCATATTCAACTGGCCGTCCTGATTCATTTCAACAACATAGATGTTGTCGTATTCGGCGATGAAATCGCGCACTTCTTGGCCGATCGGCAGGGAGCGCAAGCGCAAGTAGCCGGTTTCGATGCCCTCTTTGCTCAAGCGGTCACGCGCTTCCAAGATCGCTTCGTGGTTGCTGCCCAAGCTGATGATGGCAACGCTCTTGTCGTCACAATCGATAATTTCCGGCTTGGGCGTCAAGGTTCGCGCCGTTTCAAACTTGAGCGCAATGCGGGCCATGTTGCGTTCCCACACGTCAGGGCGCTCCGAGTAGATGCCGTATTCGTCGTGACCGGTACCCCTGGCCAGATAGCCTGCCATCGCGTTCTCGTTGCCCGGCAACGAGCGATAGGGGATGCCATCGCCGTCGATATCCATGTAGCGTCCCCACTTGGAGCCAAGTTCCTTGATCATCTCGGCTGAAGCGATCTTACCCCTGTCCATGGGCTTATCGGGATAGTCGAAGGGTTCACTGATCCAGGTGTTCATGCCCAGGTCAAGGTCGCTAAGCACGAAAACAGGCGTCTGCAAACGTTCGGCCAGGTCGAAGGCTGTCCCAGCGAATTCAAAACATTCCTTTGGCGAGGAGGGGAACAGCAACACATGACGGGTATCGCCGTGGCTCAGATAGTAGGTGCTCAGGATGTCACCTTGGCCGGTGCGGGTGGGCAAGCCAGTGCTCGGCCCGACGCGCTGAATGTCCCAGATGACGGCCGGTACTTCGGCGTAGAAGGCCAGACCGACGATTTCCGCCATGAGGCTGATGCCGGGGCCGCTGGTGGCCGTCATGGCACGTGCGCCCGTCCATCCGGCGCCGACGACCATGCCGATGGCTGCCAACTCGTCCTCGGCCTGGATGATGGCGTAGGTTGCCTTGCCGGATTCAGGATCTTTGCGCAACTTGGGCGCATATTCACCGATCTTTTCCGCAACGCTGGACGAAGGGGTGATCGGGTACCATGCCACCACTTCAACGCCGTTGAAGATTGATCCCAAGGCAGCTCCTGTGTTGCCGTCAACCATGATCTTATCTTCGTTGAAGCCGCTCATGCGCTCAGCACGGTAGGGCTGATCATTGGTCAGATTCTCTTTGGCCCAGTCGTAGGCGGCCATCGCCATGTTGTAGTTCATGTCGATGGGCTTCTGCTTGCCGTCAAAGTTCCAGATCGAGTGCAGCGTGAATTTCTTCCAGGTCGATCTCCAGCAGATAGGCCAAAGCGCCGACATAGGCGAAATTGGCCACATAGTCTCGCAATGCGAAGGGAAGGTCAGCCTCTTTAACCAATTGCTTGACCGGAATGGGGTAGAACGTGACATCCTTGCGGTGGTTGGCAATCGGTAGGGCATCGTCGTAAAGCACGATGCCGCCAGGCAGCGCAGAGTCCATGTCTTCGGCAAAGGTCGCCGGGTTCATACAGACCATCACCTCGATGCCGTCGCGGCGGGCCAGGTAGCCCTCCTTGCTCAGCCGCACATGGTACCAGGTCTGAAGCCCCTGAATGTTGCTGGGAAACATGTTCTTGCCGGAAACAGGAATGCCCATTTTGAACAGTGAACGGATCAGAACCAGATTGCTTGTTTGGCTGCCTGAACCGTTGACCGTCGCCACATTGATATTGAAATCGTTGACAACGCGCTTGGGCTGCGCGGCGTCCCTTGGCGCTTCCTTGGTAGCTAGGCCCATCATCTCCTCCAGAAATTGGTCGAACAATTATTTACGCTTCAACAGTGCCTATCAAGACATTGGTAACAACATGACATCGAGATTATCCACGAACTATCGGTTGATTGGCTGTAGAGTACCCCTCAATGTTCATTTGCAGCGTGTTCAGCGACAGGTCGCTGATTGTCTGCAAACGCTTGAATAGTCCCATTGGCCCTCAATCCGTCCAGATTGATGCCACGGCTGTCGAGCAACTGCATGTGCTCCACGAGCAACTGTTTGCCGAGCTGAATCTCTCCTGTGCAGAGCGCGTCAACGATACGCCGGTGATATGCCCAGACGTCGGTCAAATATTGATAGTCTGCATAGGTGCTCAGTTCGACTGCTTCGTAGGCATCCCAATAAGCCTCCAGCAGCCCGATGACGAACGGGTTGTTGAGGCGTCGATAGATGGTGAGATGCAAGTCTCGGTGTTCTTGGAAAGGAATCTGGATGCGTGGCTGGCTGAGTTTGCAGATCGCTTGCTCGACCAGCGACTCGAGGTGGCGCTTGTCTTCGTCGGTCAGCAGAGCGACAGCCTCATCCCAATAGGCCATTTCCAGATGAATGCGCAGTCCGCTGAATGCTTCGAAGTGGTTGCGGTCGATGGCCAATGCGGCCAGTAGGCTGAGGCGGACCGGGGGAAGAAAATCATACTCGGTGCGGACGATGCCGCGTCGGGGACGGGCATCGATTAGGCCCAGTGTACGCACGACTTCTAACTGCTCTCGCAGCTTGCCTACGCCGATCCCTGTCTCTTCACTCAGCTCGTTGAGCGAGGGAAGACGGTCACCCGGTTCGTATTTCTGTTCGAGCAGATAGCGAAGCAAATCCGACTCGATTTTGGCGGTTATCATTACCCGGAACCCACGTTGGTCTCTGCAACGATGCAAATAATCCGATTAATCACATTAAGCGTTGTAATTAAAGCATTTTGCGTGAGAAGTGTCAATATTCCGGGTATGCAAAATCACGAGTAGGTGTCATCAACTCGGATTGTTGGATGGCGTGCCGGTGCCACGGACAGACACACAACAAGGGTTGTGCCCGCCTATTCGCGTGCCATCGGAAACGGCGCAATCACGGTCATGAAGGTGAGTAGATCCTCGCTCTGATTGACGACGCCATGGGGGACGCCGGCCGGTGCCAGGATCAGATCGCCTTCACCGCATATCTGCGTTTGGTCGCCGACAGTGAAGTGGCCGGAACCGGAGAGCACGAAGTAGAATTTGTCCTGCTCCGGGTGGTCATGGATTTGCTGCTGCTGGCCTGGCTGAAGGCAGTTGAGTCCGGTTAACAGCCGTTCGCTCTGGAAAAATGTGTGTTTATAAGCTTTGTCATCGCGGCGGCCAATGTGATCCAACGCATGGATGAAATGGGTTTTGGACATGCTCTTGATCCTTTACTGTAGCTATGGGCCGTTCGGTTCAGTTGCACTATCGTTCGGTCCGGCTGCGCCAGAATCACCTGCTTCGATCAGGCTGATAAAGACGTCTTCCAAGGTCGCCTCGAATGGCCGTATATCGCATACTGTGATGCCGGCCCGGCGCAGTTGACCGGTAATCTGTTTGACGGTCTCATCGTTGGGTCTGACCCGGACGTGGACGTCATTGCCCTGCAGCGTAACGTTGAGGATCTCGGGCGCGTGTTCCAGGACGGCGATAGCCTCAAACGGAGCGTCACACGTAACATTGAGCAGCTGGCCATGCAGGGCGCGCTTGAGTTCCGTCGGCGGGGAGACCACGCGCCAGGATGCCGTCTGTGATCATGCCGATTCGGTTGGCATGTTCGGCCTCGTCAAGATAGTGGGTGGTGACGAAGATGGTGACGCCCTCGCGCGTCAGGTCATAGATCAGCCGCCAAAAATCCTGTCGAGAAACCGGATCGACACCGGCGGTTGGCTCATCCAGAAAGAGCAACTTCGGTCGGTGGATGAAGGCGCAGCCGAGGGCAAGCCGCTGTTTCCAGCCGCCGGAAAGCTGGCCGGCCAGTTGGCGTTCACGGCCGGTCAAGCCTGCCATGGATACCATCTCGTGTAGCCGCTCCCGGCGCGAAGACTTCGGCATGTTGTACACGCCGGCGTAGAACTCCAGGTTCTCCCAGACAGAGAGATCCCCGTAGAGGGCAAAGCGTTGGCTCATGTAGCCGATGCCCCGTTTGATCTTTTCGCCCTCATGCCCGATGTCGAAGCCAAGCACATGCCCTTCGCCGGAGGTGGGCAGGAGGATGCCGCACAACATGCGGATAGTCGTGCTCTTTCCGGAACCGTTAGGGCCGAGAAATGCGAAAATCTCGCCCTGGTCGACCGAGAAGCTGATATCGTTGACGGCGACAAGGTCGCCAAAACGTTTGGTCAGATGGCGGACATCGATGATTGGCTCAGAAGACATTAGTCGATCCGTTTCTGGAATCGCCAGGCGCTGAGGCTGAACACAGCCAGGCTAAAGAGGGCCAACGGCAGGGCCTGCCGCCAGAGAACCTCAAGGCCGACACCCTTGAGCATGATGCCGCGTAGAATCTGCAGGTAGTACGTCAGGGGCACGAGTAGCCCAAGCTTTCGGATGATGAAGGGCATGCCATCGCGCGGATACAAGAAACCGGAGAGCAGGATGGAGGGCAGCATGACGAACATGGCCATCTGCATTGCCTGTCCCTGCGTCTGGGAAACCGTTGAGATCAACAGACCCAACCCGAGGGAGCCAAGCAAAAAGAGGATGGAGAGCATAGCAAGCAAAGATAGGCTTCCGGCAACATGGACGTCGAACAGAACGCGACCTGCGATCAGGATGCCGACGGCCGCCAAGGAGGCGATGACCGTGTAGGGAAGAATCTTGCCCAGCATCAATTCCCAGGTTTTGATGGGGGTGACGATGAGCTGTTCGAGCGTGCCAAGCTCGCGCTCGCGCACGACCGCAAAGGCAGTCAGCAACAGAGCTTGGAACAGCATGATCAATCCGATGATGCCGGGAACCATGAAGTTGACGCTCCGCATACTGGGATTGTAGAGCACGGCCGGGCGAAGGTCAACCCCACCGCCCAGCGAGCGCACGCCACGTTGTGCGACATAGTCGGCGACTATCTGCGCCGACTGGGATTGGGCTACTGCACCTGCGGCAAAAGAGGCGGTCGATGCAACATTGGGATCGGATCCGTCGATGAGTAGTTGAACCGCCCCGGACTGGCCGCGCAGCGTCTGGTCGCCGTAGTCGGGCGGGATGTGCAGCCCAACCTTGGCGAGGCCGCTGTCGATGGCATCGGATAGCTCAGCCTGGTTGAGGGCGTAGGCCGTCAAGTCGAAGTAATCACTGTTCTCAAAGGCGGCAATCAAGGATCGGCTGCTGACATCGCCCGATTCGTCGAATACGATGGTCGAAATGTGGTCGACGACGGTGTTGATGCCGTAGCCGAAGAGTAGAAGCTCCATGATGGGCATGGCAAATATCATCGCCAACGTGCGCCGATCCCGTCGAATCTGGATGAATTCTTTGCGTATCACGGCCATGATTCTGGAAAACATAGTCAATGGGTCCTACTGGTACGAAAGGGATGCTATGCTGAAACACGGTCATTAATTGGCCAGGCAGGAATGCGATAGATGTTCAGATAGTGATCCGTGGTAATTGGGCGAGAACGAGAACGAGAACGGGTACGAGAACGGATCTTTATCTAAGTATCTATAGGTGTAACGGCGGGTAGGGATGCCCGCACAACGGCTTACGCACTTGTGACACAGGGCAGGTATCCTCACCTGCCGATTCGCCCCCCCCCCCCACGTCCCCACGCCCGATCATCAGTTGGGGAAAGCGACGTCAGCCGGCATCCCCGGTTTGAGCGCGCGGTCCGGGTTGTCCACGCGCACCTGGACGCCGAATACCAGATTGAGGCGGTCGGCCTGGGTCTGTATGTTACGTGGGGTGAACTCGGCGCGTGGGTTCGTTGAGGTCACGACGCCCTGAAATACACGGTCAGGGAAGGGGTCGACTGTGACGGTCACCTGTTGGCCAACCTGTACGTGGCCCAGATCGCGCTCCAGTACATAGGCCGTAAGTCTTAATTCGTCCAGGTTGGCGACCGCAGCGGCCGTCTGACCCGGAGCAATCACTTCACCGGCATGCATCGGGACCCGGGTGATCACACCGGTGATGGGCGAGCGCAGTTGATACCGATCCAATGTGATCTCCAATTGCTGAAGCTGGGCCGTGTTCGCCTGGCGGATCTGGACTTGGACCAGTGAGTCATCCAGCTTGGCGATCACGTCGTCGGCTGCGACCGTCTGTCCCTCCTGAACAAGTTCGATGATACGACCGGCCACTTCAGCGCCGATCATGATCTCATCCGCTTCCAGCGTGCCGGAAGCGATCAGGGGGCCCGGCTGCTGCACCCATGGAGGTTCCCAGCCTGAAGTCATGAGCCACCACACAGCCGTGCTCACCACAAACAGCAGTAAGATCGCAGCGAACAACGGCCGGAAGCGCCGTCGCTTGGGCTTGCTTTGCGCTCGCACCGGGGACTGCGCCGCCTGACTGTTCTGCAACGGTGTAGATTGCGGCGTCAGTTGGTAGACTGGATCCAACGGCAGCGGTGTTTGTGAATTTGTGATTGGTGCAGAAACTTCGTTCGTGGCGATCTGCGTGTTTGGATTGGTGGTTCCTGTGGCTGTCATTATTCCGTGCCCTCGGGATTCGCCATGATGCTCTGTTAGAGAATATCGATCAGCTTATTCCCGGCTTTCAAGGTATTGGAACGCAGCCCCGGCCAGCAAGGCAACGCCGGTCGGCATCATGCGCTCGTCGAAGTCAAAGGTCGGGCTGTGGTGGGGGCTGTGCATTTCCTGGGCGGGGTCGGAGGCGCCGACCAACACGAAACAACCTGGCACCCGGCTGAGGAACTCAGACATGTCTTCACCGACCATCATCGGTGTGATCTGGTCGATCTGGTCGGGACCGACGACAGTCTCCGCCACCGACTGCATGATCTGTGCACTCGCCTCGTCGTTGACGGTCGCCGGTACGTAGCCCACATGCTCGAATTCGCAGGCGGCTCCGTAGGCGGAACAGATGCCATTGGCCATCTCTTCCATGCGCGCCAGCAGCAACGCACGCATCTCCTCGGTGTAGCAGCGATAGGTGCCCTCGAGTTCGGCACGGTCCGAGATAATATTGGAAGCGTTTCCGCTGTGGAACTTGCCCACCGAAATCACGGCAGCGTCAGACGGATTGGCATTGCGGGAGACAATGCTCTGCCAACTGACCAGGACCTGGGCCGCAATCAAGGTTGCATCGACGGTCTCGTGGGGCGCGGCTCCGTGCCCGCCCACGCCATGCACCGTCAGTGCGAATTTGCCTGCGCTGGCCCAGAGCGGGCCGGCCTGTACGATGACCTGGTTGAGCGGTAGCCGGCTCCACAAGTGCAGGCCGAACGATGCCGATGGAGCCGGGTTTTCCAGCACACCGTCTGCAATCATGGCGTTGGCCCCACCAATTCCCTCTTCTGCAGGCTGAAAGACCAGCTTGACTCGGCCCGGGAGTTCGTTGCGATGTCTGGCGAGCAGTTGTGCCGTGGCCATGCCCATGGCCGTGTGGCCATCGTGGCCGCAGGCGTGCATGACACCGTCGTTCTGCGAACGATAGGGCACGTCATTTTGCTCGAAAATCGGCAGCGCGTCCATGTCAAAGCGCAACATAACGACAGGGGCTTCGTCGGTCACGTCATCCGGCTCGACCATGGCGACCACGCCGGTCTTGCCGACGCCGGTCGACACTTCCAGGCCCAGATCGCGCAGATGATCGGCGACGATGCCCGCTGTACGTACTTCTTCAAATCCTAGCTCGGGGTGCTGGTGAAAATCACGCCGCCAGGCGACGAGTTGATCGTAGAGATCGTCGGCCTCGCGTCGAAAACGGTCGGTCAGTTCCATGATTCTCCCTTTACAATTCCACTGATTGGTCGCTTACGATGGCTTCAATTATAGGCCACATGCACGAAAACCGTCACCTTGGTTGACAGCTGAGCCGGCTAGTTCATGTGGGCGTGAATACCACGATAGAAACCCAGCACCTCTACCACTGGTAGGAACTGTATAGGGATTTCCGCCGGGATTCACTAGCTGGTACCATTTGCAGGTAGCTCAATACGGTCTGAGGCGGCCGGATGGAAAGAACATAGGGTGAAAAACATGAAATCAGAGGATGCCATCAACCGCGAAAACTTGCGGACATCCTACGACCGCAAGGCTGGTGATCGTGATCGTCTTCAGATTGCGCCGTGGAAGGTTGAGGAACGACAGTGTATCCAGCGTGTTTTGGCCCCAGGTGGGCTCTTCTATATGGGCGTGTGGGGAGGCTGGGACTTCGAAGGGATCCTGGCGGACGATAGCTATCGTCTGCAGCGTTTCTTTTCATTTTGCACCGACAATACGAAAAACGACCCATCACGCTATTCAAAGCCCCATGGTCTCGTCAAAGATCTCATTTGTCTCTCGAACGACGTCGTAGCTCTGCCGTGCACTGACCAGGGCCTCACCAATGCCCTCGATGCGCTCGCCCAGATCCTCATTGCTCTCGCTCGATTCCCAGGCCTGGCGCAATAGATCCTCGAACGACTTGGCTCCGTCTACATTGCCCAAAATCAGGTCCAACTCACCGATGACAAGCTCAAACATGCGGATCTTGCGCGCCAGCAGATCGATGATATGGGCTTCAATGGTTTCACTGCAGCTCAGGTTAAAGATGGTCACGTCGTTAACCTGGCCCAGGCGGTGCAACCTGCCGATACGCTGTTCGACACGCATGGGGTTCCAGGGCAGATCGTAGTTGATCAGCTGATGGCAGAACTGCAGATTGCGCCCTTCGGCCCCACTCTCGGTACTGACCATGACGCGCACGCCGGGGAGTCCGCTTTCTTCATCGCCGCGGAAGGCGTTGACCGCCGCCTCCTTCTGCTGAATCGACATGCCGCCGTGAAAACCGACAGTGGAAATGCCCAGGCTTTCCAACTGCGTGACGATGGAATCGAGGGTCTTGCGGAACTCGGTGAAGATCAGAAACTGGCCGGGGAATCGTTCGAGAATTTCCTGGACGGCAAGTAGTTTGCGGCTAACTGGAATCGACTCGGCCAGTTCCAAGAATTCTTGCAATTCAGCGCGGGTCGCATCGTCATACCCTCGATCTTTGACCATTTTGCGCAATGTGCCGGCCACAGCCTGGGGGCTGCTGCTCAATTCACGCTGCAGAATCATCAGTGTCAGACGCAAATACTTGTTGCTCTCACCCATGCGGAAGCGCCGGCGGATGTAGTCCGTGGTGTCGGCGTAAAGGCGCCACTCGTCCTCAGAGAGGGAGAGGTGATAGATGGCTGCCCGTCGTTTAGGAAAATAAACATCGACTTTGCTGCGTCGATTGCGGATCATGACGTCGTTGAGGAGGCGGCGCAGGGCCGGCGCGTTCTTCGGCTGGCGATGGTCGGCTCGATCCAAATAGTGGCTGCGGAAGCCACGCACAGTGCCCAGCTGACCGGGCGACAGAATGGTGATCAGACTGTACAGCTCCATGAGGTTGTTCTGGACCGGCGTCGCCGTCAGCATCAACACATAGCGCTTGCGGATCTGGTTGACAAACTTCCAGGCCAGCGTATTGCGATTCTTGAGCTTGTGGGCCTCATCGACGATGATCAGGTCGTAGTCACGCGCCAGTATCTCGGCGCTGTGGGCCTTGAGCTTGGCCCGATCCAGGCTGACAATCCAGCGGCCTTCCTCGGCTTCGCGTACATCTCGCCAGTCCTGAGGGCGGTTCATGGATGTGAACGATTCATGGAATTTGGACTCTAACTCCTCACGCCACTGCTCGGTCAGCGACGCCGGTGTCAACACCAGGACGGTGCGCACCAGGCCCCGCCGGATCAGCTCCTTCATGACGATGCCCGCTTCAATGGTCTTGCCCAGCCCGACCTCGTCGGCCAGCAGGGCGCGGCCGCGCATGTCCTGGAGCGCGCGCAAGGCAGCGTCCAACTGGTGGTCGTAGTGTTCCAGATCCAGTTCGTCGAGGCAGACAAGGCGGTCGAATCCGCGGCTTAGTCGCAACTGCTGCGCACGCATGCGCAAGTGGAAGAGTTCCAGCGGTTCCGGCGGGCGGATGCGTCCATGGGTGCGGAAGAAATTCTCCAAATTTTGAGGCGTCTCGATAACGCGCTGAGGCAGGGTAACGCCCAACTGCTCGATCTTCTGAGACATGATCGGATCGACGTTGTAGCGATGGCCGCAGCGGAAGCATTGGGTCACCGTCTCTTCGTCGAGCCAGCCGCATTCAGGGCAGCGTTTGCCCATGACCGTGTCAGTCGCCTTTGTCTTGCCCTTGCGACGCTTCTCGGTCTGGTCACGGATTTCGAGCCATTCAAATCGTTCAAGTGACATAGTGATTCGCCATTATTCGCCCGTGGGGCCTGATGCCGGTCGGGCACGATACTTGGCCCACTCGCGCAAGCCGTCGATCTCTTCGCTCATCATCGTGCTCAACGGGATGGTCTGGCCGAGGACGTTCGTGATGTCGGACGTGCTCAACGGCAGATCCTTGTCGAACGCCTCGTAGAGTCCATCGATCACGGCCTGTTCGATCTCCGCGCCTGACAATCGATCGGATGAACTTGTCAGCGTATCGATGTCGAACTGGTCCGGATCGCGGTTGCGCTTGGCCAGATGGATGCGCCAGATATCGCTCCGTTCGGCCGGCGTCGGCAGATCGACGAAGAAGATCTCGTCGAAGCGGCCTTTGCGCACCATCTCGGGCGGCAGTAGGCTCACATTGTTGGCCGTGGCGATGACAAAGACCGGCGCCTGCTTCTCTTGCAACCAGGTGATGAAGCTACCGAAGACGCGGGCCGCCGTGCCTGCATCGCTCACATCGCTCGATCCGACGCCCGAAAAACCCTTCTCGATCTCATCGACCCAGAGCACGACCGGGGCAATGCTCTCGGCTGTGCGGATAGCCGTGCGCAGATTCTGCTCACTTGAGCCGACGAGCGAGGCGAAGAGACGCCCGACATCGAGCCGAAGCAGGGGCAGTTGCCACGAATTGGCCACCGATTTGGCAACCAGGCTTTTGCCGCACCCTTGCACGCCGACCAGCAGAATGCCCTTGGGTTCGGGCAGGCCAAAGGCCCGCGCTTCGTCGCCGAAGGCACGCACGCGTTTTCGCAGCCACTCTTTGAGTGTTGTGAGTCCGCCCACACTGGCCAACCGTGCATCGCTGGCATAGAACTCCAACAGTCCGCTCTTGCGGATGATCTGCTGCTTTTCGGCGGTGACGATCTCGACGGCATCCCCATCCAGGCGGCCTTCACACTGAGTCGTGGCCTTGGCAAGGGCATTCTCCGCTTCTGTGAAGGTCAGCCCCAGACAGGCCAACACCAGTCGTTCACGTTGCCGACGATTCAGATCGACGGTGACTGCGCCCTGGCGATGATAGGCCTTGATGATTTCGTCAAACCGGTCGCTCAGATGCGCCGCTGTGGGCAGATCGAAGTCGACGACTGTGATCTCCTTCTCCAACTCCGGCGGGATTTTCAGCACCGGACCGAGTAGGATGACGGTCTTGTTGCTTGCCTGCAAGGCAAAGGCGACTTCACGAACACGCCGGATCACGTTGGCATCCTTGAGATAGGGATGGAAGTCGCGCAGCACCCAGATGCAGGGCTCGTCGTCATCCAGAATCGCCTGCAAGAGCACAAGCGGATCGCGCTTGCCTGCGTCGGCGCGTCCAGGCACAGCCGGATTGGCCACGCCCGCTGTCACACTCCAGACCAGGACTCGTTTGCGCTGCAACTCGGCCAACGATTGGATCTCATCCAGGGCGCGCTGCTCCTCCGGCGTGACGATCCAGAGCAGCGGATAGCGTGCACGGATGTAGATGTCTAGTTCATTTCTCATGGTATACGTCATTTATCGCAAGTATTGGGAATAGGGCCAGATCTTCCAATGTTCAACCTCTTGTCCATTGACATAAACTTTTGTCGCCGACCAATTCTGCACATATTCCCAGATGCGCCAGAAGTTCCTCAACTTGTCCTTGCGGTATCGGACTCGATAAACGAGGCGTCGATCTTCATCCATAATCTGTGCGAACTCGGTCTGGCGTTGCGCCAATTGTAACACGTAGTCAAAGTACTCTGACCGGCTCTGGCCAAACTCCAAAATCAGGTAGTCATCGCCGGCTCCCTCGCTCCCGATGCCGTCTTCAAGATAGAGCGGTCCTTCCACCGTCGCCGACATATCTGACGGGACGCTCAGCTGCTGCAATGGGATTGCCGCCATTTCTACGATTGCCGGCTCTAGGATTCTCCGGACGGCCGGTTGCGACAGCGAGATGCGCAGATCCCGATGAGCGCAGCGCCACGGGCGAGGTCGACACTCTGCTTCATCCAGCATCTCCAGCGCATACGATAGCGGCTCAGCGCCCAAGGTCGTGGTCAGCGAAGCCAGCCTCATCGCTAGAACTGGCTCCGGCACGTCGAGTGCCGAATGGCCCCAAACCGCGCCGATCTTGGCCAGTTCGCCGGTCGTGAGCTCTGTTTTCAGTAGCGCCTGAAGACCAAGTGCGGTGGTCAACAGCTCTGTCGCCACCGGCGCGGTTGCTAACCAGTGTTCGAGCTCAGGACCATTCTGCCGTAGCCAGAATCCAAGCACGATCGAGCGCTCGATCCCACGGTTGCCGCTCCATGCCGGTTCCAGTTGCAGGGAACGCAGGGTTAGGTGCGCGTCATCGGCGATGGCGCCGCCTTCAAAGAGCCGAACTTCAAGGGTGGCGAGATAGAGTTCCTGAAACGCCGGCTGAGCCGGTCCACTTGGATCGAGCAGCCAATCGAGGAAGGAGGCTCGTTGCTGCGGCGTCATGCCCGCGTAGCCGAGACCGGAACGTACGTTTTCCGCTGTCGTCTCATCTGCCGTCTCGTCAACATGGACGGACACCGACAATGCCGGATCGAGCAGGACATAGTCTTCACCGGCTGGTTCTGCGTTGGTCCCGGAACTCGAACTGCCGGGCCGGAGTGTGATGAGGAGGTCGCGCTCTTTCACTGCGCGCTGCCAGCACCTGTTCGGCCGGGGCATCCCGGTCCAGCACGCGTATGAATCGATTTGCATGAATCACTTGTGCGAAGTCCGCCATTGCCTGCTGCCGATCGTCTGAATACCTGTCGATCCGAAATCCGTCCACGCCATTGTACCGATGTGTCCTGCTATCGCAAAGTCTCGAACACGCGTGCTAACGGCTCGTTTTTTCCACAGATGACTCTACTGCAGAAAGCCCATTCTTGACACGAATGGTCACGAATCTACAGGAACTGTGTCGTCGCCCCAGAGAGAAGATTCGTGATAATTCGTGAGTCTTCTGCAAAAACTAAAATTTGCCACAGATTCACACAGAAAAGGACCTGATTTTCACAGATGTGCAGAGTAATCCCAGTACCATCTGTGTCTTATCCTTTTTCATCTGTGACTCCACTGCAAAAAGGGTGTCAAAACTGTTTTTATGACGGCAAATTGAAAACTGTGGGACGAATTGCATGAATGCCGCCTTGCATCTGTGTCATCTTCCTAGATTTTGACGATATCAAATGCGAAGTGGGACGATTTCTCACGATTTTCTCGGCCGGTTCTGATGCAGACCTTTTTGCAGTGGAGTCATCTGTGGTAATCTGTGGCGAAAAAGGCTTTTTGCAGTGGACTTACAGATTCACACAGATTCTCCATGAAGAGCGTGAATGCTCCATTTTCAGCACAAAAGTTTTGGACAGCAATCGGTTGTGCTATGATGGGGAACATTCGTCGATTCTCCCAAGGGAGCAGAGCTTGTGTTCTGGGGGTGGACAGATAGGGTGTGGACATGCGAATGCGCCGGCAATCTTTCACTTCAGTCATCGTTTCCCTGGGCTATCGTTACCCTCAGTGAGGAGGACCTGTATGTGTGCAACTATCGTGGAGAGAATTCCCGGCCAGAAGCATTCGAACGCAGACGGTCCTGTAGCGGCGAATGGTGGAATGGAGTCTGCGCTGGCCGATTTTCTGCATCGCTATCCTGACTACGATCACGAAGCTGTTGAGGCGCTTCGCCTCAGCGAATATGGCAGGCTGGATGAGCTCGCGCAGATCTATCTCGATTACACCGGCGGCGGTCTCCATTGTTCGGCACAGTTGAGTCAGCACTTCGAGATGCTTTCGACCACCGTGCTTGGCAATCCTCACTCCCATAACCCGACGTCGCTTGCGATGACCGAACGAGTCGAGAACGCACGGGCTTATGTGTTGGACTACTTCAATGCCTCACCGGACGAATACATCGCCATCTTCACCTCCAATGCCAGCGGCGCCTTGAAGCATGTCGGCGAGTCCTACCCCTTTGATGTTGATTCACGCTTCCTCATCTCCTACGACAATCATAATTCCGTCAATGGCATTCGTGAGTTCGCCCGCAACAAAGGTGCAGAGGTCACGTATGTCCCCGTGGACCCGCCTGAACTTCGAATTGATGATGATATACTTCGCGGAGAATTGACGCGTTCCAAGTCGGACGGCAATCACCTCTTTGCCTTTCCCGCCCAGTCCAATTTTTCCGGCGTCCAATATCCATTGGAGCTGATCGAGGAAGCCCAAGCGCTGGGATGGGATGTCCTGCTCGACGCGGCCGCCTTCGTGCCGACCAACCGTCTGGACTTGAGCCGTTGGCATCCCGATTTCGTCACCCTTTCCTTCTACAAGATGTTCGGCTATCCCACCGGATTGGGCTGCTTGTTGGTGCGTCGGGAAACGCTGAAAAAGCTGCGTCGCCCCTGGTTTGCCGGCGGCACAATCACAATTGCGTCAGTTCAGGGAGACGGCCACTACTACGCCGATGACGAGGCCGCCTTTGAGGACGGCACGGTTGACTATCTCAATATTCCGGCCGTGGAAATCGGGCTTCGTCATATCAATAATGTCGGAATTGACAATATTCACGATCGGGTTACTTCGCTTACGGGCTGGCTGCTGGACTCGCTGGCGGCGTTGCGCCATAGCAATGGCCGGCCGATGATCCAAGTGCATGGCCCGACCGATACCGTGATGCGCGGTGGTACCATTACCATTTCGTTCCTGGATCCGGCTGGACTCAACCTGGATGAACGCCGAATTGAGGAACTGGCGGGGGATGTCAATATCTCATTGCGTACCGGCTGCTTCTGCAACCCTGGGGCCGGCGAGATCACCCATGACCTTTCCGAAACCGAGATGAAAGCCTTTTTTGCAACCGGCCAGCGTGTTTCGTTCGACGACCTGCGCACGACCATTCGCAACCGGTACCGCAAGAGTGTTGCCTCCATCCGCATTTCGACGGGAATCGCTACTAACTTTGCCGATGCCTACCGCTTCATCGAGTTTGCAACCCGCTTCAAAGACAAGACTTCGGCTGAGGTCGGCGAACACGACTGTGAGAACTGCACCAATATGCGGGATGCAACGTAGGATTGAAGAAGACGCGGGTTGAAAAAGACGCGGGTCGAAATCGTAGAGAGTCAAAATGCCTGAATCATCCTATCCCATGTTGCCTGTGTCCGACGCGTTGGCGGCTGTGCTTGAGCAGGCGAGGCCCTTGCCTGTAGAGGTCGTTCCGCTCTATGAAGCCCAGGGTCGCATCCTGGCAGACGATCTGTTCGCCGCTGAACCGTTGCCTCCCTTTCCCGCCTCCATAAAGGACGGCTTCGCTGTAATCGCAGCCGACGGCCCTGGCGAATATCCCGTGGTCGGCGAGGCGACGGCCGGGCGATTGCCTGAGTTTTCGCTCACGCCGGGCACGGTCGCGTACATCACGACCGGCGCTCCAGTGCCGCCGGGCGCTGACGCCGTGATCATGATCGAAGAGACCGAAGCGGTGGCTGCCGTGCAGGGGCACCAGGATGGATTGCCGCGTGTGCAGATCTATGCGCAGGTAACGCCCGGCACCGATATCCGTCCCGTGGGCATCGATGTGGCCAAGGGCGACCAGGTGCTGGCGGCCGGCGACCGGCTGGGTCCGGCTGAGATCGGCTTGTTGGCGACCATCGGCGTAACGCAAGTCGGGGTCCATCGACGCCCCTGCGTGGCCATTCTGTCCACGGGCGACGAATTGGTTGAGCCCGATGCAACACCTGGCCCTGGTCAGATCCGTGACAGCAATCGCTACACGTTGGCGGCCGCAGTCTCTGCAGAAGGCGCGCTGCCGCTCGATCTGGGCATTGCCGGCGACAGTCAGTCGGCACTGGAGCAGGCGGTGGCGCAGGGCTTGGCGGAGGCCGATATCCTGCTGACTTCGGGGGGCGTCTCCATGGGCGATCTTGATCTGATCAAACCGCTGCTGGAGCACGCCGGAACGGTCCATTTCGGACGCATTCGCATGAAGCCGGGCAAGCCGCTGACCTTTGCCACTGCCGCATGGAACGGTGAGACCAAACTAATCTTCGGTCTGCCGGGCAACCCGGTCAGCAGTCTGGTGACCTTGTATCTGATGGCCGTCCCTGCCATGCGCAAAATGGCCGGTTGGCTGGACCCGCACCTGACGCGTGTACAGGCTACCCTCACCCAGCCACTGCCGCTCGACCCGGAACGCCCCGAATATCATCGAGCGCACCTGAGATGGGAAAACGAACAGGATGATGGAAAGGGCGGGTTCGTGGCCGAGAGTACGGGGAGCCAGGCCAGCAGCCGGCTCCTTTCCATGCGTACCGCCAATGCGTTGTTGGAACTGCCCCAGGCTGAGGGCGTGTTGGCCGCCGGCGAGTCAGTGCAGGCGCTATTGATTGGCGACCTGTAGATCGGCATCTGCGATTTGGTTCTATGGAATTTCGAAGAGTAGGGCAGGTTTCGTTCCCTGCTTGCTCTGGCGAGATAGCACAGTCGTTTTGGGAGACTCATGTCCGATCAACTGACCCATCTTGATGAACGCGGCAATGCAACCATGGTCGACGTTAGTGGCAAGGATGTGACCAGCCGCCAGGCTGTCGCAGTTGGCGAAGTGCGTATGTTGCCGAGTACGCTGGCCGCCATTCGAGACGGTGATCTGCCCAAGGGGGACGTGTTGGCCGCAGCCCGCATCGCCGGGATCATGGCCGCCAAGCGCACACCCGAGTTGATCCCGCTCTGCCACACACTGTTGCTCAGCAAAGTGGCAGTGGATTTTGAGATTGACGAGGCAAAGAGCCGAGTGGTGATCACAGCGACTGTGCGCTGCAAGGGACAGACCGGCGTTGAGATGGAAGCGTTGACCGCAGTCAGCGTTGCGGCCTTGACCATCTACGATATGGCCAAAGCCCTCGAGAAGACGATGGTTCTTGGCGAGATCAAGCTTGTCGAGAAACTCGGCGGCAAATCGGGAGCCTGGCAGCGAACTGACGAAGGCGAAAGCTAGGGCCATACCAAAAAAACAATGATCCACTGGCACTGGGATACCTCTGGACATCTGTAAGACATCTGTGAAAATCAGGTCCTTATCTGTGTGAATCTGTGGCAAATTTTAGTTTTTGCAGTGGAGTCCTTTGTGGATAGCTATTTTCGTGCATTCGCCCAAAATGAGTGACATAAGGAATTGATCTGATGAATGTGACCGTTCGATTGTTTGCCACCATTCGTCAGCAGGCAGGGTGGAGAGACAAAGAGGTTCAGCTTGATGATGGGGCTACTGTATCGATGCTCTTTGCCGCATTGGCTGTTGATCAACCCGACTTCGACTTGTCCAAACGCTCGGTCTACGCGGCTGTCAACCAGCAGTATGCTCAACCGGACACGATGCTGAACGACGGAGACGAGGTGGCGATCTTCCCGCCGGTTTCGGGGGGGAGCGAATGGCGGGCTGTTGGGTAGATCAAATCGGTGGGCTGCCTTCTACTGGTGACTGCGCTGCAAAAAGGGATTGGACACGAATTAGCACGAATTAACACGAATTTCTCCCCCCTGGCACCACGCTACATTTCGTAAATTCGTGACAATTAGTGTCCAGAAAAACCTTTTTGCAGTAGAGCCACAGATGGGCACAGATAAACGCAGATGAAAAGCATTTTTGTCCGCTTTTCCTCTGTGATCTCCGTGCCCCCCTCCGTGCCTCCGTGGTGAATTTGATCTTTTCGCAGTTGAGTCACTAGTCATTGCGCACGACGCTAACAACATAAGGGTGATGAGATTATTATGCCGAAAAAGTATTTCGAGATTACCGATGCACCGTTGTCGTTGGACGATGTCGGCGCACGTGTGACCCGCCCGGACTGCGGGGCCGTCGTCACATTCGGCGGCATGGTCCGTGGGTCGACGGAAACAGACGATGGGCAGCGTGGCACCGACTTCTTGGAGTACGAGGCCTACCCTGAAATGGCTGAGCAGATGTTGGCAACCATCGGGGCTGAGATCCAGGAAAAATGGCCCAAGGTCAAGGCCGTCAGCATACTCCATCGCACTGGTCGGGTCGAGGTCGGCGAACCGAGCGTGGTGATCGGCGTGGCGACGCCTCATCGCGGCGACGGCTGCTTTGAAGCATGTCGATATGCTATCGAGCGTTTGAAGGCCGTTGTGCCGATCTGGAAACAGGAAAACTGGTCCGACGGACAGGTCTGGGTGGAAGGTCCGCGTCAGCCCGAATTGGATCTTTCCGCTCCCGACACGATGCAATGCGATAGCTGAGCAAAGCGCCTGTTGCACTCAACCGCCCGTTCACATGTCTCTGCGGCTCGTTAACCCAGTTTTGACTCCACCCATTTGGCATCGCCTGATCAGTGGTCTACCGTCAGGGAGTGCCTTGCCGCTGCATTGTTTGACGCATTTTGAAACATTCGATGGCTACCCACGGCAACGGATTTGCAGTGCATTTTGTGCGTCAAGTCTTTGACTTTTCGATGCCTCACTGCTAAGATAGAAAGTTGCAAATGAGGTTGGTTTTGGTTGGTTGTAGCGACAGGCTACGTAGGACCAAAGCTGACTTGGGAGGGAATCGCCGTCGCTGGCGATCCGACTGGATCGCTAGAGGAACTTCCCGACTTCCATCCGGTTTTCGAACTGGAAAGGTTGCCTCACGAAACCGTAAGTGAGGGCAGCTGTCTGGTAACGGGCAGTTGACTACAACCGCAACAGAAAGGATTCCCGCCGACCCTTAGGGTTCGGTAAGGGGTGAAAGGGTGGGGTAAGAGCCCACCAGCGGTTTCAGCAATGCAACCGGCTAGGCGAGCGTGCAACTGGGAGCAAGGCGAGTGGGTTTCGCCCGCTGACATTTTGAGATGGAGACATCGCAAGATCGAGACGGTGGAATCTCGTCGCAGCGGTGAAGGTGAGCCAGGGTAATACCCTGGGAACCATGAACTGCCACGTGGCTGCAAGGTCACTGAGATAGATGACGGCACAGCATTAGGCTGACAGAATCGGGGGTATGATTTCCTCCCAACAATTTGCTCATTTGCAGTAGTTCCGCTACAATATTTGAAGATGTGCCGGTTTTGGGGGACTGTCCATGCCGAGCCATGTACTTTGCCGACGTGGCGGAATTGGCAGACGCGATAGATTTAGGATCTATTGCCTGAAAGGGTGTGGAGGTTCGAGTCCTCTCGTCGGCACCAGATCAATTGACAATTATTAACGTTCAATTGTCAATATCGTCAAAGACCACGTGTTCGAAGACAACGCTTTTCATTGAAAATTGATCATTAACAATTCACCATTGACAATTATTCCGGGCCCGTGGCCTAGCGGGAAGGCGTCTCCTTTGCAAGGAGAAGATCGTCGGTTCGAATCCGACCGGGTCCACTTGTATCGATCGCAGCCAAGAAACACTTGTGTGATGATGCAGAAGTAGAGTGATACAGAAGGTGTGAGATTTGCCAGAATCGTAGGATTCGGCTAACATTAACAATGTTCATGCGGGCGTAGTTCAGTGGTAGAACATCTCCTTGCCAAGGAGAAGGTCGTGAGTTCGAATCTCATCGCCCGCTCTGGGGCCGGCCATTGGGTCGGCCTTTTTGCCGAGGTAGCTCAGTTGGTAGAGCACTGCACTGAAAATGCAGGTGTCCCCAGTTCAAGTCTGGGCCTCGGCACCTGGACAATGGTCAATTGCCAGCGTTCAATTGCCAATTGTCAATGAGTTTGCGATCCCGGTCATTGACAATTGCCTGTTGACCATTCACAATTGACAATTGTTGTTGGGGGATCGTCTAACGGCAGGACTGCGGCCTTTGGAGCCGTCAATCGGGGTTCGAATCCCTGTCCCCCAGTCTTCCTTGGGTAGATACCGGTTTTTCGTGCCGGATCTACTTGACGCCAGTATCTGTGTGATTGCAGACAGTGTGGCGCCCATAGCTCAATGGCAGAGCACTTGATTGTGGATCAAGAGGTTGTGGGTTCGAGCCCCACTGGGCGCCCCTATTCGATAACAACGCTCACCGATATCGGTGGGCGTTTTCGTTGGAGATGGCGTATCCTCTCAAAATTCGGCGGTTGGAGTGACCCTTGTGGTCACGCCCCATGGGCAGGCGCAAGACCTGTTCCTACAGATTGAGAAGAGACGAACTGGACAGATGAAATGAGAAAAGCCCTTGTTGCCGAAGCAACAAGGGCTTTTCCGTTTCTGTGTCCGGTAGCGTCTTAGAGAAGAATCTCTTGAGGTGACGCTACCGGACGGATACTAGTACTATGATCCATTCGCATCACCTCCTTTCGTTATAGGATAGCAATTTTAGGCTTGGCTCAACATAGTATCAGAACAACCGTGCTGTTTTGCCTAGCTGAGCCGAGTATCTCACAAAAAAATGGCCGTGTCAAGTAAGAATTTACCATTTGCTGTCCTTGCACCCTGGAATGATTCGAAGAATATGCACCGTCATCTCCGGCGGGCAGAAGAAGCGGATGGGGATGCCGGTGGATCCGGTGCCTGATGAGGTGTAGCCGGCCATGTGGCCGTATTGCCATGCTCCTTGCAGCATGTTTCGAGGAACGTATGAGTTTCTCTGAATGGCAATTGCGCCCGGCAAGCAGATCTGGCCGGCGTGGGTGTGGCCACAAAGCATGAGATCGTACTCATAGGCGGCGGCGGCTCGATAGACGTCGGGCGTATGCGAGAGTAAGACAGAAGGCGCACCGGCGGGCACAGCCAGGCCGGCACGTGGCAAGTCGTCGGTCATGTAGGTGTACGAATCGTCGATGCCGGAGAGATAGAGTCGGTCCCCTTCACGCGTGATGGTGACAGTTTCATTGAGCAGGAACTGGATACCGGCTTGTTCCAATGGCGGCACAGATTCGATGAAATCATGGTTGCCCAGGGTGGCGTAAGTGGGCGCGTCTATCCGTTCCATCACCCGCATCGTCTCGCCGATGGCACTGTCGGACGGGCCGACGGTGTCGGAGCGAAAGTCGCCGGTGATCACGCAGAGATCGTACTCGACGTCGGCCAGCCGTTCGATGACAATGTCGGTTAGCGCAGGATCGAGGTCGATATGCAGATCGCTGATGTGCATAATCCGATATCCATCGAAAGCCTGCGGCAGCTTTGCGAACTTCACCACATTGCGGCGAATCTGGATATCCTGAAAGTTGCGATACCCTCGACCATAGAGGCCGACTGCTCGCAACCCATGGCCGATGATCGTCTGTTTCCACGCTCCGCCGCCGAAATGTGCCGTGCACCGTCGCCGGGATCGGCTTATCGCTGTCAGCTCTGTCTGGCGGTTCAAGCGCTTGGACAGATTTGGTTGCCCCAAGCGCCTACTCAGTTTGCGGTAGTCATCAGTATCCAGCCCTGTGCTCTCCCGCCTGTACATTGGTGTTTCTGTCATGCGTGACTTCTTGTTCCAGCTGAAAGCACGGCCGAGACCTTGCTACCGTACCCTGTCGAACCTGTCGCCCTGAGTGGGTCATCCGAGGTCTTTCGTGGCCGATGAGATTCTAGCAAAGGGTCTCTACGCTCACAACCTGGTGAGATTCTTCACTGGCGGCTCTCGCGCTACAGAATCTTCCATAATTGCCGGTGCGGTTCCCGACTGCAAGACCCTCTGGTGCACCGTTCAGAATGACATGTCGCAGAGTGTATGGTAGCAAGGGCCAAGACCATCGTGATCGGCGATGCGCAAACGCAATTTTACATCCAAAACCGTCTATGCTAAACTATGCCCGTAGTCGAATCTAGATGTTTTTCAGGATGCCTGTTGGACTTCATGCAGAGCCATCCATGTAGAATCAGACATGAAGAATCCGAAAGGAGGCGTTGAATGTCAGCCCAAGTGAAGAAGTACGAAGCGATACTTGCTGAAGTGCGCCTGCCTTTCAATACCCATCTGTCGACCGTATCTCAGGTGGCTGGTTTCTAGGCTAGAGAGATCTAGGAAGATACCAGGTTGTTGTAGGCCGTGGACGTATTCAGCTCCGCGGCTTTTTTGATCTCGACAAAATCACCATCACTGACGGACCGACTGTTGCAGGCGCTCAGAGCATCTCACGGTCCAACGATTTGGATGGCCGATTCGGGTCAGAACAGGAACGCTGCGGAGGACGGAAACTCTGTAGCGTTTTTTTGATCCGATTATCGAACCATTTACCGAATGATCGAGGAAAACAATCTAGTGAGTCTTAACCAGTACAACTTATCACAATCCAGCGTATCAAAATCCAACCAGTCACAGCCGAACCCGTCCACGTTCGACTATGAACCCGATCCGCTTGAAGTCTATGCGGCCATGTATGACCCGGATTTCGACCTGGGCGAAACCGTACGCACGCCGCGCAATCCCAAGGCCAAAGCCTCCAACAAAGAGTCGGTCGCTGAGTTGACCGACGTGGCCGAAGGGCTGGAGGCGGGCTTCGAGATCACCTACAGGCCGGCGCGTTTCGAGGCTGTGTGGCTGCTCGACTCCTTGCGTACGTTCTACGACCAGGCCATGATCACAGATGTGGTGGCCCAGGTCAAGGGCGGCAAGGAGGCCAGCGTCTACCGCTGCATTGCCCACCCATCGACCGGTGTCGACTATCTGGCTGCCAAAGTCTACCGGCCGCGTATGTTCCGCAATCTGCGCAACGACAAGATGTACCGCGAAGGGCGCAGGATTCTCGGGCCGGACGGCAAGACGCCCAAGGAGAGAGATGTGCGTCTGCAGCGTGCGCTGGACAAAGGCACTGCATTCGGCGCACAGATGTCGCATACCTCGTGGCTTATGCACGAGTTCACGACGCTGGACAAGCTCTATCGTGCCGGCGCCGCCGTACCCAAGCCGATTGGAGCCGGCGAGAATGCCATTCTCATGGGCTATATCGGCGACGATCAGTTGCCGGCGCCGATTCTCCAGTCAGTCGATCTTGATCCGAGCGAAGCAAAGGGTCTTTTCGATGACGTGATGCACCACGTCGAACTGCTGCTCAAGCACGATCTGGTACATGGCGATCTGTCCGCCTTCAACATTCTCTACTGGGAAGGAGCGATCACGCTGATCGATTTCCCGCAGGTGGTAGAGAGCAAACAGAATCCTCACGCCCATAAGATCTTCCAGCGCGACGTGCAGCGTGTCTGCGAATACTTTGCCGACCAGGGTGTCGCCTGTGATGCCAAGGCCATCGTCAAGGAGATGTGGGATCGCTACGCCGCAACCGAACCGCTGGACGAGCTGGCCGATCTCTCCCGCTGGGCCGAAGAGAACGAAGAGTCAGAGTGAACATGTCAACCAAAAAGAGCCTCCCGACTTGTCGGGAGGCTCTTTTTGGTTGACATAATTTATTCGACCGAATTGGTCGACGGCACCGCTGCGCCGGCCTGCTCATTGGCCGCGGCCCGCTCCTTCTCCGCCTGTTCCGAACCGGCCAGCAACTCTGGCCAGAGCAGGAAGCTGACCACCCCGATGCTGACGCCCATCCACAACGTACAGAAACGGGTGAGCAGTGCAGCGGCTGTGGCTGTGGCGCTGCTGAGGCCGAGGATGCGCATGCTGAGTGCGACCATGCTGCCCTCCACGCCGCCCAGTCCGCCGGGCATGGCAAAGACCGCGCCGATGACCGTGCTGATGTTGAAGATGAAGATGGCGACCAGCACCGTCTGCGGCCCCGGTGGCGCCCCAAAGCCGACCAGGACGATATAGTAGGCAAGGCCGACCGCCCCCCAACTGAAGACGCCGATGGTTAGCGAGACCATCAGGTTGCCCGGCTTGAAGATAATATACGAACTCTCGTAGAGGGTGTGCAGGGTATGGGCGAAGCGCTTGACCAGCGGAATGTGTTCGGCCACACCGAGACACCAGAGCGCCAGCGGGCGGATTTGCACGACAATGATGATAGCGATGAAGCTGAAAAACACCGTGGCCGCAACCGAGCGGGCAGTCGGATCCGGGAAGGCGAATAGGCCGGCTCCGGCCAGCACGAGCATGGCCAAGCCATCGGTCATACGCTCGGCTAGAATTACGGGTGCGGTAACGCTCATGGGCGTGCCGGTCACATTTTTGACCATGTAACTCTTGAGAAACTCGCCCGCCTTGCCCGGCGTCATGACCATCAACATGCCGACGCCAAAGATGCGTGCGCTGTCATAGCGCGAGATCTGGACGCCGACGACCCTCAGATACCACTGCCATTTCAGCAGCCGCGCCGTATAACTGAGCAGGGTCAGGCCGACCACCGCGGGCATCCAGTGCCAGGGGAAATCGATCAGTGCTTGCGCCAGATCTTGCCAATCGCTCCATAGCGCCAGACCCACATAGATCAGCAGCGCGACAACGAGCGAATAGATGATTTTACGGCTAAGGTCCTTACTCATAATCCCCGTATTATACTAAGAACCCCGGTGTGCCGGAAATAAAGGCGTATCGGGGTTCAGTGCAATCACTCCGACACCCCGACGTAGGATCTTGCTGGGGCAGATTCAGATCCTGCGTACAAATGGAGAATCGTCTGTCGTTGAATCGAACTGTCGAACCTGTTTTCTCAACTCTTCTCAGTAGGGTGTGGATCCGTGTAGCCAGCTTGCGCCTATGGTGGTATGGCAATAAAATTCTATTGTGCCAACCGACATAGTGTGCCAACCGATAAAGAGTCGAAGACGCACCCACCGGGCTGGTGGCCACTGCCCACCAGCCTCAGACCCGGTCTTACAACCGCTCCATTGTTCCTGACGACCATAAACTCATTGGGTTCACTGCCGAATCGATCTCTTGCACCATCCGCTTCGTCACCACCGATACTCTTGTACACAAATTCCTCAACCATACTATCTCAAAGTTATTGACTCATACGACAGGAGCCATCATGAACGCTACCCGACCCGACCTTTTTATCTGTAGAGCACTATTTCCCTACATCATCGTTGGGCCAATGGTCCTGTTTACCATATTATTGACCATCTTGTCGACGTCTGGTCCCGTTCAAGCGATGCCCAACGCTGCCGATTGGGACGATCAATTCTTCCTGAACGGCCTGAACGGCGATGTCTACGCCCTGGCTATCGACAGCCAGGGTGCTGTCTATGCCGGCGGCTATTTCAGCGGGGCTGATAGTACCACGGTCAACAACATCGCCAAGTGGGACGGCACAAGCTGGTCTGCCCTGGATGGCGGCGTGAGCGGTGTCATGGGCGTCGCTGTCACAGCCTTGGCAGTGGACAGCAACGACGATCTCTATGTCGGCGGCTACTTCGACACGGCCGGCAGTGGTGCGATCACGGTGCGGCAACTACATCGCCAAGTGGGACGGCACAAACTGGTCTGCCCTGGACGGTGGCGTGGACGGCGGCATGAATGGTTTTGTTGAGGCCCTGGCGGTGGATAGCAATGACGACCTCTATGTCGGCGGCGATTTCTTCGAGGCCGGCAGTGGTGCGACCACGGCCAATTACATCGCCAAGTGGGACGGCACAAGCTGGTCTGCCCTGGACGGCGGCGTGAGTGGCGGTTTTGTCAGAGCCCTGGCGGTGGACAGCAACGACGACCTCTATGTCGGCGGCTACTTCACCACGGCCGGCGGCCAAATTTCCATGAATCTTGGCCGCTGGTTCGAAAGAGTGTTTCTGGTCTACTTGCCGATTGGGACATAACCACCATCCACGTGTCCGCTGACAGGCGTCCCCTCTCGGTCATTTCTCCAAGACTGGCGGTCACGGGTGAATGCTTCTAGGCTCAACCGGATCTAAGGGGTTGACACTCAGGGTGAGGAAATGTCAGCCTCTGGTTCTTCCAAAGAACCACCTTCTACGGCGCACCGATCGTCCTGAACCGCGCGACATGGCCGACGGGAAAACGCTTCTGCTTTCCCGCACCTCCGATCAGGTGCAGTCGATGTGGGTGGACGACTTGATCGCCGCCGTGATGAGCGGCTCGGATCTCTATCGCTATCAGGGAAGCGGTCAATATCACGGGTAGAATCCGCGTAGACGCACCGCGTCGACGATGCGCTCGATGGCCAGGCTGTAGGCGGCGATGCGTAGATTGCAGCTACTGCGCATGGTCACGCTGATGACCTCGTCAAGATTGTCGATCAGGGTGCGTTCCATGTTGCGGCGTACGGCTCCCTCGTCCCAGAAGTAGGATTGCAACCCCTGGACCCATTCGAAGTAGCTGACAACCACACCGCCTGCGTTGCAGACGATATCCGGAATAATCTCGATGCCGGCATCGAGCATGATGGCCTCGGCTTCGGGTGTCACCGGGCCATTGGCGCCTTCGGCCACAAGCCCTGCGCGGATGCGCGACGCATTCGCACCCGTAATTTGGCCTTCCAGCGCAGCGGGCACAAGCACATTGACATCCAGTTCCAGCAGTTCTTCGTTGGTGAGGGCGTCGGCCCCAGGGAAACCGACGACGGTCCCCGCCTCTTTGGCGTGGCGCAGCAGCTGGCGAAGATCCAACCCGTGAGGCGTGTAGATGCCGCCCTGCATATCGCTGATAGCGACAATTCGCGCGCCCCGCTCATGCATGCTCCGTGCGGCCCAACTGCCCACATTGCCAAAACCCTGGACGGCGACAGTTGCATCGGCCAGTCCGCGGCCCGATCGATGTTTCATCACGGCACGGGTCGTGTAGGTGATGCCGAGGCCGGTGGCATATTCGCGGCCCACCGTGCCGCCGATGTTGACGGGCTTGCCTGTGGTGATGGCCGGGACGGAGTGCCCCTGATGCATGGAGTAGGTGTCCATCATCCAGGCCATGACCTGGGCATTTGTGCCGACGTCCGGCGCGGGGATATCCCGATCCGGGCCGATGAAGAGGCTGATTTCAGTGGTGTAGCGCCGGGTCAGTCGTTCAAGCTCGGCCATGCTCAACTCGTGAGGGTTGACGATGACCCCGCCTTTGGCCCCGCCGTAGGGCAGATTCATCAGCGAACACTTCCACGTCATCCACATGGCCAGGGCGCGACACTCATCCAGCGTGACAGCCGGATGGTAGCGGATGCCACCCTTGGTCGGTCCTTTGGTGGTGTTGTGATGCACACGGAAGCCGGTGAACATGCGCATGTGACCATCGTCCATGCGCACCGGAAAGTGGACGATCATCTCCCGTTGCGGTGATCGCAGATAGCTGCGTATGTCTTCTTCCAACCCCATGAAGTCGGCTGCGCTGTCCAACTGGGCCTGCGCGACGGTATAGGCGCTTTCAAGCTGGCTCAGTGGATCGTCGGGCAGCGCGCCACTTGGATGATTCGGGTCGTCGGATTGGGTGATGTCTTGCGAAGGTGAGGGGGATCCATCTCCGGTAGAGAGGGATGCGGAAGGGGGTGTGGACATGATTGCGTCGTCGGTCACTGATTCGGCCTGCCTACCTTGGCGGCCGCTGCTGTTTTTCGCCATCGAAAAACTCCTTCCATTTTGGATGTTGATTCAGAATCGACGGACCATCTGCAAAGCAAAGGGTCCACGATTCGCAACCTACATCGAGGTAGGTCACATTCTTAAGTATACCACGGTAGGCTGCTGACAATTTGTATCGGTAAAATCGGGCAGTTCCCAATCTGCTGTGGAGAGGTTTGTTGACTGGCGGGAGCGTATGTTGGACTGCTATCTGCCTTCCTGCCTGCCTCATCCGCCGGTTCACGTGCCCGTTGTTGTGTAAAGATGATCGTAGCACCTGTCCCCATGGCCCGTTCACCCGTTTGGGAACAGCGATCAACTCTCTGGTCGATCTTCGGGAGTACCCTCTGAGGAGGCCAAATGGCTATCGCTGGATGGTGCTGCCTGTTCGTTTTCCGGCGTTTCTTGAAGACGTCGGAGATCTGTACGCAGCGAAGAGAGCTCATTCTCCTCCAACGTTCGCTCTCCGTATTCGACGCGCATGTAGGCTGACGTGATTCGCTCGATCTCTTCAGTTCGGCCTGGAAATGCTTCGGCCAACGCCGGCAGGTAGGTGTCCGGTGGCTGGGACGCCGGCCGCGGATAGCCGCGTTGGCGTGCAAGCCGGCTCATGTTGGCGTAGATATTCTGAATTGAGATGGCCGCCAGCAGTTGAGACCCCACACCATAGCGACGTACCAGATCGACAAGATTGCGCAGGCGATCCAACCCGCGCCCCAGCAGATCGCCGCCCATGGTCACACGCTCGGCATTGACTTCCTCCGCCTCATCCTGCAAGTTGCGCTTGGATGTGCGCATGAAGAAGAGCCAAATCAGGCCAAAAACCAAGGCGATCATCAAGAAGACCAGATCCGTAGCGCACGTAGGTGTATTGTTGGAGCAACTCATTGATGTTCTCTGGAGCGACTTCAATATTGATCATTTCGCCGGCGGAAGGAGGCTCAAGTTGCTGCGGATCGGCGTTGGCCATCAGGCGCTGGAGGAAGCGGATGATTCCCTCCATCAGCGGGGCGAGTATCCAGGCAATTGCATAGAGGACCGCCACCAGGATCGAGTCCAGCAGATTCCATAGCGGCGAAAACCAGCCCAGAAATGTGCGGATATTGGCCGGCGAATAGATGCGCGCGGCGATGGCTCCAAGCCCCAGAATGATGCCGGCAATCAGCACCACCTGGGCGACGCTGGCCCAGGGAAGCAGCGTTCCACGACTGCCGTCGACCGAGTATGCTTTTTCATCGATTCGAGCAATGGCCACGGCGGCCAAGCCGAAGGTAAGGAAGAGGGCAAAGAAAACAAATGGGGCCGAGGGCGTTTGCGAGTCGATGCCGGAGAGTAGCGCGCCGCCGACGATGCAGATGATCAGGCCCAGGCGGAAGCTTAGCCCTACGCCGAAGAAGGTCAAATCACGGTCGGTGTTGAAGGAGACGCGGAACCAGAGAAAGGCGTTGATGGCCAACACGATCAGATCGGGTCGCCGTCCAGCGGTGAAGTTGAAGAGTGAGCCGGTCACGTTGGTCAGCCACGCCCAATCGGTCACGCCCACGTCGGGGTAGATGAGCGTGCGCACCAGCAGCAACGACGTGCCCACGACCAGCGCCACCATGATCAGCTCGCGTTGTGGCGAGTCGACTTGTCGCTGATTGAGCAGATCGGCAGCCAACATGTAGAGAACCATGAGCGCAAAGAGAAGAATGTAGAAGGCGATGGGCGGCATGGCCTGGATGTTCTCCAGCGCCTTGACGGTCTCCAGCGCGCCGCTATCCTCCAGCAGCGAGACAGCCAAACGGCGCTGCCAGAAACGGATAATCAGCAGTGCCCAGGGAGCGATCCAGCCGACTTCCATGCCGGCGACGGCCAGATGCAGCAGACGGTGACGACGATTGGTCAAGAGCATCTCAGCGCTCCTGATCTACAGACTGCTGGCCTGCAGGCTGTGGTGGGTGACGGCGGGCGGCGAATCGAGTGGCCCCAGCGTCAAGTTTTCCCGGTTGGACCAGTGTCGGCGCCGCTAAGTCGTCAACGAGGTGGGGCAGATGGTAGACGGGGATGTTCTCCATGATGCGTGTCGGCGGCTCTTTTGCCAGTGTGAAGAGGACCAATTGACGTCCGGCCGCGCTGAGGTCGAGGAGTGTGGCCAACAACGCGTCATGGGCAATGGCCGTCACCACCACCAGGGTGGATCCCCAGGGCATGCGTGGCGCTTCATTGGCGAGTACCTCTTCGATGGGACCAGTTGAAAAGGGCGTCACCGCTGCCAACAATTCAAGGATGTGCATGAGTTGGTCCGGGCTGCGGCCGGGGAGCAGGCGGATGGGTTGATCGCCGCCGGGGAGCGAACCATTGGCGATGATGCCGATGGGCAGACGCAGATCTGCTGCCAGCGCCGCCAGGCTGCCGGCCACGCTGATGTTGCGTTCCTGCAGTTCGGGAATGTAGCCGTGCCAGTGCCGTTCCATGGTGGCTACGTTGAGAAAGATCTGTATCTGTTGTTCTTCGCTGGGCTCGTAGACCCGGCTGAGCAATGTCTGCTGGCGGGCGGTGGCTTTCCAGTGGATGCGACGGGGCATGTCGTATTCCTGCCATTCGCGCACACCGATGGTCCGCAATGGATCCTCGAACAACCTGCCCTGGGCCCGCGTCTCGCCGAATGGGTTCTTTGTCGGCAATGCGAGTTGGGTCACGGTGTAGAGGGTGGGGTAGACAATGACCCGTTCTTCATTGAAGAGTGTCTGGTTTCGGCTGAAGAAGCCGAAACCATCGCCGCTCTGCATGCGCGTCGGCCCATAGCGGAAGAAGCCACGCTCCGTACATTCAATCTCGAAGTGGCGGGTGATGCGCTGAAAAGGGCGAGGCATCCAGAATGTCGAAAACTCCGCCTGATTCGTCGCCGGGCTGATAGGCAGCTCGCGGTTGCTGATGGGCAATGCAGAGGGGAAACTGTCGCGTATGTTGAGCCAGGTAAGGGGCAAGAATTTTTGATTCTGTACCGCCAAAGTCAGGCGCAGGGTCTCGCCCCGGAAAGCTCGGGTTTCACTGAACCGGCGCTCGTAGCCAACGCCGAAAAAGATCAGCGCCGACCAAGCCCATGTGATACCGATGATGATCAGCAGGATGATTGCGACGGCCGTGAGGAATGCGTTGTCCAGAACGAGGCCAACCACCGTCAGGATGATGGATAGTATGATCCAGGCGTCGGTATATTGCGTATCCTTGCCGGCCTCGATGCGACGGTTACTCTTGAACATGGCTATTCAGCCACAGGCACGGGCACATTTTCGGCGATTTCGGCCACTACTTGCTCGGGCGTCCGTCCGCGCAGCCTTGTCTGTGGGCTGATATGTATACGGTGGGTGAGCAGTGGTGGGGCGAGATGTTGGACATCACTGGGGATCACGTAATCTCGACCGCGCAGCGCGGCCAGCGCTTGAGCGGCTCGAAAGAGGGCCAGGCTCCCGCGTGGCGATACACCGAGATCGACGCCATCGTGATCACGCGTGCTGCGCACGACGTCCAGAATGTAGTGTCGAATGTCGTCGCTGACATGAATGGTGCGCACTTCGTCCTGGAGCGTCAGAATCGTAGCGCCGACGACCACCGGTTCCAGCGTTTCCATGGGATCTTGGCGCTGATATTGGATCAGGATCTCGTTTTCCTCCGCCAGTGTCGGATAGCCCAGCTGCACCTGGACCAGAAATCGATCCAACTGGGCCTCAGGCAGCGGGAACGTGCCCTCCAACTCCACCGGGTTCTGGGTGGCGAGGACCATAAAGGGGCGGGGCAGCGCCATGGAATCGATGTCGACTGTGACCTGGCGCTCCTGCATGGCCTCAAGCAGGCTTGCCTGGGTACGCGGCGTCGCTCGATTGATCTCGTCGCCCAGCAGAATCTGGCTGAAAACCGGCCCGGGGCGAAATTCGAACTCCTGCTTTTTCTGATTGTAATAGTTGATGCCGGTTACATCGCTGGGCAGGAGATCGGGCGTGAACTGGATACGGGAAAATGAGCAATCGATGCTGCGCGCTAACGCCTTGGCCAGCGTGGTCTTTCCGATGCCTGGGACGTCCTCAAGCAGTACGTGACCATCGCAAAGGAGTGCGACCAGCATCAACTCAACGGCATCACGCTTGCCGATGATGACCTTTCCGATATTGGACTGGACGGCATCTGCGAATTCTGTGAAGTTCATCGCTCTCCCTCTCACCTGGTCATTTTTTTCTGAGGCGAAACCAAGGGAATGATTCTCCCAAAGTCCCCGGCACCGCCCACAAACGGGATCCGCTGACCTCACTTCAACTGGGCCGTACCGGGGACTTGCGCTGGAACATCTATTAGCTTGGAACAACCTTAGCGCAACGCAAACTCTCTACCAAGCGTCCAGTCTACTGTCAAACAGCGGCTGGGTCAATCTATTTGTTGGCGAAGTTCATCTTGTGATTTTTGACAGTCCTATGTCCCCGTTCTATACTTCAATGGTTTGTCTCGGATTCTATATTCTATCCGACCCTGATTCATCTTACACAATTTTCGTGATCTCCCCGCAGACCGCCTCTTGTTGCTAAAGAGTCCTGGTTTCGCACCCGTGTGGGAATACATATTATCGGAATTCCAGCAGTCGATCTAGCGCTGTAGCGTTGAGGAAATTATGCGTAACAATACCGTTATTTTGGTCCTGGTTCTACTGTTAACCGGCGTCGCACTGTTTATTGCGTTGCCCATCGACCACCCAAGTAGTATTGAAAATCTCGTGCCGGGGGCAGGTGACGCCCCTCGTGATCTCAAGGATATCAAATTGGGGCTAGACCTCCGTGGCGGCACCCAGGTGTTGCTGGAGGCTGATCTGGTTGAAGGCCAGTCTGTCGAAGCCGGCTCCATGGATACGGCCAAGACGATTGTTGAGAATCGAGTCAACGGTCTCGGTGTTGCCGAGGCCATTGTCCAGCTTCAGGGCGAGGAACGTATCATCGTCGAATTGCCTGGCGTCAGCAACCCGGATCAGGCCGTCGAGACGATTCGATCGACGGGTCAGCTGGAGTTTGTTGATCCACAGGGGGCGCCTATGTCCCAAGGCATGATCATCAACACCACCAATCGTCCTACGGCCGCCACTGAGGCCGAGGCTGCAATCGAAGCCGGCACATTACCGCCGGGCTCTGTGCCCTACCCTGGCCAGGTTTTCGAGACGGTCATGACGGGTGATATCCTGCGCAACGCTCTCGCCACCCAAGGCCAACTTGGTCAGTGGGAGATCGGGTTCGAACTGACCGGTGACGGCAGTGACGAGTTCTTCGCATACACGCGCGACCATGTGGGCGAACCTCTGGTCATTGTGTTGGACGGTGTCGTTCTCTCCGCTCCGGTCATCAACGCAGCTATCCAGGACAGTGGTGTGATCACCGGCCAATTCACCAATGAGGAGGCCGATTCGCTGGCCGTTCAGATGCGCTACGGCGCTTTGCCGGTGGCCTTGAATATTGTTGACATTTCGACCATCGGCGCTACGTTGGGCAAGGAATCGGTTGAGAGTAGTCTGACTGCCGGCATTATCGGCATGCTCGGTGTCGTGCTCTTTATGTTAGTCATCTATCGACTGCCCGGTTTTCTTGCCGACCTGGCTTTGGCTGCATATATTATCTATAACATCGCCATCTTCAAGTTGATTCCGGTGACACTGACATTGGCCGGCATCGCAGGCTTCCTGCTTTCCATCGGCATGGCAGTGGATGCGAATATTCTGATTTTTGAACGCATGAAAGAAGAGCTTCGCGTCGGTCGTTCATTGCGACTGGCCGTTGAAGCCGGCTTCGACCGTGCCTGGCCTGCCATCCGCGACGGCAACATTTCGACGCTGATCAGTTGTGGCGTGCTCTACTGGTTCGGCAGCACCTTTGGGGCCAGCATTGTAAAGGGCTTTGCCCTGACGCTGGGCATCGGTGTCGTGCTCTCTATGTTCACGGCTGTCTTTGTGACTCGAACCTTTATGCGTGCAGTTCTTTCTTCCGGCGACAAGAAGCTGTCGGAATCACGCGGACTTATCGGATACTAGATAAGCATTTCTACCAAGTAAGGAACGAACTTATGCAAATTGTTGAGCGACGCAGCCTCTGGTTTACGATTTCCGCAATCGCGATTGTGCCGGGCCTACTCTTCATGATCTACTGCTTGATCGCTTTTGGTACGCTCCTGCCGTTGAGCATCGACTACACCGGCGGTACGCTGTGGGAAATGCACTTCGATCAGGAGATCCCGCCCACGGAGGTCCGAGAGATCTTTGTGTCGGGCGGTTTTCCGGATACCATCGCTTTCAACGTCGAAGATAGCAATCGCGTACAGGTTAAGCTGAAGGCAATCGATATTCCGCAGAAGGAAGTATTGATTGCTGCGATTGAGAGCGAATTTGGCGAGTTTGAAGAGCTCTCCTATCGCAGCATCGGCCCCTCAATCGGTACGGAGGTCAGCCGAGCCGCTATCCTGGCTGTGGCTCTGGCTTCGCTGCTGATCATGCTCTATATTGCATTTGCATTTCGCGGCGTTAGCCATCCGTTTCGCTATGGCACGTGTGCCGTCATCGCACTGATTCACGATGTTCTGGTGACCGTTACCTTCACCGGCATCATGTTTTTTGCCGGCGGATGGGAAGTGGATGCACTCTTCCTCACAGCGATTCTGACCGTGATCGGTTTCAGCGTCAACGATACCATCGTGGTCTTTGACCGGCTGCGAGAGAACCTGCGTCGATATCGTGGCGAATCGTTTGCGACCGTCGCCAACCGCAGTATTGTCGAGACGGCACAACGGTCCATCGCTACGCAGGTCACGGCGCTGCTGATTCTTGTGGCCATTCTGGTTCTGGGCGGCGCAACCTTGCGCCAGTTCATGGCAACTATGATCGTTGGTCTCGTTTCCGGTACGTACAGTTCAATCTTCAACGCTACGCCGCTGTTGGTCGCTTGGGAAGAGGGTTCGTTCTTCGGCCGAAACAGGAAGAAGAAATCGGACGGCAACGTCTCCAATGGCAGCGTCGCGCTGGCATAGGTCTGAACAGCTTTCAGTCGCAGCCTGCCTTGTTTGAGCAGAGGGTTCGGCGGTGCGGCTGAACCAAGTTGCGTTGTTTTTTGAAGGCGGCGGAGTAGCAATACTTCGCCGCCTTTTTTTATATGAGCGAGTAGCCATGGAGCGGATGCCCATCCCGTCGTCGATGCATGCATTGTTGCTGACCGACGATGGTCCAATTCTTAGAAATGACTATCACACGCCGAAGCCGCAGCCGGGTGAAGCGCAAATTCGTGTTCATCTAGCGGGCATCTGTTCGACGGATCTTCAACTGCTGGCCGGATACAAAGGCGGCTATCGGGGCGTGCTGGGCCATGAGTTTGTGGGCACAGTGGTCGATGCACCGGGTGCTGAATTTTGGATCGGGCGGCGGGTCGTGGGTGAAATCAACATCGGTTGCGGCCACTGTTCACTATGCGCCAGGGGCCTGCACAAACATTGTCGTCAGCGGCAGAGCATGGGCATCATTGGCCGTGACGGGGCCTTTGCCGACTACTTGACGTTGCCGATTGCCAACCTTCACATTGTCCCGGAGGGCATCTCTGATGAGCAGGCCGTCTTTGTTGAACCATTGGCCGCCGCCATGCAGATATTGGAACAGATACATCTGACGCCGGAGACGCGTCTCTATCTGCTTGGAGTCGGGCGGCTGGGTCTCCTGGCGGCACAGGTTTTGGCGTCGACAAATTGCGATCTCGTTGCCTTGGTGCGTAACGATAGCAGGATCGGCATTCTCTCGGAACTCGGCATACCGACGATCCATCTCGGTTCCCCGGAAGCGGATGCCCTTCAAGACCCGGCCGCTGACGTTGTGGTTGATACGAGCGGCTCCCCTTCGGGGTTCGAGTTGGCCCAGCATCTTGTACGGCCGGGCGGAACCATCGTCCTGAAGAGCACCTTTGCCGGCAGACTGTCTCAATTTGACATAAGTTCGCTGGTTGTGCACGAGGTCACACTTGTGGGGAGCCGATGCGGGCCATTCGCCCCAGCCTTGCGAGCCCTTGAGCGCGGTGCCGTACGCGTTCAGCCACTGATCCAACACCGATTGCCGCTGGCCGATGGTGTTGACGGATTGGCGATTGCCTCCAGGCCAGGTGTGCTCAAGGTGCTCCTTGCACCCTTTGCAGGTACGCTCTGACTTGGTATACTCAATCCGATCCGATCGCGGATCACCGATGAGTCTGCTGCAGAAAGGTCTGATTCACCACGGAGGCACGGAGGAGGGCACAGAGAACACAGAGGAAAGACGGAGAAAAATGATCTTCATCTGCGTTTATCTGTGTCCATCTGTGAGTCCACTGCAAAAAGCCTTTTTCGCCACAGATTCACACAGATGAAAAAGGATAAGACACAGATGGTACTGGGATTACCTCTGGACATCCGCAAGACATCTGTGAAAATCAGGGCCTTATCTGTGTGAATCTGTGGCAAATTTTAGTTTTTGCAGCAGAGTCATCTTTGGCGAAGAGGGTGTTTTGCAGTAGAGACGTCCAAGCAGTTTGTCACACTATTGATGTAGGAATCGACGATATCCTTATGGCAGAAGAACGGCTTCAAAAAGTATTGGCAGCCGCCGGCGTAGACAGCCGACGGGCCTGCGAGAAACTGATCACCCAGGGTCGGGTTCAGGTCAACGGCCAGACCGTGACTGAACTCGGCACCAAGGTCGATCCTGAGAAGGTTCTGCTCTCCGTGGACGGCAAGCCGGTGCACAAGCGCCAGCGTCACCTCTATGTGAAATTGAACAAGCCTCGCGACGTGCTGAGCGATATCGGCGGTGATACCCGTGGACGCCAATCTGTGGCTGATCTGCTGCCGCCGGAAATGGATCGAGTCTTTCCTGTGGGGCGCTTGGACCTCAACAGCGAGGGCTTGATCTTGCTGACTGACGATGGATCGATGGCCCACAAATTGACCCATCCCAGCTTCCGGCATGAGAAGACCTACTATGTCCTGATTGAGTCGAGACCACCGGAGGCTGTACTCAATCAGCTGCGTGAGGGCATCGATTTGCCGGACGGCAAAACGGCTCCAGCGGGCGTCAGCGTTGTCGATCGACCGCCGCCGCAGATCCGCCTTGCTCCTGGCCCGCGCACCGGCTGTTGGCTGAAGATTACGCTTCGAGAAGGGCGTAAGCGACAGATTCGCCACATGCTGGCCGCCGTTGAACTTCGGACGTTGCGATTGGTACGCTGGTCTATCGGTTCGCTGCAACTCGGTGCGCTGGAAGTGGGGAAATATGCTCATCTGACGCGTGGCGAGGTCACTGCACTGCGTAACTTGGTCAAGGACGGCGCAAAGGCCCCGAAAAAACCGTACAGCTATCACAAGTCGAAGAAGTAGCTCGGCAATCAGTCCGCGAGTATGACATGGACAGAGAAACCTTGAATCAGACTCGAACGAATCCAATAGTCCGGCTTAAACCGGCCATTATCGCCGTCGATGGGCCCGCTGCATCAGGCAAAAGCACGGTCGGCTATCTGGTTGCAGAGGCATTGAACTTCCTGCTCTTCGACACCGGTGTCATGTATCGAGCGGTCACCTGGGCCGCATTGGATCGTTCTACGCCGATCTGGGATGAGCGTGCGGTCTCGCTGCTGGCCGAGACGATCGTGATCGATATTGACCCGCCGCTCCCGGGCCGGAACGATGGCCGCCAATCGACCGTCTTTGTCGATGAGGTCGACGTTACATGGCTGATTCGTAGTCCGGAGGTCGACCAGAATGTCTCGACGGTTTCGACCTATCCACGCGTTCGGGAAGCGTTGAGTTCACAGCAGCGGCGCATCGGCGAGCAGTACGGCAACGGCAAGGCGACCAAACCGGGTATCGTCATGGTCGGCCGAGATATCGGCACCGTTGTGTTGCCCGGCGCAGGACTGAAGATCTTCATGGACGCGTCGCCGGAGGAACGAGCACGGCGGCGTCATCTGGAGTTGGAGCAGCGGGGCAAGTCAGTTTCCTACGATCAGATCCTGGCCGACATCATTCAACGTGATAAGCTGGACAGCGGACGTGTTCTGTCGCCGCTGCGACCGGCCGAGGATGCCGTCATCGTCGATACGTCCGAGATGACCCCTGACCAAGTCGTCGATCGGATTCTGCGACTAGTGGCTGAGGAGTCGGCCTAATGACCTCTGCTCAGTTAAGCCGTGAACAGCGACTCGAACTCTACTACTGGATGCGTTTGACCCGCACCTATGATGAGAACATGGTCGCGCTCTGGCAGCAGGGTCGTGGGCTTGGCGGCACATTCAGCCAGCGTGGCCACGAGGCCATCAGTGTCGGCGCCGGCTACACACTTGAAGCCGATGACGTTGTGGCCCCCATGCATCGCGATCTGGGATGTTATCTGCTGCGCGGCCTCACACCGCGGCGACTCTTTGCCAACATGCTGGGCAAAATCACTGGCGTCACGCGTGGACGAGACGCCAATCTGCACGGAACCGGCGACCTTGACTTCAACATTGCGGGCTTTATCAGCCATTTGGGGCATTCGTTGTCGGTGGCTGTGGGCATGGCGATGAGCTTCAACTACCGCGATGAACAGCGTGTGGCCCTGACCTTCATCGGTGATGGCTCCAGCAGCACCGGCGTCTTCCATGAGGCCATGAACCTGGCCGCAGTGGAGAATGCGCCAATTGTTGTGATCGTCGAGAACAACCTCTACGCCTACGCCACACCCATGTCACAACAGATGAAGATCGAGGATATCGCTGACCGGGCGGCCGGCTATGGCATTCCCGGCCTGATTGTGGACGGCAACGACGTTGAAGCGGTCTATGGCGTAACCAAGCAGGCCGTGGATCGAGCGCGGGCCGGCGGTGGCCCCACGCTCATCGAGGCCAAGACCATGCGCATGCTGGGCCACGCCATTCACGATGGGGCCGAGTATGTCCCGGCCGAATTGCTGCAAGCGTGGGAAGCCAAGGATCCGCTGCGCCGATACGAGGAACGCTTGTTGGCCGACGACGGCATCGACCAGGTCGAGTTGGACGAAATCGGGCATCGATGCGATGTTGAAATCGCCGACGCAATTGAGTTTGCCGAGTCCTCGCCGCTGCCCGATCCGGATACGGTTTTTGATGGCGTATATGCGGATTAGGTGGGTTCAGACGAAAATCTACTGATCCACGAAGGCTCACGAAGGACCACAAAGGAAAACATGAGAACAGGGAGTGTCACTACTCTTCTTGCATGTTCGTGTAGATTCATGGATCGCTCTTTCTGAAACTAATGCAAGGAATGATTGATGGATGAGACTGGCAGCAATTTCGGCTTTACTGATACTGAAGAATCAACCAGTAGCGGCCGTGAGCTGACCTACATCGAGGCCATCAGCGAGGCGTTGCGCGAGGAGATGCGTCGCGATCCGGACGTATTCGTGATGGGCGAGGATATCGGCGGCGATTTTGGCGGCGCGTTCAAGGTCACCAAGGGCTTTGCAGAGGAGTTCGGCGACCGGCGCGTCAAGAATATGCCCATTGCTGAATCCGGCTTTGTGGGCGCTGCGACCGGCATGGCGCTGATGGGTCTGCGGCCTGTGATCGAGATGCAGTTCGCTGACTTTATCACCTCGGCATTTGATGCCATTGTCCAGTATGCGGCCAACAACCATTATCGCTGGAATGGTGCAGTGCCCTGGGTCATACGTGCGCCCAGCGACGGCGGCATCCGTTCCGGCCCGTTCCACAGCCAGAACCCCGAAGCTTGGTTTGTGCATACGCCGGGACTCAAGGTGGTTGCACCTGCCACGCCGGCCGATGCCAAAGGGCTGATGACGGCTGCCATTCGCGATAACAATCCGGTGATCTACTTCGAGAGCAAACCGCTCTACCGGTCGGCCAAGGGAATGGTCCCGAAAGGCGAGTACATCATCCCATTGGGCGAGGCCAGCCTTGCTCGCAGCGGCAGCGACCTGTCTGTGATTACCTATGGCGCGCAGGTTCGTGAGGCCTTGAAGGCTGCGGATCGGCTTGCGCACGAGGGCATTGACGTGGAAGTGCTTGATCTGCGCACGCTGAAGCCGCTGGATACCGAAGCCATTCTGGCGACGGCGCGCAGGACGGGCAAGATTCTGGTCGTGCATTCGGCCAATCAACTTGTCGGTATCGGTGCAGAGATCGCTGCGCTGATTTCAGAGCAGGCGTTCGAATGGCTCGACGCTCCGGTGCGTCGACTTGGCGGATTGGACACGCCTGTACCCTTTAGCCCACCGCTTGAAGATGCCTATCGACCCGATGCCGACAAGATCTACGGGCTGTTGCAGGAACTTGCCGCCTATTGAATCCTGTTGACTCAACAGGATCTTAGGGGGTTGTAGGGCAGGTATCCTTACCCGCCCTACGACAAGAGACCCCCTGTAATCCCAAAGAACCATCCTGGTGACTTCTCTACAAAAAGGCGTCTTTCAGCACAGAGATAGCACGAAGGGCCACAGAGGGAAAACGGAGAAGAACGGTTTTCACCTGCGTCGATTTGCGTATACCTGCGGCTTCTGGCCGTGAACTTCTAAGCCGTTCATGATTTCAACGTGAATTGTCAATCCATGGCCTCCTTGCAGAGCTATTCAACCGTTGGGCCCGCTACGAAAGGACTTCTTGCATGATGAATCCGGCGCTGATGCCGTTTCTGCGTGAACTTGGACAGAACAACGACAAGGCCTGGTTTGACGAACACCGGGCTGAGTACAAAAGCCTGCGTGAGGAATTCACCCGGTTTCTGCGGGAGATGGCCGAGGGGATCGCCTTCTTTGATCCGGCTGTCCGACTTCGTCTGGACGATCCGAAAGTCATTAAGGTCTTTCGGGTCAATCGAGATGTGCGATTCTCCAAGGACAAGAGTCCCTACAAGACGAACATCAGCGGCACGATCGGCGCGTTGCCGGGTGAGGACGCCCGCCCGCTCTACTATCTGAGCATCGAACCGGGCGCAAGCATGGCCGGCGGTGGGATCTATATGCCCTCATCACCTGTGCTACAGACAATTCGTGAAAAAATCGATGTGACTCAGATCTGAGTTTGCTAGCCCATGAAATTAGCCACGCCTCTGTTATATCAAGCGCAACAATGCAGACGCTGATGCTGCATCGATATCAAGAAAGAAAACGACATGCATCAGGGCAAATGGAATGGTCTCGGCGGCAAGTTTGAACCGGGTGAGACCCCCGAAGCGTGCGCCATCCGCGAGATCTTTGAGGAGAGCGGTCTGCGCGCCAGCGACCCGGAACTGCGCGGCGTTCTCACCTTCCCCGCATTCAGTGATGACGAAGATTGGTACGCCTTTGTCTTCGTGGTCCGTGACTTCACCGGCGACCTGATCGATTCGCCTGAGGGTGTGCTGGCCTGGATTGACGACGCTGAGTTGCTGGACCTCAATTTGTGGCCGGGGGATCGTTTATTCCTCAAGTGGCTGGACCAGGACGACTTCTTTTCTGGGCGGTTCGACTATGTCGATGGCGAGCTTGTGGCACACGATGTGGTCTTCCATTCGATGGCGGCGTAGGGGTCGAACCATGGTATACTCTTCTGCATTATGTGTAGGAGATTTTGCCATCACTAGCAGCGGAGATGGGCAGCGTGGAACAGATTAGCAACGCAAATTCGGTGTCTGACGAACAGCCCGAAAAGTCGTCTAGAAGCCAGCCAAGACTGAAACTATGGGGCGCAAATCGACGCAAGGCCGATGAGTTTGTGGTCATTGGATTGGGGCGTTTTGGCAGCGCTGTAGCGACAACGCTCTTCGGCTACGGACACAACGTGCTGGCCATTGACGCTGACATCGATCGTGTACAGCACTTAAGCACGACCTTGCCGCATGTGCTGCAACTGGATGCCACCAACGTCGATGCCTTGCGTCAGGCAGGTGTCGATTCCTTTGACACGGGTCTTGTCTGTATCGGCACCGATTTTGAGAGCAACCTGTTGGCCACGGTGCTTCTGCAACGATTGGGTGTCGAGCGAGTGATCACCAAGGCGCGTACAGCCACTCAGAAGGACATTTTGCTGCGTATTGGTGCGGCTGAAGTGATTCTGCCCGAACATGAGGCGGGTGTGCGTCTTGCACGCAAGTTGGCGGCCGGCCATTTCATTGACTACATCGAGGTCAGCAGCGAGGTCGGCGTCGTCGAACTGTTGGCCCCGGCCAGTATCTGGGATCATACTCTCTATGAATGCAATCTGCGCCAGCGCTACGGCTTGACCGTGATGGCCGTCCGGCGTGGAGATGAGCTGATCATTAGCCCCAGCGCAGCGTTTCGGATCGAGGCCCATGACATTCTCGTCGTGCTCGGACGCATTGAGGACGCTGAACGGCTTAACCAGTAAGGTTGCCGAGGTAGGCTCTTTTTGCCACAGATTGACACAGATGAAGAACTGATTTTTCACAGATGGTCTCTGGATACTTGATGCTTCCAGTGCCATCCGTGTCACATCACGTTTCTATCCGTGAGAATCTGTGGCATTTCCTAGATGAAACGCCGTTTTTCCCGCGAGTGGCCACAAATCTTGAGAGTTAAGACATGATGCGTATCCTGGATGTACCATCGGCCCAGAACTCGGTGCTGCGGCGCCGTGCATGGGATGAAGTCAATGTGCCCGATTCGTTGCTTGACGGCATCGAGCGACTATTCGGTGAACGCCTGACGCCGGAAGCTGTCGTGCAGCGTATCCTTGGCGATGTGCGCGCTGACGGTGATGCAGCGTTGATTCGTTGGGCTGAGCAACTTGACCGGGTGACGCCTCAATCCTTGAAGGTCAATTCTGACCAGATTGCCGCCGCCTATGAGCAGGTCGATGGCGCTGTGATTGGTGCTTTGCGCAAGGCAGCTGAGCGGGTTGAGTCATTCCATCGTCGCCAACCCAGTATCAGCTGGATCCACAATGACGCCGAGGGCACGCTGGGACAGCTTGTGCGTCCGATCGAGCGTGTGGGCGTCTATGTGCCTGGAGGGACGGCGCCACTGCCGAGCTCCGTGCTGATGACAGCAATCCCGGCCAAGGTCGCCGGCGTTCCCTTCATTGCCATCATCTCACCGCCGCAGCGAGAGACAGGGCTACCGCATCCCACCGTTCTGGTGGCCGCCGACATTGTCGGGGTGGATGCAATCTATGTGAGCGGTGGCGCTCAGGCCATCGGTGCGCTGACATTCGGCACCGAGAGCGTTCAGCCGGTTGACAAGATCTGCGGACCCGGCAACCTGTTCACAACATTGGCAAAACGCCAGGTCTACGGCATCGTCGGTATTGACGGATTGCCCGGACCGACGGAGACCGTGGTCGTTGCAGATGAAAGCGCGGATCCAGAGTATGCAGCCGCCGATCTGCTTGCCCAGGCGGAACACGACGTGCTGGCCAGTGCCATATTGCTGACGCACAGCCGTTCCATGGCGGAGCAGGTTCAGGCTGCGGTGCTGACCCAACTGGAGGAACTGGACCGGGCTGATGTGATCGCGGTCTCGCTGGAAAACGGCAGCGGTATCGTGGTCACCGATTCTCTGGCCCAGTCGCTGGCGCTGGCCAATGCGTACGCACCGGAACATCTCTGCCTCCTGGTTGAAGACCCGTGGCGCCACATCGGATCCATTCAGAACGCCGGGGGGATCTTTATCGGCGAACGTAGCTTCGAGGTGCTTGGCGACTATGTCGCCGGGCCGAGCCATGTGATGCCGACCGGCGGCACGGCACGTTTTGCCAGCCCCATCAATGTCAACGATTTCGTCAAGATCGTCAGCATCATCGGATTGAACGACGCCGCGCTGGCCGAGATCGGCCCTGCTGCCGAGACATTGGCGCGTGCTGAGGGATTGACCGCTCACGCTGAAGCCGTCCGTCGACGCCTGGAGGACTAGCTGATGGCCCCGACCACGTCATTTCAGCCGCAGGACCTGCTTCGCCCCGAAGTCTCGGCCATGGAAGAGTATACGCCGATCCAGCCCTTCGAAGTGCTGAGCAAGCGCTTGGGCATGCCTGCAAGCCAGATCGTCAAGCTTGACGCCAACGAAAACCCCTACGGACCGGTGCCTGCAGTTGCAGAGGCATTGGCCGAGTATGCCTACTATCATATCTATCCCGACCCGCAGCAGGCGGACCTGCGTGATGCACTGAGCGAGTACGTCGGCCTGTCCCCTGAACACATATTGCCCGGCCACGGAGCCGATGAATTGCTGGACTATCTCTGCCGGCTCTTTCTGAGTTCGGTCGATTCGGTCATCAATTGCCCTCCTACATTCGGCATGTACAGCTTTGATGCCGGCCTTGTCGGCGCTCGCGTGATCGATGTGTGGCGTCGAGAAGACTACAGCATTGATGTCGAGGGGATTGAGAGGGTGATTGGGGATTGGGGTGTTGAGCCACAAGGCGAAACCCAATCCCCAATCCCGAATCACCAATCCCCTCCCCCCAAGATTCTCTTCCTGACATCACCCAATAATCCGTCTGGCAACTGGCTCTCTGATCAGGATCTCGCTCGCTTGCTCAAGCTACCTCTGCTGGTTGTTCTAGATGAGGCCTACGTCGAGTTCGCTGACCATCAGAGTCGCGCATCCTGGGTGCTCGACCATGAAAATCTCGTCGTACTGCGCACATTCAGCAAAGCTGCCGGCATTGCTGGACTGCGTTTAGGCTATGGCATTTGCCCTGGGTGGCTGATGGAACAACTGTGGAAATTTAAGCAGCCATACAATGTCAATGTCGCTGCCATGGTGGCCGGGCTGGCAAGTTTGCGCTCTGTCGATGATATCAGAGTCGTGATCGGATTACTAAAGGCTGAGCGGCGACGCCTCTATCGTGCGTTGGACGCTATCCCCTATCTGGAACCATTCCCCTCTCAATCGAATTTTATCCTCTGTAGCGTCGTCGGACGCAGCGCCGCTGAGTTGAAGCAAGCGCTTGAGCGCCAGGGAATCCTTGTTCGTTTCTACAGCAAGCCCCGGTTGGAGAATAGTATCCGCATTTCCGTCGGGCGCTCGGATCAGACCGATCGTCTTCTGGATGTCTTGCGTACTCTCTAGATACCGTTGCCATTTTGTTCCCGAGGGGATCAATCACGCGGCCTACACAGAAAAGCGCTTCGAGCTGCTTGTGATCCTGCTCGGCCGTTGACGTAGTTCCAGGATGACGAATAGCCCCATTACTCGCTCAGAACGCAATCCCAACAATCCGGGGGTCCGCCGCAAACCGATCGTTGGTAGACTAAGACTGTTTAGTTGTCAACCTGAAAGATCTTGAGGCGGTAAATGGAACAATTGACTGTCCCCGAATGGGGTTATGTGTTTTATCCCGGACCTTCCCCGACCTTTTCTGCTTATTCTCGGCTCGACGTAAATATCTGTGCAGTGCCCACCGATGAGCACTATGATCCGGAGCAATTGATCGTGCCGGTCATTCGACAAGACGGCGCACTGCAAAAAACGATCATTTCGCACCCATGGCGAGGAAGTCATCACCAGCGAGTCGGTTGTGGACGTATCGTTATTCGAGATCGCAAGAACAAGATCGTTGAGGCATATTCCCTCGGAGGCGATCTGGAGATCTCTGTCTCACCTGACTGTACCTCTTGTCGTCTGACATCGCCAGTGCCGTTGTTCAGGCTTGGCATCGATAACGGTAGCCCTGAGAGTATTGCCGCATCGTTGGTGGATAAGTTTGAAGCGCTTGTCGCCATCCGCCGCGTTCGTTGGGGAACCAATGATCTCGGCTTCCAGCAACGTCTGACCAGTATTGATCCGCCCGTTCTCTATGCAGCAGGACTCCAGTCGATTCGATCGGACCTTGAGCATATCCCGTCGAACAGGCGGGGTGTGCGTTTCTATAGGACGGCCCACGCCGTGGATGCTGCCATGGACAACGCCCGGGAGTCCGGACGCTGGCCCGCCGCCTCCCCAACGCTCGATGAGTTGATCTGATCACTCGCGGAGCCTGGATCGATCCAGGCTCCGCGCAATGCCAAGCCACCCTCTGTAGACCGTCAGCATGTCGCCTAGGACGGATCATCGTCAACGTGTCTGGCTGCGGTCAGCAAAGCAGCCCAGAAAATGTCGGGTTTTGCATTCACTTGCGATCTGTTCTTTCTCCGCGTCCCCTGCCAGTGCGCCCAAACGACCTTGCGAATACCTGAAGATCTGTGTTGCGGGTACAGAGTACGCAAGTCGCGTCGCTGTATCCGGTTTGTAGCCATCTTGTAGCCATGCGTTTGATACGCTCTGGCAAAAGCGAGCAAGATCGGCGACCCAGTGCGGGCGAGCGATGCCCCCCCTCGTCCAGAGTTCCCCAAAAAGAGTCGCCCTTTTGTCGGTGGAGGTGCGATCATGTCAATGTTGCGAATCAACGTGCTTGGGAATCCAGCAGTTTGTTGGGGAGAGCAGGAGATTCAGGTGCCGACAGGACGCGCTGAGCGCGTTACTCTATCGTCTCGCCGCACAAAGCGAGCCGGTCGCGCGTGAACATCTTGGATTTCTCTTCTGGCCGAGGCAATCCGAAGAGCGTACGAACCGCAATCTGACGAGACTCTGCAACCAACTTCAACGCACTCTGCCGACAGGCAATGCCCTGATCATGGGCGATGAGGGCGTGAGCTTGAACCTGTCTCAGGTCTGGTCCGATGCCATCCTCTTCATGCAACTGGCCCAAGACTACAATCGCACACCACGGGCGGTACTCCTCTGTGCGCTCATCGATCTGTACAAGGGTCCATTTCTAGACGGGTTCTCGCTTGCGGGTAGCGCCGAACACACGGCATGGGTGAACCTGGCCCGACGCCGTTGGGAGCGGCACTATTTGACCGCGCTGCAAACGCTGGTTGAGCAGTCGATGCGACTGGGTGATTTTCAGCAAGCGATTGATGCTGCACAACGCTATCTCACGCTCAATCCACAGGATGAAGCAATGCATCGCCATCTCATCGAATTGTACGGCTTCCATGGCGACGAAACGGCCGTGCAGAGTGAATATGATACCTGCACCGAGATTCTGCGGCGCGAACAGGGCCGAGATCCGACGGATGCCACCACAGTTGCCTTCCGAAGTGCATTGAGCGGCTCGCTCGATTATCGCAAGATAACGCATCGATTCGAAGCGCACCTCGACTTCGCCGATCATCAGGAAAGAAGACGGCAATGGCAGTTTGAACCCAAACTCCGTCGCCAGAAGATCCTGCTGTTCTGAAATGGGTCTATGCGACCCGTCTCCAACCAAAGCGCTTCGTCACACAGCCCCGTACGAATCCTCAAAGCCGTTGTTCGATCTCGGCACTGATAGACCGTTTACCATTGATATAAATCTGTAGCCATTGTGTAGCTATTTTGGACGCCTCATGTCGCCTCCGTGTCGATAGTTTGTCCTCATTGGTGTGTCAAACTGAGCCACGGTGGCAAGGTGGAAAGACCTGAACGTGCAATAGGCATGAAGAGGAGGATAAGATGTCCAGGAAGATGTGGAAGCCGATGGCGGTGATTGCTATCGCTTTGGTCCTCTTGCTGGCGTGGGAAGTTGTAGCTTATGCCCAGGCGCCAACAGGCGAGGGCCCTTTCGATACAATGGCCCCCAGTGGTGAATGGATGCAGTTGGAGGAGGGTGAATACGACTGGTATTCATTCCACTTCGACTATGACAGTAGTGACGAAGCCGTTCATGAACCGATCGAGATTCGAATGTTCGCAGAACCGTATGCAAGCGCCACGTTGACAGTACGCAACCAGGACCAGATCGATCAATGGGTGCGCGATGGCGAGAACTTGCACTTCGGGTGCTGCACCATGGTCGACCGCGATCGGAACGACGACGGCTTTGCCGACTATGCGGAATGGGCCGGGACGTTGCGAGAATCCGGCACCTATTTCATTGTTGTGGAACACGCCAAGGATGTGGCGGAGACATCGTTCTATCGCTTTGACATCAGCGGCGAGAATCTGTCATTCCCGTCGGAAGCACTGGCCTCGACCGAGGAAAGTGCCCCGAGTGTGACGGAAGCGCCCGCTGAAGCGATGGCTCCGGTCGTTCTGCCTGAACTAGCCGGAACCGCTCCCGACTATGCGTTGGTTCCAACCGGCGCCTGGACGGAGTTGGAGGCGGATGGATCTCACTGGTATGTCTTTGACTACGACTATGACGAGGACGCCACCAATCCCGTGAGAATTCGACTCTACAACGAGCCCTATGAGGGTGTTGCCCTCACGGTGCGCAACGCTGAACAGGCGGATCTGTGGCGACGTGACGGCGAGAATAAACACTTCGGTTGCTGCTCTATGGTCGATGTGGACAAGAATAACGACGGTCTTATCGACTACTCTGAGTGGGAAGGGAGCATGCGCAATTCGGGACGCTACTACATTGTGGTCGAATCCGCGAAAGGCGTAAAGACGCCGGCCTACTATCGCTTTACGCTGACCGGTGACAACCTGAGCTTCCCGCGATTGGTTGAGGAGACAGCCGGTATCGTAGCGCCGATTGCGAGAGCCGAAGCCGGCTCCTGAGCCGGTCGCCATGGCCGAGCCTGTGATGGAGGCGTTGGAGCCCGCCGGATTGATGGGCACAGGCCCTGACTTTGCCATGCAGCCCACGCTAGCGTGGACACAGCTTGAGAAGGGCCAGCAACATTGGTACAAGTTTACGTACGATGATGACGATGATAACGCACGACCCGTCACCATCCACATGTTTGCGGATCCCAAAGACGCCACAATCCTAACCGTGCGCAACGGTGATCAGGCCGAAACGTGGCGGCAGGACGGTGAGAATCTTCACTTTGGCTGTTGCACCCCGGCAAAGGGACCCACCGGAGATGAAGAGGGTGATGAGAAGATTGATGCGAAGGATCTTGCGTACGCTCAATGGTCTGCCAACTTGACCGAATCCGGTGAGTACTTCATCGTGATCGAGCATGCCAAGGACGTGAACGAGCCAGGCTTCTACCGATTCGAAGTCAGTGGAGACGGAGTTGCCTTCTAGGTAATGCTGGCGTACACAAAGTCTTCCCCGATAGACGAATAGCCATCGAGATTCCGCCGACATGCCCGGCGGAATCTTTTTGCTTCAACCACAGTAAATCCAGAAGAGCCATTTTTTCCCAAGAACGTTGTAGCCATTTTGTAGCCACTCATCAGGTATCATGCGAGGTACGTGACTTTAAATGTTCAGACCGATGATCTTCCATCATGAATTCTGCCCACTAGTGAGTCTTCTGCAAAAACTAAAATTTGCCACAGATTCACACAGATAAGGACCTGATTTTCACAGATGTCTTACAGATGTCCAGAGGTATCCCGGTACCATCTGTGTCTTATCCTTTTTCATCTGTGTGAATCTGTGGCGAAAAAGGCTTTGTGCAGTGGACTCACTAGTGAATCCCGGCAGAAATGCTGATACAGTTCATACGAGAGGCAAAACAGCCAGATTTCTTTCGTGGTATTCACGCCAAACTAAACTAGGAGGGAAGCATGAATATGTTCGGTCGCATATTGGTTCCGCTCGATGGGTCAGGTCTTGCAGAGGAAGCACTCTCAATTGCCGTCCAACTGGCCGAAAAGTTCAATAGCGACGTCATCCTACTGCGCGTCTTGGACATACCAATGCCGGATATGCCGTCACCCTATCCGGAGGAGCGTTGGACCCACGAGGCCATGCAATACACCTATCGCCAGGCGCAAATCTATCTGGATGAACACATGCAGGGACTCGTGGACAAAGGAATCCCCACGCGCATAATGCTGCGTGAGGAGTCGCCGGCCGAAGAGATCCTGCTGGTCGCCAGCACAGAGAAAGTCGACTTGATCGTCATGACCTCCCATGGGATGGGCGGTGCTTCTCTCTGGCCTGCCGGCAGCGTGGCCGCTAAGGTCATGCAGATGAGTCCGTGTCCGGTCCTGCTGGTGCGCAAGGAAATGTTCCAGCTCGATGTCAGTGAAACAATCCTGGCCGAGACCGAGCTTGCATGACGCATTTGGCCAATTCGAGATCGTTCACGAGAGGGGACCGGATCCGGTCCCCTCTTGCGGCCTTGGCTCGTCTGACTAGGATGCTATCGATGGGAATTTGATCTGGTTCTGTGGATGGGGACCAACAGGGGTGTTAGCCGCCTGCCGATGATCGAGTCAGCATGGCGGCGACAGAGCCTGATGAGCGTCTGCTGATCGATGGCTTCGGCCAAGTTGCCGGCGTGACGGTCGATGCCGGCGTTGACTTCGTGGAGATATTGGCGTGCGGTCTGTTCGTGACATCGCAACGCTTTGGCGATCTGTCCTACCGTAAACTTCCTGCTCATCCTGGAACCCTCCTGTTCGAATGGCACGTAGACGATCGGGGGGAAGGAACGGCGTTCGCTGGAAAAACGGATGGGTATCTGAATTGGTTCCGCGACTTGCATCGTAGGACGAGTATCCTTACCCGTCGAGCTATGCCTCGCAAAGCCTGGCGGGTAAGGATATCCGCCCTACAATAGGACATATTGAGAATTGTACCCAGGAATGGCTGCGGGCTTGGCGCGCCACTGAGTTCCAGTGTACACTAGAGCTTGCGAACTTCCTTTTCGGCTCAACGGACTCTTAGGGGGTCGCAGGGCAGGTTTTCTTACCTGCCGGTGTGCGGCGGGTAGGGATACCCGCCTGACAACAAGAGACTACCTGAATTTCCAAAGTGCCTCCTTTTTTCTGCCCTGGACAGAGAGTCATAACATGCGAGAAGCGGAACTTCAACGCGAGACCGGCGAAACCAAAATTCGATTCTATCTCAATATTGACGGTAGCGGGCAAGCTGAAATCGACACCGGGATCGGCTTTCTTGATCATATGCTGACAGCGATTGCCAATCACGGCCTGTTTGACATCACTGTTGATGTCAAGGGTGATCTGCATATCGACGAGCATCACACCGCCGAGGACACGTTTCTCTGTTTTGGGAAAGCGCTGGACATGGCATTGGGTGACCGTCGAGGTATCGTACGCACAGCCCATAGCTATGTGCCGATGGATGAGGCCCTGGCATTTGTCGCGCTGGACTTCGGCGGGCGTCCCTATGCCGTCTTCGACGCCGAGTTTGTGACCCCGAAGGTCGGGCAGTTGGGCACAGACCTCATCTTCCATCTATTCGAGAGTGTCGCTTTTCAATCGAAGATGAACCTGCATGCGCGGGTACTCTACGGCCAAAACGATCACCACAAGATCGAGGCGCTCTTCAAGGCATTTGCTCGTGCGCTGGACCATGCCACGAGCTATGACCCGCGTCGACAAGGCGTCCCGAGCACCAAGGGCACGTTGACCGCGTAGAGCTCTTCAACCTTCACAACCTGGAGCAACTGCACCCATCCGATGCTCTATCTCGTCGCAACACCGATTGGAAACCTGGGCGACATTTCTCTGCGAGCGCTGGAGACTCTGCGCGCGGTAGACTACGTGGCCAGTGAGGATACGCGCAAGACCGGCCGCTTGCTCAAGCATTTTGAGATTCAGCGGCCCTTGATCGCGTTTCACGAGCACAACGAAGAGCGGGCGGGGGAACGGATTCTCAGCCTGCTTCTGGAGGGCAACTCGGTGGCCATGGTCACCGACGCAGGGACGCCGGGCATCTCGGATCCCGGTTTCACACTGGTTCGCCGTCTGCTCCAGGCTCAGGCGGCAGCGTGAGGATGTTGATTTCACCATGATCCCCGGGCCATCTGCTGCGGTTATGGCGCTTGTCCTGTCTGGCCTGCCGTTGCATAGTTTCACCTTTCGCGGCTTTCCGCCCCACAAACGGGGGCCCAGAAAGCGCTTTTTGGCTGTAGATCAGGAATCGCCCCATACGTTGGTATTCTACGAAAGCCCTTATCGAGTCGGCTCATTTCTTGCGGATGCTCTGGAGATCTACGGTGATCGACCGGCAGCTGTGGCAAGAGAGCTGACAAAGCTATACGAGACGGTCGAGCGCGGCACGCTCTCTGAACTGCACGAGCGGATGGCAGGCCGCAAGCTCAAGGGCGAGTTTGTCATTGTTGTCGGTGGGAACAGAGGATTAGCGGAGGGACTCAGAATGCTCGCATTTGTGTTGAGTGGCGCCGGGAATCGCGGCCCGTTGGAAGTGGGTGCATTGCGCGCATTGGTCGAAGCCGGACATCAGCCGGACATGCTTGTCGGCACATCGGCCGGGGCCATCAACGCGGCCTATCTGGCGGCCTGGGGCGTCTCGCTGGAGACAATCGATCGGATGGCGGATCTTTGGCGCGGTGTGACGACGGAGATCGTCTATCCACAGAACGCGATCCAGGTGGCCTGGCGACTGCGCAGCCGGGAAGCCAGTCTCTTCACCAGTGACGGCCTACGCCAGGTGATTGAGGATGCGATGCCGCCCAACGCTTCCACATTTGCTGACCTGACCTTGCCCCTCTATGTCACCGCCACCGACTTGCAACGCCAGAAGTTGTTCGTTTTTGGCGAAGATAAGAGCGCACCGCTGACCGATGCGGTCTTGGCCAGCGCTTCGATGCCCTGTATTCATCCGCCCGTCACCTATGCACGGCTGCAACTTGTCGACGGCGGCGCTCTTGCCAACGTCCCGTCGAGTATCGCCATGGACAAGGGCGCCACAACGCTCTACGTCGTCAACGCCGGCTATGGCGGCGGTCAACTACGTGCTGCGCAAAGCGTGCTGGAGGTCTTCAGCCTGACGCTGTCCAGCATGATGTCCCAGTCGATGTTGCAGGATCTGAACCGGGCCGGCGAGGATGATTCTGTCGATCTTCACCACATTCACCTGAGCGACTTCGGCAATATCTCGTTCCGTGATTTTAGCAAGACGGACGAAATGATTGAGGCCGGATATCAGCGCACCAAGGCCTTCTTGGCTGCACCGCCGCCCGCGTTCATCCCTGCTTTGGAAGACGCAGCACCTCCATCGCCCTATGGCGAGTCGGTTGGGGCTGCCACCGAGTATATTCCGTCATATGTGCGTTGAGATTGTGTGCGTTTTTATCCCCGAGATTGATGTGTAGTGCGTTGCGTCGGTTTATGGGGGCGTGGATAGCTTGGTCGGGTAAGGTCGTTCCAAGAAAAAAAAGTTGCTCCAAAGTGCCAGGCACTGGCCGCCAGACATGACGAATCGCCCCACAGCAAATGATGAAACTAGACCTGTCGCCTTCGTGGTGCAGGTCGGCGTCGTCATTGGTCTATGTATTCTGGGCGATTCGCTCATGTACAGCCTCTTGCCATTGGAGGCGTCTGCCCTGGGGATTTCGTTGCCGCTGGTCGGCGTGCTGTTGAGCGCCAATCGCTTGGTTCGGCTCTTCTCAAACACATGGGCAAGTGAGGTATTTGCGCGGCTGGGGCCACGCAGTCCGTTTTGGGCGGCAACTATACTCGGCCTGGTCTCGACCGCACTCTACGGCGTTGGCTGGGGATTCGCCGTTTTTCTGGTCGCCCGATTGCTCTGGGGCGTCGCTTGGTCGGCACTGCGCCAAGGGGGCTACGAGGCCGTTTGGGCCGGCGCTTCATCCATGCGCGGTCGGCTCACCGGATTGCAGTGGGGACTGGTGCGACTAGGCAGTGCGTCGAGTGTGCTCGTGGGCGGTTGGCTCTATGATCAGTACGGGTACGAAGCAGCAGTTGCTGCTGTCACATTGGCAACGATACCAGCCATCGCCGTTGCCGGTCTGCTGCAGTGGCCGCCATCTGCTGGACGCCCAAAGTTGACTGTATCAGCGCAACGCGCTGTTGCAGAATCTGACTCCGCATCTGGCGCCAAATCTAGCTCATGGGCGCGTGTCATCGCCGGATGGAAAATGGGCCTTGGCGAGGCAAGACTGCGCTGGTTGGTAGGGGCAGGCTTCCTTGGACATCTACTAAACGGTGTGGTCCTCTCCACAACATCGCTCTACCTGGCGAGCCGAATGGAGGCGGGCGGCCAGCTTGCCCAGTTGGGGATCGGGATCGGTATGTTGGCCGGCATCATGTTGGGAACGCGATGGCTGTCGGACATGCTGCTGGGACCGGTCTTCGGCTATGTGGCTGACCGTTTTGGCAAGGCCAACACCGCAGCAGTCACGTCGGCAGTGCTTTTTGTGGGCCTGCTCGGCGTAGCTTGGCTGCCGCTCGTGCCGGCTGTTGTTTCGTTGCTGCTCGTTTTCATCTGCGACGGCGGTATCTATGTCATGCTCGCCGCTGCTGCCAGCGATAGTGCAACTCGGACCGATCAGCCCCATGCCTTTGTCGGCGTATATACTACGGGTGGCGACGCGGGGTCTGCACTGGGACCGTTGCTGGCCTTTCCGCTGAGCGGCACAATTGGCCTGGCGCCACTCTATGTTGCCGTTGGTTTTTTACTGGTGGTCGCCGTGTTCCGTTATCGACAATTGATGGCGTGATCGTGGGATGGGTGTGTTCGCGCATTGTGCCTGCTTCGCAAAGACAAAATGTCGAAGCACGAGGGTTGATGTTGGGATACGGGGGCGGGCGGAATTGGCTCCCCTGTATGCCACAAGATGTGCCACCCCATGGCCCTACGGCTCGCCCAACCCCATTGAGCAAACCCCAATCCTATCGAACTCTATTCGCCTTCGACGAGTTCCTGAAATGCACTAATCACCAGGTCATTGGCCTCAGGCGTGCCGACGGTGATTCGCACGGTCTGGGGTAGCTCGGGGTAGGAGGCCATGTCGCTGAGCACAACGCCGTGGTCCTCGCGCAACGCAGCAACAAGCGGCTGTGGCGGACGTTCAAGCTGGGTCAAAATGAAGTTGGCACCGCTAGAGTAGACATGCACGCCGGGGAGCGCCGAAAGCTCGGCTGAAAGACGTGCACGTTCCTTTTTCGTCCGCTCGACATTCTCCATGAATCGATCTCGATGTTCTAGTGCTGTGAGCGCAGCCATCTCGCTGAACGTCGAGATGGGGAAGGGACTGACGCTCTTGTCCAGTTCCTTGGCCAGTGCTTCTGGGGCCAGCGCGTATCCGACACGCATGCCGGCCATGCCGTAGGCCTTGCTGAAAGTGCGCAGCAGAATCACGTTTTCAAATTCTTCAATCAGCGGCAGCATGTCGGAGTCCGAGAACTCGACGTAGGCCTCGTCGACGATGACCAGCGCGCCGCTTTCATCAACGACCCGGCGTACCTGGTCGATGGTGTAGACTGTGCCGGTCGGATTGTTGGGGGCGCAGAGCGCGATCAACTTCGCTTCGTTGGTACGGGCGCCGACCACGAGTCCGTTGACCGGCAGCGAGAAATCGGTCTCGGCACGGGCCGAGACTTCGTGTAGTTCTGCACCAAGAAGGCCGGCATTGCGGCGATAGAGCAGAAACGTGGGCGATAGCATCGTCATGTGATCGCCCGGTTCCAGGACGGCTTCCATGATCATCTTGATCAGGCTTGCCGATCCGCTGCTGACCACGATCATCTCGGGCGGCAGGTTGTAGAGATCGGCCAACTGGTCGATCAGTTCAAAGGGGCGCAGGCTATTGGGGTAGTGGGACCATGCCCTTTCGGCCATTCGTCGCAGCACCTCCTCCTTCAGATCCGCTGGGTAGTCATAGGGGTTCTCGTTCCATTGCATGCGGTGGGTGGCCCCGGCAAAGGTGAATCGCCCCATCGACTGCACGCTACGAACGCCGGGCTTCACAAACTGCAACGCTGAGTCTTCATAGCTCGACATGGATACTCCCTCTCCCTTGCATTTTATGGGTTCGTTTCTTGCTCATGATCTGGCACGACTGCAGAAGGCCTTTAGGCCACAGACTTATGCAAATGAAACTGGATGGGCAAAGGTATTGTAGAGGAAAAAACTGGTCTTGAAAAACCGTTGCGACTTATGTAGGTCGTCTTACCCGGTTGTTCAGTGGATTCCGCTATGCTATCCACAGGTAAAGGAAATGCCCACGTCACCTCGCCAAAAGATTCCGTGGGCACTCCATTCTGATGTGACGCGATGTGCTGCGATGGAACGTCGATGCGCGTCAACGTGATGTTGTCACAGATTACTTCTGTTGTCAAGATACATTTTATGTTGACCTTCGCCTGCGGACAGTCTTATCTCCAACACTCGCGTGATCACGAAGCAGTTTGTCCTGATCGAGAAGCGATCAGGAACGTCGATAGCCTCAGAGATTCAGTCAGGAGAAAACGTCATGTCCGATTTCAAACAGACTCACGCATCTTCGCCTGTCCGCCCGATGTCCCGCCGCAGTGTCCTTCGGTTTGGGGCAATGAGTGCCGGTATCTTGATTCTCGCCGCCTGTGGCTCGGCTGCACAGCCTGCCGCGACGGCCATCCCGCCCACTGCTACGCCGATGCCTCCCGAACCGACGCCGGAACCTACTGCAGTTGAGGTAGCCGAAGTCGCTGCAGACGAAGAGGTTCAGGTAATGGTCGGCGATGTGCTCGACTACGTGCTTGAGAGTGACGAGTGGGTGGGACCGTATGGATCCGTCACCTTCCGCATTCATGAGGCCCTGCACAACGGCGAATCGGCCTACTACATTCGCACCGACGCATCCGATCCGACCGTCGCCGAAGAGATCGGCTTGGTCTATGTGCCGCTCTTGAACACGGCAGCGCTGATAGACAACGTCAACGTTCTCTACGACTTCGGTGATGCCCTGCCTGCCGTGATCGCACAGGTCCCGGGTAACGCGACCTATGCATCTCTCTTCAAGGTGATCCCGGTGACCGGTGGCGACGGCGAGCTTCTCGATTCTGCGGAGGCAGTCGAGGCTGCTGCTGAAGCAGGCGCTGTGACCTTGGGAGAGAGCAATCTCTTCGTGAATTATCCTTTGGTCATGTGGGCCGGCGGCGGGCTGAGCGTAGACCGCGATCTTGAGGGTGTTTTGCCCGGCGGCCAGCTCTTCGAGCCGGTCAATACCGATGAGATGACGGCAACATTTAAGTTGCATCAATGTTACCCCGGCAGCCGCTACATTCTCACTGACACGGGCATGGACGGCATGGCGCCGATGATGAATATTCCCGCCTCTGCGCCGACGCAACAGCTATTGGCCGTCAATGGCACCGATGAGATCTGGGTCTTTGGTAACGGAATCCCAGGCCCGGGCGTCATGGGTTTCCAGCCGGCCATCTTCGACAACAAGGCCGGTCAACCGGCCTGGAGCCCCTTCTGGGATCACCGCACCGTGGTCTGGGCGGACGAGAGCCAGGCGCGTGTGCTGACCAATTCGACAGAGATCCGTGAGTTGATCGAATCCGGCGATCTGGAGGAGTTTATGGGCGTCCCGGACACGCACCCGGACGGGTTCGTGGTCAACTGCCCCGCACCGATCCTGGCGCCGAATACGTTTGAGGGTTGATCAAAGATATTTCTCGGAAAGCATATCGTTGGTCCAGATGTCCGACTTCTCACAGGAGTTGGACATCTGGGTTTGTGTTGCAACCTCGGTCGAGTATTCATTACCATTCGGTCTCGTTCGCCTGGTCGCGTGCAGCGCGTTCCATGGCGACCTTGGCTTCACGGAGCATGCGTCCCATGTGGCGAGGGTAGGGTACGTCTGCATCCGGCGGTCGATAGCCCGGCGGAACGGGTGTGGGCCGGGCGTTCCACGTGCCGTTGAAGCAGGGTTGCGCTGTTTCAATCAGCCTTCGTTCGATCGCAGTCCGGTGGCTTGCGGGATCGTCCTTCTCTCTGTATGCTGAATCAAACAGGCGGGAATCGAGTAGCTCGATCACGATATTCATCGATCCCGGCCAGTTGACGCGTATGAACTTGCCGACCAGCGACCGCCCTTTGAATCCATCCTCCAGGTGACGCCAGACTCTGCCAAAGGCGTTCTCTGACTGGCCGACGTAGAAGGTAACGCTACTGCCGTCTTCCGGCGGCTGGGAGAATCGATAGAGATCGAAATGCTCCCACTCGGGCGGACACCGCTCGAGTGTCAGGAACTCTCTGACGGGAAGGGAAACTCGGTTAGCTTTCATGGCCACCATTGGCGTACACAACGTTAGCAAGACCTTTGCTCAGCCGCACAGCTCGCGGCGGACGGCGCTGGATGGGGAAGAAAGTCCGCATCGGGCACGAGCGCTTGACGGTGTCAACCTCTCCGTTTGGAACGGCAAGACCGTTGCCGTGGTCGGTCCTTCCGGTTGCGGAAAAAGTACGCTGCTGCGTGTCATTGCCGGGCTGGAGAGTGAATACGACGGCCACGTCACCTTCGACGGCCGCGACATGCGTGACCTGTCGCCAAAAGAACGCCGTATCGGCATGGTCTTTCAGAACTATGCGCTTTATCCTCATTTTGAAGGCTACGGCAATTTGGCCTTCTTCTTTCGCCTGCGCAAGGCGCCGGACAGCGAGGCCGAGGAGCGCATTCGTGCCACGTCTGAGATCATGGGCGTCGGCTTCAAGGAACTGCTGCCGCGCAGGCCAGGCACACTGTCCGGTGGAGAACAGCAGCGTCTGGCCATTGCTCGGGCGCTGGTGCGACAGCCGTCGCTCTTCCTCTTCGACGAACCGCTCTCGAACCTGGATGCCAAGCTGCGTAGCCAGACCCGCATCGAAATCAAGCGCCTCCTGCGTCGATTCGGCATCACGGCAGTCTACGTCACCCACGATCAGACGGAAGCCATCACCCTGGGCGATCAGATTGCCGTCATGCGCGAGGGGCGTATTGAGCAGGTCGGCACCTATCAGACACTGATCCGGTACCCGCTCAATACCTTTGTGGCCGGCTTTCTTGGACTGCCGCCCATGAACCTTCTGAGCGGTCGCGTGGTGGAAGGCGGGCGTCTGGCGCTTGGGATGCAGTCGATGTCCCTGCCGATCCACATCGCCGATCGAGTCGTGGTGGGTGACCGCCTAACGATTGGCATGCGACCGGATACGGCCTTGTTTGAGGGCTTTGCCGGCAACGAGCCGGACAATCGGAGTCCATCCGATCTGGCCTCAGCCGATCTGACAATCGTGGGCTGCGTCGTGACGATCGAACCGGACTACGGGCGGCGTGTTCAGGTCTTCTATGTACAGTACGGGCTGGACTCAGTTGCGGCACAGCTGGATCTCAATCCAAACATCCTCATCGGCGACAAGATCCGCCTGCGTTTTCCCCAGAATGAGTTGGTCTACTTTGACGGCGATGAGCGGCGATTAAGCTGAGGTGCTCCATAAAGTTTCTTTCCTTGCAGCTGTCAACGTCCCCCCATGTGTCCAAAGGATAGCTTACTTTTCCTCGGCCCAGATGCCGCGTCGGGCCATTTGCGCCCCTAGCTTAGCGTTTCTCAGACGTTCATCTAGCTTGGTGTCGGGCGGATAGGAGACGGCATCTGCCAGCCCTTCTTGAACGAGCATTTCATTGACCAGGCGTCCATCCTCCAGGTAGACATAGCGGAGCAGACGACCATAGCGATCGGTCTCCGACACGTCCTTGACGATGCGTACCGTCTTGCCTGTGACCAACGCACGGTTGTGGGCCGTGGCCAGATCGGCCAGAGACTCGCCGATCTCAGGCGTATCGATGCCGATATAGCGTAGCCGGTAGGTAGTCCCATCGACGAGGACGTCGATGGTGTCGCCGTCGATGATCTGTACAACTTGCACCAATTCAGCGTCAATGGGAGCGGTCGGCACAGTGGGCGCCGAAGCCGGCTCATCGAAAAAGCGCACGTAGATCACGAAGGCAAGCGCAATCGACGCCAGCACGAAGAGCAAGTTTGCCAGCCACCGTTGAATTCGCCTGAGCCGTCGACGTCTAGTCGTGCGGGGTGTCATGAGCAATGCCTTATAGGACTCGATTGGTTGTGCGGTTTGAATGGGCAATGCACCCGGAATCAGAATACGTACAAGCTATCCCAGGGTCCAGTTTTTGACAAGTTGTGAGTGGCTGAGTATACTACGAAGCGAATTAAATGTGTGGTCCGCTAGCTCAATTGGCAGAGCAGTTGACTCTTAATCAACGGGTTCGGGGTTCAAGTCCCTGGCGGATCACCAAAGAAGCGGCGCAATTCGCCCCCGTCTGAGAGCCATATCAGTCATTGCTTCGTGCGTCTTGCTATGCGAGGCGTGCTACCGTAGCACACGGTTGGTAAGGTACTCTGTGTTGCAAAAGTCGCCGTTTCATTTCCTTGGCTGGGATGGATGGCGACTTTGCATTTACGCCAGTAGGCGCAAAGCGCTATTGGGCTTCAGTTCTTAGCGTGATGCTGTGGGTCTTTGCGAGTCCCTCAAGGTCAGACAACTGAATGATCCATTGCCAGTCCCTGCCCTTCGACCGCTTCGTGGCCGGAAGATCGCCGCCCCGAATGTAGTTGCCGACCGCTTGAGGCGTCACCCCAAGACGTTCCGCAGCCTCTTTCGTGCTTGAGTTTTGCGATTGCGAAGGGTAGATAGCTCTTCGGAAGTACGTTAAGAAACGAGCCAAAGGAAACAGAACAAGCCAGCCGGCAGGACCGCCGCCGACAGCACCCACATAGCCCGGAGCGCTATCGATCACTGTGGTCCAAGTCACCCCGTCGTCGTCACTTCGCCACACGCCGCCCGGGCCGCACGCCATCAGCGTGCCGTTGAACTTGCAGATGCCGCTGATGGCATTGCCCGCAGCACCGCTTGTCTGTGTCCATGTGACCCCGCCGTCCGAGGAATAGCGCGGCTTTGTCTCGTAGGTCGCGACCCAGAGTTGACTGGGATGGTCCGAGTAGCAGCCCCACGGGAGTAAGTTCTTTTCGAACACTTGATCGACAATCCACGGACCGCCAGTCAGGTCTGTCGAACGCACAACACGCTTCGAGTTGTAGACGATGGCCACCACCGCAGAGTCAGCCAGCCCCACGCCCACGAAGACCAGCGATGGGTTGGAATAGGAAAGCGCCCATTGCAGGACGCTGTTCTCATCCATGTGCCCCCGCCACCGGGTCCCACATCCCCTGCAACTTCCCGGCCCCATCCCGCAACTCCACCCATTCCCCATCCTGCCGCCGGCACCGTCCAGCCCTGATATTTGCTTGCTCCTGCCCATCAGAATCCGCCTGATTTCTAACACAGCTCGCCATCCCGAGACCCCATTAACAATTCACAATTGAGCATTCACCATTCACCATTCACCATTGTTTGCTCCCATCCATCTCCACCACCGGATCCATCGCCCCTACCGCCACACTCGCCGTTGCCCCCGCCGAATCTACCATCAGCCCAACTGGCCGCATCATACGCATCATCCCCCCCATGCCCGTCATCATCCACATCCACCTTCAGCACATCCTCCGGCCGATTCGGATTGTGGATCATGCCCGGTATCTGCTCGATCAAATGCCCGCAAGTCGAAAAGACCGAGAACCTAGGAACCAGCGCCTGCCCTGAGCTTGCCGAAGGGTCGCCCAGCAGATCCAGCAGCCGGGCCGCCCCGTTGACCCGATCCACGTTCGCCCGGTTCAACGTCAGATCCAGATCGGCATACTGGTCGGCAATTGATTCACCATCCTCTGTATCCTTGCTCTGTTTCTTGAGGAAGCAATCCGACCCCGCAGCCCACGGCCAAACGTCACCCAGCGATCGCCCGAAACCTTCGACGAGTGACGCCAGATCCGCCACGTGTTGAGCAGGCAGCGCCCGGCTGCGCACGTGCTCAGCAATCGCAACCGTGCGGCCGCCAACGAAGCGACTCGACCAATGTACTGGCCTCGGTGAAAGCCCCTAATCGTCTCGAATTGGTCGGCAAGACAATGCGCCAGGCGCTGAATCAGCTTGTGATCACCACCCCGGACCGGCTGATGAGTTAGATGCCCGCCGCCTAGTACGAACGCTACGATGCCAGGATGGAACAGGTCAAGTTCCCCACTGGCAAGAAAGCACGAGAGGAACTTGCTCAGCAGATCGGTCAGGATAGGTCTGCACTGCTGGAAGTCGTGGTTCAGTCTGATTCACCGACTCGTCTACAAACCTTGCCTGCTATTGAGATATTGAGAAGGATCTGGGCGCAACAGTTCGTACAAACCCATGACGACGAATCAGATTCGAATAGACGAGTTGGTTTACGAACAGCGGATACGATGCCGTCTGGTCAAGAGATCATCGGCACGCCCTATGATCCAGAGGCTCGCTCAGGTGGATATCGTTCATGAGACGGGCATAAAGCGCCATGCGATAGATGTTGGCGGATAACTTGATCTGTGATGCTAAGCGTATTCGTGGGGAACTCCTCAAGCTAGGCATCATCGTTCATTGTCACTTATCAGCGTGCAGCTTGGCCAGAGTAACCGGCGGATGACGAAAGTAGCCAACACGGTACCCGCTGAGTGACATTTTCGATGAGCGAAAGCCCTTTGACACCTGGGATTTCATGGACTACAATGGATGAAACGTTTCATTGAAACGTTTCATCCAGTCGTTCCCCATCAATGATTCTTTTGCATCCGGTCTCGTAGGAATTCATTGTGCCCACAATTAGCGATGTCGCTAAACAAGCCGGTGTGTCCCTTGGAACAGTCTCTCGCGTCATTAACGATGCGGGAAACGTCATGCCGGACACCCGCAAAAAGGTAGAGAGAGCCATCAAGGAACTGGACTATGTGCCTAGTGCCAGCGCACAAAACCTGCGCTCGAAACGCACCCGCTGGCTCACCATGGTGGTGCCTACCATCCGCAACTCCCACTGGCAGGCGCTCGTTCGAGGAGTCGAAGATGCAGCCCATAGCCACAATTACACCCTATTTTTGGGCAACACCGACGATGATCCGAAAAAACAGAAACGTTATGTAGATTTGGCTATCGGACAGAACGTTGCTGGTATGATTATCGCGCCCTGCACAGCTGAAAGCACTGATTTTGAAGCGCTACAGACCCGTAAAATCGCAACGGTACTCGTCAACCGTCGAGTGGATAGTTGGCAAACAGATGCCGTGTTCTGTGACAATGTTTCCGGTGCCTATGCCCTAGTCGACCATTTGATCAAACTAGGTCATCGACGTATCGCCATGATCTCCGGTCCAGAGCACCTCTCAACAATGCGGGAAAGGTACCATGGTTACCGCTTGGCGCTTGCCGATAACGATCTGCCAATTGATCCAAGACTGGTTAAATGTGGGCCGATGCAACCGGCGTTCGGGAAACACGTCGCCGACCAATTGTTGGATCGGGATGAGCCACCTACGGCATTCTTCACGGCAACTGATGACCTGAGCAACGGCGTGATCGATGCCCTGGGAAAACGAGGACTACGCATTCCTCACGATATCGCTCTGGTCATGTTTGGTGGCCACGCATGGCCGGCTCTTCAATTCCTCACCCATGTTCTCGAACCGGCCTATGAAATTGGGATGAATGCTGCACAGCTACTTTTCAGTCGCCTGGAAGAGACCGAAGAATTGGCGTCTCGACAGGTCATATTGCCGACCCATCTCGTAATCCGATATTCGTGTGGTAGTCAGCTTAAAGAGCTAGGAGAGGCCAGTCCTATGCTGCTATTGAACGATGACTCACACACCCTGGATGTTTTGGTCGAGCCTTTGACCGCTGAGTGAGCGATTTTACCAGGAAAAGGACGACGTATCCTTTGACGATCTGGCGCAGCCAATCGCAAAGACGATGTAACCCTGCTAGCCCATATCGTCGAAATGCTTCCGTTGTTTGTCGTTTTTGCAGAACTGGCTTGTCCAGGTCAGGAGGTGAGATCCGAGAACTAGGAGTCGTTTTCCCCAATACCGATTGCCAGTTTATGAACAACCATGCCCATGTCTAACCAGGAGGTTATAAGATGAATACCCGCAAGCTGCTCACTTTGTTGGTGACCGCCATTCTTTTGGTCGCGTTTACCGCGTCGTGCGGCTGCCCTGCAGCCCCCGAACAGTCCGCACCCGCTGCAGAGGGGGCGGAGGCTCCGGAACCAGTCGCGGCAGAAGAACAGGTGCTGAAGGTGGCCGCAGCCTATTTCGCCGGCGCCACGGGCGGAGACATGGCCCCACTAGACCCGGCGCGCCGCGGCACCTGGAGCTTCCATTCCCTGCTGTGGGCCCCCCTGGTGTGGGGCGATACTGCAGGCAACCCCGATCCAGAGAGGAGCCTCGCCGAGTCCTGGGATGTGAACGAGGACAACACCGTCTTCACCTTCCACCTGCGTGAGGATGCCAAATTCTCAGACGGCACCCCGATCACGGCAGAGGACGTGGCCCTGAACTGGGGCTACATGGCCATGATGGTTCATGGTGAGGCCCGGGGCTACCGTGAAAACTTCGGCACCGGCCGGCGTCTCTATCCCGACATTGAGGGTTTCATGGAGTTCGTGGACAACGTGCCCTACCAGGAATTCAGCACCGGTGAACTGGGTGACATTCCCGGCGTCAAGGTCCTTGACGATTATACCTTGGAGATAACCTTCAACCAGCCGGCCGGCAATTTCATCACCCGGCTATCGGGCTTTGCCGTCGCCAAACCCGCGGACATTGAGGCCGGCCAGGATGTGGAATACGATCTGCTCGACTACTGGCCGTCCACAGCCGCGAGTTCCGGCCCCTACAAGGTCGAAGAGTATGTGCCGGGCGAGAAGTACGTCATGACGCCCAACGAACACTACTTTGGTCCCCAGCCTCAGATCGACAGGATCGAAGTGCTCGCCGTCAGCGACGATCCCAACACCATCCTGACAGCCTATGGCAACAAGGAAATGGATATGGTCGCCTTCGCGCTCACTGGCGATGTGGCCCGACAAACAGTGGACGATCCCTATTTGCGGGAAACGCTGCAGCCAGTTCCCACGTGGGTGGTCCAACAGTTCTGGATGACACCCAATGCAGCCGCTGGACGATATCCATGTGCGCCGTGCGTTCTCCATGGCCCTTAACCGGGACGCCCTGGTCAACATCCTCAATGCCGGCTCCGAGATCCCGTTGTATGAAACGGTTAACATGCACCGCAACCCTGGCGTCCCCCACTGTATCGATGAAACCGCACAGGTGACGCAGTTGCCCTTCGATCCCGAAGCAGCCCGGGCCGAGTTGGAAAAATCCGAATATTGGCCGGAGGTGCTGGACATGGAGATCAACATCCTGGCCACCCCGGCGGATCTGATCCAGGTCGAGGCGCTGCAGAAGATGTTGCAGGATAACCTGGGCCTCACCAACGTTCAGATCCACGCAGAGGAAGTGCCGGACCTGATGAACCCGCCCTTCCCCCTGCATCTCTGGCATAATGGACAGCAGCCCTGGTACGCAGACATCACCGATACGCTGCAGAACATGGTCTTCCTCATGAAGGACGAGCCTTGGCAGCCCGAGGATCCGCGACCGTTCGTGACTGTGGCTTACGAGCCGGAACTGAAGCAGCTGATCGTGGATGCGATGGCCGAGCAGGATCCGGACGAGCGTTGCGCGCTGGTGCAGCAGGCCGGTCAGATGTGGAACGACACCGCTTTTTCACTGGACTATGCCGTGCCCCTCGCTTACTATCTGGTTGCGCCAACCGTCCAGGGTGAGTTGGACTGGTATCAAAACGCCGGTCAGGGCAAGCCATTGAACATCGAAGAGTGGTGGATGGCAGAAGGGGAGTAATTCCATTGGGTTGTCCACGGTTGACGCATTCCGGGATCAGGACCACGAATTCCGTTTCCGGCCGTTCCTCATCCCGGAATGTGGCTTAACTCATTGGTTCCACCTTCATCCAAGGATCGTCTATGATCAGATACATCCTACGTCGCATACTCCTCATGCTGCCGTTGTTGCTGTTTATCACCGGATTCGTCTTCTTCTTGGGCCAATATGGCGCCTCCGATCTGGCCATGGAATTGACCCTACGCATCAACGACAACTCGTTCGATGCCGGACTATATGAATCTATTCGCGCGGAACTGGGGTTGGACCAACCGGTGCATATCCAGTACATGAACTTCCTAAGAAACGCAGTGCGCGGCGATTTCGGGGTCTCCTATGTTTTACCGGGCACGCCCGATATCGGTCGTTTGATCGCGGCAACGCTGCCCGTCTCTCTGCAATTGGGGTTTGCTGCCATGTTGATCCTGATTTTTGTCGGCATTCCCCTGGGCGTGATCGCGGCCGTACGCCGCAATGGGTTCGTCGATCACATGGTCGTGACCAGTACAACGGTGGTCTCATCGATCCCGCCATTTGCGTTGGCGCCAATTGTCCTGGTGCTCTTCGTCTCCCGGTTTCCCATCTTTCCGACGACAGGCTTCGGCTGGCACGGCCTTTTTGCCCGCGAGACCTTACTCCCGGCACTTGTACTCGCAGCCGGACCCATGCTGGCAATCGTCCGCTTTACCAGGGCCTCCGTGATCGACGTTCTCTCGCAAGACTACGTGCGGGCGGCGCGCGCCCGTGGGTTGCGCGAACGAGCTGTGGTGGCAAAACACGTGGTCAAGAACTCGATGACGCCGGTATTAACCGTCCTGGGTGTCACTACCGGTTTCCTGTTGAGCGGATCGATTTTCGTCGAAACGGTCTTTGGCATCAGGGGCTTCGGCGACGTGGCCGTCTCCGCCTTCCAGGGCGGTGACGTCAAAACGGTGGCCGCCACAACGCTGGTCAGTGCGATCATTGTCATGTCTATGAGCTTGTTGGTCGACGTATTGTATGGGGTTCTCGACCCCAGAATTCGCCTGGACGACTAAGTAAATCCCGGCGGTAATTCCTCGAGGGTTTGCAGCGGAAGTGGAATTGCCGGATTATCGCCGTGGTATTTACGCCGTCATGTATTGAGGAGCAATCGATGGTGGAGCAAGTGGCAACCGCCACATCGGGTGCAGCGGTTTCAGTGCCGGCCTTCCGAACCGCAAAGCCGCGCAGCCTGTGGTATGACGCCTGGCGAACATTTATTCGCAACAAGGCCGGGGTTGTCGGCCTGATCATTGTCATCATCACGCTGTTGATCGCCATCTTCGCGCCGTTGATCGCGCCCTACGACTACGTCGAACAGGATTGGGACCATATTCGGGAGAGTCCCAGTTCCCTGCACTGGATGGGCACCGATGCCCTGGGCCGTGACCTCTTTAGCCGCGTGATCATGGGCATTCGCACGGCCGTCGTGGTCGGCATTACGGTGACGGCGGCCATTGCCGTTATCGGCGTGCTGGTGGGGTCACTGGGCGCGCTGCTGGGCGGTCGCGTCGACACGTTTGTGGTGTGGCTCATGGACGGCCTGCTTAAATTTCCCGGCATTGTGGTTGGCCGCGTTTGTGGCCGTGGTCTCCAAACCGATCATGGACAACCTCACCAGTTCCATCTACGAGACCACCGGCTGGGAGTGGATCAACAACTCGGTGGTGCTGGACTACATGGTTGTATTTCTCTGTCTCTCCCTGGTCTGGTGGGCGCCATTAGGACGCCTGGTACGCGGTCAGGTGCTCTCCTTGCGGGAAAAGGAGTTCATCGAAGCCCAGCACGCGATCGGCGCGTCGCCATGGTGGATCACGACCAAGCACCTGGGTCCCAACGTTCTGGGGGTCGTCATCGTCCAGATGACAACCGGCATCGGCCGCGTGATGCTGGCCGAATCGGCGCTTGCCTTCCTGGGCATCGGCATCCAGCCACCCGGCGCCAGCCTGGGCAACCTGATCAATACCGGCATGGCCACATGGCGGGCCGACCCTTATCTCGTGGCCATGCCCGCCCTCGCTCTTTCGGTCATCATCCTGGGCTTTGTGTTCGTCGGCGACGCGCTCAACGACGCGCTCAACCCGCGCATCAGGGAGAGGTGATGGCCATGGTTTCTCCGACAACCCAACAGGCGCCGGATAGCCGAGATCGGTCCATGAACGAAAAGGTGCTCGAGGTCAAAGAACTCCACACCCAGTTTTTCACCCACGACGGTATCATTAACGCGGTGGATGGCTTATCCTTTGACGTCCATGCCGGTGAAATGGTCGGCATTGTGGGCGAGTCAGGCTGCGGCAAGTCAACGGCCGCGCTGTCGATCATCCGTCTTCTGCCGGGCCAGGGCAAGATCGTCGGTGGGGAAATCCTCGTGGCCGGCACGGATATGGTGCCATTGAATGAAAGCCAGGTACGGTCGATGCGGGGTCCCGTTGTTTCCATGATCTTCCAAGATTCACTGGCCGCGCTTAACCCGACATTGAAGGTTGGCAAGCAGCTCATGGAACCGCTTCAAACCCACATGGGCATGTCATCAGAACAAGCCCGCAAGCGTGCGATTGAGCTCCTTGAGATGGTAGGCATCCCCTCCCCCGAAGAGCGCATGAATGCTTATGCACATGAATTTTCAGGCGGCATGCGCCAGAGAGTCATGATCGCCGTCTCGCTTTCATGCAACCCCAAACTACTGATCGCTGACGAGCCGACCACTGCGCTGGACGTAACCATCCAACGTCAGATCCTGGACCTGATGCTGAAACTGCGCAAGGAGACCGGAGCCGGCATCATCCTCATCACCCACGACGTGGGCGTGGTATCAGAGACCTGCGATCGAGTTGTGGTGATGTATGCCGGGCGTGAAGTGGAAAGCGGCCCCACCCATCAGGTTTTCCAACATGCCCGTCATCCCTATACCATTGGCCTGCTGAATTCCTCCCTCGATCTCCAAAGCGATCGCGATAAGGACCTGGAAACCATTCCCGGTTTGCCGCCGGATCTATTCAACCTTCCCACCGGCTGTCCTTTCTGGCTGCGATGCCGCTGGCAGACAGAACAATGCCAGGAGCAGATTCCCTCGCTGGAGACGGTGGGAGAGGATCAGGTCGCCGCGTGTTGGCACTGGCAACAGATCGCCGCGGAACGGGAGGGTGAGCAATGATCCAATCCGGCAAAAACTCTGGCAATACCCCCGATAGGAACGACGTACTGCTCAGCGTTGAGGATCTTCAGATGTACTTCAAAGGGTCTCGCCTGGGGCCCTGGCCCTGGGATGGGCGTGCGGCCATCAAGGCGGTCGACGGGGTCACGTTTGAGGTTCAGGCTGGTAAAACCCTTGGGTTGGTGGGTGAATCGGGTTGCGGCAAATCCACCCTGGGACGGGCGATCCTCCAGTTGCATCGACCCACCGGCGGTGCGGTCTACTTTCGCGGGGAAAACCTCACCGAGATGCCGGCAAAGTCGCTGCGCAAAACGCGTCAGCAGATGCAGATTATTTTCCAGGACCCCTATGCCTCGCTGGATCCCCGCCGTTCGATCGGCTATACCGTCGGTGAACCACTAGTAATGGCCGGCATTGGCAATGCCAACGAGCGCCGCGAACGAGTCGCTGAACTGTTTCGCCTCGTTGGACTGAACCCGGCCTTCGAGAATCGCTATCCACACGAATTCAGCGGCGGCCAGCGACAGCGTGTGGGCATTGCCAGGGCATTGGCCACCGATCCCGTCTTTGTCGTGGCCGATGAGCCGGTATCAGCACTGGATGTTTCGGTCCAGGCCCAGGTCATCAATCTGATGCGCGACCTGCAGGCACGCTTGAACCTGACCTATCTGTTCATTTCCCACGATCTACGCGTCGTGCGCTATATCAGCGAAAACGTGGCCGTGATGTATCTGGGCAGGATCGTCGAGATCGCACCCACCGAGACGCTCTTCACGAGCCCTCAGCATCCCTACACACAGGCGTTGCTGTCCGCTGTGCCCAAGGCCCGGTGGGATAGCGGGGGTATCGTACCGATCGAATTGGAAGGGGAAGTGCCCAGCCCCATCAACCCGCCAACAGGCTGCTATTTCTCTCCCCGCTGTCCCTATGCCATGGAGAAGTGTTATCAGTCCAGCCCCGGCCTCAGCGAAAGCGCCACAGGTCACAAGGTAGCCTGCTACTTGGTCGAAGACCAGGGGGCCGAGACAGCCTCTCTGGAATTGGAGAATTGAGAGGAGGACATGAACACCCCCTATGAGGCCATGGGTCGCCTCCTGATTGGGGACGCGCCCTCCCGCGTCGGCCTGCGCGAGGTCAACATCTGGCCCGAAACAGTGCGTCTCTGGATAGAACAGGGCTACCCGACGGAAGAGGTGATCGACCTTGACGGGCAGGTCCGGAGAAAAGCAGTCGACTGGCGTGATCACTTCGCCTTCGATATGGTGCAGGTCGGTGGCTGGTTTGATCTTCTACCGATGCCAGGCCACAAAGAAGTGATCGAGGAAACAGAGTCGTGGATCATCATCCGGGACGGCGCCGGGGCTGCCTTTAAGCGATGGAAGCACATATCCGGCACTCCTGAGCATATAGACTTCCTCATGAACAGCCGAGTGGTGTGGGAGCGTGACTATCGCGACCATCTCTTGACCGTGGACCGCACACGCATTGATGTAGCAGGCGCCAAGCAAGAGTTGCAGAAGCGACGTACACAGGGCCTATGGACCTTCTATGGGCACCAATTGATCTGGGAAACGATGCGTCAGACCATGGGGGACCTGTGCATGTACACCTCCCTCGCCACCGATCCCGGCTGGATACACGACTTCAATCGAGTGTATACCGACTTCTTCAAGGCCCATTTCAAGATCTTGCTGGAGGAAGCCGGGATCCCAGATAGCATCCGTTTATGCGAGGATCTGGCCTACAACAACGGGCTCTTCTGTTCACCCCAAATGCTGGAAGAGCTGGTGTTCCCCTACTATCGGGAGATCGTCGATTTCTTTCACGGTTACGGCCTGTTGGTGGAGTTTCACACAGACGGAGATATCTGGCGAGCGCTTCCACTGATCGTCGATGCAGGATTCGATATCTTGAATCCGTTGGAACGGAAGGCGGGCTGTGATCCACTGGCAATGGCCGAAACACACGGTGACCGACTGGCCTTCATCGGGGGAATGGATGTCCGTGTCCTCGAGTCAGGAGATCGCGATCTCATCCGGCGGGAGGTGGCCGCGCTTATCGAGGGCATGAAGGCCCGTGGCGCTCGCTATGTGTTCGGTTCCGACCATTCGATCACTCCGCTAGTCGATTATCACGATTACCAATTCACACTCGAAATATACCGCGAACACATGAACTATCTCTAGACCAGGGTAGAGCGCCCAGCCCCGTAACATCAGGAACCAAAGCACAAACATGGATCGCCAGTTTCTTATAGTCGATGCCCATCAATGATGGGTCTGATTAGGATAAGAAATGTCTCGATTGCGGGGCGATCCATCTCAATTACACCCTTATTGGCCTCTGGTGAATTCCGGCAGAAATCCTCACATAGTTCCTTCCAGAGGTAGATACCGTGCCGGCTACTCTGTTCATGCGCTGCCCAATTGGCTCAGATCGATCGTGGCTTCGGATTATACCGAAATGGGAGATCGCAATGAGATATCGTGTTCATCGACTTGAAGTAAAAAAAGATACGGCACAAGAAAAACTTGAGCTCTTCCTGAACCAATTGGATGGAGAAGTCCTGTCAATCGTTCCATATGTTTCTCCGACCTTCCAACTCATGGGCGCTACCGCGAAGGTCGACTTTCTACTTGTTGTTGAAAAAGTCAATTAACTCCTGCGTGGTTCAAGATTGATAGTTGACCCCAACCGTCGGTCATATCCCGCGTCAACTTCATCCAATCGATACCGCGTCTTCACCCCCCGCCGCCGGATCCCACTTTCGCGTCCCCATGCCCATTCACAAATTCACGATTCGCCATTTTCCTGTCTCTGTTATACTCAGCCACGTCGTACCGCTGACACGCTGCCTCTGTGTCGCTGAGAACACCGCAAATCGTTTGAGACGCTGTGACCGATAGCCAAGATTTGGCCAAGGGTTATCCTGGGGCGGCAAGTCCCACGATGGAGACTGAACATCGCCATGTCCACTACGGAAGGCCGTCTGAGGTTATGAATGCCTGGCGACTTTCTGTATATCTGTCAGGACCTGAAAGAAAAGGGCTTTTCTGCACTCGAAAAGGGAGCATATGCGAACAGTTCAAGAGATCGAGAAACTTGTAAGCAATTGGGTGGAGCAGACTGGAAGTCAGACTCCGGGTTTTATTGGCGCTTACTTACTGGGCGGAATCATTCAAATGCCCAAAGATGCGCCATTCCCCGACTATCGGGACGTTGATCTAATCATCGTCTCGGCTGGCGGGAAACGACCACAGGAGGAAAACTTGGAGGTGAACCTGGACGGCGTCATGCTCGAAGTTGGCACCTGGGGAATCGAGGAACATGCTTCTGCTAAAGCGATACTGGCAAATCCAATGATTGGAGTCAATAATGATTCGGCTTTGGATTCCGTACAGATTCGATGTCGCCTGCCCGTCAGTCCGCCGTGAGGCAACGCTTGCTCGCCAGCCTGCGTAGCAAACCTATCTGACTGGTTATTCAAGCCAGCCTAGAGGTTCAACTCATCTCTCAGCAAACGTGTCTCTTGTGCAAGCCCAACTAGATAACGGCGTGTTGTCGCCAATCCATCGAGATAGGCCTCCAGGGAAAGGCCACAGTCCGCAAGGTATTGATCCGGATCGGGATGCTCTATGGCCATCCGTTCAATTCGAGATACGCCACCGATGAGAGAAAAATGGATGGCTGTCCTCGATGTGTAGCCGAGGCGCACGAGACGCGGATCGCCGTGCCATCCACCATCGTGCAGCCCGTCAAGATAGGCTTCAAACAGATGCTGGTCGAGTGCATCGAGTTCATGCGGAGATGGCCCTGCCGTGGGCGGTTTGCCAACAACGGCCAGAATCGTGAGTCCCGAGATGTCATGACCCAAGGGCGCGATGCCGACCAGCCCCCAATCAATCGCCACGATTTCTTCGCGTGCGTCTGGTCCGTTGCGTACAAACAGATCGGTGCGAGAGATATCGCCGTGAACCAGGGTTTTCGGCAGTCTTGTCGCCAGCGAGAGAAACTCCTCACGTTCCTGCCAAAGGCGCCACATTGCTGCCCGCACATCATCCGGCCACGCTCGTTTGACCTGGGGATCTTGCCCTGCATCGTCTTCTATAGACTGCCAGGTGTCATCCGACAACATCCCGATTCCGGTCGCCCACCGTACGGCATTCCCCTTCGTAGCAAGCCAATCCCAGGCCGGCAGGGGACGTTCAAGCGCATACAGGCCGTTGAACTGGCCGAATTTCCTGGCGGCAAGTGCATAACGGGCGAAGGTCCAAGGAACCGACTCGGCGAGTTCTTCCATCCAGAGCCAGTAACTATCCGTGTTTTCCATGACATGGTAGCATCGAGGCGTAGCCAGATCGGCCGGTAGTTTGTCATGGAGATCGGACTGATAAAAAAGCAGCTCGCGTCTCCAATAGCCGAAGTGCGAAGGTTCGTCCGACAGGAACGAGAACTTCATATGCTCGCTGTTGGGCGCGGGCACGATCTTCAAGATCATTGACCAATTGAACGTTTCCGACCGGCCGCGCGCCGTGCCGGAGATGCGAAAAAGGTGCCCAACCGCCGACGAGGCAGAAAGCGGTTGGGCCGTCCAAGAGAGGACGTGGGTTTCGATGTTGTCCAGCGCTTTCTGGACAATGGGCGTCAGGGTTGATGGATCGATGGCGTTGACGCAGTGCGTTGGATCTTGGCAGGTCGAAGCGTCTCTACTCAAGATATCCTCCTGTTGGCTATGGCTCGACGATGACCGGCTATGATGAACGGGCCTGTCTCTACCATCATTTCGGCACCAACTCGCCTACATCGGGGTCAAGCAAGGGTATGCAAAGCCGGGAAAAACGACATTGCTGAACGCATCAACTTCTGACTGTGACGCCTGTTCTTTCCCGACAAAAAAGACCGCTCGCCACAGGTCTGTCAGCATAAACAGTCGATCGTCATGCCAGCATCGGGCGAATGGGTAATCGTGCACGCTGTTATCGGCCAAGATCGCCAGGTACATCTTCAGCAAGGTCATCTTCCGGTATCCGACGAGAAAATGACCTGACATGCGCCGGGTTGACGGCGCCCCCTTCTATGGTGGGATTTGGTGAGCCATTAAGATGAGAGATCGTCTGGACTGATCAGAATCTTCAAGTTCACTTCTCCTTGTAATTGCACAGCCTATGACCAAAATAGACCGCGGATTAGGCTGATTCGGCGGATATCTCTAGACGTTTTCGGAAAAAATCCTTGATTGTATAAAAAAATCCGTGTGTGATGCCAATCTGGGCCCATATACGGAATGCAGTCCGTACAGTCATCTTTTTCGGGCTGAGTTCGGTATCTTGTGATGAAATCGCACTCGGCATGATGGAAGTCTAATCAAAAATCGGGACTGGCAGGCGCCAGTCCCGTTCGAGATCTGCTGATGATTGCGTCGCTCCCGTCCCCCGACGACTTGTGACCTGGAGACTCAAGCGAACGATTGCGCGTCAGGGGCGACACTTGATCCGAGTATAGCATGGGATTGTGGGCGGTTCAAGGGGAAACAATTGTGAATGATCGATTGTGAATGATGAATACGGCGGATGGGGGGCAGAGGATTCTCGGGCGCTGGGCGACGGCGGTGGTGTGGACGCGTTTGCCGGCCCCCCGGCCGCCAATCCTGGGGGTGGCGGGCTGGGCAGCGGCCCTGGCTGGACGAGCGCCCACGGTTGGGGCATGTGGGAGCAGTCTACGGCGGAGCGATGTGGACAGCGGCGGTCACCCTGTGAGTTCTTTGCCTGACGATAGCTGGGTGAAATTGTCGGCTAGTCTGCTTACAACTGCGCAAGCAAGTACGCCAGATTCTTCCGTACTATCCGTGTGTTGGGATGTTCAGGCCCAAGTGCGCCTTCGAAGATGGCCAGGGCACGCTCATAGTAGGGGCGGGCGGCGGCAATGTAGCTTGATCCTTCGCCTACATTTATCGTGATCTGGTCGGCATCGTCCATGGCGGGGTCTCTCCGTGGGATGGCGGAAGTCGACATGGCCAGTCTAGTGGGGAACGTGGTGTGTGTCAATCGGATTACGAGCAGAACACCCGAGCATAAGCCGACTTATCTGCGGGTGAAGGATCAAAGATTAGAAGAGCCCGGTCACTGGCAACCCTTCGGCAAGCTCAGGGCGGGGTGTTGCCAGTGACTGGGCTTTTTGATTGCAGGCTATGGGATCAGCACGACGTCATTGGCGATCTCGCTCTGCTCCACGTAGCGCGAGGGCATGGCCAAGGATTTCCAGCCGCCGGCGTCGCGCAGGGCAAAGGCCGACGTGCCAAGGCTCACCGCATGGGTTGCCCAGAAGTGGCGGAGGTCGTGCGGGGATAGGCTATCGATGCCGTTGGCCTCACCGACGGAGCGCACGAAGCGAAAAACGGATTGACGACTGATGCCGGGGCTGGTCAAGCTGCCGTCCTTGCGGCTCTTGCTCAGCAGGTAGGCGTCACTCTCCGGATCGATGTCGCCGCCGACAATGACGGCGACAAGGGCGGCGGTCGTTTGCCGGGTCAGCCGGTGGGTCTGAGTGAGGTCCACCTTCTGCCGGTAATTACACCACTGGACGATACTTCAAGGTCTGCTCAACCAATATTGACGAGCTTGAAAAGTGGTCAAAAGTAAATTGTGGGCGACCTTTAACTTGGTGCAAGGTATGCGCAAAGAACGCATAATCAATGGGGTCAGACTCCATCGGTTTCCATATTCAACTGGTGTCAATGAAAAAGCCCTAACTCAATGCTCCAGCGGCGCTTCGCTATTGCTCGCCCGCTGAGCTTTGCATTAGCGGGTAGCGTCTCAACGAGAATAATGTGCCACAACCTCTGTGGCTAATTTCAATACACTAACTCGCAATTCCTCTGGGGCAATGACATCCACGGATGCCCCCATTCCCAATACATATGTTTGGGCCTCTTCAATCCTTTCAAAGGTATAATCTAATATTCGCCAACCTTCCGAATCGGGCAGGGCTTGTTCAGCAAGTGCCCGGACATCATTTCCCAAGATATAGGGCAGGACTGGAACCAAATCTGGGCCAATACGCAGGGTCACCGGATATTTTGGCAGGCTGGTCTTGTAACTGGTCACCCAACCTACCCAGAACTCGGCTAAATCAAAATCTTGGGGGCGGGCAAAATGCGTTTGGGTCATTTGAATAGCTTCAATTCGAGATACCCGATACACGCGCATCCCCTGTTCAACGGCAGCAACCAGATACCAAATGCTTGCTTTGGCCACTAATCCATAGGGTGAAATTGTACGTTCACTCACCGCGCCATTCCTGCGGCGATAAGAAAGTAATAATTGACGATCTTGCCAAACTGCCTCTTGTACGGTTTTTAGATGAGGTACCGGTTCATCTGTTTGAAACCAGCTCGCCGCATCTAAGTGCAAACGTTGACGAAGGTAATTAGCATGTTCGTTGTGATCGTCGGCAAATGAACTGGTCAATTTAAGAATAGCGGCTTTAAGCTGCTGGCTCATGCCTAAATCTGATATGGGGCCAGGGATGGTCAGCACAAATAGTGCTCGAATCTCATTTTCATTCAGTCCGGTAAGGGTAGTACGATAATTATCCAGCAAAGCATAACCGCCGCCAGGCCCTCCGTTGGCGTAGACCGGCACACCGGCAACACTTAAAGCATCAATATCACGATAAATTGTTCGTTTTGATACCTCTAGTTCATTGGCTAATTCTTCTGCCGTCATTTGTCTTCGGTTTTGTAACAACATCATTAATGAAAGAAGTCGGTCTGCACGCATTGTTCCCCCAAATTCAAAAGCTATCATTGGATTATAGCACAAATAATGACTGACACTAGATGTCAGTCATAGCTGATACAATGGGAACAATCAACTATGAAATTTGAATTGTGACAAACAAAGGAGAGAACACAATGTCGAAAAATATATCTAATATCTACATTGACGATGGTGGGGATGGGTCATTACCGGTGGTCTTTGTACACTCGCTGGCCGGAAACACACAACAATGGTCTGCACAACTCAGTCATACTCGAACAACGCGGCGAGCTATTGCACTTGACCTTCGGGGGCATGGTCAGTCGTCATCACCCGAGAATGATGATTACGCTATTGACTCAATGGCTCAAGATGTTCAGACGGTTGTCGATCAGTTGGGTATTGAGAGATTCATTCTGGTTGGTCATAGTATGGGGGGTAGTGTTGTTGGTGCTTATGCAGGTGTTTATCCTGAACGAGTAGTTGGGTTGCTTCTGGTCGATCCGTCCGGCGACTCAACCCAAATGCCAATTGAAGAAGTACAACAGTATCTTGGCGCTTTGGAATCCGAAGCCTACTCAAACGTTGTTGGAGGTTATTGGAGTCAAATTTTGACCGGTTCGACTGAAACAACGCAGGCGAAAGTTATGCAGGATCTGCGCGATACGCCCAAAGCAACGGTTGTTGGTGTTTTCAAAGAACTTTTCAAATACAATCCCGTACCGGCGCTGGAACGTTACGATGGGCCAAAATTATCGGTCATTACATCGATCAACGAAACCCCTTTTAGCGTACACAACCTTGTGCCTAACCTTCCACACAAAATGATGACAGGGACAGGTCATTGGCTGCAACTGGATAAACCAGAAGAATACAATCAGATAATGGATGAATTTCTTTCGTCCGTTGATAATGGCAGTTACCTCTAAAAAACACACTCAAGATGTCAGGTTGGTAATCCAATACCAGACACGCTTGGCACACAATTGCAATTGTTCTTATTGGAAAACCGTACTTCCAATATTCCGCAATCGTGTGCCAAGTTTTACGTTGAGTTTTTCAAGCCTTTTTGCTACAGCGAAGCAGGTTTGCTATTCAGCAGAGTCTTGCCAACAACAAACCCACTAACAAATCGTTGGTGGGCGAATTGCTACAGCCGCGCTTTTTCGAAATAATCTTGCCGGCAAAGGCCAATTTTCAAGCGGATTGCAGTGCTGGCCCGCAATCGCCACAACTCAAGCGTTGGCCTAAATTCAGGCTAGGTTCTTGATCCCGTCTGTCCGCTCTTCCACAAACGCCCGGCCCAGTTCGTTGACCTCCCCATCCTCATCGATCACGTTCGTGACCCCGGCATCACTCGCATTGGCCTTGTAGTTTAGCGAAAACCAATACACCGCCCACAGCCGATCTTCCCGCCCCTGCGTCCGTGCCGCCGCCGCTTGCCCCAGGCGCAGCGCCATGGCCGCATCATGGCGATCTGTTGCCCCACGTCGCGGCCCAGTGCATTGAACTCGCTGATGATCGTGGGCCGGTTTACGTCGCGCCGCTGCATCCACTCGCCCCATATGTCCAACCGGTCATCGATCCCATCCGGCATGTAGCAGAAGTACAGATGCACGTGCCAGGCATCCGGCACGGGCCCACCTGCGTCCAGATACCCCTCCGGACAGGCAAACCCGTCAGGGGTCAGCATCACCCCGGGCACGGCAATGCGTGCCCCGACTCGGCTCATTCGTTGCGCCACCGCCGCTCCTTCCTCCGACGATAGATTGGCCTGGTCCCCCCGTGCTATTGGCAAATGAAAAAGTCAACGCGAGGGCGCTGTTGGCGGACCAGACCATCGCCTTTCCTGAACCCAGCCCGCTGCAACACAAAAGCCCTGCCTCTGCACAGGCAGGGCTTTGGCTCTGGCTTGTTGGTCATGTCACTGGATTCGAATCCAGTGAGATTGAGGGGCGAGGGGCGTGGGGCGGCCGTCACCATCGTTCGTAGTGGTACTTGCAGTACCGTCATGGACGGCGATGTTGCAGGCGGTATTGTCACTGGACACGAATCCAGTGACATTTATCCAAAAAGACGTATTCGGCGATGATACACTCAAGCGGATCGGTCTATAAACATCTCACGGCAAGCGTCAGGTCGAGGCAAACGCGTCAAGCACAATCACGCCCAAATCGGTGACGCGGCGAAGCGTGACATCATTGGTCAAAAACGCGTCGCAACCGGCTTCCAGTGCAACGGCAACCTGCATTGCATCGGGCAGCGACAAATTGTGCAACGCCCGCAATTGTGCAGCTCGTTCACCTGCCGACTGCTCAATCGGATAAAATCTGGTTGAGGGACCCCTCACAATCAGGTCAGTGAAAGTACGTACGATGTCCTTTTGGTCCGCACGAAGCGGCAGCACCAGACACTCGGCCAGCGTGATGGGCGACGTGACGATCTGCAGTTCGCCGGCGTCGACCCGCTGAAATACCTGCTCCATGAGCGGCAGGTAACGAGGATGCTGCTCGACAAAGTAGATTACCGGCGCGGTATCGAGAAAGAGTCGACGAACCGATGAGAGATGTTCGGCCAATGTCATTGCACAGCCCGAAATTGGCGAACTCGCCCAGCATCGCCTTCCTGTCGGTTCCGCGACACCCATGCTTGGGCGTCCTCACCCAACATCGGGTAGGGATAGAGTCCCTTCAGTTCCTGCCAAGAACGCCCCGGCATCGTCGGAGAAATCGTCGTGCGCGCCTGCTCGACCAGATAGGATGCCAACCGCAACTGATCATCGGCTGTGAGGTCGTTTGCCTGTTCCTTCAACTGCTCTAGGGTTTGACTGCTCATTGAGTTGATCCTCTCCACTCCCGTACCAGAACGAAGAAACCACATTCACGTACCAACGGTACAGACAACGCGATCGTACCAGAAAGCACAACCCCAAGCAAACAGGCAACTCGACGGCCTGGCCACGCCTGAGCGCAGCATAGTGCAGGCCTCGCTACATTCTGTCCTCGGCGGATCTGCCGCCGCTCAGCCCCGCCGAGCTGGCCCAGGCCCTGTCCATCGCCGACACCATTTAGATGCTGGGCTAGATTTGAACAGGGAGATAAGCAAAAAAACGAAGCGTATCGAATTTATGACAGCCTGGGCTAATCACGGGTCAACGCCTTGACGGTTTCCGGCAGACCGGCATCGCTCGGCTCGCTCTGCCAATCCGGCTGATTTTCCTGCAACGTCGAAACGTCTAGCGGCGGCTGTCCGGCGCTCTGGGCCACGACTTCCGCTTCGATGGTCGGCAGATCTGCCACGCTCTGCCCTGGCGCTGCCAGGCCAAAGCGCGCCGGATCCAGGTAGGCGGTGTGGATCAGGTATCGTACCAGTGCGTTGAAATTTCCCGCCCCGCTCGGCAGTTGAAAGTTGGTCACGGCCAGTTCGTTGGCCTCGTCGAGAATCGACGGCTGCAGTTTGATCTGCTTGCGTGTGTAGGATTCCATCTGGGTTTCCCCCTTTTGTGCGCACGATGTGTGTACATATAGTACAGCCGTTCTATCAAGTTGTCAACCCACATCGAGAATGCTATCTTGTAGATCCTCTCATGCCTCTCCTGGCTGAAGTGGGACGGTTGGACCAAGACAAGCGGTATCTCCGGGGGGACACGCCAAGCGTGCGGAGATGCCGCTTGTCGCGCTTGCCCCCGCCGATCCACAATGCTACAATTTCAAAATAGAGTGATCATTGCAGATATATCATCACTGAAACTTGCGGCTACCTGCACCATCTTCTACCCCTGACACCATGCCGGAAAACACCGTTGATCTTGCCAGAGAAACCGCCTCAAAAGTCGATCAGATCCTCGATCTGCTCAAAGGCAACGAACTGACACCGGGCCTGATTGCACTGGTCCAACTCCACGAAAAAGAGATCGAAGAACTCAAACGCAGCTCATCGAGCAGCAGCGTCTCAACCTCGACGCTGGTCGGCGTGGCCTGGCTGGGCATCTTCCTGGTGCCGCTGCTGACGCCTGATCGAGCGCATGGTGCTGATCGCCGAGATCCGGCAGAGCCTGGGACTGGACGGCCTGCCGGCGGTGGCGGTGTCGCTCGTGCCTGGGCCTGCTGGCCAATGTGATCCTGATCTTCGTGGTGGTGGTCTTTGTGCTGCGCTGGATCGGGGCGGCGGGGGTATGAGCGTGGTTGACTACGATCAGGTCAGGAATCTGGAGATGCTGCGCGATCAGGTATCGAGCACATCGAACGTGCTGGTCGAGCTGCTGATGCAGGTGGGACAGCGCCTGCCGGATCAGGCGCATAGCTACGAGCAGCGGGCACGGCTGATCGAGCAGTGGCGGGATCTGACGGCGCAGGCGTTGAACCGGGCAGTCGATCATGAACTTGGAGGATGAGGATGGCTGGTGGGGCTGATGGTGCGGGGCTGTTTGGCTTCGCCTTCGCGGCGAGCCTAGTCTTTGGTATGGCCGCTTTACGATCTATCGTCTGCTGGGCCAAGGAAGAACGATTGAAGCGGCGCATCGAGCGGCGCGGGTTGCAGAAGGTCGCGACGGGTCGCGAGAAACTCGACCTGGCCAGGCTTGGACCCGGCATTCAAGGACTTGGGATTGGCGTGCCCGCGCCGAAGCCTGGGACGACGAGGAACGGGAGCGTCTGTGTGCGGCGGAAGCCCATCGCCGTATCGATGCACGACTCGCCCGGCTGGGTGCGATCGAGCAACAACGGGATGCTGCATCAAGGGCTTTATCTGCTGCGGATCTATCTCAACTGACCAAAGAGGAAGCACGGGAGATGCTGGGCACGCTGCGGCTGCTGTTCAAGGACGCCGTGCAGATGGAACGACTGGAGTACGGCGAAGCGACGGAGATTATCGAGGACGCCGGCGCGACCGTCGCTGACGAAGTGGATGAGATGATCCGGAAGGTATACGGCAGATGCGACGGGCGCTTGATCTGTACACAACCGATACCCGCATCACCGATCTGTTGCTGGCGCGGGTTCCGGTCTCGGGCAACGTGATGGAACCGTGCGCCGGTCCCGGTCGCATGGCCGGCGCGCTGAGGAAGGGCCGCAATGTCGAGGAGGTGTTGACCAGCGACATCAAGCCCGGCTACATGACCGATCTGGTGGGCGACGCAACGACGGCAGAGGCGGCATGCTGGCAGGTTCCCGGCATCGACTGGGTGGTGACCAATCCGCCCTTCAAGCAGGCCCATACGATCCTGCCGCACGCTTTCAAGGTCGCGCGTATCGGGGTGGCCTTCCTGCTGCGCCTGACCTATGCAGAACCGGCGCGAGGCCGGGGCCAGTGGCTGGCAAGGCACGCAGACCAACAGGTCAACCTGATCACGCTGAATCCTCGTCCACAATTCCGGGCCGGCGAGATCAACCCGAAGACCGGCGAACCGTTCGGGACGGACTTTGCGACGGTGGCCTGGTTCGTATGGTTGAAGGGCTGGAGTTGGAAGCGGCGGGGGATTGCGTGCCCGTTCCAGTATGTGATCGGGTGGGATGAGTGAGGGCTGCTGCTTGCTGCGTGCTGCGTGACGCTTCGGCAAGCCTTTCGACAGGCGTGGGAGGACCCAGGCCTGGCGCAGTGCAAGAACGGTACTCGTTCTCGAAGAACGGAAACGCCGAGGACGAGTACGAGCACGAGTACGAGAATGGCAGAAATGTCACCCGCAACAGCGGCGGATTCGTGTCCAGTGAGAATCAGGCAAAGAACCACGGATTTCGCGGATTGTACGAGGAGTAAGCTCACTGGATTCGTGTCCAGTGAGATCGAGGACGAGGACGAGAACGGGGGCGGGGACGACTGATGTGGAGAGCACGCAGCAGGCTACTTGAAATTGCTCTGGGGTATGGGTGCCCACCGGACCAGATGCGCAATTTCCTGTCTGCCGGGTATGTGCCGCAACCGAAACAGCTGGAATTCCATGCGGCCTGCCGTTCCTGTGATCTGCCGGACGGGCCCGATCAGATCGGATTCGGCGGGGCACGGGGGCCGGGCAATAGCCATGCGGGCTTTGCGCAGTTGGCGCTGGATGACTGCCGGCGCTTTCCCGGCCTCAAGGCGCTCTATCTGCGCAAGGTGGGGAAGCAGGCTCGGGAGCAATTTGAGGATTTGCGGCGGTCGGTGCTCAAGCATGTTGATCACGATTACAACCGCAATGCCGGCATTGTCTCGCTCTGGGATGACGCTCGCATTTTCATCGGCCATTTCAAGGATGAGAAGGATGTCGATAATTACCTTGGGCATCGAATACGACCTCATCCTCATCGAAGAGACGACCACGCTCTCGACCTCCAAGTACCAGACGCTGCGCGACTCGAATCGCTCATCAAAACCGGGCTGGCGCCCTCGCATCTACAACACAACCAATCCCGGCAGCATCGGGCACGGCTGGTACAAGCGGCGCTTTGTTCTCCCGGCTCGCACAAACGCCGAAACCTGGACACGCTTCATTCCGGCAACCATTGATGATAACGCATTCATCGACGTCGACTACCTGCGCAAGCTGGAGGAGAACACGGGTGGCGGTTGCGGGCCTACGGTTCGGCGACTGGGACATCGCGGCGGGATGTACTTCTCGACCTGGCGCGAGAACATCCACGTTATCGACCCGTTCGAGATCCCGGCTGACTGGCCGATGTGGGCGGGCTTTGACTACGGCTTTGTGCATCCGACGGTGGCCATCCTACTCACGCGTGACGGGGATGGCCACACGTATGCGATTGGAGAGCACGTGCGCAGCCGGGCATTGCCTTCGCAGCATGTGGGCGATCTGGCGTCACTGGTCGAGGGCTTTGGGCGGGGGCTGGATGACGTGTGGCCATGGGCTGCGGGATCGGATTGTTTCATCCGCAAGCAGAGCAAAGACACAGAGGCGGGCGAATCGATTGCCGACCAGTATGCGGAGCTGGGGCCTATGCTGAGCCGGGCGAACGTGGATCGGGTCAATGGGGCGGCCCGACTGCTGGATCTGCTGGGTGATTCTGATGCAGATCCGCCGCTGGTGTCTCGGCTCTCGGTCTTTTCGACGTGCGACCATCTGATCGAGCAGATCCCGGGGATGGTCCACAATCCGAATCGACCGGAGGATGTGCTGAAGGTGGATGTGGATGATGACGGGCATGGTGGGGATGATGCGTATGATGCGTGCCGGTATGGGTTGATGGTCGAGTCGGCGGGGGCTATGGCGCGTGTGGCGGTGGGGGCGGTGGATCCGGTGGTGGAGATGGATGGGAGTGGGGGATGGTGAATAGGGATTGGGGAATGGGGATTAGGGAATGGGGATTGGACGACGGCGACGCTAGTGGGCACGACCGACGCGAGTGGGTGGAGTTGCGGGATGGGGCGGGGAAGTTGCAGGGGAAGTGGGATCCGGTGGCGGGGGTGTTGGAGATTCAGCGGCGGGGCGTGAAGACGCGGTATTGGTTGGGAGAGAGTCGAATGATGGGACAAACAAAAGAATGTATATGATCCATATCAACCGTCAACTGCGGGGAAGATCTGTGAACTTCGTGAACCAATTTGGAGCGCCTTGTTGTGTGTATGAGGCGTTCTGTCTGTAGTGAATGGGAGATCACGATCAGTGGATTGTTAGCCAATGATATCGGAGTTGTCGGCAATGATCTTGTCGGCAACTTGGAATACTCTATCCGAAAGCGCTTTGGCCGACTGATAACGGCTTGGCCAAGAACCACGTTGATCAAATCCAAAATCTTGCATGGCCCCATCCCAAATTGACTGCCATGATAACATTTCCTCATTGGAGGCATCGATTCGAAGGGCAAAGTAGCCAATTGACATCCCCGCCAGGATCCAGTAGGTCGCCTCTCGATGGTCGCCCTCGTCTATGATTTCACGAGACGCTTCAATGAAGTAGGGGCGCAGATGGGGTTTCAGTTTGAACGAAAAAGGGGTTGGGTTTTGGTGCACTTCGAGCGTGCGATCAAAAAATCTTGCGGTCTCTCGTAATAGGGCTTCTACCTGAGCTTTGTTCATTTGTGCGGATCCCCACACTTGGAGAGCATCTTCTTGCAGTTCTACTTCATTTTTTTCCAGCAAGATCTGCTTCATCAGGCTCAATGAGCGTCGATGCGTGGGTGTCTTGAGACTCGCAAGAGCAAGAAGTCCTGAGAGGTAATTCAGGAGATCCCATAGATGCCCCAGAAGTTCTTCACCAGATTCAACCGTACTCATTTGGTCAAGAAAGCCGAGTGCACGAGTTTTTTCAGCCTCGCATCGGGCCAGCACCCATCGGCGATTAGCATAGGATCGTTTCACTTCGACCTTCAGCGGTGCAAGTATGTTTTGCGGGTCAGCGAGAAGGGCTGTAGCAGCGAAATTGGGTGCAATCATTGGGTCTGTCAAATCACCAGGGATAACTCAACATTCGTACAACTTGGCCTGTACGCGGATGACACGTTCGATTATGTTCGGATCTTACAGGTCATCGGCAACCGTAGTGACGCACTGGATTCAACCCGCATCGAGATATTTGCATGCGTGCGGGGGTGAGCCCTAACACGGCGCCCCAGCCAGACGCTTCGCGCCGCTGGGCTTAATCGTTAGGCAACCACTCGACCGTCATGTCTTTCACCACCGGCACATTCTCCAACAACCCACCAGGCCGGCGCCACCGCTCCACTGCTCCGCTCCGCCTTACTGAAATCCTGACCGGGATGCCCACCAGCTTCGCCGTCAAACCGGCCCGCTGGCGCATAGAACCGCCGCGCATCCCCGCACCAGATCAGAGCGGGTCCACGAACAACGCAGAACCCAACTTCCTCGAAACCCCGATCCAGCAGCCCCACGAAAGCCGATTCCTCAACAATACATGCGGGTTCTTCATCTGGCGTCTCGATTCGCACCGTTGCCACGATTCGATACCTCGTGCCGTCACCGATCTGCATCACTCCAACCCTCCAATCTCCTCAATCATCGCTGCCCGCTCCAACGTCGGCATCTCGTTGACAATGCGCATTGATCGGGAGTGCCTTCGTTTGATCCATGCCCGTTGCTATCCGAGACGCAACCCGCCAGATCCCGAGGCAAAGGAACGGCGGCTGGATCAGAATGACAATACGCTGCCTAGTCATAGTACACCGCCCCGCTTTGGCTCTGCGCGCCCTGGCCGTCGTCGTCCGTCAAGGCCCGGTCCCAGTCACCGGCAGCGAGTTGACCCGCCCGGTGTGCTTCCTGGAACGCCTGAATCGCCGCCCGACTAAGTTGCGCCGCTTCCGCGTGCTCTTGCCGGGCATCCAGCACCCGGATCGTGTTGTCAGCCTTGACCGTAGACCCGAGCGTCTTGGCCGCTTCAACCTGGGACTTATGCAGGCCGGTCACAGTGTCGACGACCACGTAGCCGGTAGTACTGGCGACCCCACTGGCGAGCTTTGCACCATCGGTCACAGCCCCACGCCCGAAGCGAGCGCCGACGACAAAGAGCGTGGCTCCGCCGACCGCAGCCACGGCAATCAACGCCACCGTCTCATCAAACCGAGATTCTAACCACCGGACCGCTACCCCAATCAGAATCATCACCACAGCCACGCCGCCCAGTAAGATGATCGGAGTCCAGTTGTATTTTGTTTCATTCGCCATCGCTCAATCTCTCCCATGCTGTTTTGATCTTCTGACCTTCACCGCACCCCGGATCGTCCCAAGGCGTCGGCATCTTCCTGTCATACGGCTATTCGATATCGACATTGTATTTTCGCCTCCGATCGCGCACGCTACTCAGGATCGATCCGCCGTCCCCGAAGACAACGCCCATCACATCAAGGACGATCTCAGACAACCGATTGACCGGACCGCCGCCTGACCGAACCGCCCGCTTCGCAAATCGTTGCTTCGGCACGTAGTCCGCTTTGATAGCCATGCGTCGCCGCACGTCAGGCGTCAGGTGCTCCAGCGGCATGGCAGGCGCGCGCTTGGCCATGACAAATGCGATCTCTTGCGCCCAGGACATTTGACCCCTGCTAACCGATACCGAGAGGATTCGAGACCCGTCCCGTTCTTCCCATCTTCGATCCCGGACCTTGACGCCAAGCTCCCTCAACTGTAATTCGACCTCGTAGCCGGTTTCATTGGCTTCGTGCCAGGCGATCCGTTCCCATCGACCGCCGCCGCCCGCTTCCTTGCCCGCTGCCTTGGATCTGGTTGGTCGTTTTGGTCTTGTCATCGCCATATCTCCTCATCGCTACTACTACCGGACCGCAGTCCGCTTTCTGCCAGTGGTACAGCACCGTCAGTAGTGGCGACGGTAGCGAATTGAGTAGCACCGTCAGTAGTGGCGATGTCGGTACCGCCGGCGTCATTGTTATCCGTAACCGCGGCCGTATCGATGATGACCACCGCCGCCGCTTCCAACGCATCGCTAAACAGCCGAGCATTGCCCCCGCCCGTCACCGAGGAGGAGATCAGGCCCCGGTCGTAGGCTTGACGGATCAGTTCGGCCTTGCTCCAATCGCCGCCCGCAACCAGCCCGCACGACTCGACCACAAACGCCGCAAGCGCCCACACTTCAGAGCGAGTGCGCATCCAACACCACCGCCGCTTCCCTCGTCTTTCGCTTCCACCGTTCCCGCTCCGGCGGTCGATAGTCGGCCAATTTGTGACGAATATCAACCTCCGCCACAACAAAAGCCCGCACTCTACCGACATCCTCCCGCAAATCATCAACCGTCTGTGTCACCCCCTCACCCTGTCGCCTTGCTGCGCCGCAGCCATGGCCGCCGCAATCTCCTGCCTGATCTCGTGCCGGATCATCGCCGCCGTCATGCTGTTGTTGTAGCGGATGATCGCCGCCACCGCCGCCGATGAGAGCGCAGGCACATCAAGCATTGGCCCGGCATAGAATGCGTCGTCTTCTTCCAGTTCGATTGCCCGTGGGTCCGGCTCAATCTCAACTTGGATCTGATAGGCGTCCTTGACCACCGCCGCAACGTCGTTTGTCGCCGTCGTGGACCGTGCCCCAAGATCGCCGACCCGTGGCCGAAATGCGTAGAAGTTGCCCGAGTTGCCGACTTCTCGAAACTCCCAGCCGAAGGCCAGCAAATCAGCGGGCAGAGCGGGCGAATCCGTGGTCGTCTGTGGCGTTTGTGGGCTGAGTGGGCCAGGCGCCTGCGAGCCTTGCGGCGCTCCTGGGCCGTCCTGTGCGCTTGACCGGTCGGCCTTGCCTTGATTGTGGGCAATGGTTCCGACTAACTATACGATTGCAATGCATTCAGCCAGGGAGAGCGGAGCAGACGCAACACCGGAGCCGTCACCGTCGGAGCCATCGCCGTCTATGTCGCCGGCGGCATCGTCACCCGCACCCGCGGCGGATTCGTGGCCAGTGAGATAGAGCAATCGTGTTGTGCTTGCTCGATACGGGTTGCCGGACGAAGGAATTTATTGCCTGGAATGTTGAGGACGTGAACACGATGAACGGGACTGTTCAACAGTGTCATACCAAGAATCGAAAGGGACGCATGGTCTATCTCGGCAATCGAAGTCGGAAGGAATTGCTCAAATTATGTATGGAGCAGGGGACTGAGCCGGGTGATTCAGTCGAGCAAGCGGTGATCCCGCGCATATGTCACCGCCTCCAGCCGGCTGTGGACGCCTAGCTTGTGGAGGATGCGTTGAATGTGGTTGCGCGCAGTTGATGTACCGATGACCAATTGGTTGGCGATGCTCTCGGTGCCGGCGCCTTGGGCCAGTAAGTCGAGAACCTGAAGCTCGCGCTTGGTTAGGGCAGGAGTGAGTCTGACCTCATCGTCGTCAACGCCCGACGCCCCTGGCTGGAGCTTGAGCTGGCGTGCCCAACTGGCAACATCTGTGGCAAAGCTTTCTGCCTGCTTCTTGGCTTCGATGTCGCGCAAAAGATGGACCACGACCTCTCCCGTATCTGTCGACCCCGTTCCCAGCGCGATGATACTCACGTTGACCCAGCGCAAATGCCCGCTGGCGGTGCGTACCTGGGCGTCGAAGCTTGGTACCAGTTCACCACGCCGGCTTGCCGTGAAGGGCTGACATTTGAGGCGACAAACCACGCAGCCGCCATCGGTGTGTCCCCCGATAATCTGATGGCAAGGCTGCCCTATCACGTCCTTGGCCCGGAAGCCTAGCAGGGCCTCGGCCGCGCGATTCCAGGCGGCGATGCGCTGATCGTCGTCAACGATGTAGGCGCAATCAGCTGTGCGCTCCAGCAATTCGTCCAGCAAGGGTGCATAGTCCATGAGCGAGATACCCTTAGGCTTCTCCAAAATAGCAACTGTACGGGACCTGGCAAAGCCTCAAGCCATTCCAGGCAAAGATTTCCTTGCAGCGTATCTTTATCTCTCTGGAATGGCCTTAGTCGATGCGTCCACTGGGACGCAGATAGATCGGCGGCGCCTTGAACGGTTGCAGGCAGCGCGTGACTTCGTCAATCAGAATATGGCCGGAGATGTGCATCAGTGTGTCGCTGTAATCGGGGTCCACAGCCATCGCCGCGAGACATGGGTAATGGTGATGGCGCATCCCGGCAAACTCTTGAGCCTGCTCTACGGAGGTTCCGGGCAGGCCATCGGCCACATGGCGGGCGCAGCCGCAAGGGCTATCGCGCATTACCTGTGCCGACGAGACGGTCTCGCCGTCGGCGGAAACCTCCAGCGACAATGTCGGACGGCCGAAGTGTCGAGCAAACTCGGCAACCAACGGATTGGCGTAGGCCGTCTCCTGGCGATAGGCGTGGAGAGTCGTCTCAGTCAATGAGCAGAAGGGCTTGGGGAAGACGGAAGCCACGCCAATGTCGGCCAGCCAGCCCTCTAGCTGACGCATGAGTCCTGGCGGCAGCCAGGCCACGTTGTCCACCGGAGCGATGACGGCCTGTGCACCGCAAAGGGAGACGATATCTGGCAGAAGTTCGGCCACGCCTGGGTGCTCGCCCAGCGCCAGCACCAGATCAGCCTGTGGTAGCTCGCTTGGCAGGTACTCTTCGGGATAGTCGATCACCGGGGGGAGGACACGTGGCGCCGCCCAGCTTTCCACCGTCCAGTTCGAGATGTGAGCCGACTCAAGATTGGCGGTGATGCGTTCCCCGTACCGGCCCTGGACCACGGTCAAAATTCGCATATATGATCTCCGCGCCGCTGCATTTGCAGTGAGTCACGTCAATAGCTTGAGGGCGAATGGGCTACGACCATCATAGCATGCGACTGCAGCAAGTCAAGACCCATTCGGCATAGATGGAACGAGAATCCGTATGGATGCGGTTGACCCGGCAGGTTCAGTCGAGCCAGGAGCAAGAATTCGCCTTAGGCTTTTCCAAAATAGTAACGATACGGGAGTTGGCAAAGCCTCAAGCCATTCCAGGCAAAGATTTCCTTGCAACGTGTATTTATTTCTCTGGAATGGCCTTACTGGATTATCCATCCCCCATTTTGGCTAAGGCCGTTCCTGAAAAAAAAATGAAGACCCCAGCAAATCCCAGGCACTGTCGGTCGTCTGGTCATGCAATCCGGCATTGGACCCGTGTCGGAAACTTTGGGGCAGCTATCTTCTTGGAACGGCCTGAGATCAGCGCCTGGTTTCAGGCCTGATTCGGCAGCTCCTCTGCCACCCGGTCGGCAATGGCGCGCGCGTGGTCGACAAACTCGGGGATGGCGTCAAAGACCGCGATCCCATCCCGATCGGCCCGGCTGACCCGATCATCCACGGGGAAAAAACCAGCGATCGGCATGCTGTCGCCGACGTACTCTGTGATGAAGGCTCGATCTGCATCGTCTTTCACCTTGTTGCCGACCAGGAAGTAGCGGGTGACGCCGATGTCGGTGGCCAGCTTGTGGATGCGCCGCGCCGTGTTCAGGCTGCGTCGCACCGGTTCGACCACGATGATGAAGGCATCCACCGCGCCGGCCGTTCCTCGACCCAGATGCTCGATGCCGGCCTCCATGTCCAGGATCACCACTTCGCCCCGGGCCACCAGCAGGTGGGTCACAAGGTTGCGCAGCAACGCGCTTTCGGGGCAGATGCAGCCCGAACCGCCCATTTTGATGGTCCCCAACTGCAGCAAGCGCACGCCCCGGTACTCGGCGCTCAACGTGTCGGGGATGTCATCGACGCGCGGGTTGATGCGGAAGTAGCCGCCTACGGTGCCCGCTTTGGCGCCCGTTCGCTCAAAGATCAGTTCCTCCATTTCAGCGATAGGCGTGATCGTATCCGCCAATTCGGGTGGAAAACCAAGGGCATAGGCCAGGCTGGCGGCCGGGTCGGCGTCGATGGCTAGGACCGTCTGCCCGGATTGGACATAGACTTGCGCCAGCAGCGCGGCCAGAGTCGTCTTGCCCACGCCGCCTTTCCCGGTGATTGCAATTTTGGGCATAGGATGCTCCCAGAATGAAAAGTGTTGTCGCCAATTCTCACACGGAGACGGCCGCGTCAGCCGGCCTCGGGACCCCTGACTCTTCCACCAAGCGAGGGACGATCTCCTCCCAGTGGACGGCCATGAGGTGCATGCCGCGGATGCCAGGCGTGCGCTTGAGTTTGTCGATCAGGTCCAGTGCAATGGCGACGCCCATCTCCTGTTGGGCTTCTTTGTCGTCGCCGCACGCGTCCATGCGGTCCAATATTGTCTGCGGCACGACAACACCGGGCACACCGTCGGCCATGAAGTGTGCAGCACGGCTACTCTTGAGCGGCACCAGCCCCGCTAGGATGGCAACCTTGTCCAGCAGATTGCGCTTGTCGAGCGCCTCAAGCCAGTCGCAGAAGCGCTCATAATCGAAGATTGGTTGGGTCTGGATGAATTGTGCGCCGGCATTGATCTTCTTCTCGGCGCGGATGGCCTCATAATTGGGTGGTGCACCGAAGGGTGAGGCTGCCGCGCCCAGGAAGAACGCTGGCCGCTGCTTGGTCGTCCGTCCATCCAGATACTTCCCCTCATCGCGTAGGCGTCTCAGCATCCACAAGAGCTGCACCGCGTCCATATCCGCCTGATCCGGCTTGCCTGTCGGCGATGGTCCGCAACTCTGGTGGTCGCCGCTCAGACAGAGAATGTTGACGATACCCAGGCCGGCTGCACCCATGGCTTCCGACTCCAATGCAACACGGCTGCGGTCCCGAGCCTGGAGTTGCATGACCGGCTCCAGCCCCAGATCCAGGCAAAGCTTGCTGCAGGCGATGCTGCTCATGCGCGCCGAGGCTGAGGCGTTGTCCGTGAAGTTGGCGGCCGGCACATATCCGCGCAGCAGTGCGACCTTTTTTTTGATAAGCCTAGACGACGCGCCTAGTGGCGGCGCGATCTCGGCCGTGGTGACGAAGGCGTCAACGCGTAGAGCCGCCTCTAGCGCGGAGTTGGGCTCACTGTAAGCGGGCGGATGATAGTCGGCATCACCTTCCCACCAATCCGGCTGGCGAAGGTCGTAGAAAAAACCCTCCCACTCCGCCTTGAAGGTCTCCCGATCCGTGATGAGATCGATCGGGCGAGGGCCATCCTCTCCCTCGCGCCAGGTGCGAACCATGTCGAGCCATGTCTCATGACCGACTCGATTGCCGTCCAGCGGCGCGTTGATCTCCAGCAACTTGTCCAGCCGTCCCATGCGTTCAGCCCGCGCGTAGATGGCGTACCACGTACAGGGCCGCGAGGGATCCACTGCACATTGGTCGGGCGATGCGCCGCCGCAGAGGCCGTTGCGCAAGCCCATAGGACAAGTCATGGGGCAGACGAACGCGGTCTCCTGCAGGATACAGTTGCCACACATGCGACAGCCGAACAGCGCACCCTTGACCGCCCGTTCAAAGGCGGTAAAGCCGCGCATCGGCAAGCTATCGCGATGAAGCGGATAATAGGGCGGTTGATAGCGACGCGGTGAAAAAACCGGCATGATGAACCTCCTTGGTTACCCTTTCCGCTAGAAGCGCAGATACGAATCGGTATAGATAACCTGGTTGAGCAACACTTGTACGGTCTTGAAGATGGCTGCCTGCTCCGAGTCGAGCATATCGACGTCGTCACGCGTCAGTTCCTCCATCGCAGCCGTGCGGTCGTGGAGCAAGAGATAGAGTGCGCTGACCGGCGTCGTATCATCTCGTTCTTCGATGGTGCGGATTGTCCTCCTCAACTCCTCATCCAGCGGATCCGCAATGATGATGTCTACGCCCGCAGCCATCAACATGACCAGGTAGACCTGGTTGATGAGGGGACGCATCTCCCTCGGCACTGCGTTGGAGACATTGGAGAGCCCGACGCTCACCAGCGGCGGCGGATCCCAGGCAAATTTGAGGGTGCGCACCGCTTCGATGCATTCGGGGCAGTACTCCTGGCATCCGGAGACGGTCAAGACCAGCGGATCGATGATGAGATCTTCGATTGCTACGCCCACCTCCAGCGCATTGGGGATAAGTTGTTCGAGCGCAATCTCCACGCGTTCATCGGCCTTGACGGGGATCATGCCGCTGCCCATGGTCAGGGCAATCAGTTTGGCCCCATACTGTGCGGCCAGCGGCGGCACAGTTGCCATTCGTTCCGGAGCGGCCGAGGTGGAGTTGATGATGGCCCGGCCCCGGGGAAGTTTCTGGAGGCCGGCCTCGATCGCGGCCAGATTGGTCGTGTCCAGCGAGAAGACGGCGTTCGGCGCGCCCGCGCCGGCCTGCTCAATGAGCCATTCCATCACCGCCGGGCCGTCCTTCTTGCGCGGGCCAATATTGAGATCCAGCGCCTGCGCTCCCGCCTCTACCTGGCGATGGGCCAGCTCCGTGAAGAAGAGGCCATCTCGCGCCGCCAGAGCCTCCTTGACGCGTGGGGAAATGATGTGGATATTCTCGCCGATCATGTACATGGGTGCGCTCCCTTTGGTACGAGCTGTGCCGATCTTGGACTTTCATTTTCGCTCAGACTGCTACTATCCGCCGGCCAATGTGCGGTGGGCGATCTCGTCAGCGGCGCGCCGCATGACCGACTCCTCGGGCAGTCCGATCAGCGGCTGCCCGGCGGCGTCAAACTCCATCACCAACGGATCGCTGGGAATAATGCCGCCCAGTGTCACGTCCGTCTCATCGATGGCGGCACGCAGAGCCGGTGTTAACTCGCCCTGCACACGATTGACAATCAGATAGACTTGCTTGATGTTGATGTCGAGTTCGTCGCGAAGACCTGCAATGCGGCCGGCTGCAACCACGCCGCGTACGGTCGGATCGGTCACTACATAGAGCACGTCCACGTCCCGGGTTGTGCGCCGGCTGAGATGTTCCATGCCCGCCTCGTTGTCGATTAGTACGTAGTCATAGCTGCGGCCGCGGCGGTCGACGATGTCGCGCAGTATATGGTTGACCGCGCAGTAGCAGCCCGGCCCTTCCGGCCGGCCCATGGCCAGCAGATCCACGTCGTCGCCCTCGACTAGCGCGTATTCAATTTGGAGGTCGAGGTAGTCGAGCTTGGTCATGCCCGGGTTGCTGTTGATGGCCCCGCTGACGGGGTTGACCTGGGCCAGCATCTCTTCACGAATGTCGCCGATGGTCTGCTCCAGCGGCATGCCCAAGGCAAGATTGAGATTGGCGCTGGGATCGGCGTCAATGGCCAGAATGCTGGGCGAGCCGTGTTCAATCAGATATCGAATTATGAGGGAGGCGAAGGTCGTCTTGCCGGTACCGCCTTTGCCGGCCAGGGCAATTGTCGTAGTGCTCATACGCTGTGTGCTCCTAAATGGATCTCCTTCAATATTCGGCTCACCAGGTCGCTGCCCAGATGGGCGAGCCCATCGATTGGCAGATATTGACCTGCGGCAGCGTCGAAGAGGACTTTGGCCTGCGGTGTAAATTCGTCGTCGCCCAACCAGTAGACGATGGCGAGCTGGATGCGCGGCAAGATCGGGAAGGAGAAGCCGTAGTCGCCCAGGTCGGTCGTCGTGCCGCCCAGGGCTTTGGCTGCCGCTGGCAACGCGGTGGTGTCATTGTCCAGCGCCTGCACCAGCCGGTTGCCCGTGTAGCCCTGGAAGGCCTGATGATAGAGCCAGCCATCGGGCAATTCCCGGAAGCCGATCCAATGACCGGCGGGCGGCGTGCCGTCTGCCTTGGCGAGGTAGTAGAGCAGCAACCCCTGCGTGCTGGCTGGCGATGGTTCGCCGGCCTCGTCGGCATAGGCTACTAGATCAGGCCAGGTGATGCGGAACGTACGGTCCAGCCAGGCGATGGAAAATGCACAGGCCGATTCATCCCACGCCGCCCCGGAGAGGGCAGCGATCTGACTTGGATGGCGATCCTGCAACTGCGCACGCAACTCGCCCAGCATCGGTCCGAAACTCTCCTGCCAGGCCAAACGCCCGGCAGGCTGGGTCAGCCTCGGGTTTCGGTCGAAAACGGTCGGTTGGCTCATGCCGGAACCCCCTTGGGCTGCTCTTCGACTTCTCCTCGGCCATTTCTCAACAGCGCCTGAACAGATGGAAAGCGGCTGATCTCGGTATGGGGCAGGAAGAGCGCCGAGGTGAAGCAGTCGTAGAAAACGTTGTCGGCCGACAACTCCAGATAGGTCAGCTTGGCAGCAGCCTCCGCGATCTCGATCCGGATATCACGACTGAGTAGCGCCATGTACGCACCCTTGACCGATGTGTTGCCCAGGAAGTGAAATCGTTCCCAGGGCAGATCGGGCAGCAGACCGATCTGGACGGCTTTTTCGATGTTGATGTACTGGCCGAACGCGCCGCCGATGAGCACGTGTGTCACCTCTGCCGGATCCACGCCCACGCTTCGACAGAGGACTGTGTACCCGGCGTAGATGGCGGCCTTGGCGCGCAACAGATTGTCGATATCCACCTTGGTGAGGGCGATATCCTGACCGTGGGCTGTCTCGTCGGCCCAGGCGACCACGTACTCGGGACCGTGGTCACCCTCGCGAACGCGGTTTATGCCTAGGCAACTGTTGAGATTGCCGGAGCGATCGATCACGCCGGTAATAAAGAGCTCGGCCAGCAGCGCGATGAGTCCGGAGCCGCAGATGCCTGCAGGAGGATCGTTGCCGATGACCCGGTACGTCGGCTCGTAAGTTGCGCTGTTCACCCATACTTCCTCGATGGCCCCAACTGTGGCGCGCATGCCATGCTCGACGCCCGCGCCTTCGAAGGCTGGTCCGGCCGAGCAGGCGCACGAGAGCATCCAGTCATGCGTGCCCAAGGCCGTCTCGCCGTTGGTGCCGACGTCGAGAAAGAGCGTCAGCTCTTCCGCCCTGCTCATGCCCGAACTGACGACGCCGGCGCTGATGTCCGAGCCGACATAGCTGGCCACGCCGGGCAGGCAGTCGACTGTGGCGAGAGGATGAATGGCGAGACCCAGTTCGCCAGCCTGGACCGGCGGCAGCTGATTCGCAGCAGTGATGAAGGGCGAGAGCCGGATTGACTCGGGCGGCAGGCCCAGAAAGAGGTGCATCATCGTGCTATTGCCCGCCACGGTCGCCTTGTAAATATTCTCGTTTGCCGCGTTGACACGTTTGGCCGCCTGTGCCAGTAGCCGGTTGAAGGTGTCGATGACCAAGTGCTGCAACTCGTCCAGGCCGTCGTTCTTTCCCGCGTAGATGATGCGCGAGATCACGTCTTCACCCCGGGTGATTTGGCCGTTGTAGTCCACGGTGCGGGCCAACACTTTGCCGCTTAGCAGATCCACCAGATAGACCACATTGCTGGTGGTGCCGATGTCCAGCGCCGCACCCAGCAGCCGCTCCGTACGCCGGCCGGGCAGGAGATCAATGAGCCGCGCCGGACCGTCCGGCTGCTGCCATGTGTCCGATTCGACGACGGCCGTCACCTGCCAGTCGGCGTCGCGCAGCGTTGACCCCAGCCTGCGCAGTAGCGGCAGGTCAGTTGTCAGCCTCTCGACGCCATGTTCTCGACGCAATGTTGCGTGCAGCCGTGACCAGTCGTCGGTCTGATCGGCGAGGCTGGGCGGATCCAACTCCACATAGAGGGCGGACAGCGGCTGGTCGACGGCCGGGTCATAGTGCAGCGGGATCTGGCTATCCGGTGCGGTGCGATCGGTGGTCAGCCGGCGCTCGACCTTCTCCTGGGGCAGCAGGATGATCGCTGTATCGCCCTCGATGACCGTCTGGCAGGCAAGCGCAAAGCCACGAGCCAGGTCGGCCGGTGAAAGCCGCAGGCTTGATCGCCGGCGCACATGGCCATTGTCGACTAGGACTGCGCAGCGGCCGCAGCGGCCCTGCCCGCCGCAGGGGACGTGCAAGTCCAGCCCGGCAGCGTGCGTCGCCTCGACAATCAGGGTGCCGAAGGGAACCGTAACGGTCGCCTGCATAGGTTGAAGGGTGACGGTGCAACTTGTCATGATGTACAATTTCCGTCGATGGGATCACAGACCTGGTTTCTGTCAGAAACCAGGTCTGTTGTTCCAGGAGTCTACCCGGCCATCACCTTGAGATAGCTCGGCAGATCGACTGCCTCACGGGGACCGACCTGGATCTCCCAGCCGGGCAACTCTTCTTCCAATTCACCGGAGAGGACGGCCACCTGGCCGGGAATGATGATGCGTCGATGGTTGATCTTGTCGACCGCGCCGGTCTCCTTCACGCCTTTGGCGATGGTCGAGGCGTCGAACTTGCCGGCGGCCCAGGCTGTGAGCACGCTCATGCCTTCTGCATCGGCCACGAGCAGCCAGCCGGGCAAGCCCGAACTGTCCACCTCATTGGCTACGCTGAAGTAGGTGATGGAGAAGTTGGTGGTGACCAAAAGCGGCGCATCCGGCGACGGACCGTTGATCTCGTAGAGACCGGGCTGCACCTGGATAGGCTTCTGTGGGTCGGTGAAGATGTTCTGGCGCAGCACCAGCAGGGCATAGGCCAGGGCAGGAGTGAACTGATCCAAGACGACGAAGCCGGCATACTTGGCGATCTGCTGTGCGGCCAGCGTGGCCTCGTCGGCCGGATCTTCCACACCCATTCCAGGCAGGGTCAGGATGGGGTAGCCCAGTTCGCGCTTGCCATACTTGAGGGCCAGACGGCGCAACTGCGTCAACATAGATAGTGAGCCGGCGAAGTCTGTGGTCGACGGCGCCAGCACCAGGTCCTCGATGCCCGCAGCGCTGATCTGACCGGTCAACTGGGCCAACTCGTCCAATGTCGTACCTGCAACTGCCAGCGGCACCTTGTTGCGTTTGGCGACTGCAGCCATCTCCTGCCAGTTGTTGGCGTTGGCCGCATAGAGCAGGGGCGTCACGCTCTGACCGACTTCTAGTGCGGCTTCCAGACCCGCCTCCAGCAGGTCGGCGTCCTCGCTCATCAAGATCAGGTTGCCATGATTGACCGCCCTCACGGTCTCCACGCATCGGCGAAAGGTCTCGGCCTCGCCCGACGCGCACTCGACCGCCATGCCGTCGAAGGCCAAATCCAGACCGACATAGTCGACCTTGTATGTCGCGACTTCCTCGGCCAGTGCAGCAACTTCGTCGACGGGTTGGGTGTCGCGCACCCGCACGAAGAGTCCCGGTGCGTGGAAGAAGGTTTTCTCGTGCCGAAAGAGTACGGTCTCGTTGCCGGCGGCCAGCTTGTTGCCGTTGCTGCTGATCGTTACCAGACGTACGGGCGGCGCGGCCGCGCTTTCGAGCTGGACCTTGGCCTCGTCGCTCACATAGGGACAGTCAGCCAGTTCGGCCTGCTTGGCCGCCAATTTCATGGCAAAGGCCAGGCAGGTGGGGAAGCCGCACTCCTTACAGTTGGTCTTGGGCAATAGCTTGAAAATCTGCAATCCTGTTAAGGCCATGGTTGGTTGCTCCTGTTTTGGGTGGCAAGGGGCGGGGAGCGAGGGACGAGGCGCCTCTTGCAAGCCTAGCAGCGCCCCTCGTCACCCCTTCCTCCTTCACGCCATCACCGGTTCGGGCACGGCTTCGCTCATCAATGCGGCAACGGTGCGTTGAACCCGGCGCAGTGATTCGGGATGGCGCAGGGTAACGACATCGGCGCCGGACTGGATCAGGGTCATGGCCGTCAAGGTCTCCCAATGGATGGCGCGCTCGGGCCAGTCTCCCCAGCCTTCAGGCAGACCCGCGCCGACCTTGGCCTCTTTGGTCTTCCAAGCCTCCTCGCCCGGCGACACGATCATAGGCAATTGCGTCATGGCATCGCCCTGGAGCGCCGCCAAGCGCAGTCGCTCCATGACCGAGTAACCGTACTCAATGCCATAGCCCAGCGCTCCCGTAGACGGATCCATGAGGATACGATCCAGCGCCAATCCCATGTCTTGGATGAGAATGATGAGTTGCTTGGCCAGGTTGACGTCCATAGGCGTACGAGAGTCGACCAGGTGTCCGTGGGCCAGGGCCGCGGCGACCATGGTGCGGTAGTTCTTGTCTTCACATACGCCCAACACGAGGCGCTCGCCTTCGCCCGCTGCGGCAATCGGCACGATCAGTTCGTTGTCCTTGTCGGCCTGGCCTGGCCCGAAGACGAGCAGCGGCAGACCCGTCGCTGCCAGGACGTCGCGGAGCACGGCCTGGGCGTCAGCCGGCGTATCCTCCAGCGTCAGTGTGAGTTGAATGAGATCGGCCCCGACTTCCTCTGCTGCGTGCGCCCACGCAGCGGGATCATCCAGTGCGTCTCCCCATGCATCCTGAAGCAGTGGCGACCAGTCGGTCGGACGGCGGCTCTTGATCTCGATGGCGGCCACGGGTAGATGGGGGATTTCTCCTTCAAACTGGAGGAAGGGCAGCGTGGTCTCGCCCCCCACCGTCACCGTGCGCGTGCGGGTACCGCCGTCGGCCGGCGTTGCGCCCAGCGTGAGGGTCTGTACTTGGCCGCTCCACTTCTCAATCGGCGTTTGAATCGGCATCGGTGCTGCTCCTTTTGTCTAGAAGATGGGCGGCATGGTAAGCGCTGGGTGCTCTCGCTCTTCCAGGAACACGAGCAGTTCCTCCACGGAAGTTGCTATACGCTCGTCCGCAATCCTGTCGATAAGGTCGGCATCGTCCTCGCGTATCGCGACCTCGCGCAACTCGTCGGCCATGCTCTCCTTGAGGAAGCTGGACATCCAGACCACCCGTTTGAAGCCGCCGTCAGCCAGGATAAACTTGGGGCTGAGCATGTAGTACTTGCCCACACCCATGATGCCCGGCGTTTGCAGGCCACCGCCCGCCAGACCGGCCAGTGTCGAGAAGGTCATGCCGGCGGGCGTCATGCTCGGATCCTCGCGGCTGAGGACCATGATGCCGTTGGCCTCGGGGATGACCATGGCGATGCATTCGAAGCAGCCGCACGCTGTCATTGGATTCTCCATGATGGAGTAGACGGCCACTTCCTGCACCTGTTGATGTGAGGCCTGCTGGAGGAATTCGTTGGTCCCGGTCCAGTAACCCTTGGTGTCATCCAGTAGCCGACCCTTGTCAATCGGCTGGTTGGGACCCGTGGGGTTGATCTGGTTGGAGGCCTTGCAGTCCAGCCAGTTATAGGCCCCACAAAGACCCAGTCGCTGTGGCGTGACCAGGCAGACATGGTTCGGCGCAAAGGACTGGCAGAGCGTGCAACTGTAGAATTCATCGACCGCGTCGTCTGTCAGATCGGCCAAGCGGCGATTGCGCTCGTCATAGGCCTGGCGGGCGAGCGCGAGCCACTTCTCTTGCTTAGCCTTGTCGGTGTAGAGCTTGACCTGCACCTTGTCGACAATTGCGCCGAAGTCGGCATGCAGCCGCGCGTGGAGAATCTTGCCGATGTGCTCCAGATTGAAGCCCTTCTGCACCGCGGCCTTGCTGATGCGAATCCAGGCAATATCGCGCTGGCCGATGTGCTGCAAGCCGCTGGCTGCATTGATGAAGTAGTGGATCTGGCGTTCGAGCACCGGTTCGAAGTCCTTCTGCATGGTGCGTCCGGCCACTTCCACCACGATGCCCAGGTCCATGAAGCCGCCATCAGGCACCTCGTCGAAGCCGGGGCCAATGATGGAAATCTTGCCGTCATCCACCTGATTGAGTTCTACCATACGCAAATACTCGAAGGCTCTGGAATATTTGCCGCCGAATTCCACCTGCATGTCGGCCTTGCGGACGCGCTCACCCTCAAAGGCCGAGCCGTAGGGCACCGGCACCGGCACTTCGGAGATACGCACTTTTACGCCGCGTACTTCGATGGCCTTCTGAACGAGTCTCTCGGCCCGCTCCAAATCATCCACGCCTTGGATTTCGTTGAAGGGCATGGAGACCACGTGTTCATACGTCGTGACGCCGGTTGGCAAGATCTCGGGAATGACCGTGTCGGCGATGACGGGGAAGCCGAAGTTGATGGCCCCGGCCGCAGTCGCATACTTGAGGTCGTCCACCTCGCCCAGGGCCAGCACGAAGGCGAAGACACGGTTCTTGTTGTACATGAGAATCTCATGCGCCTGGCCGCCCTTCATGCCGCCGAAGGTGAGTGCGCTGCGCGCTGCGACGCCCAAGGCATAGATCGCGCTGATGGTGTCGGCGCCGAAGGGAACGATGTAGGTGTCGTAGCCCATCTCGACCCCTTCTTCCTGAAGCTGGTGAATGATGCTGCGGCCGTTGACGTTGCCGCTCAGGAAGATGAGGATGTTGCGCCGTTGAAGCTCGCGCACCAGTTTGACCGCAACTTCATTGGATTTGGCGCAGCCGACGATGGCGGCAAAGCCCGGCATGCGTCCGTCCACCAGTTGGATGCCCCACGAGCGCAATTGCACATCGTCGATCGGACCATTGAGGTGGCCGTTTCCACCGTTGGCGCCCACGTCAGGACTGGTGAAGCTGGCGCCGTCCAGATTGATGCCGGCGAAGGGCTGGGGTTCAAGACCGTAGCCAAAGCGGATGGCCTCAATGGCCTCCTCAGCAAAGAGGGTCGCCATGCCGGCATCCAGCGTCTCGCCCAAGTAGGGTGTCCAGCGACGATCTGTCGGGATCGGATGGAGTAGGCCGCGAGCCGTTTCCAGCACCGGTCCCAGATCGGCCAGTGTGTTGACCTCCATACCCGTCATACTCAGGATGACGGGCAAGTGATAAGCGGTGTTGGGAAAGGCCGCCTTGGCATCGGCGCCCTTTTCGGCCAGCGCCTGCTGCAACAGATCTTCGGCCTCCTGAACGATGCTTTGCGCGCCGCGCATGGCGTGTGTTGCGATATATCGGCTCATGTTATCCTCCTACCGCGCCGTAGATTGCGACGGGCATCTGATCGACCGGCAGCGCCAGCATCTCGTCCATGCGCTGGTCGCCACTGCGGCCCCACTGCGTGCCGTCATAGGCCGGCAGTTTGAGCGCGGCCCGCTTCTTGTCGATATGGTCTAGACAGCGGCGTACGGTTTCGTACGGATCGGCCACGAATTCGATCTTGCCGCCCACCTTCTTCTCCCAAACGTCACTCAGAATGTTGGTGACCATTTCGCTGCCGTCCACCGGGTTGTGAACGCCCATGATGACGTAGGCGCCCGATGCTGCGGCATAGGTGGCGATGGCCATGGCCTTTTCGCTCATCCACTCGGGCGCCAGCGCGACAGCGGGGATGTCACTGATGTCGTCGCCCAGGCCGCCTTCTGTCGCCATCTGACTGAGCACGGTGAGGATGCGGGTGTTGTCCACGCACGAACCCATGTGGAGCACCGGCGGGATGCCCACCGCCTCGCAGACCTCGCGCAAGCCGGGGCCGGCGTACTCCATGGCTGCTTCACCCAGCAGGAATCCGCACTTGGCGCTGGCCAGCGCGCCGCAGCCCGTTTCCACCATCAGCACGTCATTCTTGAGCAACTCGGCCACCACGATGTTGTGCATGGCGTCCTGCTGCACGCGCGGATTGTTGCAGCCCACGTTGGCAACCACACCCCGAATGCGGCCGGACATGATCGCATCATTGAGCGGCCGTAATGAGGCCCGGAAGGAGCCGCCCAGCATGTAGTTGATGTATTCATGGGAGAAACCCGGTACCACGTCCGAGGTGACGTCGGGTATTTCGACCTCGGGTCGGTTCTCATAATTGTCGATGGCTCGGCGTACAATCTGCTTGGCGATCTCCAGCGCGTTTTCGTCATTGAATGGGATGTGGGTCGCGCCCTGTATCTTGACCTTGGGCGAAGTCGTGATGACTTCGGTGTGGAAGTTGCCCGCCAGGTTGGGCAGCGCCTGCATAATACACTGTACATCCACTACCATGGCCTCGACCGCGCCGGTGAGAATGGCCAACTCCTGGTGGAGGAAGTTGCCGGCTGAAGGAATGCCCTGGCGCATGAGCGTCTCGTTGGATGTGCAGCAGATGCCTGCCATATTGATGCCCTTGGCGCCCTTGCTCTTCGCATAGGCAATCAGCTCCGGTTCGTTGACGGCGACGACCAGCATCTCCGAGAGCGTCGGCTCGTGGCCGTGGATCACGATGTTGATCTCGTCGTCCTTGAGTACGCCCAAATTCACCTGGGAGACCAGCGGGCTCGGCGTGCCGAAGAGAATATCTGAGATGTCGGTGGCCAACATGGATCCGCCCCAGCCGTCGGAGAGGGCGCAACGCAGGGCTTGATCGAGGATGTGCTCAGCGTCCTGGTCATCCCCCATGTGGGTTCGATGAAGCACCTCCACCACCTCTCGATCGATGCCCCGGGGGGCGATGTCCAGTTCCTGCCAAAGCTTGTAGCGCTTTTCGGGCGCACGCTTGAGATAGGCAAGCTCGCCCTTCTGCTGACCGAACTCGCCAATGGCTTTGTCGGCAATGTCGTTGGCGATCTCGTTGATCGATCGGCCCGCGGTTGGAACGTCCAGGTAGCCGGCTACTGCCTTGAGTTTGAAGGGGTCCCGAATCTGGAAACCATTGGCCTCGCCCGACGCCACAGCTTTGAGCGTGAAGGCCAGATCGCGACCGTGATCTGAATGGGCGGCACTGCCGGCCGCCACGTGCCGAGCAAAAACGCGCGCGCCGATGGTCTCCAACGTTGCGCCACAGATGCCCACCTGCCCATCCTTGGTGATGCGACAGGGTCCCATAAGGCACATGGAGCAGCACATGCCCCGGCTGCCGATGGGGCATGCCGCCATCTGGTCAGCCCGGCTGAACGCGGTATCGATGCCAAGCGCCTCGGCTCGCCGCAGCATAATCACGGCGGCCGGATCGGCGCTTGACTGTTCCGGTGTACGAAGTCTTTTCTTAGCCATGTTCCCTCCTCGTGAAGTTGGTCCTGTTCTCTATGCGCCGCTCTGATGGGTCTGTGTCATCCGCAGTTCCATCTTGGCCCAGCCTGGATCCTTGCGGTGATCCGCATCGTCGACTTGCCCGTTGCGCACCGGATAGCCGGCCCGGGCAAGCCGGTGGACAATCGTTTCGGCATCCGCCTGCTCCGGATCAAAATTTACCTTCACTTGGCGGCGCGCCGGACTGGCCCATACCTGCTGTATACCGGACACCTGAGCCAGTGCTTGCTGTATTGCGGCAGTTTGATGGTCACCGTAATATGTGGGAATCTCGACTTGAATACAATCCATGCGCTCCTCCTGGGAAACAGAGTCGTCCGGTTCGATTTCTCTGTAGATAAAGTCCGAAATTTCAAGAATTTCACGTCTCTGATAGCGTCGATGGCCGCCCAGGGTGCGCACGCACGTCAACCTGCCTTCATCTGCCCAGCGTGTCACTGTGCTGGGCGAAACGCATAACATCTCGGCAACCTGTGCGCGTGTGAGCAACTCATTTTGTTCAGTCAGATTGAGCAGCAGACGATTATTCATGGGCGACTCTCCGCAGGGGCAGATCACAAGCGTACAGACGCCAACAGAAGGGGAAGCGGTAGCCTGCGTCTGATCAGAGCGACGAGAACGGTTCAGACCTGCAGGTAGACGTTATGAGCGTTTCAGGCATTTTGAGCGGTTTGGCTTGCTGTAAAGTATGACGGGCTTTCTGAGGATGTGAAAGATGCAAATAGACTACTTGACTGATGTATTTGCATTCTTTTTGTGGGCAAAATTGCATTGTGAGACGTACATACCGGTTTGGGCTATTGGTGTAGGGTACGATATCTAACGTAGGGGCTGAATGGCGGCCCAATAGAGATGACGTCTGACCGTGAGTGGGACGGCCGGGAACGACGAGAACCGTAATAAGGACGAATTGAGTTACGCTATCGATTCATGGCTGAGCCGGGACGAGGTTGACCTGACTCAATCGCATCATCTCAATATTCCGTGGTAGGGGCGACCCTTGCGGTCGTCCGCAGTGGGCCGGGGCAAGCCCGGCCCCTACCGATTGATAAGATACGCTCAATCCAGGTGAAATACCTCGGTCAATTCGACGAGCATCTGGTCCGGACGCGCGTTGTTTGGCGATTCAAAGTAGGGCGCCATCAACGTCTGCCAGCGCGTGTTCACCTCTGTGCCTTCCATGGCCTGCTGGGCCGTGGCAAGGTCGGTCGGTGTCTCAAAATAGCCAAAGAGCAACCCGTTTTCGTCCAGAAAGAGCGAGTAGTTGTGCCAGCCCGCGGCGCTCAGGGCCTCCAACATCTCCGGCCAAACCTCGCTGTGATGCCGCCTGTACTCGTCGATCTTGTCTGCCTTGACCTTAAGGACGAAGCCTACTCGATTCATCGTTGACCCCCTTGTGAAATGGAACAGAAATTCAACAACTTTGTTGCAAGAACAGAAATCTGTGGTGAAAACGGTTTTCTGCAAATGAGTCGCTGAAATGGCACTGACGACCAAGTCAAGGTCTCTAGCCCACCACAACAAGCTCGACATCCAGCAGGCGCGCCAGCTTGCGAATCTTGCCGACCTGGTGACCGATGCCCAGCGCACAGTGATGGGTGGGTCCCGCTTCCGCCCAACGGTTCATGAACTCGGCCGGATCCAGCCCGAAGCGGATCCGTGAATTGGTGTTGCCGATGGCCATCCGGTCTCCAGGGATCGACTCGCCCTCCGCAGCCATCAATTTGAGCCGGCCGTCGGCCGTCTGCGTCATGCCCAAGATCGTGACCGGCCCGGTCTTGACGTTGAACTCTACCGACAGGCCAACGCCCCGTTTCCCATGGAAGAGCCCCAGCCCGCGCAGCAGGGGCCTGTCGCTGCTGATGGCCACGTGGCCTGGACCGTCATGGCCCATCAGTATGAAAGCGTCGACAAAGTCCATGGCATAGAACTCGGTGTAGGAACCGCCGGCCCCCAACCGATCCATGATCAGCATGGCCAGACAGGTTTTCAGGTCGCCCTCGCCTGAGGCCGGTACGCCGCGGGCGGTCAGCAGTGAATTGCCCACGATCAACGCAGCGCCGAGCGCTTCGTTCTCGTTTCCGTTGAGCCCCCGATAGTAGTAAGTCAACCCGTTGAGGTCGAAGTCCCGCACCAGGTTGTCCAGTCCCACGGCAACCTGGGCGGACCAGTGCAGCGCCTCGTCGGTGACCGGCATGGAGATCTTGTCCTTGCCCGGCTCAGCGACTTCAAAGATGTTGGAGATTTCGGCGATCTTGGCCTGGATCGCCTCTTCGGTCGCGCTGTTCACCCGTTCATGCAGGTCATCCATCTCCAACACTTCGACATGGGTGCCAAGCTGGGCGTGGTGCATGGTGAAGTCAGAGTACATGTCGAGCATGCCCGGATAGGTGTGGCCCAGGAATCCGATGCGGCTGTAGTTGAGCGTTCGCATTATGCCCGCGGCGACAATCCACTCTTCGATCTCCTGCCAGGCCCGTTCGTAGTAACCATTGGCCGCTCCTTCAACCGGATCCAGCAGCCCGGAGACCACGTTGAACTGGATGCGGCTGCGTGCGAACGCGTTGGATATTTCGGGAACGCAGCAGGCGCAGCAATTGGCCAGCCACTCGGCGGTGTCGGTGTTCGGATAGTCCAGCGCTGCGGCCGGCTGGAGATTCAGAATCAGCACGGGCGCCTTGCGGCGCTGGACCGCCGGCAGCACCTGTGAGGACGTGGCATAGGTCCCGACGTAGCAGACGATCATGTCCACATTGGCCTGGGCAAAGCGATCCCCGGCCTGTTGCGCCGCCGGGGCTGTGTCGACCAGCCCCGCGGATACGACCTCGGCCCCCATCCCGGCAATGCGTTCTTCGACTCGTTGCTGATACCCCTCAAGCCGCTCTTTGAGCCCTTCGAATTGAGGCCAGTAGGCGGCCAGGCCGATACCGAAGACGCCGATCTTGGCTTTATGTATCGGGATCTGTTGTTCGTTGTTCATCGTTCTCTCCTCTGGATCCGTTTGATGCAGGATATTCTCCTGCTTGGCCTGGCCCGCAAAGCCAGGCGGATTGCCAATCCGCCCTGCGGCAATGAGGCGACGGGCATGTAGGACGGATCGGTAATCCGTCTGGCTGAGCAAAGCGCTGGCAATGCCAAGCATGTTGAGGCTGCGTCTTCCAGCTAGCTCATCAGTAGAGACTGCCGCCTTCTTCGTCGCTTTCTGCGCCGCTTTCTGCGCTCCGTCCGCTGAAGTCGACGGCGGCGAATTCCCGGCGTGCACCCGCACCCATGAGGCCGGCGTCGCTGGAGAGGGCCAGGAACTGGAAGCCCTGGCCGATTCGACGGGTCACTTCGGCCCCGTCGTAACAATGCTTGCCCGCAACCTTGCCCGTTTTCTGCAGGCCGCCAGCACGGCCAAAATCGCTGCCTCGTGCTCGGTGCCGGGGCCGACATCCGATGGACTGATGCCCAAGGAGAGCGCCAGGTCCGCCGGGCCGATGAAACAGCCGACCACGCCGTCGACGGAAAGAATGGCTTCGGCGTTCTCCACAGCTTCCACCGTCTCGATCATCACCATGACGGCCAAATTCTCTTCAGTCCAAGTGCGGTAATCATCCTCGATATAGGCCGCCACACGACTGCTGCCGTAGCTGCGCTGGCCCTTGGTGGCATAGCGCATGTTGCCGACGACGCCTTCTGCGTCGGCCCGCGTGTTGACCATCGGCACGACTAGGCCCAGAGCACCGGCGTCCAAGGTGCGCTGGATCCAGACGGTGTCGTTCCAGGGCACGCGCGCCATGGGCACAGCGCCGCCCAACTGAACGGCTCGGAATGTGTTGACCATGTTTTCGAAACCCCAAGGGGCGTGCTCTGTGTCGGCCACTAACCAGTCGAAGCCGACATGGGCCATTGCTTCACCGGCGACCGGCGAGCAGAGAGAGAGCCAGGCGCCTACCGCAGCCTCACCCCTTTTGAACTTGTCGATCACCGGATTGGTCTTGAAGGTTGTCTTGCCGATACCTGCCATGGGATGGATCCTTTCGGAATGGTTAATGTGAACGGTGATTTATGAATGGTTGACCCGTGACCTGTGCTGAGAATAGGTTGCAACGTTAACGGTGAACCGGGGGCAAAGTTTTGCTTCACCTTGACAGCCGCGGGTAACAACGTGCTACACTCGCTGCTGAGATGTGAGGATCATATGCTCCGTTTCTGCCGCTCATTTGCCGGCGAGTAGACTTGAGTTGACATAAATTTATGAGATCTTCGATGATTATCGCTTTGGCATCCCCTGCTGTCGCCACCACTCTAGATGAAGGCTTGCACAAGGTCAAACGCTTTTTATCCGAAGCGTCGACTCAGGGCGCGGAGATCGTCTGTTTTCCGGAAGCCTATCTGCCCGGCCTGCGTGGCCAGGACTTCGACGTTCTGCCCTATGATCGAGGCAACGCAGAGGCAGGTGGTACAGGCTGTATCCCAGTGGGCTCGCAGCTACCGGATCGCCACAATCCTCGGCATGGAGATGCTGACGCAGGCGGGCAGGCAAATTGCTGCGGTTGTCTTCGATGCCCAGGGACAGACGTTGGGCATACAGACCAAGAACCAACTGGATCCGTCCGAAGATCGTTTCTACGTGCCGGGCCGCCGCCGCCAACTCTTCGAGATCAATGGCGTCAAATTTGGCGTGGCCATCTGCCATGAGGGCTGGCGCTACCCGGAAACAGTACGATGGGCAGCGATGCGCGGGGCCAAGATCGTCTTCCATCCCCAACATACGGGTAGCGATCAGTCGGGTCTCCAATTGACCCAATGGGGTGCCGCCGACAACCCTTACTACGAGAGGGCGATGATGATGCGCAGCATGGAGAACACGATCTACTTCGCCAGCGTCAACTATGGTCTGCGTTTCCAGGAATCGGCAACCAGTCTCATCACACCGACCGGCGAGTGCCAGACGTACCTGCCCTACGGCCGGGAAGGGCTGCTGGTCGAGGAGATCGACTTGGAGGCGGCAACGGGGTTGCTGGCAACGCGCTTCGCACCGGAGCGTTATTGAGACGAGGTAGGATAGCCCATGAACGTGGAAAGAAGACCAAGAGAATACTTCAACAGATTTGCCGATAGGCCTGTCACCATTAGGCCATTCGATCCCGACAGCAAGCAGGAATCATCTCACTATCTGGCAACGCTCAATGAAATTCTGGCTCCCTTTGGTGTTTCTGCCGAGTTGCACGGTTCAGTCGATCTGGAAATCTCTGGCAAAGGCGAGTGGGAATTCGCCATTTGGCTAAATGACCAACAGTGGTATCCTGTGCTGATTCGGCTGATCAACCACTACGGTGCAATCTACGAGCTTTCAGACGACTTTGTTCTCTTTGAAGACAGCTACGACGGGACGCCGATTGAGGTCATCCCCATGCGGGGTGAAACAGCCCGACGAAATCAAGCTGTGATGAACTACTGGCGTACGAATCCAGATGCATTGCAGGCATATGAGCGGGGAAAGGTTCAGCACGCACATTCAAAGCGCGAATATCTACTGGTGGAAAGAGAACCTGATTGCCGATATCTTGGAGACACTGTGAGCAATGTTCGTGATGCGAAAAGTGACTTACTCCTGCTTGGGCCGGTGAACACAGGAAAGAGCACGCTGGGCAAGTTGCTTGCACAGCAACTGGGCATTCCTCAGGTATCGCTTGACAAGCTTCGCTGGACCTACTACCAGGAGATCGGATACGATGCCGAACTGGCGCAGACGATTCGTGGCCAAGGCGGCTTTTTGGCGTTGATGCTCTATCGGCAGTTGTTCGACGTCTACTCCGTTGAGCGTGTGCTGGCCGACCACACCAACTGTATCATCGACTTTGGCGCCGGTGTCGGCGTCTATGAAAGCCGGGAACAGTTCGCACGTCTGCAACGAGCGTTAGCGCCCTATTCAAATGTCTTCCTGATCCTGCCCTCACCTGATCCGGCTGAGTCATTGCGGATCTTGCAAGAACGCGATGAGAAGCCGCCATCGGACCTGAATTTCGACTTCAACGCCCACTTCTTGGGCCATCATGGCTACTATGATGTGGCGAAGTTCACCGTCTACACAGAAGGACGTTCGCCGGAGGAGACGCGTGACGAGATTCTGGCGCTTGCCGTATAATAGTCGAGAAGTCAAGTGAGACAATGACAACCACTATCAGGGCCGAACGGCCTGATTCAGCAGAAGCGACTCTGCTGATTGCCGAGTTAGAAGCATACCTGGCCCCACAATATCCTGAAGAGAGTCGACATGGCTACAGCGTCAGTAAACTGCTGCGTGAACAGGTCTTCTTCTATGTGATGCGGCATGCGGGCGTTGCGGCCGGCTGTGCCGGAATCCAACTGTTTGGCGACGAGTACGCCGAGATCAAGCGTATGTACGACCGGATTTTCGTCGGCTGGGGTTGGGAAGACGGATGCTGGATCATCTGACCGAGATGGCACGACAGAATCATATGCCTGTCTTGCGCCTGGAGACCGGTATCTATCAGAGAGAAGCCATTGGCCTCTACCAACGTTGCGGCTTTGTGCCGATTCCGCCATTTGGTAATTACCGGGAAGATCCCTTGAGTCTCTACTACGAGCGGCAGATAAATGATCAGTGAATCATGTAGTTTCGAAACTGAACGGCTCCTCGTCAAAGAGTGGCATGGGCTCTCCGCTGATGAATGGACTTCCCAGGATCTGGCAGATCGTCGTGCACGCCATGCTTACACCGGCGGTGACGCGCTCGCTGCCTGAGCCGTGGCAAGGGGAATACTCACTTGAGCGTGCGCGACGATGGGTTCAGGATCGGGATGAAGAAGGCGCGACGTTGCTTGTCATCGAACGCGTGTCGAAAAGACCGGCCGGGTTGGTTATTTTGTTTGAGATCGAACAAGATGGGGATGCCGGGCCCGAAGTTCGCCTAGGTTACCTGTTGGCAGAGTCGGCCTGGGGTCGCGGGTTGGCCACAGAGTTGATTCATGGGCTCGTTGAATGGTGCAAAGGTGCAGGTGTCGGGTCGCTGGTCGGCGGTGTCGCCCGCGAGAATATGCCATCAAGGCGTGTCTTGGAAAAGAACGGGTTTGTGTGCACACCGGAGAGTGCCAGCGCGCCCGAACAGCTGTTTGAACTGCGACTCTGACACTGCTGCTAACCCTGTGCGGGGAGAATGACGATGCAAGAAAGTGATCAAACCCTGGTCGTGAGAGAGTTTGTGCCCGGCGACGCCGAGGGTCTAAGTCAGCTGATTGTTGAGAATTTGCGCCAAGTGTTGATTCAAGACTATTCGAGCGAGGCCATCGAAGCGCTGGCGCTCTCTTTCACGCCTGAAAAACTCATCGAGGATGGAGCACGCCAGTTCACCCTGGTCGGTACGATTGGGGCCGATCTGGTTGGCACGGCATCCTTGGCCGATGATCGAATCAGGAGCGTCTTTGTCGACGTGTCAAGGCACAGCACCGGCATCGGCAGACAGCTGATGGCCGAGCTAGAATCCTATGCCCGCCAGCGCCGTCTCGGTCGAGTCTACTTGATGGCGGGATTGTCTGCCTCCGGATTCTATGAACGGTTGGGATATCAAACCGTTGAACGTGTCGAGCATGAGATGGATGGGAATCCAGTTCCCGTCATTCATATGGAAAAGAATTTGAAGCCTGAAATAGGCTAGATTCAGTAGTTCACGATTTCATGAAACACGAGATTCTTCACTGGCATCTTGCCAGCGTGGAGGGGTCCGATTGACCCGTTGTCGCTTTGCGACCGCTCTGCGAATAGAATGACAAATCGTGAAGTGAGTACTGAGATTCGGAGGTCCAAATGGCAGTTGCCGCAACTCGTCTTTTCGTCTTCACACTATTCCCATTGTTGTTGGCGTGGATCGTTATTCGTTTCGATAGCACCGCAAACTCACGGGAACGCAAGCTGGAGGTCGCGCTGATCTTCTTATTCGGCATCAGCGTGGCCGCCAACGGCATTGCCAACTTCTTTGCCCATTTTTTCCTTTCGGATATGGTGGCGTCATTCATTGGCTGGGAGGCGGGTAGCCCGTTTCAGCTTGAGGTGGCGTTCGCCAATCTTGCCATCGGCGTGATGGGCATCGTTGCCACCGGCCGCCGCGATGGCTTTCGGGAGGCCACGGTGCTGGCGGTGACCATTTTTTCGGTCGGCGCAACCATCGTCCATCTCATGGATATTGCGGCGACCGGCAACCTTGCGCCGGGCAATTCGCTGCAAAATGTCATGAACCTGGCGAGGCCTGCGCTCTTGATCTGGGCGCTTCGGGCAGACCGACGTGCAGAGGCTGGTTCGAACGCAGAGGCCGGGACAGTGGCGTTTGACCGATGGCGAGAACCGCTGCTCCAGATCTCAGGCCCGTTGGCGATAGTGATTTCAACAGGCTATGGCGTGGGTTTTGCCTTGGAACAGCTGTGGCTCCTCACGTTGCTCGGTGTCGCCCTCGACATAGGCATCGTTGTATTTGTGCTGAGTCGTTCGCCATTGCATGACCTTGCATTTCGCAGAGCGCAAACACACGATGGGAAAGGGTGACATCCCTGAGAGTTACTTCGTAGCTCAGTCTAGGACCGCGAAGTCCGGGCCTCTATGTGTGTGTGCCCGATCAATTGAGTGAGCCGTAACCTAGTACCCGACGGCGTAAGTAAGCCCGTGGTACGGTAGGTCACGCTACCAGCGTGACAAGCTTCAATAACCAGACAGATCCAGCGGTCACCGACCTCGTCCGGCTACCAGCCGGACCTACGAACCATCGACCTATTTACGCCTAACCGTACTAGGCTCACATGTCGTATGGATACAAGAAGGCTGCCTCGCGAAAAACGCACCGCAGTCGATTTTCTTTGCCTTTTACCGAATCGCCGTGTCGTTTATACTTAAACGATGCAGGTGCCGATTCTATCCACGAAACTTTATGCCCCACCACCGCGGCCCAAGGCTGTCCATCGACCGCGTTTGATCGAGCCGCTGAACGAGGGACTGCACCGCAAACTAACGCTCGTTTCCGCGCCCGCCGGTTTCGGTAAAACCACCTTGATCTGTGAATGGATCGCCGGCCGTGAACGGCCGGTCGCATGGCTGTCGCTGGACGAAGCGGACAACGACCCCTCACGCTTTTTGACTTACCTTGTCGCTGCTCTGCAGACGATTGCGCCAAGTATTGGCGCAGAGGTGTTGGGGCTGCTTCAATCACCTCAGCCGCCGCCGACCGAAGTGGTTCTGACGGCGCTGCTCAATTGGATCAGCGCCGTACCGAACCACTTTGTCCTCGTACTTGATGACTACCATGTGATCGAATCCCCGTCTGTCGACAACGCGCTTGCCTTCATACTGGACCACCTGCCCCAACAGACCGGCGGCCATGGCGGGATGCACTTGATCATCGCCAGTAGGTTCGATCCATCCTTGCCCCTGTCGCGCCTACGTGCCCGCGATCAAATGACCGAAATTCGCGAAGCTGATCTGCGCTTCAACCTCGACGAAACCACCGTGTTTCTGGACAATAGTATCGGCCTGGACCTTTCCTCAGAAGAGGTGACCGCACTGGTGGCCCACACCGAAGGCTGGGCTGCCGGTTTGCAACTGGCTGCGCTTTCAATGCAGGGACTCAAGCGCGACGGCGATGTCTCCGCATTCGTCGATCGCTTCACCAGTAGTGACCGCTACATCCATGACTACCTAGCCGACGAGGTGCTCCAGCAGCGCCCCAAGGGCACCGAAGACTTTCTGTTGCAGACGTCGATCCTGGATCGACTGAGCGGCCCTCTTTGTGATGCTGTGACCCGGCGACAAGACAGCCAGTCGATTCTGGAAACCCTCGAAGCGGCCAATCTATTTCTCACTCCGCTGGATGACGAGCGGCGTTGGTACCGCTATCATCATCTCTTCGCTGACCTATTGAGACAACGCTTGCGGCAAGCTTTGCCGGAACATGTGTCATCGTATCACCGGCGCGCCGGCGAATGGTACAAACAGAACGGCTTCGTCGACGAGGCAATCGAGCATGCGCTGCGTGCCAAGGATTTCGACGACGCAGCCAGACAGATTGAGCACGTGGCTGAGGCGCTGTGGGAGACGGGCACTGATACAAAATTGCAGCGTTGGCTGGCTGGACTGCCTGTCGAGTTGCTCTTGTCCAAACCACAGCTCTGCATCTTTCATGCTTGGTATCTCCTGGCCGACGGCAACCGGGAGGCTGCCGAAGAGGTGATTCGACTTGTTGAACGGGCACTTCGATCCATCCCGGATGGAACCGATCAACTGACAGACCAAGCTCAGAATCAGCAACAGGATATTGCCGATGCGACGCTGCGCGGCAGGGCAGCTACTGTTCGGGCGTTCTCGGCGTTTTACGGTGGAGAAGTACCGGCAATCATCCAACATGCACGACGAGCACTCGACTATCTGCCCGCGCAGGAGATGGCCTGGCGCAGCGCCGCAACCCATATTCTGGGCGATGGATACGATCTTAGCGGAGAGATGGGAGACGCCTATCATGCCCGACGAGATGCGGTAGAGACGAGCAGATTGTCGAACAATAGCATGCAGATTTTGGTCACCAGTTTGAAGCTGGCGATCATTCTCAGGAATCAGGGTCGGTTGCAACAGGCCATAGAAATCTGCCGGCAACAGATGGAATTTGCAGCCAAAAATGGGATGGCACAGACAGTTGTGGCCGGTTGGCTATTGGCGATATGGGGCGAGACGCTGGCCGAACTCAATGAGCTGGATGACGCGATAGACAAGGCGACTGATGGTGTTGAATTGACGGAACGAGGCGGAGATGTGGCCATGCTTGGCTGGAGCTACGTCTGTTTGATACGGACCCGATTTTCGCTGGGAGACATTGCCGGCGCCGAAGAGATCGTCCATAGGATTGAGATATTGGCCCAAGACGCCTTTGTGCCGCCCTGGATTACGGACTTGAGTGCGGCCTGGCAAGCGCGGCTGTGGCTAGCCCAAGGGGAAGTGCAAACAGCATCACGATGGGTTGCGGCTCGCGGGCTAAATGCTGATCGCAAACCAGCCTACGCACACGAAATGGAGTATATTGTGCTTGCCCGCATCCTATTGGCTCAGGGGCGAGCAGAGGCGGCACACCGACTGTTGGACCGTCAATTTAAGGTCGCGGAAGAAGGGGACCGGACCTCAACTGCGATCGAGATCTTGATCCTCAACGCGCTTGCATTGCAAGCCCAGGGCGATAGCATCGAGGCGATGGCGGCACTGAGGCAAGCGCTTGTTCTTGCTGAACCGGGCGGTTACGTTCGTGTTTTTGTGGATGAAGGACTGCTGCTGGGCTCGCTGCTTCACAGTGCCGTCACGCATGGGATTGTACCGGACTATACACGGCGGCTGTTGGCCGCATTTTCGGATAGCGAGGCGAAAATGCCTTCTTCTTCAGAAACGCGCCAGCCTCAGTCCAGATTGATCGAGCCGCTCAGCCCGCGCGAGCTTGAGGTTCTCCAACTCGTCGCCCAAGGGCTCTCCAACCGTGAGATCTGTGAGCGACTCTTTCTGGCCTTGAGCACAGTCAAGGGTTACACTCGCAGTATTTACGCCAAACTCGCTGTTCAAAGGCGTACCGAAGCGGTGGCTCGCGCACGCGAGTTGGATTTGTTGTAGTCTAGACGCCGCCTCCCCCACGCCTTCGCGTCCTTGGCTTGGAGAACGCTGCCTCAACGGCTTACAGAGCCGCCGAATCAACACGCCAATTCGCTTCAATACCCCACAATCGTACCCAAGACCATACTTTCGTATCTACACCGCGATAGCATTTGACGCTATGCTTTGCGTGCCTCGCGCCTACGGTGGGTACGAGGGTGACATGCGCGAGTCTCTGGAGGCGAATTTCGAGATGAAGGTTAAAAGAATCGGCGCCATGAAAATCGTAGAGAACCGACTTTCTCTTTTCACGATCATTGTGATGGGGATGCTGCTGGCCGGCTGTGGAGCTGCCTCTATCGACCAGGTTGATCCGTCTCTGATCGGGACGTGGCATGGCGAATGTGAGATTAGCCTGCCGGTCGTCTTCAATCCGGCCAATTTGCCGGATGGCGTCGAACGCACCCGTCAGGCAGTGTCGATGCACATCACCATCCGGGAGGACGCCGCTACTGAAGGGTCGGTTGGTGAGGCAACGCTCGAGGAGTCTGTGCTCAAACGCAACCGAGGTGAACTGGGACGAAGACTGAACATGGCCAGCGACTACATCATTATCGATGGCGATCTTTCCGGGCCTATCGTCGCTGGACAGGATGAAAACGATCTGAAATCGTTCACGATCCCCTTTGATCTTGTCGATGGTGAGATTCGAGGCGGGCTTATGTGGCGACAGGGATGGAAGTATCCCTACCCGCTGTGCAAGGTCGAGCTGGAACGCCGGCAGTAGGAGAAAGATGAGTGAATACATACAGAAAGACTGCAATTCTCGTAGGCGTGCTATACATAATGGCGACAGTCGCATCCAGTCTAACGGTTGTTCTGTTGACTCCCACTCTCGATGCGCCGGATTATCTTGTTCGTCTTTCTGCAAATGAATTCCAAGTGAGTTTGGCTCTGCTTCTGATGCTTGTTGATGTTTTTTGCGTTGTTGGCATTGGCGCCATGCTGTATCCAATTCTGAAACGGGACCATGAAGCCCTAGCTCTTGGGTTCACTGCCGCCAGGATTATCGAAGGCGTACTGTTTATTGTCTATTGCATCGGCGTCCTTTCACTACTGGCATTGAGTCGGGAATTCGTCAGGGCAGGAACGCCAGATGCTTCCCACTTTCAAAGCAATGGCACCACAATGCTGGCAGTCTCAGATTGGGCCTTTTCGCTTGGGTTGCGATTTGCTTCTGGCATATCTGCCCTGATTTTGAACTACATATTGTATCAATCAATACTCGTTCCGAGATGGCTATCAGGTTGGGGTTTTGTTGGCGGTCTGTTCGTAATCGCGCTGCTCTTTTCCGAGCTGTTCAGGATGGATCTGCCTGGGATTCTAGACGTCATAATCGCCGTACAGGAAATGGTATTTGCCGTCTGGCTGATCGTGAAAGGCTTCAATTCACCGGCAATCAATGTCGAAAGCGGAGCGAAGAAGGGCAATGTCGTCATTGCAGTTGAGCACGATGGCGCAACCCAAACTGCGTCAGAGTTCAAAGACTAAATTGACGGCATCGGCTTGGCATACCGAACACTTGAGAGCTCAAGACAAAGCCCGAAAAATGAACCCAGGCCAGTTGTTTCGGGCGCTAGATCTCACAGATTTCGAAATCGAAACGGGAGCAAGACGATGACACCTGTTGAAAAACCGAGTTCAAACAGAAGGAGTTCGATTGTTGTAGGTCTGCTATACATTGCCGCGACGATTGCAGGCGTGCTGACTGTTGCCCCTCTGAAGTCCCTGTTGGAGGGTCCAGGAATTCTTGCCAATGCTGCGGCAAATCCCAATCAGATGATTGTCTTGGCACTCCTTGAATTGACTATGGCTGTTGCCGTTGCAGGTGTTGCATTCATGATCTATCCGATCCTAAATCGGAGCGCTGATACAGAGATCAAGGAAGGTCTAGCGCTTTGGTACGTCGGCACCAGAATCGCAGAGAGTACAATATTTATTGTTGCCGTGCTTGCCACGCTGTCACTCATGGCACTGGGGCAGGAATTTGCGAAGACTGGCGCTGCGGATACCGCCTATTTCCAGACCGGTGGCACTGTGTTGCTGGCAACAGTTGATTTCGCCTTCATGCTCGGGCAGTCCGTCTTCTGTATCGGCGCTCTGATGTTGTATTACCTCTTGTACCAGTCGAAGATCGTTCCTCGCTGGTTGTCAGCCTGGGGATTTGTCGCCGCGCCTCTGATGTTTATCGCAAGCCTTTCACTCGTCGTAACCGGCGATCCCAACTCGACGTTCTCGACCATCCTCTATGCGCCAATGGCGCTGCAAGAAATGGTCTTTGCGGTATGGCTGATCGCCAAGGGATTTACCGCATCTGCAATCGATTCGGAAGTCACACCGGCAACATTCTGAACGGAGCTGTCCAATGCTGAAACCCTATTTACCCCCTTGACATTGGTGATGGCGTTTTGTGTGCTCAGATTAGCGATCGGAAAATAGCGTCAGTTGAAGAAGGAGATTGAGCAATGAAGAGTTTACAGAAGATGGGTGGCTTTGCTGCACTCTATGAGGCAGTAGCATACATCGTTGGCATGGTCTTTTTCATCCTGGTCGTGGACTATTCTGCTGTCGTCGACCCTATCCAGAAAGTGGCTTTGCTCGCGGAAAACCAGACCCTGATGTACATCATGACTCTGGTTATCTATGTGGCATTTGGCATCGTTCTGGTTGTCCTGGCGCTGGCGCTCTTCGAGCGTTTGAAGGCCGGCGCACCGGCAATGGCGCAGACAGCGACCGCTTTCGGACTGCTCTGGGCTGGACTCGTCATCGCCGCCGGCATGATCTTTAACATCGGCATGGGCACTGTCGTCGGTCTCTTCAGCACTGACCCGGCGCAAGCAGCCACGGTCTGGTTGGCGATTGAAGCTGTCTTTGAGGGCATAGGTGGCGGAAACGAGATCGTGGGCGGCTTATGGGTTCTCTTGGTTAGCTGGGCAGCATTGCGGGCAGGTGAGTTTCCCAGACTGTTGAACTATATTGGCCTGCTGGTCGGTGTGGCGGGCATCCTCTCAGCTATCCCCGCTCTCGGTGAGATTGGCGGGGCGATTTTCGGCCTCGGCCAGATCGTTTGGTTCGTGTGGATGGGAATCGTTCTATTGCGTGGTGACACTGGCTCTTCGGCGTGAAGACCAAATCCTCTGCCGCTGACGTGTTGGGGGACTTGGCAGAAGTGAAGACCTATCCGATCGGGCATTTTGACATCTACGAAGGAACGAATTTCGAAGTAGCGATGGACGAAATGCTCAGTTTCACGAAGAAGCATTTGAAATGAACGATTGCCGGAGTATTGTGAATATTCCTGTACACCTGCAATTCACGCAAGGATCAAAGGAAGTGAAATGAATCAAACTATCCCGCAAGCGACGGAGAATTCTGTCCAGTCGGTGACGACCGGCCAGAGTTCGCGACTGTTCTTCATCGATTACCTGCGCGCTGCGCTGGTTATCCTCGTCGTCCTACACCACCTGGCCATCGTCTACGGAGAAGGTATCTCGTTTTGGTATGTGGATCCGCCGAAGGGGGAGTCCTTAGCAGGCTTTGCGCTGGTGTTGTTTGTGCTGTTTAACCAGGCCTGGTTCATGGGCGCCCTCTTCTTGCTGGCGGGCTATTTCACGCCGGCATCCTTTGATCGAAAGGGGACAGGCTCGTTCCTGAAAGACCGGTTGATTCGTCTCGGTATTCCGCTTATCGTCTGGATATTTTTACTCAACCCGTTCTCCAATATCGGTCTCTACCTGAAGCCGGCGGTATGGATATCAGATCCGCTCACGTGGCAGAACTACTGGCAAATGTATCCTGAGTTTATTGGCCTCGGGGTCGCGTGGTTCTTGGCTATGTTGCTTTTCTTCAGTTTTGGCTACGTTGGCTGGCGACGCCTGACCCAGAATCGGCAACCGTCTTCGGAGCGAGAATCTTCGCCCCCCAGTTACCTCGGCGTCACCATCTTCATCTTGGTGCTTGCCCTGGTCACATACCTGGGGCGAATCGTTGTCCCGATCGGCAGACCCGTGCTCGATTTCCCAACGCTGGCCTACCTTCCCCAGTACCTCAGTTTTTTCATTGTTGGCCTGGTCGCATACCGCCGTAATTGGTTGCGAACCTTGACCGGCAGGATGGGCCAAGTCGCCTTTGTGACCGCAATCGTGGCGACACTATTGTTGTTCCCGATCCCAATTCTGGGCATCTTGGGCGGCACGATGCGTTTTCTGGGGAATGGGAGTTGGCCGTCCGCGGTCTATGCGCTCTGGGACTCCATCTTTGCCGTTTGCATGTGTCTGGCCGCGATCACATTTTTTCGCCGCTTCTTCAATCGAGAGAGTCGCTTCGGGAACTTTCTGTCTCAACAGAGCTATGCGGTCTACGTGATCCACAGTCCGATCATTGTTGTGCTCGCGTACGGGTTCTACCTTGCACTTACATCGACCGGGATTGATCTTGCGCCTCTGCTCAAGTTCAGTATTGCTACCGTGATCATAGTCCCGATCTGCTTTGCCATCGCCTACATCATTCGTAGAATCCCTGGCGTGGCGAGGGTGCTTTAATCCTTTCCGCAACGCACCAAATAAATCGTGAGGAGAATCGGTAGTGAGTACAGACAAAGAGACCGCAACAACCTTGGAAGACATGAAGGTCAATGTGAAGAGTAAACTTTCGGCACTTTGGGTCGCAGTGATGTTTCTATTTATATATGTCGACTTTTTCGCATTATTTGAACCGGGGGCCATAGAGGACATCATGGCGGGCATCGTGTGGAAATTCGATATCACACAGACCTGGGCGTTCTCAGCAATGGTCTTGATGTCGATTCCGACTCTGATGATTTTCCTCTCCCTGGCATTGACGGCCAGAGCCAATCGATGGACAAACATCATCGTGGGCACTTTGTATATTGTCGTTGTGGTCGGAAGCGTCATCGGGGAAACTTGGGCCTTCTACATTCTTGGTTCCCTTGTAGAACTTGTGCTCCTTACTCTGATTGTCGGATATGCATGGAGGTGGCCGAAATCGGATGCATGAAGTCCCAATCCGGAGAAGAAATGGCCGACAGGATGACTAGTCGGCGGATTACTCTCAGCAGTTCACGATTTGTCATTCTGAGTGGGTAGTTTCGAACACGCCACTCTGTAAGGGTCCAGCGAAGAATCTCGTTTTTCACCAAACCGTGAACTACTGAATCTTCGAGATGGGCGGATGCTGGGCGATGAAGACGTCGCCAATCCGACTGGATCAGACGAATCGAAAGAAAGACAATCTCATGAGATCGTTCGTTAACCGACACCGAATTGCCATTTTCTTCATCCTGACATTCATTTTAAGTTGGTTCCCCTGGTACGCGGGGATCGCCCCAGAGGTTATAAATTTGGGGCCCTCAGTGGCGGCATTCATCATCGTCATTTTCGTCGGGGGCAAGCGCGGTCTCTTGGAATTCCTGCGACCTTTCGGACGCTGGCGTGCCAGTCCCAGCCTCTGGGCCGTGGCCATATTCGGGCCGGCTGTTCTGTACTTGATCGGACTGGGCGTCTACCTCCTCCTGGGCGGCGAGGCCCCACCCTTTACGATGATTCGAACAGAAATGAACCTGATTCCTCTCTACCTGTTGGTCGTGTTGATGCCCTGGCAGGGGTCGGTCGGAGAAGAGTTCGGTTGGCGCGGCTTTGCCCTGCCGAACTTGCAGAACAGATACGGACCACTGATAGCCAGCCTGGTAATCGGAGTCGCATGGGGCTTATGGCACCTGCCGACGCTATTCGCGCCCTTGGGCGTGACTGGCGCCTTGGCATCGTCTATGGGTGTATCCAGGTTCATGCTCATCTATGTGTTCGGGACCACGGCAAATTCCATCTATATGACCTGGCTATACAACAAAACCAATGCCAGTGCGCTGATTGCCGGTATCGTATGGCATGCGTCGATCAATTTTTGGGCCCCGATCCTGTTGAGCGATTCATCGCTTGCGGCTGCTGGAGAAGGTACCCACCTGCCAACCATCGATCCATCGCTCTACGTGACGGTCTTGGCGGTTCAGGTGATCGGGGCCATTGCACTCACGCTTGCAACCAAAGGCAAGCTGGGGTATGTGGGACCGTCCGGGCCTGAAAATCGCGCTGGTGAAGCCGACAACCCACCTTTGGCAGCCTGATAGATCGGCTGGCCCTGCCTCGTCACCAGATGGACGAGATTCTACACACCTTAATTGGCTGACAAACGGATACAGTGATCGAATACGGTGGTCGAAATGCAAACGTTGTCGCTACCCTCACAAATTACTCTATACGTGTTGCTAGCCTTGATCGGGTTGCTCGCCCTGATCGTCTGGGGCTGGCAGATCCAGGTGCTGCGCGGCAAAGAAATGAAGAACCCCGATGGCTCAGCCGACAATTGGCATGAACAGCCGATATTTTACGGCATGGCCGTTGCCGACATCTTCTTTGCCTGCCCCTTGAGCATCATTGGCATGGTGCTCGTCTTCGTGGTGCCCCGGTGGGGCTACTATCTGCTGACATGGGTCAGCTTCTGGTTTGTCTGGGCCAACATCATGACCACGGCAACAAGCCTGCGTTTTGAAAAGCCGAAGATCAACCTCACTTGGCTAATCGTTTACCCCTTTGGGTCACTGGTCGGCCTGGCCTACTTCGCCTGGACAGTCTTCCATTTCGACATCATCTTCTAACTATGCGTTCTGAGGGAACGGAACTATGAACATTGTCTGGGGGATCATTCTAATCATCATCGCCGGCTTCGGCTATGTAGGGCAAGTTATCTCGACCTTTTGGCCTGACAGAGCCGTGGCACTGGGATTGACTGAGTCCGAAGACGACGTGGCTCCCGCGTTCTACGCGGACGTGCGCGGCGAAGCCTATTGGGATACGGTTATTCTCTGGACGCTGCCGGCTGCCGGCCTGCTGCTGGTGTTGGGTAACCCATTGTGGGCCTATTTCGGGCTGATCGGCGGGGGGATGTATCTCTACTTTGCCGGTCGGGGCATTCTCGTTCGTCGGGTGATGCGAAGGCGCAACATTCGCATCGGCAAACCTGAAACTCTGAAAATAATCGATTTCTTTCTCGCGCTCTGGGGTATGGTAGCTGCCATCACCATCGGTATGGCGATTGTGGCGTTGCCCCTATCTTGACGGAGGTGCGTGGTGGTCAAAACTCAATCAAGGCCGATCGGCGACAGCTATGAAATCAAACTCAAAGGCCATCTCGACGAAAGCTGGGCCGACTGGTTTGATGACATGACCTTCGTCCACGACGTTGATGGTACGACAACCCTTCGCGGTGCAATCATTGATCAAGCTGCATTGCACGGCTTGCTCAAAAAGATCCGTGATTTGGGCATGCCTCTACTTTCGGTCAATCTTGTCGATTCAGAGCAAGGAAATTGATGTAGGTGGCGCGCATTGAAAGTTTTTCAAATCCTCACGAGCTCAGACGATATTGCAGCTCTGCGCCGTTTCTACACATCCTTTGGCTTGCGAGTCACCGGCGTCGAGGTCGAAAAAGATCCGAGGGTAGCCGACTGAGGCCATTCCAGAGAGATAAACATAAGTTCAGTAGTTCACGATTTGTCATTCCGTTCACGAAGTGGGCGCAAAGCGCCATGACCGGAGGGAAGAGGAATCTCAGGTTCGCCAAGGAGAGATTCCTCGTCGCTTCGCTCTGTCGGAATGACAGTTCGCTCCGAAATCGTGAACTACTGAAGTTGCAAGGAAATCTTTGCCTGGAAGGGCTTGAGGCTTTGCCAACTCCCGTATAGTTACAATTTGGAAAAGCCTGAGAGGTCAAGAATATGGCGAACAAGAGTCTCAATCCAACCATTGTCGCGGAAGTGCTGGGCGCATTGTCTATTGCCGGCACACTCATCGCCAGTCCCCTATTGCGCTCCTGGTACCGCAACTGGGGCGCCAGTGCCGAAGAAGTGGCAATGGCTTTGCCCGGCGACCAACTTGTGCCGGATCCTCGGCTTGACTCTACCCGCGCCGTCACCATTCAAGCCCCAGTAGCTCAGGTCTGGCCCTGGCTGGTGCAGATGGGGCAGGGCCGAGGCGGGCTCTACAGCTATGAACGGCTGGAAAATCTGGTCGGCTGCGACATGCACAACGCCGACGAGATCCTTCCCCACTTTCAGGAGCTGAACATCGGGGATCAAATACGGCTTGGACCGGAGGGCTATCCTGCCTTTGAGGTGGCCGCCATTGTTCCTGGAATCGCACTTATCCTACGCGGCGACACGCCAAATCCCGCCGGCAAACCCACCACCTGGATCTGGATCTTTTTTCTGGCCCCAATCGATGAACAGACCAGCCGCCTTCTTCTCCGTTCTCGACTGGACTACGAACCCAGTCCAGGCAACGAAATATCATGGCGCGTTTTCACCGATCCGATTGCATTCAACATGGAGCGAGAGATGCTTCGAGGCATCAGACGTCGTGTGGAGGCGTCTGTTTCTCCCCCGTGATGGTACGGCAACCGTAGCGGACTGTCATCCTGAACGAGTCATCGCAATCAGTATCAATACTGCAGGTGTTCAGTGAAGGATCTCGGTTGGCAAAACAGAGGCCCTGCGTTGGCTCTCAATCGAATCAATCTGTCAGCGTTAACTCACTCAGGCCTGTCCTGAGCCCCGTCGAAGGGGTGACAGAGTATCTTCCGTTGCAACAAAGCCCGTTGCTTGGAGACGGATCAACCCGACACTTTCCATCAAGCGATCCGCCGACGAAAAATCTTGTTCTGTGCCAAAGTGAGGACTTTTGGACCAAGGAGGAACATTGATGCAAGCAGTTGTCTACACAAAATACGGCCCCCCCGAAGTCCTTCATCTTGAAGACGTCGAGAAACCGACGCCCATGGACAATGAAGTATTGGTGGAAATCCATGCGGCATCCGTAAACGCGAAAGATTGGCGCCTCCTGAGAGCGGACCCATTTCTCATCCGCTTGATGTACGGCGGCCTGTTCAAACCTAAGCATCAGATACTTGGCGCCGACATAGCTGGACGGGTTGAAGCGGTCGGCAGCAATGTGACCGAGTTTCGGCCGGGCGATGAGGTCTATGGCGACGTTGGCGAGTGCGGTCTGGGCGGTTTTGCTGAATATGTGTCGGCTCCTGAAGATGTATTGGCCAAAAAACCGGCCAACAGTTCCTTCGAGGAAGCAGCGGCAGTACCGATGGCGGCGGTCAGCGCTCTGCAAGGGCTTCGCGATGATGGTGAGATTCAACCCGGGCAGAAGGTTCTGATCAACGGGGCGTCCGGTGGCGTGGGGACGTTTGCGGTGCAGATCGCCAAGTCGTTCGACGCTGAAGTCACTGCCGTCTGCAGCACGAGGAATTTGGATAGGATGCGCTCAATTGGTGCTGATCACGTCATCGATTACACACAAGAGAATTTCACCCAAAATGGGCAACAGTATGATCTGATTCTGGCTGTGAACGGATATCATCCGATCTCGGACTACAAGCGCGCATTGAACTCAACGGGCATATATGTCATGGCCGGCGGATCGACGAAGCAGATATTTCAAGCTTTGCTTCTGGGATCATGGATGTCAAAGCGCGGTGGCAAACAGATGCGCTCTCTATCGGGCAAGCCAAGCCAAAGTGATCTAGTCGATATGGCGGAGCTAATTGAGGCCGGAAAAGTGGTACCCGTGATCGATAGACAGTATGCCTTGCCTGAAGTGCCTGATGCTATCCGCTATCTAGAGCAGGGGCATGCCAGAGGAAAAGTCGTCATCACTGTGGCGCAGAACGGCCAATGAAAACGGAGGTTCACATGAAAGCAATTGTGCAGAACGACTACGGTTCACCCGATGTCCTCGAACTCAAGGAGATCGACAAGCCTGAGGTCCAAGAAAGTGACGTGCTGGTGCGCGTTCAGGCGGCAGCCCTCAACGCGGGCGATGTACTCGGGATGAGGGGTGTCCCATATGTTTCACGGTTGAGCGTTGGGTTTCCGAGACCGAAGAACTGGGTTCCAGGGTTCGATGTAGCAGGCTATGTTGAAGCCGTCGGATCAAATGTAACCCGCTTTCAGACTGGTGACGCGGTATTCGGTGCGTGCGACGACGCCTGCGCCGAGTATGGGTGTACAGCAGAAGAGAACCTCGTGCCCATACCGACCAATCTTACGTTTGAGCAAGCAGCGGCGGTCCCGACAGCCGCCGTCACCGCGCTGCGCGGTCTGCGTGATGTGGGCAAGGTGCAGCCGGGACAAAAGGTCCTGATCAATGGCGCCTCAGGTGGCGTGGGCACGTTTGCGGTGCAGATCGCCAAAGCGCTCGGTGCTGAGGTGACCGGCGTTTGCAGCACGAGGAACGTAGAGATGGTCCGCTCCATCGGCGCGGACCACGTCATCGACTATACCGAGGAGAACTTTACCCAGGGCGAAGAGCGCTACGATCTTATCCTCGACAACGTGGCCAACCATTCGTTGAGAGAGTGCAGGGGAGCACTTGCCCCCGGCGGCGTTCACATCCCCAACAGCAGCAACGGCGGTATAGGATTCATCATCAATGCATTTGCGCAGTCGGCACTTGTAAGCCAACAAGGACGCCCCTATTTTGCGGTCCCGGCCAACCAAGATCTGGTTGATCTGAAAGAGATGATTGAAGCCGGCCAGGTCACGCCGGTTGTCGACCGAGCGTATGGGTTGAGCGAGACACCTGATGCCTTTCGGTATCTGGAGGACGTTCACGCTCAGGGGAAAGTTGTTATCAGCATGGCAAGTGCCTAAGCCCTCACCGATACGTCGCTGCATGGCTAACATCGGCCTAGATCTGTGAAATGCTCATCGCCACCCTGTTGCACTCAAGACCCGGAAAACGGCGAAGGTGCTTCGTAAATGCGATGGCAATAAAGATAAGGAGCCAACAATGGTAGATGTGAGGATAATCCTCTCAGGATTGTGGGTAAGTCTGATGTTGACCTACCTTTTGGGCGATGTGTTGCGAATATTCGCCGGCGATTTTGAACCAGGGAAGATGGGCGACATGGAACCCACTCAGATAATGTGGGTGGGTGCCGCCGTCTTGATGTTGATCCCGATCATCATGGTCGTTTTATCCCTGACGGTGCAGTATCCCGTAATTCGTTGGGTAACAATCATCGCGGCCATCATCCTTTTTGCTTTCAATCTCGTTGGCTTGCCAACATACCCTTCCGCCTATGACAAGTTCTTGATCGTGGTTGGACTTGTCTTCAATGTGGTGACAGTCTGGGTTGCATGGAAGTGGTGACAACTAGAAGGTTGAGGTAGTTCGAACCTTTTCAAAGGAGGATATGACGATGTCTACCGAGAATCAAGAACCCTCGAAAACTGGAATCAGTGGCCTCTTTTTTGTGGGCTGCCTGTTGATTGGCCTTGCTATCGGCATACTGACCGGACAGGTCGCGGTCGCACTGCTCGGTGCGTTGGGTGTCGGTTTTATCGCCATGGGTATTGTGCGCTTTGTAACCGGCCAATGGTGAGTTCCACCGTTCACTCTGCATAGGGTCTCTTTCTTACCATCCTGATCCTTGGCGTCGTGCTGCGGTTGGCATAGGAATCGGCGGACGCCAAGAGTGAAGCCGCTGAAAGGGGCCAGATCGTTCAGGGTTGAAGGGACTGACCTCCGTGCACTATACTTAGCCAATGCCGACGTCGATTCTAGCCACAAATCTCTATCTACCGCCGATCCGGTCAGACGCTGTCTCCCGACTGCGTTTGGTCGAGCGGCTGGACGACGAACCGCGTACCGAACTGATCCTTATCTTGGCTCCTGCCGGCTTTGGGAATACGACGCTGGTTTCCGACTGGGCAGATGGCGTCGAGCGTTCGCAGACTGAATTGGAGTTGAATGATGATCTACATGATTGGCGGTTCTCCAAGAGCGGGTAAGAGCATCCTGGCTCAGCAGTTCGCTGCCAGGATGCAGATCGGCTGGATCTCAACCGACCTACTGCTCGAACAACTGCGAGTTGCGAATGTCGAAGGCGTGACGCGGGAGTGGAACGCAACGCCCGAAGCAATCACGGCGGCCGCAGAATGGTTCTTTCCCTATTTGTAGCGATTCGCCTGGAGCGTGAACGGTATCACCGAGAAAAACGTAGATTATCAGCAATTG
>CAWKCP010000004.1:0-42917 GCA_963848115.1 uncultured Chloroflexia bacterium | reverse complement strand
CAACATTCGACTCGCTTTCGTCGTTCTCGCCCCGGCCGCAGAGCTTCCTTCCCTGACGCCGCTCCTTCAGCGCGACGCCATTCGGTCCAAGGTCGACGACCGCGTTAAGCTCTATAAAGGCGAATCGCAACGTGTGGAGGAATGGCATCGGGAATGGTTCGCACCAACATTGAAACGAGTTCGCCTGCATGCTGTCAGCTGGGAGGAGGCGCTTGACTGGGTCACATGTGCCAGTTCAGAGGATGGAAAGGCGCTGCGGGCGTTCTATGAGCACTGCCTGGAATTCAACTAGGCGAAATTTCGCCGAACCACTCGCTGGAGCGGCCCCGGGCAGCTCGAAACTATCGCCCCACGACCGGCACATTCTCCAACAATCAACCCGGCCGGCGCCACCGTGTCGACGCTCTGCTCCGCCCGCCGGGCTACGAATCGGCAGGCTCACCGCCGCCAGCCCCGACAACGGCGAATTGATCTTTGCGGCCGTCAGCGAGGAACCCGCCGCATGGGATGCCATCGAACTCGGCGCAGCCACCGCCGAGCTTGCAGCATTGCTGGCGATCGGCCAAGCGACCTGCCTGAATTCGGAGCACCCGATCATGCCTGACAATCAAGCCCCACTCTAGCCGGGTCAATCGGCTGCCCTAACACCTCGCGCTACAGGAAGAGAATTGAGTGCAGCGCCTGATTCTGGGTGGATAGAGCCACATTGCGTTCAACAGCGGACGCGGTCGCCAAAGCCATGGAGCAGTTGATCGCTGCATTCCAGCCCGACTTCAAGCGTCAACCCGCCCAACGTGCCCTCTACCATGCCCTCACTCGTACCTGGGACGCCTTCGGTACGGACCTCTTACACTGCTACGATATCGAGGGCTTACCACCAGACAATCTAGCGCTCGAAGCCCTCTTCTCTAACCTGCGCCGACATCAGCGCCGCATCTCCGGGCACAAATCCACCGCAGAACTTAGAGTGCTGGGCCACTACCAGGTTCTCTTCCAGGCTGAGAGCCAAGAAGAACTGCTGGCTCAACTACGCTCTGTCCCACTGGAGTGGTTCCGGCTTCATCGACGACTTCTGGAACAGGCGGCCAAGCCCCGGCGATTCATCAACCGCCTTCACCGCGATCCGACCGCCGCCATCCGATCCCTAGCCGATGCCTACAAGACCCGTCGACGTGAACTATCCACCAATGCAAAATCCCTGACTGCGCAACCGGAAAATACCAGTTCAGACAGTCAGAGATTTTGTCGTCCCGCTGAGTGCAATATCTAGCCCGGTCAGAAATTGCTCTTCTTCAGCGCAATGCTGAACCAAAGGCATCGCCGGCTTCGGGAGCGCCAGCGATGTCTGGGTTATCCTGAGCAAAGATCTGGTTTCCGTCGGTAGTGATCCCAGTCGCCGAACCATACAGGACGTTGACGGCGCCGCCATTGGAGGTGGCGCCCAGATCTTCGCCCGGTACGCCGATGGCTAAATCTGTGAACCCGTCGTTGTTGTAGTCACCTGTGGTCAAACTCAGATCCGAACAGATCCCCTGCCTCGGGCGCCCCAGCTACGTCAGGGTTGTCTTGAGCAAAGATCTGGTTCCCATCGGTGGTAATCCCAGTGGATGAGCCATACAGAATGTTAACGGCCCCGCCGTTGGAGGTTGCGCCCAGATCTTCGCCCGGTACGCCCACTGCAAGGTCGGCAAAACCGTCGTTGTTGAAGTCACCTGCCGTGACCGAACTGCCGAAGATGTCGCCAGCCTCGGGAGCACCGGCCACATCCGGATTGTCCTGGGCAAAGATTTGGTCTCCGTCGGTGGTGATTCCGCTTGGCGAGCCATACAGAATGTTAACGGCCCCGCCGTTGGAGGTTGCGCCCAGATCTTCGCCCGGTACGCCCACCGCAAGGTCGGCAAAGCCGTCGTTGTTGAAGTCACCTGCCGTGACAGATCTGCCAAAGAAATCACCTTCCTCGGGTGCGCCAGCTATGTCGGGATTGTCCTGGGCGAGAATCTGATTGCCTGCGGTTGTGATTCCGCTTCCAGACCCATAAAGAATGTTGACAGCGCCGCCGTTGGATGTGGCGCCCAGATCTTCGCCAGGTACGCCAATTGCCAAATCAGTGAGGCCGTCGCCGTTGAAATCACCGGCGGCCAAATCCGAACCAAAACGGTCGCCTGCTTCTGGAGCGCCGGCGACATCCGGATTGTCCTGGGCAAAAATCTGGTCTCCATCAGTCGTGATGCCGGTTGCCGAGCCGTACAAGATATTGACAGCGCCCCCATCGGCTGTGCCGCCCAAATCCTCGGATGGTACGCCGACAGCGAGATCCATATACCTGTCGCCGTTGAAAAAGCCGGCTACAACCGCTGAGCCAAACTCATCGCCTGCCTCCGGGGCGCCAGCCACATCTGGGTTATCCTCCGCGAAGATCTGGTCGCCGTCGGTCGTGATCCCGGAGGCTGAGCCGTACAGGATGTTGACGGCGCCGCCGTTAGCCGTCGCGCCGAGATCTTCACCGGGCACACCAACGGCTATGTCTACAAAGCCGTCTCCATTGAAGTCTCCAGCCGCGACAGCGGCTCCGAAACTGTCACCCGCCTCCGGGGCGCCGGCCACGTCTGGATTGTCCTGGGCAAAGATCTGATCATTCGATGTCGTGATGCCGCTGGCTGAGCCATAGAGAATATTGACGGCGCCGCCATTGGAAGTGGCGCCCAGATCTTCCCCTGGGACGCCAATAACAAGATCGGCAAACTGGTCACCATTAAGATCGGCGGAATATGGTTTGCTGCAGGCGCCCGGAAACCCATCGATTTTCAGAATGCTATCAGCAGCAGAAGCTCCAGATGTCGTGCTGGCCAACGTCGAACTGGACAGTATACTGGGAAGGTATGTCTGATAAGAGCACTTCACGTCAGGCAGCGCACGGGAGATATCGTGAGCAAAACAGTGGCAAAGCAAATCACCATCAAAGCAAAGAGGTAGAACGATTTACGTTTCACTATTGTGGTTCCTCCTATTGGGGGTTGTGTTGCTGGGAATTGCGGCGAAATGCGGACAGGATCGTTGGAAACCGCCAGCTTCGACCTATGCAGTTAGGCCAAACAGCCCCATGATGAACTGCTTCTGACCTTGAATATCACCCATTTCGATTCCTGCGATTTGGCCTTTGTGTATCATGTGCATCGTCTCGTAACCCCGAATCGTCCGCCAGGCTGTCGGGTACGAGCCAAAACCAAGCCCGGGCCTGATAAGCCGTTTCATGAATCGATGATCTTGTTCTACCATGTTGTTCATGTAGCGACTTGGTCGCCGTCTGCAGTGGTCAGGCAGCATATTCTCTTGTTTCAAACCGCGTATGGCTCCGATGCAGGTCGGATTCCTGTCGACATTGATCACCCGAGGAACGGTGACGTTTGGCCTGCCCAATAATACCTTGCGCAAGAATCGCTTGGCGGCTCTGATACTTCTGGTTTCATTCAAGAGGAAATCGAGCGTCTGCCCAGTTGAGTCCACAGCCCGTTACAGATACATCCATTTGCCCCAAACCTTGATGCAGGTCTCATCGACACGCCAAGAGTCGTTGGTATTCTTGATGATATGGTCGGCAGCGCCTGTCAAGTTCTAGAGCATAGCGCTGGACCCAACGAAAGATGGTCGAGTGATCGACTGAGAGACCGCGTTCGGTCTTCATTTCTTCCAGATCGCGGTAACTCATTGAGTAGCGGAGATACCAGCGGACGCAAGTCAAAATGATCTCGGATTCGTAGTGTCGCCATTTGAACACGTCCGTCATGCCATTGCCTCATTCACCTTTTATCGTTGATGAGTGAGGCAGATGTTACACGATGCAGACATTTTTTGCAACAGATCCAAATTGAGCATCATAAACGCAAGCCTTTGTGCTGCTCCTGGAGGACGTTGGCCCCGGTCGTTCGTTCATGAGCCCTGACGATGCAGAGCCAGCTATTGCGAACCTCGCCAGATTTCACAGTCAATGGTGGAATAACGAGGATTTGCAGAGTCAGGCTTGGCTTGGCAGGCAACGCGCCCGGTACCTGCAAACGATACGAAAGGCCAAGAGCGTGCTGGCGACGATCCAAGGAAATCCAGAACTGAAACTGCTAATAGATATTGAGGCGCGTGAAACGCTAGCGTTGCTGTTCGCAAATTCAACGGCTTGGGCAGACCACCGAGAACGTGCAACCCTGACGCTTTGCCACGGCGACTATCACCCAGGGCAGATGTTTTTCCCGACCGCACAAAATGACTTCGTCGTCTTCGACTCGGAATGTGTCAATAGTCTTGGACAGTGAAATCAAACAATTACTGTAGCAGTTGTTGTGAGGTCACCCCCTTGCCAGCGATGGCCAATTGTGTTCCGGCGCTCGTCGGCGTCAAGGGCTTCGCAAGTCGGCAAAGGGCCGCCGACCCTTGACTCCTCCTGTGCGCCGGAAGGGCTGCTCGGTATCGCTGGCAAGGGGGAGATCTCTGGCTCCGACTCAGCGGCGCCGTCATGCGAAGGGGCCGGTGGATTGATCCAGACTTCCCCTGGTAGCTGCGGTGGAATCGGTACTCCTTTCACAAATCGTTCTGGATGTTGCTCGTAAGCAGCCTGCAAGACCTGTTGTCGTTTCTCATTGACCTGAGCAGCCAGGCCGTAGTGGACGGTGGCCGGCGCCATCAAGGCGATACCTGTATGACGATGCTCCTGATTGTACCAACTGACAAACGCTCGTGCCCACGTCCGGGCATCCTCAATGGAGCCGAAGCGTTGCGGATAGTCGGGTCGATACTTCATGGTCTTGAACTGAGCCTCGCTGAATGGATTGTCATTCGACGTGTGCGGCCTCGAATGGCTCTTGACTACATTCAGGTCGCTCAGCAACTGCTCCATACTCTTGGCGATCATCGGCGACCCCCGGTCGGCATGCAAGGTGAGCTGCTCTTTGTCGATCTGCTGCTTGCGGCAACTCTCACTGACAAGCTGTCGGGCCAACGCCTCCGATTCCTGGGGAGCGATGAGCCAGCCCACGATGTAGCGGCTGAAAATATCCAGGACCACGTAGAGATAGAAGTAGCTCCACTTGACCGGACCCTTGAGCCGGGTGATGTCCCAGGACCAGACTTGGTTGGGGCCGGTTGCCAACAGCTCTGGCTTCTGATAGACCGGGTGACGCAGTTGGTTGCGCCGCTCTCGCACTTCATTGTTCTCAGCCAACACCCGGTACATGGTACGCCAGTGACAATGGTAGACGCCTTCATCCAACAGGACAGCGTAGACCTGCCGAGGAGAAGCATCTTGGAAACGCTCGCTGTTGAGCAAAGAGCGAACCATCTCCTTCTCCTCGGCGGTCAGTCCTCGAGGCGACGGAGCCGGCGACTCTTCCACACTGCCCGTTGGCGTCGGTCGACGACGCCAGTAGAGCGTACTGCGTGGAAAGGCCAGCGCGTCACAGGCTGTGGTGACCGGCACCGAGGCCGTCAACTCGTCCACGACCTCTCTTACGATGGTTCGGCTTCGGTCAGCGATTCCAAGACTTGCGCCAATTTTTTTTGGGCAGCGATGATGAGCTCAGCCTGGTCCAACTGCTTGCGTAGACGCTCGTTCTCGCTTCGCAGTCTCGCCAACTCAACCGAGTCTTCGTCTATCTTACGGCCTCGCTTCTTCGGCTTCAACCCGGCAAGCTCTCCGGCTTCCCGTTGCCGTCGCCAGGTCGTCAAATGTGACGAATACAGCCCTTCCCGTCGCAACAGAGCGCCCATCTCACCATGCGCTGTGCAGCCATCCGCTTCCTCGAGGATGCGTCGTTTGTATGCCGCTGTGAAGGTGCGCCGTCTGGCCTTCGTGCTCACTTCTGGGTCTAGCATCTTCCGTTCGCCGTTCACTGCATGGGTGGTCTGATACATGATTCTTTCATACCTTTCTCCGCCCTTGCATTCTACACTAATTTCGGTGTCACGACTGTCCAACCCTATTGTGGCACAAAGGGACTGGCAGATGGCCCTCTATGGCAGCGGCGCAGTAGACTTGGTCTTCGTCCTCTCGACCGCTCTCACGGAGGATCAGTATCGGTCGCATGGACAGCGGTTGATTGAGGTGTATTTCAATATCCTCATCGAGTCAGTCCCCGGCTACAGCAGCATTGAGTTCAGGTCCGACCTTGGACACAGGGCGATGCTCGTACTGATGGCCCGGCTGATAGCGTTCCTAAATACCAACTTGGACGAAGCGAAGGCAGCGCATGCGAAACGAGGCAAAGATTAGCGAGAGCGGATCACCTACCCAGCGCTGCTCGCTACAGATCTTGGAGGCTACGCCGCTGTTCGCGCAGCCATCGGATAAATCCGTTCGGGACGGTGCTATACTCCCCATCCGTGCAGCCAAGTACCAGCGTTGATGAATAACAGTGCATCTGGTATCGTCTCTTTCATAGCGTCAGTTTGGTTTGCAAACGCCGTCGCGCCAACCGTCAATCGTGCGGAACCGGCGGATTTCGGCGAATTCTACCCTGTCGCCACGTTTCAGCGAGCCAGATTTGCGGCTTTGTCCGCTCGCTAGCCACCGGTCCGCACATCGTGGCGTTGGCCTAAATTCAGGCCAGGTTCTCGATCCCGCCCATCCGCTCTTCCACAAACGCCCGACCCAGTTCGTTGACCTCCCCATCCTCATCGATCACATTCGTGACCCCGGTATCACTCGCATTGGCCTTGTAGTTCAGCGAAAACCAGTACGCCGCCCACAACCAATCTTCCCGCCCCTGCGCCCGTGCCGCCGCCGCTTGCCCCAGGCGCAGCGCCATGTGCCGCATCAAAACGATCTGTTGCCCCACGTCGCGGCCCTGGGCATTGAACTCGCTGATGATCGTGGGCCGGCTTTACGTCCCGCCGCTGCATCCACTCGCCCCACATGTCCAGCCGGTCGTCGATCCCATCTGGCGTGTAGCAGAAGTAGAGATGCACATGCCAGCGCATCCGGCACCGGCCCGCCTGCCTCCAGGTACCCCTCCAGCCAGGCAAACCCGTCGACCGTCAGAATCACGCCGGGCACGGCAATGCGCGCCCCGACCAGGCTCATCCGCTGCGCCACATGCGCCCCTTCTGCCGGCGACAGATTGGCCTGGTCCCCCCGTTCCGGTTCGTTGAGCACCAGCCACAGGTGCGACGGATCGCGCCGGATCAGCTGCCGGATGATGGGCCACTCTCGCTCAGGGATGCGGCTGTAGATCATGCGCTGGTAGTTCTCGCCGCCCGAAGCCCAATGCCAGTCATACCAACCGGGAAAGCCCAGCATCGCCCGCATGGCCCGCACGTCGCCTTCCCACTGCCAGGGCATATCCCCTTCCCGCTGACCACGCTCAGCAAGACCGGCCGCAATCGATTCTGTGCACCCTATGCAGCCCCCTCTGTTCGAAGAGACAATCACACGCTCGAGCATCCAATCCCACCTGTGGGAAAACGCCAGTATTCTGCGTGTCAACCCGTTCGACGCGAGCCGACTGGCAGAGCGATATTCTACCATTAGTCCGAATCAAACGAATCTGTCTTATCGGCGACAACATGTAAAAACAACCTGATGGCGCTTCATGAAAGCAACGTTTACACAGGGGCTCAAGACGGCAGATAGGCCCGATCCGAGGCGGACCGGCCGGTCTGCATTTTGTAGCCACTTAGTAGCCAGCTACATGCTAAAGTCTTGTCAGCCAATAGAATGGCATTGCATCACAAGGTCGCGTAATCTTTTTTATGCACGGAGTTTTGGACGCAAATTTGCCCGCAAGTGGGCCGTTTTCACGGTTATGGGCCATGCCGAAAGACGACACTCAATCGCAAGTCATCGAATAGAGGATGATTCTCAGGAAAACTGTCATTGGAAACTGTAGTTGGAAAAGGAGAGGAGAAATGTCTGTGTTACGTTGTAGAACCATGCTGCCGTTGCTAGCGTGCATGATTATCCTCTTGAGCGGTTGCCAGCCACTTGCTCTGCCGACGGACTCGGCGCAGCCGGCTCAACAGGATTCTGTTCAGGCACTGGCCGTCGAACCGACAATACTTGTTGAGGGTGCACCCTTACATGGTGCGAATGGCATCAACTTCGGCCCCGATGGAAATCTCTATGTGGCCAGTGTCAGCGGAGACGAGATCGTCAAAATGGATCCCGAAACCGGGGACAATTCTGGAGCGCTATGGCCCAGATCGCGGTGTTCTGGGGCCGGACGATCTCGCCTTTGCGCACGATGGATCCATCTATTTCGCCTCCATACTCACCGGGAAAGTGGGGCATATCACGCCTGCGGGCGAGGTCGAATACGTGGCCGAACTGACAATGGGCGCCGATCCAATCACCTTCTCGGATGAGGATCGCCTCTTTGTGGCCCAGTGTTTCATGGATGACAAGCTCTACGAGATCGATCCGGGCGGTGTTGAGGAACCGCGGCTGATCACGGATCAGCTCGGGCCCCATTGTGGACTGAACGGCATGGATTGGGGCAGCGACGGTTACCTCTACGGGCCGCGCTGGTTCAACGGTGAGGTGGTGCGCGTCGATGTGGATAGCGGCGAATTCACGACCGTCGCCGATGGATTCCGCGTTCCTGCGGCGCTGAAGTTTGATACCCAAGGGCGTCTCTTTGTGTTGGACACTGCCGCGGGCGAGGTGATCATGGTGGATGCAGCGACCGGCGAGAAGGAGGTTTTCGCCACGCTATCGCCCGGTCTGGACAACTTGGCCTTCGATGCCGAGGATCGGCTCTACGTCTCCAGTTTCACCGATGGCTCCATAGTGGAAGTGCTCACCGATGGAACCACGCGCACCGTAAGTCCGCCGGGCTTGATATCTCCGGGCGGCGTCACCATATTGGCTGGGCTGGACGGCGAATCTCTCTACATTGCAGACTTCTTTGGCCTGCGGGAGTACGATCCGCAAACCGGCGAACTCAAGCGCCTGGTGCCCTCTGTGTTAGGCGTTTCCGATCTATACATGCCCACGACGGTGGCGGCTGACGGCGAGGATCTGCTGCTCACCTCTTGGCCGGACAACGTCGTCTGGACATGGGACACCGAGACCGACACGTTGATGGAGGAATACCGTAATGTGGAGATGCCGCTGAATGCCATTCGCTTTGGCGGCGACCTTCTCGTCGCCGAACTGGGCACTGGCAGCGTCGTACGGCTTGATGGGATGACGCCTGAAGATCGCATCACGCTGGTGGACGGACTTGTTATGCCCGCCGGGCTTGCCGCGCTGGACGGTGCCCTGTGGGTGAGCGATGCGGCTACCGGACAGGTATTGCAGATTGCACAAGACGGCCAGATCTTGGATGAACCGATCACTGTCGCCTACGACCTCGTCGGTCCAGAAGGGTTGGCAGCCATAGACCATCACAATCTGCTGGTCGTCGAGGCAGGTGCCGGCAGACTCTCGCATATCGACCTTGAGAGCGGTGAGGTGCGTGCGTTGGCCACAGATCTGGCGCTGGGACTGGTGTCGCCGACGGCCGTCCCAACCGCATTCCACAACGGCGTTGCCGTTGGCCAGGATGGGACCATCTTCGTGACCGGCGACCTCGCCAACGTCCTCTATCGGATTGAATCACCGTTCATCACAGACGTTGATGTTGAGGACATCCTGGGCGTCTGGCATGTGCTGGGTTTGGATTTCGACTTCTACCACAAGTTCTACGCTGATGGTACGTTCCATATCGGAGTATCGTCCGACTCTTTGGACAACGAGCCGCTGGCCACCGGCGAATTCTGGTTCGACGACGGCAACCTGGTGATGGTAGAATCGGAGGTTATCGAGATTCCACCGTGCGGCGAAGAACCGGCGATCTATGCACCGAAACTGCTCGACAACGGCAATCTGTCGCTGACCGTGATCGACGATGATTGCGAGCCACGGGTCGATTCAACGGCACGTGAACATGAACCAGTCCGCTAGCTAGCCGTTCGCTAAACAAGATTTTGACTATTGCCGTAGGGGAGGATTCCTGACCTGCCCTGCTCTGGCGTGTAGCGAAACCCACCCTACTGAATATCCCTCTGCAAAGGCATCGCCGGTTTTCTCCGGGCTGGCGATACCTTTGTCGCTCGCCCCCTGTTGGCCTCAAAGATCGACCCCGTCCTCATGGTTCTCTGGTTTGCATGCCGGTCGACGTACGTGCTTGCGCCCTTTTCGTCCAGTTTCCCCGCCTCTATCCGTGTCGCCGGCGCCACCCATGATGGTCGGGAAATAGATCGTTGGCTCACAGACCCAAATCTCCCCAGCTAGGATTCTCCACGATCCAGCCGCCCACCGGCGTTTGTGAGGCCAAGATCTCTTTGTAGCGGTTCCAGGCCCGACGACAACATTCGACTCGGTTTCGTCGTTCTCGCCCCGGCCGCAGAACTTCCTTCCCTGACGCCGCTCCTTCAGCGCGACTCCATTCGGTCCAAGGTCGACGACCGCGTTGCGCTCTACAAGGGCGCGTCGCAACGTGTGGAGGAGTGGCATCGTGAATGGTTCGCACCGACTTTGAAACGCGTTCGCCTGCATGCTGTCAGCTGGGAGGAGGCGCTTGACTGGGTTGCATGCGCCGGTTCAGAGAATGGAAAGGCGCTGCGGGCGTTCTATGAGCAGCTGCCTGGAATTCAACGAGGCGAAATCTCGCCGAACCACTCGCTGGAGCGGCCCCGGGCAGCTCGAAACTATCGCCTCACGACCGGCGCCACCGTGTCGACGCTCTGCTCCGTCCGCCGAGCTTGAAGTATTGCTGGCGATCGGCCAGGCGATCGGCCTGAATTCGGAGCACCCGATCATGCCTGACAATCAAGCCCCACTTTAGCCAGGTCAATCGGCTGCCCTAACACCTCGCGGTACAGGAAGAGAATTGCGTGCAGCGCCTGATTCTGGGTGGACAGAGCCACATTGCGTTCAACAGCCAGGTGTGTTAAAAATGACTCAATCTCCACCCGCCCCATCTCTTGAGGATGATGTTAGTCGCTGAAAAGAATATAGCGTCTGACGCATCCGAAATAGGTCTGCTCGGTGCGATACGAATAATCAAGTACCACCGGCAAAGCCGGTGGCTTGAAAAACCGAGAGCCGCCCAAGGCGGCGAGTGGAAGCGCCTTAAGGCGCATCTTCTCAGGCTACCGCTTCGGATTCCTTGGTCTGATCAACCAAATCATTCCCGGGTTCCTGTTTCTAGATTCCTGCCCGACCCACGCTTCATCGTTTCAGACTGACTTGGCATCGCGGCTTAGGCCGTTCCAATAAATTGAATCCCGAATGGACAGCCTTCAGGCCGCTGCGGAAGCGTAATTATCTGGGGATTCATTTTCTTGCAGCGGCCTTACTCAAAACGGTTCGGTACTGGTGCATCATTTCAGGTTGGCACTTGCTACCCCTGCCGGTCTTGGGCTAGACTTCCCAACTATGCCATGTAGAGTCTCCTATCTGTGAATTTGAGCGGTTCGCATCTAGGAGACTCTGCAGGCGGGCGGAATTGTCAAACTCGCGGTGTCTCCCCGGCAAAGCCGGGGGTTTACCTATATAGTTATTCGTGGCAGGCTGTACTAGCCACCACGATAGATGAGGAAAGAGACAACCCATGCAACAGGCACTCACTCCACAGCAAACCCAGTGGGTCGAAAAAACACTCAGCGCCCTTTCACTGGAAGAAAGCGTCGCCCAACTCCTTTGCGTTTCCCAGGGGGAAAGTTCCTCAGAGTATTGGCTGCGCTTGATTGAGAAAACGCCTATCGGCAGCATGCGGGCGCGGACAAAGTCAGCCGGCGCTTATCAAGCACTCCTGAGAAAGGCTCAGAGTCATTCGCACATTCCTCTGTTAGTACCCGCGAACATGGAGCGTGGGGCGTCTGAGCTGGGCGGGTACGGCACCGATTTCCCCTGGGCAATGGCCGCAGGCGCGGCCAACGACGAAGCCCTGATGACCGCCCAGGGCCACGCCATTGCGGTGGAGGCGCGTCATATTGGGGTAAATTGGGTCTTCCATCCGGTGGTGGACCTCAACTACAATCCCAACAATTCCATCACCAATGTCCGGTCCATGGGCGACCAGCCCGATCGGGTCGGTCGTCTGGCCGCGGCGACCGTCCGGGCCCTGCAAGCGAACGGTCTGGCCGCGACTGCCAAACATTTCCCCGGCGACGGGATCGACGATCGCGATCAACACCTGCTGACCACTGTCAACAGTTTGCCCTTTGCACAGTGGCTAGAGACGTTTGGCCGGGTCTGGCGCGCCGTGATCGACGCCGGGGTGATGTGCATCATGCCCGGCCACATTTCGTTGCCGGACTATCAAGGGTATCAGGATCGTCCGGAAGCGGCCCCACCGGCCACGCTCAGTCCGAAACTTTTGGTCGACTTGCTCCGGCAGGAACTCGGCTTTGAGGGGATGATTGTGTCGGACAATGCCAACATGATTGGGTTACGCATCCGTACCAATCCCGAAGACCAGATTGTGGCAAGCATCGCCGCCGGAATCGACATGTACTTGAACGCTGATCCAGACCGTGACTTCGACCGTCTGCGGCAAGGCGTCCGAGACGGTCGTGTCTCTGAAGAGCGGATTCAAGATGCCACCCGCCGCGTGTTGGAGATGAAGGCCCGCCTCAACCTTTTCGAGAGCGCTTTTGGCCCTGCTCCGACCGCGGAGCAGACGGCACAGTTTCAGGAAACTGCCCAAAGCATGGCCGACAAGAGCATCACCGTCCTGCGCCAGGATGAGCCATTGACTGTGGCGTTGGCACCGGGAGACAAGGTCTTGACTGTCACCTACGGTGAATTCTCGCCGCTGTTTGGTGAACACGATCTGGAAGAATTTGACCAAGCGCTCACCGCACGCGGTTTTAGCGTGACGCACCTGTTGAATCCGTCGAGCGACGATCTGCGTCAAGCGTCCGAGAGCAACCAGGCCGTCTTCATCAACCTCTCCATCATTCCCTTCACCACGCTGGGCAACATTCGAATGACCGACACGTTCCGCACCTGGGGGTGGCGCTCCTTGTACCTGACCCATCCCCAGGTCGCCTATACGGCCTTTGGTAGCCCCTATGTCGCCTACGAAGCCCCCAATCTGCCGCGCCTCATCACCACCTACGGACGGAGTACGGTTTCGCAACGGGCGGCGGTGAAATTATGGCTTGGCGAAATTGATGCACAAGGAGTACTTCCCGTACAGTTGCCTCAAGTGCAGATCAAGCCATGGCCCGTGCGTTAGGTATATTATTGTCTGTCAACGCGATTCTTAATCCCCGCTAGAGCTTCAAACTCGGCACAACAATACTTGTAGTCGAGTTCGTCAATTCGTGTCAGGTTGAACTACGCCTGGTGGGTTCAGGAAGCGGGTCGGACATCGAAGATATGGTCGGAAAGATGCGGGTTAAGAGGTGGGAGGTCTACATCCAGAAGCCGCCAGCCGATGCCGATAGCGTGAATCTGCTGGACTACCTGGGGCGCTACGTACAGTGCACGGCGATATCGAACCAGCGCATTATGCAAGTAGCCGACGATCAGGTGACCTTCGAGTACTACGCATCGGCAGGCTCACCGCCAGCCCCGACAACGGCGAATTGATGTTTGCGGCCGTCGGCGAGGAACCCGCCGCATGGGATGCCATCGAACCCGGCGCAGCCACCGCCGAGCTTGCAGCATTGCTGGCGATCGGCCAGGCGATCGGCCTGAATTCGGAGCACCCGATCATGCCTGACAATCAAGCCCCACTCTAGCCGGGTCAATCGGCTGCCCCAACACCTCGCGGTATAGGAAGAGAATTGCGTGCAGCGCCTGATTCTGGGTGGATTGAGCCGCATTGCGTTCAACAGCCAGATGTGTTAAAAATGACTCAATCTCCGCCCGCCCCATTTCCTGAGTATGTCATTTGTTGTGGAAGAGAATACAGCGCCTGACCCGTCCGACATAGGTCTTTTCGATGCGATACGGGTATTTATTAGACGGATTCGGTTGCGGAGTCGGTCCAGCAGTTTTCTGGGTTTCTGCGCGTTGCCAGGCGGATCTGTGTGCGGCATAAGACACCCCTTTCTCGAGGGAATGAACGAGTTATCTTTGCGTTGGCCGCATAATACCCCGAGCTGAGCGTTCGCGCTACGTTTGGCGGCATAAGGCGCCCATGCAGCGCATATTTTGTAAATAACTGCTCAATAAGATCTTGGCGGGCTTCCGAGGTCTATACAAAATACGTTTAGCAAAAGAGCAAAACTATGCAACCACTCGACCAAATACGCCACGAGAAGGTAAGCAGCGACAAGTTGGTTCACCTCGCACGCAAAGTGCTGGATACTGATACAGCCGAAATGGAGAGTTGGTCATTTGCGCCCATTGGACAAAGCAGTGTCGGAGAAGGAACCGCCCTCTATCGAATAAAGGGCGAAGCAACTTGTGCTGGCAAATCAACTTCGTGGAGCGTGGTCCTGAAGGTGCTATGTGCGTTGCCCGATCAGTCCGATCCCAGTGCATGGTATTACTGGAAGCGTGAAGCGGAATTCTACTCGTCAAAGCTCAGTAGTGATCTTGAAGGGCTTCATCCGGCACACTGCTATTTGGTTGAGGAACAGAGTGTAAACGGTAAGCAAGAGTTTTGGCTTTGGCTAGAAGATCTTGGAGAGTTCGAAAGCTATTCCTGGAGTATAGATGATTTTGGGTTTGCAGCGGCGAAAATCGGGGAATTCAATGGCCGATTTCTGGGAACTTCGGCATTGCCAGAGCATCCATGGCTCTGCAAGGATGGCATTGTCAGTGTCATTGGACAACTCGCTCCACTCATTGAGCGGCTCAGAAAGAACAAGAAGAATCCGAATCTCTTGGATCTACTTGGCGAAGACGAAATCGAACGATACCTTTGGCACTGGGAAAAGCGTTCCAAGTATATTGAGATGCTTAGATTTCCCCCGCAGACACTATGTCACTTTGACGCCAACCGCAGAAACCTCTTTCTGAATGGTACTAGCGACGGAAGCGACGCAGTCGTCGCGATTGACTGGTCATACGTCGGCTACGGAGCGATCGGAGTAGAGATGGTCATCTTCATCATCGACACCCTGTTGATGGGTACTACATCTTTTGACGACATTGATCGGTTCGAGTCATTCACTATTGATCAGTACACAGATGGTTTGATGCAAACAGGGTGGACCGGCAATGCTGATGTGGTACGTCTAGGCTACACATCAGGAGTAATCTACTACCGCTTGGGTAGCCTAAGGATTTTGCTGGACCTAATCCTGAATGAAGAACGAAGGGAGCGGTTTGAGGCTACAATTGGTTTGCCTCTCGCCGCAATGTTGGAACACAACAGGCAAGTCGCTACCTATCTTGACAGGCTGTTAGTTGAAGCAGAAAGCCTGTATGATCGTCTGCAGTAGTGCACAGGTCTGGTCGGCAAACGCCGCCGCGCCAACATCCAGTCGTGCTGACCCGGCTAAAGCTCGGTGCGTTCAACCGTTCGCCACGTTTCACCGTGTCTGGTTTACCACCTTGTCCGCTCGCTAGCCGCCGGGCACGCTGTTTCGAGGATCGTTTGGAATTGAGCAGTAGACCAAGACAACGGGCGTAGAAGCATTCAGTATTTCGGAGGGCGTTCAGGAGCCTTAGAAAGGACTAGCGCGATGTATCTGTATGTTGAGTTGTGGACTCCAAAGCCGGCGTAGTTAGGGCTACCCATTGATGAACGGCGCAGACGGGTAGCGAGCGTTGAGTCAAGCGTGAATGCAATGCTCGAGACCGGAGTGGCCATGCTAGGGAACGCAGAAGCCGATACAGATACCCCGTACCGAGCAGGACATCGCTATGTTGCGGTATGGCAGATGCCAACGATTGAATCTGCAGTTAATCTGGAGAAGGGATTGGCCGCATCGGGTTGGCACGAACTCTTCGAACAGGTCAATGAGAGAGGTGAGATGCGGACACTGTCAGAGGTACTGGGTGACATGGCAACGTTGGAAACACCGTGAATCGATCAAGCGTCAGTTTCATAGCACCGTTTTAGGTTAAGTGCCAAGCCCGCCAACATTGCGTCGAAAGGACGGCGGCATCCGCCGCCGAAGGATGATCGGCGCGCATCAACATGACCACTCGCATTGAACTGTATGTCGCCGCCTCTCACGCGGCCGTTAGCGAGACGGCTTTCGTACATCAACGTTTGGCATTTTCTCAATGATGTTTACAATCCACTTTATCAACCAAGAAGATGTATTGTCAGAGTATTTCCTAAGGTGAAGAGATGTCCACTTCTGAAGGCAAGTTCAAACTGAGAGCTATGGAAGCCTCCGACAGCCAAGCTGTCGCCAGCTTAATCACAGAATTTGGGGACGACATAACTACTCATTTTTCGGTAGACGCCTTCGCGGCAATCACGTCTGGAACGGAGTTCCCTACATCGGGAGTCGTTGTAGAAGCCTCTGGACAAAATGGCTTGGTTGGAATGGGGACAGTAAGATTTAACCATGTCCAATTCAACGGCGAAATATTGCCCCTTGCCTTTTTAGATGGACTTAAAGTGAGTAAGGATTTCCGCAGACAGGGATTAGGCTACAAAATAGCGGATTGGCGCCTTCAAATGGCCAAGGAAACGTACGGCAATAATTGTGTTGTTGCCACTGGCCTGTTACAAGAAAATACCGCTTCATATGCTGTTGCCAAGAAATGGTGCCGGGAGTTTCTCGAGCCGGCCTTTGAGGCTCTCATTGTGCCAGTACGAAGACAACAACCCAAACTAATGGCTGGGATTCACGTTTGCGAGCTTGAACCTGAGAAATACGAGGAATTCGCAGCAAAGCAAAATGATTACTATCAACACTACAATTTTTACCCATTAAGCGACGCCAATTCTATTGCAAATGCACGGAATATGTCGATTGACGGCAGAAGTCCCTATCGTTACTTTGTCGCAACAGATTCGAGTGGTAACTTATTAGCTGGCGCACAAACTTGGGCCCGTGGATTGTTGAAATTCGACACCATCAATAACCCCCCAATGCCACTGCGTATTTTAAACCGGATATTGCGTCTCCTTCCATCAGATTTCACGATTCGTGACGTTGCCGTTAATGGGCTTTGGTTTGAGCCAGAGCAGATACTCGCTGCCCAATTCCTTTGGGAAACGATACGGTGGGAATGCAAGAAACAGGGTACAACAATTGCGGCCGCGTTTGACCCGCGCGATCCTACGAGACAAGTAGTCACGCTCAAACCGTGGCATCAGCCAAGACCTAAGTTAACGGTAGCAATTAAAGGTCCAAATACAATTAATCGCGACAAACTATTCTTTGCCAATGGGCGTGTTTAGTGGCTCTATAGGCCTAAGCAATTACCATATTGCGCAATCAACATGCCATTTAAGCTAGGATTTCCCGGCGAAATCCGTAAGGTTCGAAGAGCGTTCTGATTGGCTGGCAGACATTCGCTCGCTAACATCGCGTGGCACGGGCTTTGTTCACGTATAACGTCTTCAATGAAGCGCATGGCGCGACGCCCGTACACGCATACCGTTAGGGCGGCTTATCGAGAGTTGAGTTGTGCCGAACACAAAAATCTTGGTAATCCAAGGCTGTTCTGCGCACAAAAACGCCGCCCTAACAAAGGCTTCAAGCTGACGCGCCAAAGGAAACGAGCGCACAGCTTAAGCAACTGAACGGCGGACACACCGAAAACGGTCAAGATTTGGCAGGGATATAAAGGATTGAAAATGATGGAGATAATACGAAGTTGAACTAAGCGCTCCGCGCAGGGGGTGCTGACGCGCCAAAGGAACCGAGCGCGGCAGCTTAAGCAGCTGAACGGCGGACATTTTTATGGAGGTAAAAATGCAAATCGGAGTCTTAGGTACAGGTATTGTTGGTCAAACACTTGGTTTGAAGCTTGTTCAACTTGAACATAAGGTGATGATTGGCACAAGAGATCCCGCAAAGCTTGATGAGCCAAAGGGGCGTGGACCAAGTGCACGGAGCTTACGTGACTGGCTTTCAGAAGCTGGTACATCGGCCAGCATTGGCACTTTTCACGACGCATCTATTTATGGCGAGGTCATTATAAATGCTCTTAGCGGAGCTGCTAGCTTAGAGGTGCTCCAAGCTGTCGGGGAAGAACACTTAAATGGTAAAACTCTAATTGATGCATCCAACCCTATCGATTTTAGCCGGGGCTTTCCACCTACACTGTTTGTAAAAGACACTGACTCCTTAGGTGAAATACTTCAGCGTGCATTCCCAAAAATGCGATTGGTTAAGACACTTAATACCATGACCGCATCTCTGATGGTAGACCCCAATCAAGTTGGCAATGGCGATCACACAGTGTTCCTCTCTGGAAATGATGATGAGGCTAAAGGGCTGGTAACGGAATTGCTTTATGAACTTGGTTGGCGCGATATTTTGGATCTTGGAGATATTTCAACAGCAAGAGGCACAGAAATGATGTTGTCGATTGGACATGCAGTCATGCGTGCGCTCAGCCCATCAGAAATAGCTTTTAAGGTAGTGCATTGACTAGAATGCCGCCTAACAAGGCTTGCAGCCGACGCGAAGCGTGGCTGAAGCGGGCGTTGGGCATCCAGACATGATCACAAGAGATACACTAATCGACCTACTTGGAATTCTGCCGGAGAAGGTGTCTCCCAGTGTTGCCTTGATTGATGAGGTTGATTGTGGGTCGTACTGGCGAAAGACGATTGAATATGCTGTTGAGTCAAGCGAGCGCATTGGGGCTTTCTTGTGTGTACCAAAGGTCCTGACAGGCAAAGTGCCAGGGGTCTACTGCTTTCATCAGCACGCAGGGAACCGCCTTCTGGGCAAAAGCGAAGTCGTGGGTCTGTCGGGCGATGATGATCAGGCCTATGCCAGCGAACTCGCTGAGCGTGGGTTTATCACCCTTGCCCCAGACGCTATAGGTTTCGAAGAGCGCTGCAAAGACAGGGAATCGCCAGATTACAACCATTTGCACGAACTGCATGTGAGGCTGGTCCATGGGCAGACCTTGTTAGGGAAAGTCCTCCATGACATATCTGTCGGCATTGATGTGCTCCAGAAGATGCCCCAGGTAGATAGTGATCGAATCGGGTTCATTGGCCATTGTATGGAGGCCGAGCTGCTCTGTTTGCACCAGTATTTGACCGCCGCCTTCGGACGAGCGTGTGCAGTTGTGGCTCAACGAACTACCGGGAGATGCCAGGCATTCAGTTTGACTTCGTTGTTCCCCGGATACTGCGTTACGGCGACATCAAGGATGTGGTACGATTGGTGGAACCATCAGATCTTCTGATCCTTGGTGGCGAAGATGATGATAGATGGAGCATCGGAATCGAAGAGATGGTCCAATATGCAAAGTCCGCTTTCGTGAGTGGAATTCTTGAGTTTGGGGTATATCCCTGTGGGCACCATTTTAGCGAGGATATGCGCGAGTGTGCTTACACTTTTCTTCGAGACCATTTGATGCGAAATGATGCCCAACAAGTCGGTGCAGTGGACGCTGCTTCGCGGCACCACTGACCTTTGGCGTTGGCGGGCTGATATTTATGACAAACAAATACTTAACGCGACATTTTCTCAAAAACGGAAGATACAGTTCCCTGGTTCTGGATGCGGACATTCTTATAGAGAAAAAAGAGGTGTAATAATGCGAGCTGCAGTATTGAATGAAGTCGGCATGCCAATGGCGATAGAAGAATTGACAATTGATGATCCCGGCTATGGCGAAGCGCTTGTTCGGGTGATTGCTGCTGGCGTATGCCATTCTGATTTACACTTCATTGAAGGAACGTACTCGGCTAACTTGCCGATAGTGCTAGGGCACGAAGTCGCAGGCATTGTCGAGTCGGTAGGTCTTGGCGTCAAGAATGTAGTTCCCGGTGATCGGGTAATCGTTGGCTTCGTCCAACCGTGTGGGCATTGTGACCGCTGCCAGTCAGGCCGGCCGAATCTTTGTGGGACACAGACCACGCTGCGAAATCCCGACGAACCAACGGTGAGGCGAGGCAATGTTTCCGTCTCGACATTAGCCAACATTGGAGGATTTGCAGAGTACTCTCTCACACCGGCAACGGGACTGGTAAAAGTACCTTCCGACGTCGGCCTCGAAATCGCAGCGCTCATTGGGTGTTCGGTAACGACTGGATATGGTGCAGTCGCGAACACGGCGATGGTAGAGCCGGGTTCAACTGTGGCTGTAATTGGAACAGGAGGAGTTGGTCTGAATATCATCCATACGGCCAGTCTTGTGGGCGCGCGCCAGATCATCGCAGTCGATATCGCAGATCACAAACTCTCACTTGCGGAAGAGTTTGGCGCGACGGATGGTGTAAACGCCGCTACCGATGACGCTGTCCAGCAAGTACTGGCACTTTCGGATGGTGGCGTAGATTACGCCTTCGAAGCAATCGGGCTGAAGCAAACATCGCGCCAAGCATATGACATGGTGCGACGCGGAGGCACGGCTGTAATCGTTGGCATGGTGCCGCCAGAAGATACCATCGACATTCCCGGCACAATTTGGCGTGAAGAGAAGACCTTGAGAGGTAGCTTCTATGGTTCTGCTCGCTTTCACGTAGATATGCCGCGGATTCTTTCGCTGTATCGCCGCGGAAAGTTAGATCTCGACAGACTTGTTACACGAAGATTCCCACTCGAACAGATTAACGAGGCCTTTGAGGTGCTTAAGGGCGGAGAAATCGCTCGCTCAGTACTTGATATCGGCTCTGAGTGAGGCTTACTGCATTCATATTCGTTTCACTTTGCTCACAGTGGTCTCAAACGCCGCCACGCCAACTTTGCGTTCATCGGAACGGGCTAGATCTCTGGCGAACAATGTCTCACCCGCTTATCCAAGTCTGGTTTGCAGCTGAATCTCCACGCTGCCCGCCCGTCCGGTGACGCTTCTGTTGGCGGGCCGTCGGCGAGAGCATAGGTGTAACAATCATGTGGCGAATGCACTGATTGAGGATCTAGAGGAGGGAAGCCTAAGGTGAGCAAACCATTTCCGGGGGAAACATGTCGCTGAGGTTGATGCCTCCATCCGTGGACTACATCGACTCTTATCGAGGCTACCTCCGAGAGTTCGAAGACAGCGGAGAGGAGCTCTATCCGTTCACAACGGACTATCCGCACGATGACGCGCCCAGCTTCGTCGCCCGCCTGGTTCGCGAATCCAAGGGTTAGGGCCTCCCCGAAGGATATGTGGCGCACTCCACCTACTGGCTGATTCGCGACGATCAAGTCGTGGTGGGCGTGTCCAATCTCCGTCACCAACTGAGTCCGCACCTCCGCCTCGAGGGAGGTCACATCGGGTACGGAGTGCGACCCACTGCGCGAGGCAAGGGATATGCAACCAAGTTGCTCGGTCTGACACTACTGCGGGCCTCCGAACTCGGGATTACTCGAGTCCTCCTAGTCAGTGCGATGGAGAACGAGCCCTCGATCCGGACCATTCTCAGCAATGGGGGCGTCCTGGAAGCTGCGGGAATTGCGGCTAGCGACGGTACACGAATGAATCGCTACTGGATCGACTTGGACCATGAAGTGGGTTAACAAGGGATTGGACGGTCCACACGCCCTATATTTGCCCGGAGGGTCTCTGTGAATATAGCTGTCTCGCAACCAACTGTTGTATTACAAAATGCTTTCTTGCAGATGCTTGATGACTACGATACACATGATCCTGAGAATGGTGGTCATTACGCATCAGCACGCGCTGATTTCGGTATATATGTTCAGGGCAAGCAGGATGATGAACAAGGGCTCATCGGTATTGTCCCCTGTTCCCACCGCTGGCTGGTCAGTGGCCAGGGTGCAATCGTCGGTGTCGTACGTGTGCGGCACCATATCAACACCGACTTCCTCGCCAACGAAGTTGGACACATTGGCTATGATGTCCCGCCCTCTCACCGCGGACGTGGTTTTGGGGTAGCGGCCCTGCAAGCCGGGCTGGAACATGCCAGAGAGTTAGGCTTTGCGCAAGTAATGTTGTACGCAGATACCGACAACCCTGCCTCGTGGCGTACAATTGAGCGCTGCGGTGGCGTATTGGAAGCAGAGTGCTATTCGTCGTATCATGGCTGTCTTGTGCGCCGCTACTGGATTAAGGTCTCGCCAGCATAAGTATAGCGTCTAGAAATCGCTTGACTGCCCAACATGGGTTGCAGCTGACTCGCGTTCCGCTGTGCTCCACGCGCACTGCTGAACCCAATCAGTTGAACTAAGCGCTCTGCGCAGGGGGTTATGCAGCAGCCCCTGCTTTTCCTCACCACTTTTCCTCCGTTCTTGATCGTGGTTCCATACCTTCTGTCGAATCTCATTTTTCATTCAGACAGGAGGTACTGCCATGACGTCCCTACGCCAACAGTTGACGGACGAGATGCAGTTGCGCGGGCTGTCGCCGCGCACGCAGCAGAGCTATCTCAATGCGGTCAGGCAACTGGCCGAGTACTACCACAAGCCGCCGGATCAGATCGATGAGGAGGAATTGCGCCAGTACTTCCTCTATCTGATGAACGAGAAGCAACTTTCCTCCAGCAGTTGCCGGGTAGCCCACTACGCCATCCGCTTCCTCTATGTGCACACGCTGGGCCAAACTTGGCCAGCAGATTTGGTGATTCGACCGCAGAAGGAGACCAAGTTGCCAGATGTGCTCAGTGTGGGTGAGGTGCAACGGATCCTCGGCTGCGTGTACAAACCGCGCTTTCGGATTTGCTTGAGCACGATCTATGCCTGCGGTCTGCGTCTGAATGAAGGTGTTTCGCTTCAAATCGCCGACATCGACGGTGAACGTATGTTGCTCCATGTACGCCAAGGCAAGGGGGCCAAAGACCGCTACGTGCCTTTGCTGGAAGCCACGTTGGAAATGCTGCGCAGCTTCTGGACGCTTCATCGCCATCCCACTTTGCTCTTTCCGGGACGCCCACGTGAAGGGGAACCCTATGCAGCGGCTGACACACCGATGTCTTCGAGTGGCGTGCAACGGGCCATGCGTGCTGCTGTGAAAACGAGCGGTATCCAGAAACATGCAACAGTGCACACGTTGCGCCACTCCTATGCCACTCACCTGTTGGAAGCGGGCGTCAATCTGCGCCTGATTCAGGCTTATCTGGGCCACAGTTCCCCCAAAACCACTGCCTGCTACACCCACGTGACACGACCGGCTGAGATGACTGCCAGCGAAGCTATCAATCGCATTGTGGCAGGGTTGATATAGTCGAACTGGCCGACATCTTCCGTGAATATGGCCCAGCCTATCGGGCAGAATACGGACCACGCATGTTGCCCAGCCATCTGGCGTCCATGCGCGCCATTGAGCAGTGCCGGACCGATGCGCTGGGCGGCCATCTCTACTACTGCGCAGACTGTGATGAAAGCTGGTATAGCTACCATTCTTGCCGCAATCGACACTGTCCCAAGCATGTCCTGAGCCTGCCGAAGGATGTCAACAGGATGCCGCACAGATATGGCTGGAGAGGCAGCATGATCTGCTCCTGCCCGTGCCCTACTTCCTGGTGACATTCACCCTGCCGCAGTCGTTGCGCTCACTGGCACGTACCGAACAGAAGGCCGTCTACAACCTGCTCTTTCGTTCGGCCGCCCAATCCTTGCAGCAACTGGCTCAAGACCCCCGCTTTGTCGACGGTCAAATCGGTATGGTCGGCATCCTCCAGACTTGGACGCGCGAGCTGCGCTATCATCCGCATGTGCATTTTCTCGTCCCCGGCGGTGCTCTCTCTGCTGATGGTCAGCGCTGGTTACGTGCCAAGAATCACTTCTTCGTCCATGTCAAACCGTTGTCCAGGCTCTTCCGCGGCAAGATGCTCGATGGCTTACGCAAGGAGAAGCTACTCGCTCAGGTTCCTGATATGACATGGCGGCAAGATTGGGTAGTCGACTGCCGACCGGTGGGTAAGGGTGAAACCGCACTCAAGTATCTGGCGCCCTATGTCTTCCGCGTCGCCTTGAGCAACAAACGCATTCTCATGGTACAGGATGGCCAGGTCACCTTCCGCTATCAAGACGGCGCCACCAAACGGCAACGTACCTGCACCCTCTCGGCCGAGGCCTTCATCCATCGCTTTCTCCAGCATGTACTGCCCAGAGGCTTTGTCAAGGTGCGCTACTACGGCTTGCTGGCACCGGGCAATCGGAAAAGACTGGCCCAAGCCAAACGTCTGCTTGGCAGGACAACGGCCACAACGGATGAGTCCGCACGCAAAGGACGAAGATGAGCCACAGGATGCCAAGGCGATCACTTGCCCTCACTGCGGCCAACCGATGGTAGTCGTTCAGCGTATTCAGCCAAGAGCGCGCTGTCCGCCGTAGCATGACATAGGACAACAAAGACCTGATTGTCATGTTGAAGGGCCGCAGATGTGCCCTTCGATCGCACGCGCCATCAGTGGTACGTCCTTCGCGCTTGTTCGGCTTCTTCGTCGCCATAACCAGCGACAATCACATTGGGTTACATTGTACCCTGTTGCTGTCGGCTCGATCATTGGCTACAATATGGACGCTTGATCGGCTGCCCCGGGCAGCCCGAGGCCACGGAAACAAGACTGAAATTCCATAGACAGTCTGTTCCCACCGGCTCAGCTCAACACAGATTATGCGGCGGCGGCAACCGGGCTTGGTGACACCTTGATTCTCTTCACGCCGCATAATCCTTATTCGTTGAACGACGACGGACCAGACCTTGAACAGGGCAAGCACAGAGGCTGCCAAATAGGAGATTCCAATGGACATTTCGCTGAGTAATTGGGGGCGTTGGGGTTCAGACGATCAGAAGGGCACGCTCAACCTCATTTCTCCCCAGGCAGTCAAGTTCGCTGCCGACCTGGTGAAATCGGGTAAGGTTTACAGTCTATCAGTTCCGCTTGAAGCGGATGGTCCTCAATGGCCGACACGACACAAAACGTGGCGTACGACGCACCAACTCCACTTTGAGGGCGGGGCCGGCTTTGCCGATGACGTGGTTACGATGCATTCCCATTCTGGGACGCATATGGATGCACTCTGTCACGTATGGTACGAGCATCAATTGTACAATGGCTACAACGCTACAGAATCGGTCAACTCTGATGGTGCCTGGCGCCTTGGGATAGAAAATGTGCCCGCTATTGTTGGTAGGGGTGTTCTCCTCGACATTGCTGGCTGGAAAGAAGTGAAGCATCTCGAACTAGGCGAAGCGATCACGGCCGAGGAGTTGGACGCCTGTGCAGCCAGCCAGGGAGTAGAAATCAAGACGGGCGACATTGTGTTGATCAACACGGGTTGGATGACAATCTTCGAAACAGATCGCGAACGCTTCAATAGTGGGGAGCCTGGATTGGACATGTCGACGATAGCCTGGTTAAGAGCGCATGATATTGCCGCCGTTGGGGCAGACAACCATGCGGTAGAGGTAATGGCAGCGATCCCGCCAGACGGGCTTCCATTTCATTTGGCGGCTATCAGAGATTTGGGCTTGTATCTACTGGAGAATCTAAAACTGCAGCAGTTGGCCAGCGACCGGCAGTACGAATTTCTATTCGTAGCAGCTCCGCTACAACTGACCAATGCGGTAGGTTCACCAATCAATCCGTTAGCTATCACGTGATCTTGAAGAGCTCGATAGGCCTGGACTTTTGCGGCAGTGGACGTGCGGTCTCGAAGCGTCCAACATAGCTTACACTTGACGGCGAGTACCAGGCCGTTTCGCCAAGTCAGGGACCAGATTATGGAAGGCGTCGCGCCCGGAGAAGATGGGTTGTGCTCGCCGCAAGTGAAGCAGGCGTTTGGCCTAAATTCAGGCCAGGTTCTCGATCCTGTCCATCCGTTCTTCCACAAACGCCCGCCCCAGTTCGTTAACCGCCCCATCCTCATCGATCACGTTCGTGACCCCGGTATCACTCGCATTGGCCTTGTAGTTCAGCGAAAACCAGTACGCAGCCCACAGCCAATCATCTCTACCCCCTGCCCGTGCCGCCGCCGCTTGCCCCAGGCGCATGGCCATGTGCCGCATCAAAACGATCTGTTGCCCCACGTCCAGATGCTGGGCATTGAACTCCGTGATGATCGTCGGCCGCTCTACATCCCAGCGCCGCATCCATCCATCCCACTTCTCCAACGCCCTGTCGATCCCCGCTGGCGTGTAGCAGAAATAGAGATGGATCGCCCACACATCCGGCACAGGCCCGTCGGCATCCAGGTACCATTCCAGCCAGGCCAACCCCTCTATCGTCAAGATCACCCCAGGCGCGGCCATGTACGCACCGGCGTCGACCATCTCGACGCACAACCGCCGCTCCTTCCTCCGAGGACAGATTGGCCTGGTCCCCCCGTTCCGGTTCGTTGAGCACCAGCCACAGGTGCGACGGATCACGCCGGATCAACTGCCGGATGATATGCCACTCTCGATCAGGGATGCGGCTCCAGATCATGCGCTGGTAGTTCTCGCCGCCCGAAGCCCAATGCCAGTCATACCAACCGGGAAAGCCCAGCATCGCCCGCATGGCCCGCACGTCGCCTTCCCACTGCCAGGGCATGCCCAGGTTCAAGCCCGTGGGGATGCGTGGCTCTGGCCGGCGCTGCCTGCCGGTTTCGTCGTCCGTGGTCAGTCGTCGCCGGCGCCGCCCATGATGGTCGGGAAGTAGAGATCGTCGTGGCTCATCAGACCCACAGATCGTCCCCCAGCTAGGATTCTCCACGCTCCAGCCGCCCACCGGCGTTTGTGACGCCAGGATCTCTTTGTAGCGGTTCCAGGCCCGCCGGCCGTTCTCGCCCAGCTGCGAGAGGATCAGGCTGCTACTGCTGCCCGTGTAGGTCTCGGTCGATTCCCGTTCCCAGTGCGCCCGGAAGTCCACAAAGGCGATGATCGCCTCCAGGTGCGCCTCGGGGACCGTCAGCACGTCATTGTCGTCGCTGACGGCATCGTGCACCGCCTCATAGGTCAGCACAGCCGTCTCGCCCGTCGTCACGGGTTCGGCAAAGACAATCGACGCCAACACGCTATCGTCGTCGGCATCGATGTCGTCGGCCGCTGCCCGCAATGCATAGACTTGACCCGCTCCCCCGAAGGACGGATCCCACTCTTCGACCTGGGCCAGGTAGATCGGCGGATGTTCACCCGCCCGGTACTCCACGGCCAGCAGACGCATGAACCCACGGCCACGCGGCAGATCATAGGCTTGGGTGCCCGTGATCAGCGCCAGGCTGTGGCGCAGCCGGCGCGGCTTCTCATTGCTGTAGGCGCGGATGGCGTCATTGATAAATGCCGTCAATGTTTCATTGGGCCAGATCGTCTCACTGGTCAGAAAGACCCGGCATTGGCCTCGCAGGTCACTCAGTCGAATCGTCATCTACTGTTGACTCCACTCTAAAAACGGAAATTTGTCACAGATAGCCACGGATAAGGAACTGATTTTCACAGATGTTTACCAGGGTGTCCAGAGTAATCCCGGTACCATCTGTGTCTTATCCGTTTTTTATCTGTGGTAATCTGTGGCGAAAAAGACTTTTTGCAGTGGACTCACTGTTCCACCAATGCCGAATGGTCATCTATCCCCCCACCAGCACAAAGGTCTCTTCAGACGCAGTCCCGACCAGCCGTTCATTGGCCGGGATCTCGTAGGGCAGATCGAACAGGACCGGCTGATAGGCTTCCACACTGATCCGCCAGGCTTCGCCCCCGGCCCCGGCCTTCCAGGTAGCCCCGGTGTCCATCGAGACCAAAACGCCGCCTTTGCAGACCGCCACGATCTCGCGCTGTACATTCTCCTGGTTGACCGCAATGCCCACCGGCCGGGCCGCCCAACCGCCGTCGCCTACGCCCCGTTGACCCGTCGATGTCCAGGTCACGCCGTCATCCGTTGACGTGAAGAGGTCCCCGCCCGCATTGATCGCAAACCAGCCCGACGCACCCCCGGCCACAGTGAAGAAGGTCCCCGGATCCGACATGACCGTTGTCCACGTCACGCCGGCATCATCTGTGCGCCACAGACCGCCAGGTCCGCCCGCCACCACAACCCCGTCAAAGACGCCGATACTGGCCACGGCATTGCCCGCAGCGGCAGGCGTCTGCGTCCAGGTCAATCCGCCGTCCGTTGTGTAGAATGGCCTCGACGTGTAGGACTCGACCCACAGCGGACCCAGGCCCAGTTCAGACGTGCAGCCGAACGGGGTATACAGCGTTATGGGCCACACCTCCGCGATCGTCCAGGGTGCGCCGTTGGCGTCGGTCGAGCGCAGAATATTCTTCGAGTTGCGAATGATCACCACCACCCGCTCATCAGACATGCCCACGCCCACGAAATGTTGCGACGGATCGGAATAGGCCAGGGTCCAGGTCCAAAGACCCGTCTCATACTCATGATGTCCCTGCCACAGTTCACCGCCGGACGTGCAGACCCACCAGTACGGTTCGATCTGGCCATCGTACTGAATGCCCGTGACTCCCGCCCCTACCTTCTTGAGGATGGTCCAGGTCAACCCATCTTCAGACAAATGCAAGTTGCCCGCCTCGTCGCCAATCAGCCATCCAGGATTGCCATAGTGAACCGCCGAGAAGTCGACCCCAGCCGGCGGCGTATACTCCCGCCACAGTTCGACGCGTGACCGGGCTTCAGCGCTGATCAACATCTGTTGAAAGGCTTGCCCCCGTCCGACCGTGCGACCATCTGTTTCGGCGAATCGGCATCCAGCACCCTTCGTGCATCACGGTAGGCAGCGGTTTTACACTCTGTACTAGCTCGACCATGATCGTCCTTTCTTGGAGGGATGGGATCGGGATAGGGATTAGGGATTCGGGCCTCGCAAGCCCTATCCCTGATCACCATCCCCTTGCAGCCGACTCACACCGCCAGGAATTCCGTTATGCTGTCGTCAAGCACCCATTCCCCTGTCCCCGCAGCCGCGCCGCGAGAATGCCCCGGAACGCCCACATGTCACCGACCGCCGTCTCGACCATGATCGCAATCTCTGCAACCGTGACGTCCCCACTCTGCACCACGGCCACGCTAGCCTTGTTTCACCGAGCCGTAACTCCCCCCGGGCGGTTTGCGCCGCACTTCGACCCGGTAGGTCCCATCTTGCGAAGCGTTCCACATCGCCGACTTCACGTTGATGATCAGCCGACACCCCGCTAGCTCAGGCCCGATCGTGATCTCTCCCGTCGTGTCATCGTAGACAAACCCGTCGTCGTCGGTCTCGACGTAGCCGTGAACGATGTCGATCCAGGCGTTCGCTGCAAACTGGTCCTCTGTGTCATGCCACAGCCGCAGCAACGCAGAAGACCGCCCGAATGACGCACCCCCAGCCCCGTCCGCCCGCAGCACCTGCCCGGCCGCAGCCGATTCGTGTTGATCTCGTCGGCTTCAATCCCCGGCTGCGCCAGATCCAGATCGTCCAAGTTCGTCTTGCCATCATTCACCCGCTTTCTTACGCGCCGGCCGGCTGCCGGTCGCTTTCCGTCAGGAGCCGCTTCGGTCTCACTGGATTCGACTCCAGTGACCTTATCCAGATCCGCCTGCAGCTTGATCACCGCCGCCCGCAACTCCTCGATCCCCGCCACCGCCGCCGCATCCGCCGACGTCCGCAGATCCACCATGAATTTGATCATCATTCCGTCCTTTCTGGAGAGTTGGGGATTGGGGACTGGGGAATAGGGATTAGGGGATCGCGTGAGATACCCATCTCTGCACCCAGATCCCCAATCACCAATCCCTAGTCCCCAATCCCCTCCCCCTAACTCACCGCGTTCTTATACACCCCCCGCCAATCCGTCGGCCCGATCGCAAACAGAAACCGCACCTTGATCGGCATCACATCATTCGTGAACATCAGGCCCACCCGCTCATCGGCCACGCTCACGATCTGGGGCATGCGGCCGAAGCGATAGCCCAGGCCCACGCTGGGGTAGAGCCGTGGATCGGCCAGTGCGTACCAATCGTTGGTGTCGGTCAGGAAGTCGTTGGGGATCACCCGCCGGCGAGCCGCCGCCATGCGCGCATCGTGGCCATCCCCATTGGCCCACGGATTCTCATCGTTGTTGGCCGTGCCCGGCTCGCCCTCGGTGCCCAGCACCTGCAACGCCGTGCCCTCCAGCCCACGCGGCACCATCAGATAGCGCGGCATGGTCAGCCCGCCCAGCGGTTCGCCCGAGTTGAGCTCGGTCTGGGCCGCCATGGCCGTGCGTGTCGCCTCGAAGCCCGGATAGCCCAGGGCCGTGGACCCCAGGTTGGCGTGATCGGCGTGGAAGAGCGTCTTGCCGTCGCTCATGATCCCGGCCCCGGTGAAGACATTCGTAAACGCCTTGCCCAGCGTCATCCAGGCCGACTGGGCCAGCGCCCGCGGCGCCTGCTGCAGCCGCCGCGTGTCGTCCTTGTCGATGGCCTCCAGCGTCAGCCCCAGATAGCCGCCCTTCTTCACCCACTGGGAGGTCTCGGTCTGGTCGTCCCAGGTCATCTCGGTGTAGGCCGCGCCCTCGGCCACGGCCGGCAGTTCGCCCACGCCGCCCAGCGTGATCCACTTGACCGACTGCAGGGTCGTGAAGTCCTCCACATGCACCAGCGGTTCCCAGAAGCGGTCATAGACCTGGAACTGGTTGACCACCCGCTTGTTGAGCGCATCGGCCACCAGCCCGGCCATGGTCGCCGCTGGTCACATTGGCGAACTCCACCCGCTCCGGCTGGAACAGGCCGGTGAACTCATAGTCGCCGGTCAGCAGCGTGTAGAGTTCCCGAATGCCCGAGAGCGGCTTGACCCCTTCCCCCGGCTCGACGCCGCCGATCAGCCCATCCACGGCCAGGGCGATCTTGTCCAGGCTGTTGCGCATGCCGCCGATATGGCCCTGAGCCTCTGGCCACGTCCGGACCCACGCCCTTGACCGCTCTGTGCGTTCGGCCAGCGCGGCCTCGGCCTCGCGTTGCCGCTCGATCAGCGCCTGCACCGTCTCCAGCGACGCATCGGCCTTGAGGTCGATCACCGCCCCGCTCACCACCCGCTGCCCCACTTCCGACAGCCCCGACCCGCCGATCAGGTCGTTGATGTCCCGTGCATGCAACTGCGCCTGCAAGGCCGCAAGCTGCGCCTGCATCTCCTTGTGACCTTTGTCCACGGCCGCTTCCGAGCCGGACTTAGCCGAAGCACCTGTGCTGAGCTCCGCCGAAGTACTTGTGCTGAGCTCCGCCGAAGTGCCGCCATCGACGCCGGCATCCTCCATTGACAATTGACCATCGACCATCGACCACATCCTGCACTTCATTCTCTTTCTTACCCATGTCTGTCTCCTTGATATCCACGCCCCGAGCCCCAAAATAGCTCAGGGCAAACTCATACGCCCGGGCGGTGTCTACGCCCCGCCGGTCCATCTCCTCGTCGATCAGGTGATACAGCCCTTCGGCGTCTTTGTTGGTGGCCCACAGATCCGCCGAGAAGACCCCGTCCCGGTTGGCCGCCGGTTCATCCACCACGTCACACGCCACCAGGTTGTCCACCCGCAGAAACGGCAGGTCATGGATCGAGTTGGCGGGGCGAGGCTCTCCGGCATCGATCTCTTGCCCGTCCTCTGTCCGCCACACATACGACCCATCGGCCACAATCGAAAGCCCGAACGAGGCCGGATCTTCCGCCGCCCGTTCCAGGATGTAATCGCCCAAGTTGCCATCGGTCGGCGACTTGAAGGCCAGCGCCGAGAGATACAGATCGCCCACCACCTTGTCGCCCTCCTGCCGCAGCCCCCGGATACGACCCAGGAACTTGCCCAGCCCATCGCTCGACAGCCCCGGATGCGTGAATCGACTCTTGATCCCCTTGGCCGACGCATTGCCCAGCTCCACCACTTCAAGCAGCGTCGTCTCATCCACCATCACCCCATGCCCCAGCGCCTCCACCGCCTGGATCAACGACACCCCTCGCAGCACATGCTCGTCCCTGTCGACCTCAACCCCCGCCCCCTGATACAGCGCCGCCAGCCGCAGCCGACCACCCATCTGGTCACGAGCGATCTTTCTTCTTGTCACCCACTGTCCAGTCCCTCCGTTCCATCGTCACATCCAATGTGAGTCACATTGCCAGAAGCCATTTCCGGACACGAAATTCGTGAAAATTCGTGTCAATTCGTGTCCTCATCTGTGGATATCACTTGCTTATCCGTGTCCATCTGTGGCAAACGCCCTTCCTCACTCTCCTCCATAATCTCGCTCAAACTCATCCGCACTGTCAGCTGCTCCCCCGCAAACTTCACGAACATGCCGCAGCACCAGCCGCCGCATGGCCGAGCCATTGCCCATCAGATCCGTCATGTCCCTCAACGCCGTCGGCCATGCTCTTGGCCGCCGAGGCCAGCTCCGCATTGTCCTCCGGCGAGATGTCCGGCGCATGCACAATGATGTCGTCGATGCCGATGCGCCGCTTGCCCTTGCGTGTGCCCAGCCCGCCCTGCCGTGCATAGGCCCGGATGATCAGATCCGACAGCATATGCACGATGTAGCGCTGCCGCCGGCTCAGAAACCTGCGCTTCTGCTCGCCCATCGCCTTGGCCGTGGCCAGATTGGCATCCTCGCCCTCGCCGATATCCGTCAGCGCCGTCCCCGGCCCGCCGGCCACGATCATCCAGCGAATCGCCCGCCCATCCCGTGACGCATCCGCCGCATGCAGATTCGGCGATACCGCCTCCCACTCCTCCCCGGCAGCATCCGCCACAATCACCGAGCCCGGCGCCGGCGGCTGTCGGTACTGCTTGCGCAGATCGTCCAGCAGATTCCTGGGCGCTTTGACCACCCACAGAAAGGCCCGTACCCCGGCATTCAAGCGCACCCGATCCTCCAGCCACCGCGAGTACCGTCGCAGCCACACCAGCACCGTGGCCAGATCCGACTCCCCACGCAGCGCCCCAATCGGCCGGTTGATCGCATAGTGCAACATCGTCGGCAGATTCGGATCGGCCTGGGCCTCAGGCGAGTCCGGCGAGTACCACCACTTCTCGTCCTCGGCCGGCCCCGTGAACTCCTTGTACGCCAGCTCCCGCCGGTAGTCATCCGGGTCCGACACCACCAGCTCGATCCGGCTCGACGGCAGCGCCCGCACATAGATCGTCCCATCCGCCTCATTGCGAAACAACACCAGAAACAGTTCCCCCGAGCGCGCCAGCTCATCCGACCACTCGGGCAATTCCAACTCAATGTTGTTCAACGGATGCCGCCAGAACGCCCGGATAAACCTCTCCAACGGCCCATAGCTCGACGAAACCCGGATCCCATCGCCGATGCAGTAAGAGGTAATCAGCCCGATCAGCCGCCGCGCCAACGGATTCTTCCGCCACGCCTCCCGCGCATCCTCAATCTGCGCCGACAGATACCCCCAATCCGGATCGATCTCCGACCCCGACGAGAACAGTGGGCGAGTCAGGCCGTCGCCCTCTTTCCCCACCGGCACCGCCGACACCCGCGCCAGACGCAAGCAGAAAACGCTGCAATACGTTCAGATTCTGCTGCTCATCACTGATCCGCCATTCACCCGCCCATTGACAATTCACAATTGCAGCATTCACCATTCACAATTGAGCATTCACCATTCCTGATCCGTGAAGTTTCCTCGCCCGTCTCTTCTCCATTCGTGTCATCCGTCCGCATTCGTGGTTGCAAGCTCCTTCGCCAACCCCACAAACAGCGCCGACAGCCCATCCTCAATCGCCACCGCCCCGTGAACACGCTCACCGCAATCGTGACGCCCCAGGCATAGGTTTCGCCGCTGATAGCCCCAAAGTAGAACAGCACCGACAACAACCCCACCGCCACCACCGAAGCCCACACCTTCCGACTCTGCAAAACCTGCTCCCACTTGCCCATCCGCTCACCCCAATCCCTAATCCCCGATCCCCAATCCCTACTCCCCAATCCCCAACACACAAAAACGCCACGACCCGGCGCACTTTCGTGCGCTCGGGCCATGGCGTTCGCGACGCTCTCGGCCGATTCAGTTCTCTGCTGCTCAGATCATAGCATTCTTGTAGGCTCTGATCCAGCGTCAATCATGCATATCTCGGTAGTCCGTCAAGCAATTCAGCAGTCGTGGGCTAATCTGAGTAATGGGCGGGCGGCGGCACCTTCCTGGTCAGCGGCGGCTACAAGAATTCGGCCAGTGCCAACTGGGCCTCTGTTCGTGCCGCCTTGGCCTGTTTCCTGAATACGGTCAAAGTCTTGGCGTGTATCAAAACTCGATCTGGCATTCAAGCTATAGGAATATTCATTTCGGGATGCGATTTTGGGACAGATGTTAGGGTGGAGAGCTTCTGGGAGAAGTCGTTGAGTCCGACTGTCTCAAAAGCGGCAGATTCCGACACTCAAATCAGCACGGATGAGCAAGGTAGCCAGCACGCAGCACGTGTAAGTACAGATGTAGCTGTGACGTGCTCTGGAAGGGAGATGCATGAATATGTTGGTTGATCGCAAGTTCGGCACCCTACGAGCTGGAACGTCCTAGCGTCCAGCAATCCCCCGTAGTTCCAAATCTTTTGCAAAGAAACACGCACTGTAGTGATCCCGGTCGACCTGAATCATCTCCGGTGTCTCAACCCTGCATTGTTCTTTGGCATAAGGACAACGCGGGTGGAAATAACAGCCGCTGGGCGGGTTCGCCGGATCTGCGACGTCGCCTTTCAACATAATGCGTTGCTTCTGTTCGTGCAAGCGCGGGTCAGGATCGGGAACAGCAGAGAGCAGCGCTTCGGTGTAGGGGTGGCGCGGGTTGGCAAAGAGATCTGCTGTACTGGCCATCTCGACGAGCTTACCTACATACATAACTGCGACCCGGTTGCAGAGGTAGGAGATCACGCTAGATCATGGGAGACAAACAGATACGTCAGCCCAAAATCCTCCTGAAGATCCTGCAAGAGATTTAGGATCTGAGCGCGAACCGACACGTCCAGGGCTGAAACGGCTTCGTCGGCCACAATCAGGCGTGGATCCAGGGCAATAGCGCGGGCAATGCCGATGCGTTGGCGTTCGCCGCCACTGAAAGCGTGAGGAAATCGTCGCATGTATTCCGGCCGCAGTCCGACCCGGCGCAGGAGCGCCGCCACGCGGTCCTCAAGTTCCTGGCCGGAGGCGATCTGATTGACGATCAACGGCTCGCCGACAATTTCCAGTACCGGCAATCGTGGGTTCAGCGATGAGAACGGATCCTGAAAGATGAGGCGAATCTGTGGTCGGTATGGTTTGAGTTCTTTCTTGGAAAGTGTCGCAAGGTCCACGATCCCGTTATTGTTTTCCCGGTAGAGAATCTGTCCATCAGTCGGCTCGTAGGCGCGGACGATGCAGCGTCCTGCTGTCGTCTTGCCGCATCCGCTTTCCCCGACCAGCCCCAATGTCTCACCGTTGCGGATGAAGAAGCTAACGTCATCCACGGCACGTACATAGCCGACGGTGCGGCGGAAGAAACCTGCCTGGATCGGGAAATGCATCCGGAGTTTTTGAACATCAAGCAGTACATTGTCTTGAGATCCGTTGTCCTGAGCTCCGTTGTTTGCCAGACCAACCTGGGAGATGGTCTCTGGGTTCTCGATCAATACGTCGTTCGATTGTCTGGCATCGCGCTCAATGCCGGCCAGTAGATTGCCGGCGACGGCAGGCCCAAGATCTTCCCCACTGTACAGGAGGCAACTCACCGGACCGATCTGGGCCCCAGTTCGACACTTGACGGCACGATCGTGTCACAGCGTCCTGGCATGGCGGCCTCGCAACGTGTGTGAAAGGGACAGCCCCCAGGGCGATTGAGTGGATCGGGCACCATGCCATGGATGGAGTCGAGTCGTTCACGGCGGTACACATCCAGCTTGGGAATGGAGCGCAACAGTGCTCTAGTGTAGGGGTGTTGCGGATCGTGAAAGATATCGTCCACGGTGCCTCGTTCAACCACCCGCCCCAGGTACATGACCGCAACATCGTCTGCTATCTCCGCCACAACCCCCAGATCGTGGGTGATTAGCATGATGCCCATATCGAATTCGGCCTGCAGTTCTTCGAGAAGCTCCAATATCTGGGCCTGGGTCGTCACATCCACCGCAGTAGTGGGCTCATCGGCTATGAGAAGGCTGGGATTGCAGGAGAGGGCCATGGCGATCATGGCTCTTTGGCGCATACCGCCGCTGAGCTGAAATGGATAACTGTCGTACTGCTGTTCAGGGCCGGGAATCCCCTACTCGGCGCAACATCTCGATGCCGCGTTTTCTGGCTTGGTCACTGTTGAGATCGAGATGCAGTTCGATGACTTCTGAGATTTGATCGCCAATGGTGTGAACAGGGCTGAGCGAGGTCATGGGCTCCTGAAAGATCATCGCGATCTCTTTGCCACGAATATCGCGCATCGCGCGGCTCTGTGGCGACAGCGCGGCTAAGTCAATTGTCTCAATACTGCGGCTGCCATTTTGCCCGTGTACGCGATGGAAAATCACCTCCCCGGATACGATGTTGCCCGGTTTGTCCACAATCTGAAGAACAGAGTCTGCGGTCACACTCTTTCCGCAGCCGCTCTCGCCCACGACGCAGAGCGTGCGATTACGGTAGACGTTCAAGCTGACGCCATCTACAGCCCTGACGATTCCCTCGTCCGTGAAAAAATGTGTCTTCAGCTCTTTGATCTCGATCAGAAGGTCAGCTTCATTGTTCATACGTAAGGTTCGTTTCGGTAGATGAATTCTATACTCTTAGTGATAGGGATCCGCAGCGTCGCGTAGACCGTCGCCCAGAAAGTTCAGGGCAAGTACCGCAATCACCACTGCAACCCCGGGGGACAACAGCCAGGGCGCTGTTGCCACGGCGCGCACGTTCTGCGCTTCCTGTAGAAGAACGCCCCAACTGACAACCGGAGGACGCAACCCGAGCCCCAGGAAACTGAGGGCAGTCTCGGCCAAAATCATGGCAGGGATGGCCAGCGTAAGCGAGGCAATGATATGACTCATGAATGAGGGCACCATGTGCTTCCAGATGATACGCATCTCGTTCGTTCCTTCCAACCTTGATGCCATCACAAAATCTTCGGTACGCAGCGCCAAGAATCGGCCCCGTACGACGCGAGCCAGCCCTGTCCAGCCGATAAGCGACAGGATTACAGTAATGCCAAAATAGATGCGGATTGACGACCAACTGGAAGGCAGGGCCGCGGCTAGTCCCATCCAGAGCGGAATCGTCGGTATAGAACGAATAAACTCGATCATTCTTTGGATCACGTTATCGACGCCTCCGCCGTAGTACCCGGAAATACCGCCTAGAAAGATGCCCAGTACAAAACTGAGGGCGACGCCCACCAGCCCGATGGACATAGAAATGCGGGTGCCATGCAGCAGGCGGCTAAATACGTCACGCCCTAGCTTGTCGGCGCCCAACAAATACATGGGCGCGTCCGGGTTTTTCGGTCCGATCAAATGAATGTCTGACTCGATGAGACCCAATAATTTGTAGGGCGCTCCGCGTACGAAGAAACCCACCGGGTGTATGGTTTCTGGGTCGACGGTGAACACACGACGCAGCGCCTCTTCTTCAATCTCCACCTTATAGTCATTGACGTAGGGACTGAACCTCAGCCCGTTTTCGGTCTTCTGAAAGAGGTGCAGACGTTGCGGCGGCGCATATGTGTATTGCGCCGCAAAGGCATTGGGTGGAAATGGGGCCAAGAACTCGACAAAGATCGCAATCAGATAGATGAGCACCGTGACTACAGCGCCAACCATGGCCAGACGATGCTTACGAAACTTCCACCACATCAGCTGCCACTGGGTCGCAACGCTGATTCGGTTCTCCTCCGCGATTGGCGGAACTGGCTCTACCACATCGCGTGCGACGGATTTGATGCCCGTTGTCACGTCCATCTCCTCTGCATTCTCGATTACATGCTCGGTCACATACCTGACTACATGCTAGATAAAAGAAGGGCCATGACCGGAGATCGATACAGCTCCGTATCCTCAATCATGCTCAAGATATTTTTCTCGCCTACACCCCATTAGTACCGAATTCGCGGATCGAGCCAGGCAAGCAGTATGTCGGATATCAGTGTGCCTATGATGGTCAACACACCTAGCATCAGTATGAAACTGCCGGCCAAGTACATATATTGAGCAACCAGGGCTCGCAGGAGCAGCGGACCTGTTGTGGGTAGGCTCAAAACGACGGAAACAATGGCCGAGCCGGAGATCAAGACCGGCAGCGTCCAGCCGATGGTGCTAATAAAGGGGTTGAGGGCGACGCGTACTGGATATTTGAGCAGCAGTTTTCTCTCAGAGAGGCCCTTAGCTCTGGCCGTTTTCACATACGGTTTGCGCAATTCGTCCAGCAAATTGGCGCGGATAATGCGGATCAGACCGGCCGTCCCGGCCGTACCCAGAATCACCACAGGAATCCAGAGATGGCCGAGCAGATCAATGAACTTTGCCCAACTCCAGGGTGCATCAACGTACACCTGCGAAAATAGACCGCCAACGCTCTGATTCAGATATTTGAACGAAACGAACATGAGAATCAGGGCCAATAGAAAATTGGGAATGGCAAGCCCAATGAAGCCGATTGTGGTGAATACGTAGTCTCCGAGCGAATATTGCCGCACCGCCGTGTAGATTCCGATCGGGAAGGCAACGATCCAGGTGAACATGAGCGTGGTCAGAGAAAAGAATCAGGGTAAGGCCGAGGCGCTCCCAGAGCAAGTCTTTGACTGGCAGATTCCACTCAAACGAGTGGCCAAAGTCACCGTGTAACACGATGCCCGATATCCATTTGTAGTACTGCACGTAGACGGGTTGACCCAGTCCGTAACGCGCTTCAAGGGCGGCGATAACATCTTCCTCGACCAGGTCTCCGCCAGCAGAGAGTTGGGCGATGTAGGTGGTCAGGTAGTCGCCGGCGGCAGTTGGATGATCGCAAATGAGACCAACGACACGACGAAGATGGTTGGAATCATGTATAACACTCGACGGAAGATATATCCCAGCACTTCCCCGCACCTCCTTTTCTCGGCTCTTTGGGAATCCGTATGGTCAGTCTGCGAAGCGTGACGAATGAAACGTGAGTTTGGTCAGGCCACGTCTCGCTTTTCACTCGTCACGTTTTCTGTCAATCACATGGATTCCAGATGAGCCATTTCCCCCAACGGGACAGCTGGGCAAGACAGAGACTGTCTGCCGCAGGGTCCTCTGCGAAGTAGGCCCGCGATTTCCGCGTTAACTGGTCTCTGGCTTGCACCAAGATCAATCCAGGAATGAATGCTTTCCGCCTTCCAGGCAGCCGTCGGCTGCCTGGAAGGTTGTTCGGGGCATTCATCCTCTTGGAATGGCCTCATTTAGGAAACGCTTGCCTACTGTTCGATGAAGTACTGTTCCGGGCGAGTTTGGGCTGGGGCGGACGAGACATGCCATTGCCACAGCGTTTCAGGCACGTTGTGGAAGTTGTTCTTGACGATCCCGTACCCTTTGTAGTACTTGGTGATGCCCATCACCCAGAACTCCTCGGCAGCGATGTCCATAATCTCATTGATGATCTCGTCCTGGCGCGCCGGGTCTACCGTTACCTGCAGCTCATCGTATAGGGCCTGTTGGAGCTTGGCGGCTTCGGGTGGTTCCTCGCCCTGGGCGCCGTCGCTGCGCCACCAGTCGGCCCAGGCAACACCAAAGAGTGACTCATCGCTAAAAGGCATGTATGATCGGGGATCCATCACGAGAGCGATACCATCGGCTCCGGTCCAGACGATGGCATCATACTCATAGGCGGCCTTGCGCTCGTAGAAGAGAGAGCGCTCAATGACCTTTACATTGGTGTCAATGCCCACCTCGCGCCAGTAGCTGCTGACAAGTTCCATGATGTCGGCCCACGGTTCGAAGGCGGCAATTACGTCAATGGTGAAGCTCAGGGGTTCGCCGTCCGGGCGCAGGCGAATGCCGTCCTCGCCGCGCTCCAATCCGAGATCGTCAAGAAGCTGGTTTGCCTTGTCTACGTCATATTCTGTGTACTGATAGGCCAACTGCTCGTTAAAGTACGGCGATTCCGCCAGGGGCGCCAGACTGGCGTGGTTCGCCATCACCTACGTAGAGTACGTCGATGATCTCCTGGCGATTGATTGCGTGGGAGAGCGCAACGCGGAAGTCTTTCTCGTTGAATATCTCCTTCAACACAGGATCTTTGTGGCTGAGGTTGAGGCCGATTGAGGCAGGGGTTTCCCACGCGAATTCCACGGTGAAGAAGTCGAAGTCGCCGTCTTCTTTGCTGTCAAAGAAGACGGACTTGTTGCCGGGCGTGGCGATGTGACGGTCCATCATGTCGATTTCGCCTGACAACGCTTTGAGCACCAGTACATCTACATTTTCCACGATGGGGTAGACCAGTTTGTCGATGTAGGGAAGCTGGTTGCCTTCGGTGTCAACCTTCCAATAGTAGGGATTGCGCTCGGCAACCAGTTGGGTGGCGGAACTGGCGGGCACAGTCGTTACCCATGCCTGGTTCGTGGGTAGGTCAACATTGTTGATGTAGTCTGCCTTGTTTCGATATAGAGCGACCCAATCTTCTGCACCTTCCTCGGCAACGGCTGCTTCCACCCCCTCGGGATTGAGATCCTTATGCCACTGCTCCATATAGTGGGCAGGCTGCCAGGGACGCTGGCTGCCCAACTGTTTGAGGAAGAGGCCGTGAGGCGCAGAGAAGGTGAATTTTACAGTGACGTCATCGACTTTTTCCACCACACCCAATGTTCCGCCGGGGCGCATCCAGAGCGGTTTTACAGGCGTGAGTTCATCATTGAGGATCTCTTGCTCATACCAGAAGACGAAATCGTCAGCGGTGAAGGGATGGCCATCGGACCATTTCATACCCTCACGTAGATGAAAAGTAAACTCGGTACCATCTTCGGACACGTCCCAACTCTTGGCGACATTGGGGATGGTCTCCGTCAAGTCCGGTGACCAACGAAGCAGGGGATCGTAGCCCATCGTGCGTCCTACCCAGGGCCGGTCAGCCTGTCCCAACAGCCCCGACCGCCACGTCCCGCCGTATTCGCCGATTCGATCCCATGGTTCAATGACCATCGGCTCAACGGGAAGGCGCTCGTCGAGCGGCGGCAGATCACCGGCCAAGACCATCTCGTGCAGTTGCGGCGCCTCGTGAATCGCCTCTCCAGTTGCTGCGGTTTCCTGATCGGAGGCGCCTCAGCTTGGGGTTCTGGAGCAGACTGGCACGCTGATACCATTAGTGACAGGATCAACAACAATGCCAAAACGACCATGCGTTTTTGAAACATCAGTCTCTTCTCCTTTGTGTCAAGTTATCGAATTCCTTCGCTCCGTTGTTGCCGGGCATCACCACCTTACGCTCGCGAGATGTGAGAAATCCTGGATGACCTTAGAAGAATCACCTGCTGCCGAATCCATAAACGATCTGAATATTTGGGTCCCTGCAGATGCTATGCCGCCATCATGGAACGCGGAATCCGGCACCGTATTGAGAAAGCCTGTGCGGCTTGAATGAGCGGGGACATGCTTAACTTTGATGCTAGCGGAAAATAAGGCCACTGTCAAACTTGCTTTTGGGCAAGGTCGTGCTGCGTGCTGCGTGCTGGCTACTTAACTCATCCGTTGCCAAATTTGGCAGAAATCACAGCACTCTTCGCCAAAAATATCATAGCTTGTGACTTGATCCTTGAAAGACTCCCAATTCATAGTTCAATCGTGGTCGACAGTGAGGTACTTTATTGTTTGACGACTGTACTGACCAAACGACTCGTCGTCGGCACCTGTTGACTGTTGAGCGAATCTGGCCAGTTGGGCTATGAACGTGGACAGGAACAGCAGATGAAACGCGTTTGGGGATTCGAAGATACGGCCGGCAACGCCGAGCGTGAGCCCAAGCTCTGCGTACTGGTCGGCGATGCTCTCCCCATCCCCGACGCTCGGACTGCTTCTTCAAGAAGCAGTCCGAGACGGGCAGCCCACGGACCCACGTCATCCAGGCCCCGGCCAAAGCCTCCGACGAGTGACGTAATATCCACCACATGATGCGGCGGCAGAGCACGGCGTCGCACGTGCTCTGCAATGGCGTCCGTGCGGCCATCGCCGTCACGTGTGTCAGTAAGGATGGCCACCGTCGGATGCACAAACCCATAGTCGAACCCCGCCCACATCGGCCCGTCAGCGACACAGATAGAAACAGCCCCAGAACGTTGCTGTAGGAATTGATCCTGAGACTGTGTGGACAATTTGTAGCCAATCGTGCGATAGGATGTGATGCACGCACCTGAACTGCAGTTCTATCCGCCCTGACGGTGAGAGAGGCACAAAATCATGTTCTGCTGTGGCCAATTTTCTGCAATACTTCTGCTGCTGTCACTGCTGCTCAGCGCCTGCTCCATTTTTGGCTCGCCACGATCAGCCACTGATGAAGTTCCCGAACTCACCATTGCGGTCCTAGCAGACCCTAAATTGGTAAAGTCGGATCGGCGAAAATGCGCTGGCAGAAATCCGTGATCAAAACATAAATCCTGAACCCATGTTTGGACGACCCCAAATAATCCTGACCGTGGGGATCTGATCCGCGCTCGAATACAGATACAAGGATTTTCAGGAAATCTTTGCGGAATCTGAGGACGCTCCTGGTTTTTCTGCCTGTAATGGGAAACCACGATTTTGCTGATCGAGATTACATGCTGGATGCAGTTCTGCCCGATTTAAGCTTCATCTACCGGCGCGGGAGCGAGTATGTCAACTATTACGCAGACTGGCAGAATGTGCGCCTGATTGCCGTGGATGGTATTTTGATCTGGGAGAGAGCGGTGTCATCAACGACGAGGGCCGAGCATGGGTGGAAGAGGCCATCGTATCGGCCCCAGAGGCGATCGACCATATCTTCGTGGCTTTCCATGACGAAGGCTTTGTCATCGGCATTTGACCGACTCGTTTAACGCCGACCCGATTGCGCGTAATGCCTTTTGGACGA
>CAWKCP010000003.1:0-58926 GCA_963848115.1 uncultured Chloroflexia bacterium | reverse complement strand
CGCTGTATCAGCTGAAGCGCTTGCGCCCATTCGGGATTTGGGTCGGCGCTGATGGCAAGCTCAGTATCACTGCGGTTGAGCCGCATCCCATCACTGGTGATCAGATGGGCGAAGGGGAATTCGCCTACGGCTTCAACGACGGCCAGCGCCTCCAGCATCTTGTTCAGTTGTCGTTCACCTCGATCGGTCTGTAAGTACTCCCGTGTTCGTCCCCATGTGCTCATACCTACTGAACGGTTGCGCGCGAGGAAGTAGCGTGCCAGACTGGCCGCAAGGGTGACGCCATATTCAGTCGTGATAGGCGGCAACTGATATTGTGAGCGAGCAGCGACCGTCTTCCCAGTGCGAATAGACCGATCTCGGGCGGTGTGGCCTCCATGGGACCGCCACTTCCGCCATTGGATGAAGGTCAAGATAGATCCAGATGTCTGCGGTCGGATCCAGGTCAAATTCTTTGGTCATCAGCCGGTTCATGCGTACCGTTGTGGGCCAATCAATGCGGTTCAAGCTGTCGCCGGGCATATAGTCCCGCACCCCGGCTGCGTTCGTTGTCACCTCATAGGTCCGTCGCCGCTGGGATTCGCCGCCGGCCATATCGGAAATGGATGGATTGAACGATGTGAGTTCGACCGTTTGAGGATAGACAATATGAAGGTTGAGTTCGGAAGCGCTTGTTCAACGTTGAAGATGCCGAGCGGATCACTGCTGCGCAACATCATCGGTCCCAGGCGAAAGCGACCACGTTGTGTGCAGAGGGTCCTCACCTGCCATCGGTAGGATCGTCCTCGTCCCAGGCTGTTGATCACGCGGCTGGCTTCGCTGTGCCAGGGAAGGTCGGAGAAATCCTCCATTTCCAGCCACAATTTCGGCAACCATCCACGATTTGAGACGTCGAAATGCTCTTCAGCGAACTGTCCGACTTGACTGCGTCGGCTGTGTGTGAAGCGTTGGATATGGACGGCACGGCGTGCTGCTTCTCGCCCACAGATAGCTGAGGACGAGAATGCCTGAGAGTAAATAGGCCATGCTAAATGCCAGGCTTGCTCCCGAGTTTACAGCGAGAATCCAGGCAACCCCAGCGGCGATGATCAGAAAGATGGCGCGTGAAGACATTCAGTTACTGTTTAAGGGTGATCGTGCTAGCGGATCTTGGCACGTGCCCCAGGTACCGGTGTGTGGCGCAGAGCATCTTCAACGATCTGCTCCGGCGTGATATTTTTGATCCGCGCCGATGGGCTGACAATGAGTCGATGCGCTAGTGTGGGTACAGCCAGTCGTTTGACATCATCTGGAAGCACAAAGTCACGCCCTTCCATGGCCGCCCATGCACGTATCGCGTTGAAAAGGGCCATGCTGCCGCGGGGCTCGCGCCCAGATAGATATCAGGATGGTCCCTCGTCGTCGTGACCAAATCGACGATATACTCCTTGACCAGATCGTCTACATAGATGGTGCGGACCGCGTCTGTGCTTCGATCAGTTGCTCAACGCCAATCGCTTGTCCGAGATCCTTGATGGGATGGCGCTCACTCTGGCGATTGAGCACGTCGATTTCGTTCGTCTTGGTGGGATAGCCCAGATGGATGCGCATCATAAACCGGTCGATCTGCGCTTCCGGCAACGGGAAGGTGCCCTCGTGCTCAATGGGATTCTGGGTGGCAAGCACCATAAATGGCCGGTCCATGCGATAGGTCTGGCCGTCACACTGATCTGCTGCTCTTCCATCGCCTCCAGCAGCGCGGACTGTGTCTTGGGCGTGGCCCGGTTGATCTCATCGGCCAGCACGATCTGCGCCATGATCGGGCCCGGGCGGAATTCGAACTCCATGGTCTTCTGGTTGAAGATCTGACGCCAGTGACGTCACTGGGCAGCATGTCGGGCGTGAACTGAATTCGTCGGAAGTCGCAGCCGATGCTGATGAGATCGCCCTGGCCAGCATCGTCTTGCCGACACCCGGCACATCTTCGATCAGCAGGTGCCCCTCGCAAAGAAGGGCCACCAAGGTCAAACGGATTTCGTTGTCTTTGCCGACGATCACCTTGCGCACATTGTCGAGTACGCTGTTGGCAATGGTTTGAGCAATCTCCATCGAACACCTCAAGGAATGATACGGTAAGGAATGATACGCTGGGCGCTCGTCCGCCCATGGCGTATGGAATCGTTTTGTGCGGCAAGCAGTTCCGGGGCCGCATGAGTCGCTAGTCTATGCAAGTGGCACTGAAAAACCGTCCTAGGTGATGGGGAATCCATCACCGTACGCCCGCTCGGGCAGAGTCCACAGTGTCACTCTTGCTGACAATCATGCACTACACCCACAACGAATGCAGTAAGAACCTTTCCGCAAAAACTCAGTGAGTCTGGTGGAAAAACTCTATTTCTTGACACGAATTTACACGAATTGTCACGAATCTTTTCTCTGGGGTGACGATACGATTCGTGTAAATCAGTTGTCCATCTGTGACTCTACCGCAAAAAGCCTTTTTGCCACAGATTCACACAGATGAAAAAGGATAAGACACAGATGGTACTGGGATACCTCTGGGCATCTGTAAGACAATCTGTGAAAATCAGGTCTTTATCTGTGTGAATCTGTGGCAAATTTACCTTTTTGCAATAGAGTCATTCGTGTCTGGAACCTTCTGCAATATCACGGGCCAAGTGATTCAGTCTCAGTAGAGTATCATCTGCGTGCATCGAAACAGGGCCAGCGTTTTTTCTGAATCGTCAAAGACTGTGGCATCCCAGACCTGGGTGCGTCGTCCGGCATGGACCAGTGTGGCTCTGCTGAATAGGGTACCGTTGGTGGTTGAGCGTAGGAAATTGCTTTTGAGTTCCACGGTTGTGAAATTTCGAGCGCCGTCGGGCAGATTGGCGAAACAGCCGAAGCCGCAGGACGTGTCGGCTAATGTCACAATGGCGCCTGCGTGCAGGTAGCCGTTGGTGGCCAGATGGTGCTCGGTGAGGTCCATAGAGGCCGTCAGATATCCAGGTCCCAGATCGACGATATCAATACCGAAGTAGGCCGGAAGTCCCTGCTTCGCTCGCTGGCGAAGCAATGCCTTTGTTTTGTCCACTTGAAAATCGTCTGATTCATCGTTCATGATGTTGTGGAAACGAACCTGTGGGAATGCAACGTAGCTCAATTGCACTACCATACCGCACTTGCTACGGCCCAGCAAACCAATCTGGATCTTCACTTTCGACAATTTGAGCATATTGGCTATACTAGAGCCTATGGAATTGCACGAATATCCACGACCCAAACATGATACTGGTATTGGCATTCATTGGGTGGCCGGCTATCCTACGGCCACCGGCTTGACGCGCATCCGAGAAGTCTGGATTCCCGAGATGAAGGCGCTCGGCGTGAAGTGGGTGAAGGTCTTCAACCATGATGGCGCGCTTGACTTCATCGAACTGTTGCTGGCTGAAGGATTCATGCCGATTGTACGGCTCTATCGTTCCAGCCCGAATCCAGGGCGTTTGGGCGTGAAAGAGACAGTGCACCTTGACGCACTGATTCGAGCGGGGGCTCGATACTTCGAGTACAATAGCCAACCGGACAAGGAGAGTGAGTGGAAGGGCGGGCGCCTGCCGCCCAATGCACTTGATCTGGTGGCTGAGAATGCCATCGCCGACATGGAGACCATTCTGGGGCGGGGCGGAATGCCTGCGATCCCAGCAGTTTCCGGGGGGAGCAACTGGGATCTTGTCGGTCGAATTGTTGCCGCGGGCCGGCGTGATCTGCTTGACGGTCCGGTCTGGCAGGCAATTCACAACTATCCGCGTAACCGGCCTCTGGACTATCCATACGATATCGGCAACCAGGAGGGCGCAGCCTATACTGAGCGCTTCTATCGCGCAGTCGCAGAGGAAGAGTGGGGCGAACATGCTTGGCGCGGTCGCTCATTGAACGATGTAAATCGTTTGCGCATGACGCGTGCCAATGCGGGTGCGACTATCGCGGATGATCATGACTGCTGGTTGGCGTACAAGCACTTTGATGCGCTCAATCAACGCCATCTGGGCCGCAGCATTCCCATCCTGTCGAGCGAATGCGGCTATCTCGTGGGCGAGGATATGGACCCTCGCTATCCGGCAACAACCCCGATCTTCACATGGCACAGACACTCGAAGCCTGCCGCGTTATGATGGGCGGCAGTCGTCGCTATGATCCGGCGCCTGACTACTACTTCTGCACGGCTTTCTGGCTGCTTGCCAACCGAGAATTGGGCAGTTCCAGCAATTGGTGGGAAGGCCACGCCTGGTACAGTGAACGCTGGCCCGGCGGCACGCTGCCCATTGTTCGGGCGCTGCGCACAGAGCCCAAAGTGGTGCGACGATGGCAGAACCATCCCCAAGACAATGTGCGGATTACCTTGCGTGGCGTCGTCAAGTTTGCGGTTGCGCGAGAACAGGTTGTCCTGGAGCAAGATGGCCAGGAGATAAGCCATGCGCTGGTTGATGCGCGTGGACAGTATCTGATCGACGGGCTATCGCCGGGGCGCTATGTCGTACGCCTGCAAATCGCACAGGATGTTCAGGAGATCACGCTCTCTGCAAAACAGCAGAACGTGATTCTGAATTTCGAAAATGCACCGGCCGAAGCAGGCGGTAGTCAGAGTGTCGTATCCGGCCATGTCCAAGGAGGAGCCGGCGCAGTTGTGCTGCTGTTGCGCCAGAGCGACGGCGAAGAATGGGTGACGTTGGCGCGAGAGGATGGGGCGTTTCGATTTGTGAATCTGCCTTCCGGCGTCTATAGTGCCCGGGTCCATGCCCAGGGCGGCACTGTGGACGGAATCGTGCTGGACGGCCGCAATGAACGGGAAATTGAGCTGGCGGCTACAGGCTGGGGCTACACGGTAGAACGGATTGAGAACGATTCACTTGCCTATACCGGAACAATACGTTGCGTGGTGGAGGGATACAGGCATCTGGCTGTGTATGCTCAGCAGGGCCCATGGCGCAGCGAAACGGCCTATACGGGCAGCGCTGCGGATCATGGCCTTTTTGCGTGTGAGATCTCGCCATTGGATGTCGGCGATTACACGGTGGTTGTGGACGACCCCAATGACCATAGCGAAGGCCGTATCCATCTTGAAGCCCGGGTGCACGTAGATCGCAAACAGCTTCCGTTGCTTACCTTTCGCCATGGCGGCGGGGACGTGCCGGAATCGCCGGAACGCTCAATCATCAAGGTTGGCGTGAACGGCGCAGGCGTCGACACGCCCATTACGGTCGCTTTGATTGACAGCCAGGCTCAGCGGCGGGAATCCACCATAGATGACGATTCCGGGCGTTGCGAGTTCGGGGGCTTGGCTGAAGGACTCTACGCCGTTGAAGTGGTCGGCTACGAACAGATAGCGCGGCGGACGAATATTGCCCTGGACGGCGTCAACACCGTAGATGTCGACTTTTCACTGCCGGTAGAGCCGGCCGTCATGTCCTCTGCACAGAGCGCAAGCAAGGTGATCGGAAATGCGCCGGAGGCAAGGGGCGCTTTGGCCACATTGGTAGACGATGTCGGCAATGAATTTAGTCGTGTCGTCGACGAAAGAAATACGTTTGAGTTCGCTCATTTGCCGGCGGGCCTCTATGCTCTCCATGTGGAGGGCGGTTATTACCAGGAAGGCATCCGGCTCAACGGCTACAACGGCGTCGAGGTTGGGTTCTCTCCGCTCAGGCGTTCCTGGCACGCGGAGAAGAGTAACGCCGGCGCCATGCCTGGCTTCAGCACCGTGCGCGTGGAGGTGGCAGGCCGTTCGGACCTGCCGGTGCATATCTGGCAGGAGGATGGCGCCAGCATGGTTCGCGCTACCGGCAGTTCCACTGAGTTGGGTCCTCACGTGGCCGAGTTCCAACCATTGGATGCCGGGATCTATATGGTTGAGCCGGACGGGCTTGATGTGCAGGCGGAGGTGGAGTTGACGGGATTGGAAACAGTTTGGGTGACGTTTCGGGAGCAGGTCGAACCTGTGGCACCCAACCAGATACGTCCACTTGCTCAAACGGGGTCCAAACCGGCGGTGCTTGATGTAGAAGACGGCATTTCGGAGAACGAGCCTCCGTCTGTTCAGAAGAGCGTAACGTCGGAGTCCAGCGAACTGAGCGATTTCGAGGCGGGTGAAGAGGAATCGGACGGCTCAAAGCTCGCATATGCGGCTGAAGAGGATGAGGCCTCGGGCCCAATGGTTGCTCCTGTCGACTTGGAGACCGATCAGGCTGAACATGATGCGGGCGATGCGGGCGATGCGGGCGACGAGTCTGATGTGGCTGTCGACAGCGGTAGCTCGAGTGAAGATGTCGCCCACATCGACGATGCCGGAGTGCAGGCTCACAGTGCCGATGCCGCCACAGAGGATCGTTTCGCCAACCTCCGATTGATGGGCGAAGTGGTAAGCGCCAGTCTATTTGAAACCAGCGACGATCTCTGGGATTCGGATGGTGATGAACCTGAAAGTGACGATTCGGTTGTCGTGGATGAATCGACGAATGCTACCAGGTTAGTGGACTATGATTATATCTTTGTTGGGGAGGGTGATCTGTGCATGAAGGATGTGCAGCGATTGCTTACCTTGGCTGCAGAAACTAGCCCGACCATCGGCAACAGCCTCGATCAAGCTAGCCGGGCATCCCGAGTGCTGTTGGTTGGTGATGTAGATGAGGCCACTATGGCCACACTCGTTCAGCGCTCAGTTCAGATCGAACGGTTGGGCGGCCCACAATAGCCAAGTTCGTCGGGGGCGTGAATACCACGACCGTCGCCTGCGAGACGGGTTCAGGGACAGTTTGGAACTTTTCCGGCTCGTAGCCGAACCTACCGAAACCGCAGGTCTCAAGCTGCACGCAACGTAGAAGCCGGATTCCATTCGTTACAAGCGATTTGGACGCGCTCACGTTGAACTTGCCCCTCGACCGTTGATGGCGAACTACCGACCGGGCACAGGACCGGTCGTTGACCGCACAATCAGCTCCGGCAGCAGCTTGACCGATTCGATATCAGTCTGCGCCATGCCTGAGAACTGGGCGATGATCTGCGCCGATGCAGTCTCAGCAAAGCGCACCACAGGTTGATGCACCGTCGTCAACCCCAAATAGGCCGACACATCGTTGTCGTCAAACCCCATGATGGAGATATCTTCCGGTACGCGCAGGTTCATGTCGCGCACGCTCTTCAACGCGCCAATCGCCATCTCATCCGAAAGCGCAAAGACGGCGGTCGGCGGTTGATGCACCGAGAAGAGATGCTTCATCGCTTCGGCGCCGCCCTGATAGATGTAGTTTCCCGGTCGTTCCAGCTCGGGCCTGAAGTCGATCCCGGCCTGTTCTAGTGCACGCATAATCCCATCTCGGCGCGCTTTGGGGATGCTGAACTGTAGCGGAGCCGTCTCCATGCCGGTGATAATGGCAATGTGACGGTGGCCGAGATTGATCAGGTATTGAGCGCCCATCTCAGCTGCAGCTCCGTTGTCAATCGAGACTGACGGCAGATCCGGGTGCGTCGTCTCTATGGTTGCGACGGCAATATCTGATTCGCGAACGACCTCTACGGTCTGGTCCGTCAACGAAAGACTACAAAGTATCAGACCGTCCACCAACTTGCGCGCAGTCAAATGCTGCAACAGACTTTCCTGTCCCGCAACACTATCCACACTGTAGCGAACCACATCACAGTCCTGATTCATCAATTCCAGTTCAGCAATACTCACCAGTTTGGAATAGAACCACTGGTCGGCAAGGGGTACGATGATGCCGACCACGCGGCGGCCGTGTGCCATGCGAGATATGTGCGGCGTGATCTGGTAGTCGAGCTTTTCCGCCACGCCAATCACTTGATCTCGGGTCGCCGGCGAAACGTTCGGGAGTCCACGAAGCGCACGGCTTACCGTAGCCGTCGACACACCCGCCTGTTTCGCTACATCTTGAATGGTCGCCGGCATAATCACACCCCGCAGACAGAAAAAGGATATTTGACAGTGGTAGAGGAGTCTGGTACAGTTTGTGTACAATATTACATTACAATTGAAAAAAATGAAAGCATACGGCACATTTCCGTTATTATCCTTCTAATATTTACCGATTTGGCAGGGCCCAGCGCAAGAAGATTTGCTTGACCCGATTCAGTTGTCGGCGTATAATCTTTTTAGTGGCGTTTCGCCTTTCCTCGTTAATCGCTTTGTGCCGGCCAACTTGTTTAGGTGTCGGATCCCATTCTCGGGATTGATATAACTCCGATGGGCGGCCTCTTGCCTGTCCATGATTGTCGTTTTTAGTTCACCACATTCAGTTGAAGGAGAAGAACAGATGAATCGTAAATGGTACGTGCTATTCAGCATCATGCTGGTGGCAATGTTGGCATTGGCCGCCTGCGGCGGCGGCGCTTCAGATTCGGCCTCGGAGCCGGAGCCTGCTGCTGACGTTGAAGAAGTCGCTACTGCAGCGCCGGAGCAGGAGGCTGCTGCCGACGAAGCGGTTGCGACTGAGGAAGCTGCCGGCGAAGAAGAAGCCCCGGCTGAGGAAGCCGCTGCTGCAGATGAGGCATCGGCTGACGCGAGCGGCGAGCCTGTGACCCTCACCATGATCTGGGGCCGGTCCCGGCGCCGAGTCTGAGTTCACTAAGGCAGCAGATCGATCTCTTCATGGAAGAGAATCCAGACATCACCGTCAACTACGTCCAAGGTCCGGTTTCCGCCACTGATCGTTATGGTCTCTATCTTCAGACCTTCCAGGCCCAGTCGTCACGACATTGATGTCATGATGATCGATGTGATCTGGCCGGGCGACCTGGCTGAACATCTGATCGACCTGAATCAGTATGGCGCCGCCGATGTGACGCCGGAGCATTTCGAGGCCATCGTCGTCAACAACACAGTCGACGGCGCCCTGGTCGGTATGCCCTGGTTCACCGATGGCGGTCTGCTCTACTACCGCACCGACCTGTTGGAGAAGTATGGCTATGACGGCCCGCCGGCCACCTGGGACGAACTGGAAGAGATGGCCCAGACCATTCATGGACGGCGAACGCGCCGACGGCAACCAGGACTTCTGGGGCTTTGTCTGGCAAGGCAACGCCTACGAAGGTCTGACCTGTGACGCTCTGGAATGGATCTACTCGAGCACTGGCGGAACCATCGTCAGCCCCGAAAAGGTCATCACCATCGACAATCCGGCTGCTGCCGCGCTTTGGACCGGGCCGCCGGCTGGGTGGGCACCATCAGCCCTCCGGGCGTGACCGGGATGATGGAAGAGGATTCTCGAGCGGTCTTCCAAGGTGGCAACGCTGCCTTCATGCGCAACTGGCCCTACGCCTACAGCCTGGGCCAGGGCGAAGACAGTCCGGTCGCCGGTATGATTGATGTGACGTCCTTGCCCGGCATCGAAGCTGGCCTGAGCGCCGCAACCCTGGGCGGTTGGCAGCTGGCCGTCTCCAAGTACAGTGAGAATCCTGAAGCAGCCGCCAAGCTAGCGCTCTGGCTGGCTTCTGAAGAATCGCAGAAAGAGCGTGCCTTGAACATCTCGTTGTTGCCGACGATCCCTGCACTGTATTCGGATCCGCAGATTGCCGAGGCCGTTCCCTTCATGCCCAACCTGCTACCTGTCTTTACCAACGCCGTAGCCCGTCCGTCGACGGCTTCCGCGCCCAGTACAATGAGGTCTCCACCATCTTCTTCTCCAATGTCTCTGACGTGCTCAACGGCACGCAGAGTGGCGAAGATGCAGTGATCACCATCTCGCTGGATCTGGAGGACCTGCTGGGCTTTGAAGTTGGAGCGCCTTAATCTTCTAGGTTGATTCGACAGCACTACGGATCATTTCTTGTACTTGATTGATCCAACTGCGTGAAAATAGGAGGGCGTAGTTACTACGCCCTCCTATTTTCACAAACTCCTTTCCTTCTACAATTTATCCAGCCTCTACGGCCGCTTCTTCGCACAAACCGAAGGAGATATACCCCATGGCCAAAGGCAGCGAGGGGGCGAGTGAACTTGCGAAACAGGAACAACGATTGGCCTATATTCTATTGTTGCCGACGTTTCTGATTCTGCTTGTCATTGCCATCTATCCCTTGAGTTCCGTCTTTGTAAATAGCTTTACCAACAATGTTTTTGCCAGTTCACAGCCTGTTGAATTTGTTGGTTTGGAAAACTACGTCAATTGCTCAGCATGACGGTGAAGCAGTTGCCGGTCAAGATTGATGAGAATACAGGCGAGCCGGTCATCGACCCGGATACCGGTAAGCAGGAGTTTGAAAGCGCTGTCAGGGTCTTGCCGCGGGAGCCGCGCCGCTTTAAACCGTTCACAACGTTGTCGTTCTTCGGCAACTCCTACGTGCTAGGCGCCACTGATCCTGCCTTCATCCGCTCGATTTGGGACACAGTGATCTTTGCGGTCATCACGGTCTTTCTTGAACTTGTACTTGGCATCATTGTCGCGCTGATTATTGACGTCAATTTCCCTGGACAGGGGCTGATGCGAGCAATCATCCTCGTGCCTTGGGCAATTCCGACGGCCGTCTCTTCGCAGATGTGGGCGTTCATGTTGCAGCCCAATCGCACCGGCTTCTTCAACACCCTCTTCTGGCGTCTGGGCATCGGCGACGGTGAGATCCCCTTCCTAACTTCTCCGGCGTCTACAACTGCCATCCATGATCGTGATTGATGTCTGGAAGACAACGCCTTTTATGGCGTTGCTGATCCTGGCCGGCCTGCAGTTGATACCCAAGGATATCTATGAGGCCGCCGATGTGGATGGGTCCGGGCCGATCCGCACCTTCTTCTCCATGACACTGCCGCTGCTGCGCGGCACGATTGCCGTGGCCCTGGTCTTCCGCACCCTCGATGCGCTGCGTGTTTTTGACCTCTTCCAGATTGTGTTGGGTCAAGCGCGTTACTCCATGGCTAGCTTCACCTACTATCAGTTGATCCAGAACCGCGCCATGGGCTACTCGTCGGCCAGCAGTATGATCATCTTCGTGGTGCTGTCGATCTTCGCCATCATCTACATGCGAACTCTGGGGGTGACATCTGATGAGTAGTCAAGCCAAACACCGACGTAATCGAATCTTGCTCTGGATTTTGATCGTCATCATGGCTGTCTGGATGCTCTTCCCATTCTATTGGATGGTCAACTCCTCCTTCAAGACGGAGAATCAGCTTCAGATGATGCCTGCAACGGCCGTTCCGCGCAATCCGAGGGTGACTTCGCACCGACGCTGCGCAATTATGAAGAAGTGTTTAACAATGAGGCCTTTCTGCGGGCCATCGTCAACAGCGCCATCGTGGCCATCAGTGTGACCTTATTGGCGTTGGCCGTCGGCGCCTTTGCCGGCTTTGCCCTGGGCAAGCTGCGCTACCGGGGAAAAAAGCCACGATCTATATGATCCTGGCCATGACCATGTTTCCGCAGATCGCAGTCCTTACCGGGTTGTACGCCATCATCAACAATTTGGGACTGAATGCGATTCCCAGTCTGATCGTCACCTATCTGCTCTTCACGTTGCCGTTCACAGCCTGGGTGTTGACCTCCTTCTTCCGCGAACTCCCGCTGGAGATCATGCAGTCAGCCCAGGTGGATGGGGCATCGCCTTTCCAGACCTTCTATATGATCCTGCTGCCGCTGACGGCCCCGGCGCTGGCAACCACGGGTCTGCTGGCCTTCATCGGGGCCTGGAATGAGTATCTCTTTGCGCTGACGTTCACCTCGGTGCAGCCTGCTGCACGCACGCTGCCGGTGATCATCGCCAACTTTCCGGCCCGGTTCGCGATGCAGACGCCCTTCGGCCAGATCATGGCCGCCGGTGTTGTCTCCAGCATTCCGCTGATCATTATGGTCTTTATCTTCCAGCGTCGCATCGTCGCCGGTCTCACGGCAGGTGCGGTCAAGGGATAGCGTGATCTGGGGATCGGTCGATTGGGGATTAGGCTTTGGATTACGACCGTTTTCCCAATCACCAATCCCTTTTCACCAATCCCTTATCCCCTATCACCAACCCCACAAACACGGGCAATTTCATCATACGTCGCCAGCGCCATGGCTCGCGCAGCAGACGATGCAGCCATTCGAAACCCAGATGCTGCATCCATGTTGGCGCGCGCTGTGTGATGCCGGCGATGAAGTCGAATGCGCCGCCGACGCCGATGGCAACGGCGACAGGAAGTTCGTGGATGTGCTCGTGTATCCAGATGTCTTGGTTGGGATGCCCGTAGGCCACAAAGAGGATGTCGGGTGAGGTTGCCGAGAGGTAATCGTAGATGGTTGGCCAGTCATTAGGGTCTGGGCTGCCACTGTATACACCACTGATGATGAGTGCCGGATAGCGTTCTCTTAGCCGGATTGCAGTGTGTGCCGCCACTCCGGGCGCTGCACCGAGGAAGAAGACGCGCCAACCGTTCAGGGCTGCTGCCTGGCTGATGCGATCGATGCCGTCTGACCCGGTTACTCGTTCATGCAGGGCCGCACCGTTGAGGTTGGCGGCCCATAACACACCGATCCCATCCGGAACGCGAAGGTCGACCTGTGCCAAGGTGTCGGCGAAGCCAGAGTCATGATGCGCATCGACGATAAATTCCGGGTTGACTGTAGAGATCTGACGGCACTTTGCTGCGTGGCCAGAGCGGTATGCGTCGACCCAGATTCGGATCTGCGTGAGCGTATCAGAAAAGTCGACGCAATCAATGTCGACGCCTGCAACATTGACTGATGGCCAGGTCTTTTCCACTTGCGAGCATTGCTCATCCATCGGTCTGGCCGTCCGTCGTTTCCTCCATGCCAACCGTATGGCCCTCTGATGCGGCCCGCTCCAGCACGGCCAACGTTTCGACGGCAGCCTTTTCCCAGGAGAAGCGCTTTACATTCTCGTAGCCGGCGGCAATGAGTTGCTGACGCAAAGCCTCATCGTGGCTGAGTCGTAGCATGGCGTTGGCGATGGCATCGACGTCAGTCGGATCGACCAAGAGCGCAGCGTCGCCGGCGATTTCGGGTAGTGAAGAATTGTTTGCTGTCACAAGTGGCACTCCCATGGCTTGAGCTTCCAGGACTGGCAGTCCAAAGCCCTCATGCAAAGACGGAAAGCAGAAGAAGCGTGCGTTTTCGAGCAGTGCCGGCAAATCGTTGTCTGGTACATATCCGGGCAGGTGGATGCGGTCTGCTAGATTCAGTTCATGCGCCTGTTGAAAGAGCGAATCGCTGTACCAACCTGGCTTGCCGGCCAGCACGAGGTCCCACTCAATCGAGTGGGATGCGACCAGGTTTGCGTAGGCCTGCATGATCCTTGCCAGGTTCTTGCGCGGTTGAATTGTGCCGACATAGAGTGCGTATGGCCGGTCGCACAGGGTCGAACTGTGATGCCCCGATACCAGACCATGCGATGCAAAGGCTGGGAGATTGATGCCCTCGTGCACGACACTGATCTTGGCCTGATCGGTTCCGTAGGCTTCTTGAAGATCATCGGCAGTAGCCTGACTCACGCAGATCACCCGTGTTGCTACTTTGACACTCCAGCGTGTACTCAAGTCCAGGTAGGCTCTCTGTTTTCGTGTGTGCATTTCCGGCCACGCACGATAGCCCAGGTCGTGAACAGTGACTACACAGGTCGGGAGTCGCGAGGGAGGGGCCACAAACGGGATCACGTGGGATGGTACAAAGAAAATGTCCGGTCGGTCTATCAGCACTTCCTTTGAGAGTGCACGATGGGTCCACATTCGCCTGGATGGCAACTGTCGTATTTCTACGTTTGCCCTATCGTCAAGAGCCAAGTCGCGGATAAACGTCTCTCTCTCTGAGTCATCGATATAGAGCCGCCACTGATGTGCGGACGCAATTGGCAAACGCAATAGATGGCGTATGATTTCTAACGAATACCGCTCTGTTCCTGTTCGTTCCCGTCGGGCGGCTCGAGAAGCGTCAATACCGATCAACATCTCACTGACCTCGTCCAGGTCCTGCCCTACGCCAAAGTTCACCGGCTACGCGATAACAAAAGGTCAATCTGTGCATTCCGGATTAGACTATTTTGCCATTTTTACAATGAAACTTGCCGTTGTATACTATCAATTGAGGAATCTATGGTCAATTTCCTCGGAACAACTTGCTCTTTTTCCGCAAGGCCCTCAGCGCAAACCGGTACTGTTAACAATCGTGTGAGACTGCTCTTACTAGTCTTGTCCGGTGTACCCAAAGAATGGACGATTTCGATTTTGGAATCGACTGTTCGCACCGAGGCGAAATCGTGACACTGGAACAATGAATACTCCATCGACGTCATCATCGCGTTGGTCCGGCATAGTTACAGACTGACTTCGACGATTGTTGGTGGCAAACCGGCAGTGTACCACTGCTGTCGTATCACCCGGCGACAAAGATTATGCTGCAGGAAGTGTTAATCGATGCATTGTGGATATTTGGACTTGCATGCCTGCTCGCGACGTTCAGCTACGTGAGTTGGTATCGCAATGTTCGTGGCTGGAAGTGGAAATATGCTTTTAGCCTTCCGCGTGTATTGGTTCCGATCTGCCTAAGCCTGGAACTCTTCTGTATCGGTTTGGCGATCAATGGCTTAACGTCCTATTGGCCTGCTCCATGGTGGGAAAGCTTGGCATGGACGTTGTTAGCACTTCTATTTGCCGTTCAGACAGTTGTGTACGGCGTGGCCGGCATACGCTATGGTTGGGACACCCCAGTGGAAGGGAGAAGCAATGACAGAGCCTAGCTCAATGAAAGATTGGCAGGTGGATGAATCCTCAGATCCCGACGACCAGTGGCAACTGCTCGAGACTGAACAAGAGCTTCCGAGTGAACTGACTCTTGAAGAGACAGATGCTGCACCACAAGACTGGCAGCCCGTCGAATACGCTGAGCCAGAGCGTTCCGGTGGTCGAAACTGGATCTTGCCCTCATTTATAATTCTCGCCATGATCGCTGTCGTTGCCTATATCGCCTGGCTCGGCTTGAACGGCTCCGGTCTATTCCCGGCTACGGCGACAGTTGCAGAGCCATCGCCGACAGTGGTGGACCCAGAAGCACGGGCCATGGAGGTTGCGATCGCTGACGAGCCGACCGCCACGTCCGAACCTGAACCCGAACCCACAGCCACAGCACTTCCAACGCCTGAACCTCTGCCGACGCCGGAATTGGTCGAACAGCGTTATGCGACGATCGACAGCCAGTATGGCCTGAATGCACGCCTATCGCCGGACCCGGATGGCCCGGTTGAAATCGTGTTGGACGACGGCGCCAAATACGTTGTGACCCAACAGCAAGGCGATCGACTTGAGCTACTCATTGAAGAGGGTCGCAGGGTCTGGGTGGCAAGTGAATTTGTGATCGAGAATTCTGAATTAATTCCCCGCGACGAAGCTGTTGGTCTGCCGGCAGCTTCGGTGGAAGCTCCGTCAGATGGCGCACAGCCGGCGGAAACTGCGACGGAATCGCTGGCAGATCAACCCTCTGAAACCACCGGAATTACGCCTCCTGAGCCCTTCACAGATCTTGTCCCGTCAGGTTCAGCACTGCTGATCCTGGTAGATGGCGGCGTTAACGCTAGACCTGCCGATTCTGTCGACACCGACATTATTCTGACGATTCCTCAGGGCGCAGCATTGCCCGCTCTGGGTCAGAATGCGGCGAGGAGACTGGCTGCGGACCGAATTGCCCAATGGTACTGGGGCCTGGGTCTTCAGAGAAACGATCGAAACACGGGGTGAAATTGATTCGTTGCCCGTCTTGAACCCGGATGGTCAGCCGACCGAGCCAACGGCGGATGAGGTCCCAGTTGCTGAGGTAGACACCTCAGTGCAAACATCCCCAGAGGTCTCCGAAACCGAAGCGATTACCACTACTGTAGATTCTCTCGAACCTATCACGACGACGGTTAATACGGACGACGCTGTGGCGCCGGAGATCACGGTGGGACTGATTGGCGTGAAGGCCCGGACGCTGCCGGAACTGGGCGCCGATGTGGCGGAGGTACTGAACAGCGGTGCGGTGCTGCCGGTCACCGGCCGTACCGCGGATAGCGGCTGGCTGGCGATCACCCTGGAGAGCGGCGATGTCGCCTGGATTTTGGCGGGTACCGTGGATCTCAGTGTGGATCCGGCTACTCTGCCGGTAGTGGAACCATAGGTCGTGTTTTCGTCGTACCGATCGGGCACGCTGCTCTGGTCGCTGGGGCTGGTCTTCTTCGGTCTGATTCTGTTGCTGCTCAATTTTGGCGTCTTTGTTCGTTTTGAGCCTTGGCCCCAATTCATCCTGGCCGCCCTGTTTGCTACAGGCGCGGCCAGTTTTTTTCTTGGCTATTTTTCGTCAAGAAAGGATTGGGCCCGGCTGATTCCGGCTTGGACTTTGCTTGCTTTGGCCGTGATGGCGTTCACAAGTACAATCTCTGTCCTGGATCAACGGGTCACGGCTTCGTTGCTCTTCGCCGGTCTGGCGTTCGCTTTCATGAATATCTACTTTCTGGATCGCCGGCAGAACTGGTGGGCGATGATTCCAGGTGGATTCATGATGGTGATCGGCCTTGTGATCGCGGCGAGCGCTCTAATCACAGAGGCCGAGACTCTTGCGACACTGCTATTCAGCGGGATGGGATTGGTCTTTTTGGGTCTATACTGGTTTGGGGGACGATCACGTCAATGGTGGGCGCTTGTCCCGGGGACAGTCTTGCTCGTCTTTGGTCTGTTCGTCTTCACCCTCGACCAAGGCGAAACGAGCGCCTGGTTTCGCCTTTGGCCGCTCCTGCTGGTTGCTGTAGGCCTTGTGGTAGGTTTTTGGGGCAACCGGTCCAAACCGCCGGATCGGTTGCAGGTCAATACGGCGCCGCCGCGGCAGGAACGCGGGCCGGATCTGCAAGGCTCACCGCCCGCACAATTGGGTGACTATGCAAAACCTGCGCCGGGTGCGACAGTTGAAATTCTACCGGATCTGGACGAGTGAGTCTGGTTAGCAATCTGGGCTGAAGCTCGTTGATGGTTCTCTACCCTTCGTCTGGCACATCACGTACGACAATGGTCGTGCCCTCCATGCTTTCGATGACAGCCAGCGTCACAATAGGTACACCCCAATGTGCCAGCTTCTTTCTCCCGCCTTCAAAATCTTTCTCGATGATACAGCCAATGCCACAAAGGGTTGCGCCACATTGCTTGATCACGGTCGCGAGCGCGTCAATTGTCTTGCCGGTTGCCAGAAAATCATCGATGAGTAGCACACGATCACTTGGAAGCAGATACTCGGGCGAAACGATCAGTTCCACGATGCCGCCTTTTGTGTGGCTAGGCGCGCTGGAGCTGTAGTATCCTTCAGGCATGGTGATCGGGCGCGACTTTCGCGCATAGATAGTCGGCACATCCAACTGCATGGAAACGGCCAGCGCGGGGGCGATTCCGCTGACTTCGGCGGTCACAACTTTGGTGATATCTGTCACGCCCGCTGCTGAAAACCGCTGCACGAAGTGCGTTCCCATGTCGCGGGTAAGCGTTGGATCGAGCTGATGGTTGACAAAGCCATCAACTTTGAGGATGCCGTCTCCCAGGTTCCTGCCCTCAGAACGAATGCGATCAACCAATGCTTTCACTAGGAATTCTCCTCTTTCCGGTATAGATCTATGGAGTGTCGTTGCGGTAGGTCGCGATGCTTGCGGCAGGATTGATGTTAGGCTTTTCCAAAATCGTGACTATGCAGGAGTTGGCAAAGCCTCAAGCCATTCCAGGCAAAGATTTCCCTACAACGGTTATTTATCTCTCTGGAATGGCCTTATTGTTTCGATAGCTGGTGCATGAGTTGTTCGATGAGTTTTGCTGCATGTGGCACACCGCCCAATTGGTGAAATTCTTGACGTAGGTCTTCCGCCTGGACGCGATAGTCTGAGCGGTCGGGCAACAACAGCGCCAGCGCCGCGACGAGATTATCGGGCCGTGCCTGTTTGGGGGCCATGTGAAATCCAACCCCTGTTCGAGCAACGCCATGCGCCTGCTGTTGCTGGTCGGCTGCATGGGGCACAACAATCTGTGGCACTGCGTGGGTGACGAGCGCATGGGTTGTGCCGGCGCCACCATGGTGGATGGCTGCCGAAACATGAGGCAGAACCGACGGTAGATCGATCATTTCGTAGAGCTCTGCACTGGCAGGCAGGCGGCTGCGCAAGGTTTCCAGCACCCGGAGTGGAAAGTGCTTTGCCAAGAGCAATCAGCGGCACTGCACCCATCTGATCGATGGCGTCTGCAGCGGCAACGAAGAAATTCGGATCCTCATTGAAGCTGGTACCCAGCGTAACAAAGACCAAAGGGTCATTCAACTCTGCCAATTCGGGCGGCGGTGACAGCTTGGCAGTTGCAGTCGGGCCGATCCCCCCGACGTGCTGAGTGGGCGGGATCGCCGTCGCGCCCAACCAGGACTCACTCCAATAAGTGAGGTGTAGGTGCCGAGAGTTGAGCGCCGGTGTGCCGGTTTTCGTCCAATCGACGCCCTCTAGCCCAAAGTGAGTAAGTAGTCCGTCCAAGCGCCGGCGCGCCTCTGCCACCACTATCTGTTGCACTGCCTGTTTTTGGCGGGCTGTACTCTTGCCGGGTGCAGGCCAGCCGATGATGCCAAGCGGTATCTCCTCCTGTTCAGCAACCAGACCTGCGGTGGCTACGAACATTTCCGAGAGAATAAGGTCCGGCTGCCAGTCATGGGTAAGTTCCGTCAATTCAACCGTAGCCGCTGTGACACGCTCTACATCCAGCCACTGGTCAAGTGCACGCTGCATGCGTACCTGTAAGAATTCTTGCGGGTCGCTGCCTGGTCGTGGACGAATCGGCGGGGGCGGCGGCCAACGCCAACCGGTTGTCTCCAAGACAGATGCGGGAATGCCGGCGTGCTCCAGCAGGGGCAAGACCTCGACCCCACTTGCCCATAGGACTTCATGTCCGCACTCCATCAGAGCTTGGGCAGTCGCCAAATATCCTCCCCAATCCAGATGGCCCGGCAACTGAGCAGACAGACAGAGCACGCGCATGATTGGTCCTAGTGCGTTGATTCCCTAAAGATTCGAAGCTGATTATTTGGCGCATCCAGGCGTGATACGGAAGAGACCGCCGTTGCCTGTGCCGATCCAGAGCGCGCCGTCCGGCGCTGTTGCGGTCGCCAGCAGCGGCCAAATGACCATCAGACGTTCAGCCACGACTTTCCCGTCGGCGTTGCGACCCAGCCGGTATAGTCCGGGATCTTTGCCGTACTGGCCGAAGAAAATCGTATTGTATGCCCATGTGATGCCGGTAGGCGCCGCCGCGTTGACGAGGTCGACCACGGAACCGACATACCAGTCGGGCGGATTGCCGTTGAGCGCCAGGGGAAAGCCGTAGTAGGGCGCGGTCTCGTCATTTCCAGTGATGGAGGCTGGGTTGAGTAGGTTCACCTCGTCGCCGGCGAGTTGGTCGTCAGGTAGATTGGTGGCGCCGTTGTCGGTGAACCAGATTCGTCCACCTGGATCGGTCGCAATTCCGTATGGGTTGCGCACACCGGTGGCCGCAGTCTCAAATACGCCGATAGAGCGTTCGCTCAGGAGTCGGTCCAGAGGAGCACGTACGATACGTGCCGAATACGGGTTGCCGCCGCTAACAATCTGCTGGGCGGCAGATTCGGGGATACCCACGATCGGTCCATCTGAGTAACCATCCATGATACCGCCTGCTGAGACGTAAACGTAGCCATTGTGGACGACGATGCCGTTGTTGGCGTGGAACAGCTGGCTCTGCACAGCAAACCCCCCGGCCAACGGTTCATACTCACCGCCGTCGGGAATGTAGCCGACTTCGCCGGAGCGCGTCACATAGAGGGCGCCATTGGCATAGTCCAGACCGGTGATACGCGCCGACTCGTCGAAGATTTGCTGCGGCCTTGTGTCATTGATGTAGTCGTATACGGCGACAGAACGGCTGGGATGAAATGCGTCATACAGCACCAGCGGATCGACATCAGTTGCAGGAGAGGAATCCAGCGCCAAAAACATACGCCCGTCAGGTGCAAACGTTATCGCCGTGATGCTGCGGTCGTTGTCCGGCAGACGCTGTTCGACACAGAAATCGGCGCGCATGTTCATCCAGCCATCGTCATCGGTGGGAGCAGGGAGGCCGAGGCTTGCCGCCTGGATGCCTACGGACGAAGCGCTTACGCCCTGGACAACGGCCTGTGCTGGTGCGGCAACTGCTCCATCACTGGGAGCATCGGCGGAGCTAGTGACGGAGACGACTTCTCCGCCCGATACGAGGGCTGCAGCCATGGCTTCAACCGTGCCGGAATCCGGCGGCGTACCGCAACTCATCGGCAAGATGAGATCAGCGCTGACCAATAGATTGTCCGCGCCCTCTAGGCCACCGTCGCAGGCATTCTCCACTTCCTCTACGTCCTCGCTGAGAACGGTTAGCCATAGACTATCGCTGTTTGGCAGCGCGCTGCGACGTTCAGGCGAGCCGGCTTCGATCCAGAGTTTGATGGTCGCCAGATCCAGGTCAGACAGCTCGCCCACCATCGGCATTTGGCGTGTCGAGACCAATTCCCATAGCCGGCTCTCGTCCAGCTTCCCGGGGACGACGACGGGGCCGTTATCGCTGCCTGCCATCAACGGTTCGTATTCCGTCACTTGAAGTCCCATCGTCTGCACGAGTCCGCTATGACAGACCGAGCACGCTCGCTCGAAAATGGGCTGGATGTCGTCCTCGTAACCGATGACGCCCACCTCAAAATCTAGATCTCCGCTCTGCCCCAGCGAAACCAACGCACTATCACCATCCGTCTCATAGACGGCGTTAACCTGCACTAGGCTCCCCTGAGGCAACCGACCTACGCGACATTCGCCTGCCTCGGGGGCAGGGCGCACGTTGCTGTTTTCGACGGCGATACCATAGACAGGTTGGCTCGAAGCCAGGCAGACCAATGCATCTTCGATGGTCTCGATGGAGCGGGTGCTGATGCGTTCGATTCCAAGAATATTGGGCTCAGAAAAAGGCAGAGGGGGAACCGGTGCATTAGCCGGTGCAGATCGGCTGCAACTGCTGAAAAGGAGGACAAGTGACAACAAGGGTAGGGCTAGTACTGGAAACCGTTTCATTTCATACACCATCCGCAACAAGTGCTAAGATAAGGAAATATGGACATGCGCTCAGCCTATGTCTCGAGCGCCTCAAAGTACGATCTGGTCTGGGCGATATTCTTACGAATCTCAGCTACCAACTCATCCAGATTCGCGAACCGTTTTTCTCCGCGCAGACGAGACCAGAATTCAACTGTTACGGTCCTGCCGTATAGTTCGGTGGTCTTTTCTGCGTCGGTCTCGTTTTCGGGGAAGTCCAGTAGATGTGTTTCAAGTCGATGATGGAGCCCATCCACGGTTGGGCGTACGCCCAGATTGGTTACGCTGTGATAGGCGCGCCCTGTACGCTCATCTCTCACAATCGTGCGCGTCGCATAGACGCCGTCAGCGGGCCAGAGTATTTCCGGTTCCGGATAGACGTTGGCCGTCGGTACGCCGATCTGCCTTCCCCGTTGATCGCCCGGTTTCACCAATCCGGTGACCTGATAGGGGCGGCCGAGCAGCGCTGCTGCCTCGGCAACTTCGCCATCTTGAAGCATGCGGCGAATTGTGCTGCTGCGAACGGCGATGCCGTCTACTTCCTGTGGTGAAATTACCGTCAACTCGAAGTCCATCTCTCTGCCAAACTCGCGCAACCTATCCAGATCACCGCCGCGATCGCGGCCAAGCGCAAAATCTGGCCCGACGACAATTTCTGCCAGATTGAGGTGTTTCTTGAGCAGAGCGACAAAGTCCACAGCGCTGAGCGCGGCAAATTCGTCGGTGAACGGTTGGATGATGCCGATATCGATTCCGAGTTGGCCGGCCAACTCGAGTCGTTCTTCGGTTGTTGTTAGCAAGTGATGTGGGAAGGCAGGACGCAGAACAGCCAGTGGATGGGGTGAAAACGTCAGCATTGCTGCCGAGGCCGCAGGCCTATGGCCCCGAGCAATCGTGACAAGTGCAGTAAGCAGTGCCTGGTGTCCCCGATGCAGCCCGTCGAAGTTTCCGATGGTCAAAACCGTGGGCTGGGAGAGAATGACTGTTCGAATATCAGTGACTATCTGCATTGCATCTACCTGAACGCTGTCAGGTCTGCGCCTTTACTGGCTGTTCAGGGCTTCCGGCAACTGACGTTACATCCCCGGCAAAGCGTATCAGGGCCGGTCGTGGTCGGCCATATTCTGCTACTGGTCGGCAGCGAACCACTTCTTTGCTTTCCACACAGTACCCGTTTCCGGTGGTTCCGCAGGACCCATACAGCGTAGGATCCCTGCAAACTCCTCTTCGAAGTCTATGCCTTGAGCCAACTGGCCTGATTGCCAGTGCGGCTCTTCGGCGATTTCGACTTCCTTGCCGAGATTCGACGTGCCTGCCGTGGATCTGTTTGCGATCACTATCTGCTTACCGTGACCAAGATGTGTCATCTGGTCATCTGTCAGTACGATCTGAGGCAAATCCAGCCCATACCCTGCCGGGAGTAAGATTTCCGAGAGTTCTCCAGCTTCGGCACGGGCTCGAATCTCGTCCAAGCTGAGCGCTTGCTCTATGCCAAACAAGCCTACGCGCTCTCTACGCAATCGACTGAGATAAGCGCCAGATCCGAGTGCCTGCCCGATGTCGTGGGCAAGACTGCGAATATAGGTCCCTGCTGAAGAGACAACGCTAAGGCAGAGCCGATCCGGTTTGATCCAGTCTACCAAATCAAGGGAATGAATGGTAATTGGGCGAGCATCTATTTTGAGCGTTTCACCTCGGCGCGCCTTGCGATGGAGGCTTTCGCCCCCTTGTTTCAGCGCCGAATAGGCAGGGGGGCGCTGCATAATCTCGCCACGGAAACGATCCAATACGCGCTCGATTTCCGTTTCCGTGAGCGTGGGAACTGCAGCTCTGGAGGTCGCCTTGCCCAGTGCATCATAGGTGTCGGTAGAGGCGCCTAGCTGTACCTCTGCATAATATTGTTTGTTGTGCCCCTGGTAGTATTCGACCAATCGGGTAGACCGGCCCATACAGAGTACGAGCAGGCCACTGGCCATGGGATCAAGCGTGCCTGTGTGTCCAATTCGTCGCTGTCGACTCCAGCGTCGAACCAATTGAACGACGTCGTGGCTCGTTGGCAGGCGTTCGTCGCCTTGGGACCGAATGGCGGGCGATGAATGATCGGCTGTGGGCAGGAGGGATGAAGGGACGTCTTCAGGTTTTACGGTCTCAATCAGTCCCGGCTTGTCAACGAGCAGGAGGCCGTCGTAGTCGTGTTGCGGACGATTCACTTACGGTTTGCTCCATCCACTGAGTCGCTGTCTAAGTATGGCTCTCCGCATATCAGGTCGCGAAATCGCCATCTTGGAGGCGCTTCACCGGGTTGGTGGTCTTCTGTTCAGATTCCGGGAGGGGCATCGACTTGAATCTGGACAGTCACGGAGGGGAGGTGCACTTACTGGCTACCTGCCTGAAGGCGACGCGCGTCTTTCATCAAGCCAACGACATGCTCTGATACTTCGGCGAGCGAACCGGGCAGGGTGCAACCGCTGGCAGGGGGATGCCCGCCACCGCCCAGTTCAAAGGCCAGGTCAGAGACGTTGAAGCCTGGCTTGGCCCGGAAAGAGCATTCGACCGTCGGTTGACCGTTTTCATCCATCTTTTCGGCAAAAGTGGCGCTCATGTCCGCGCCGATGGTCGAGACCAGCATGCTACTCATATTGAGTTCACTGTCACTGTCGTAGCCGGATATCGCGTACTGCTCCTGGCTTACAGTGGCCCAGATGACGCCATCCTCCAGGTGAACAGAGGGCAGAACGGCTCCCCACAACTTCAGCATACTGAACGGCCGTCTGTTCAACGTCCTGGCAGTGATGGCGGCCAGATCGGCTCCGCCGCGCATGAGACGCATGGCTGCTTCGAGCACATTGTCATCGGTGTTGCTTGTGCGGAAGCAGAGCGTATCGGTCACCACGCCGGTCAGGAGACATTCGGCGAGTTCGCCGTCCAGATCGATTTCGAGTGCATCCGCCAGATAAACGAGCATCTGGCAGGTCGAGGCGCACTGCGGCGCGACCCAATTCACGTTGCCAAAGTTCGTATTGGTGACGTGATGATCGATCACAAGCAACGGGATGGTGGAATGGATATCAGGCTCATAGACTTTACCCATGCGGTCCACACTGGACGCATCCAGGCATATGATCAGGCCGTAGTCGCTGTCGATCTGTTCGGTCGAGACGATCTCATTTGCGCCCGGAAGCGTGGTCAGGTTGTCCGGCACACGATCTTGCAGGGAAACCGTATATTGTTTGCCCATGCGCTGCAACATCCAGCCCATGCCAAGCAGGCTGCCGACGGCATCGCCGTCCGGGCCTACATGGCTCACGCAGAGGATGTTGTTTTGGGCACGAATGGTCGAAATGATGGTGTGTAGTTCGGTTGTGGTAAACATTGTGTTTGCGAGCTACGCGCCCGTATCGTCCCCGCTGTCTGATTGGGGATGATTTCCCGGGTTCTCTGCAATCTCTCTGTCCGATGTTACTTCCGTACTGTCTTGCTCGGTCTCTTCTGCGGTGATTCGGCCGCTCTCTGCGTTGTCTCTCCGCTGTTCGGAGGCAATCTGTGCAAGCAGTGCTTCAATGCGGCCGGCTCGTTCCGGCGTATCATCATAGCTGAACGAAAGGTCCGGCACCATGCGTAGCCCGCACCGTTCAGCGATCTGGCCACGCATGTAAGGCGCTGCGCGCTTGAGTGCACGCAGGACCTCGCTATTCGTCACCTCGCTGTCATCGTGAAAGACGAAGACTTTGGCATTGCGAAGATCGCGGCTGATACTCACGTCCGTCACGCTCACCAAACTCAAATGTGGATCGGATAGTTCGCCGCCGATGATAATCCCCAATTCCTCGAAGAGCATCCGAGCGACTCGTTCTTGTCGTATCGTTGTAGTCATAATTGATCTTGAGACGATCTTCACGACTCTATCTGCACATGAAGATAGATTTATAAGGCCAGAGTCGTGAAGATCGTCCCCTCTGTCGGATCCTATCTTGTACGTTGGCTCTCATAGATGACGATAGAGTCGCCTTCTTTGAGATCGCTGAAGTTTCCGGCCAGCCGGATGCCACATTCGAATCCTGTGCGGACTTCGGCGACATCTTCCTCAAACCGGCGCAGTGTTTCAAGACGTAAACCCGTTGCGACCTCTTCGCCGTCACGAACTACGGTTGTCAGTGCGTTCCGTTTGGCGATGCCTTGGCTAATGCGGCAGCCGCCAATCACGCCGCGTCGCAATTTGAAGATTTGGAGGACTTCGGCCTGGCCGATCTGAACATCCTCGTAGACAGGATCGAGCATGCCGTTGAGCGCATCCTCGACGTCTTCAATCATCTTGTAGATGATTTCATAGCGGCGAATCTCGACACCGGATGCCTCGGCCCGAACTTGAGCAGCTTTATCAACACCCACACTGAATCCGATAATGACAGCTTCGCTGGCTTCTGCAAGCATCACATCTGACTCAGAGATGTCGCCGATTGCGGACTGGAGAATCTCAATGCCAATCTCGTCGTTCCCCAACTCTTGCAAGCTATTGATGATCGGTTCCAGCGTGCCTTGCATATCGGAGCGAACGATGAGATTCAGCGATTTGGTCTCACCCTCTTCGAACCGGGCAAAGAGATCCTCCAAGGTCATCTGCGGCTGCACCGGAGCTTTGGCCAAATCTGACGCCTCGGTCAGCCGTTCAGCGGCAATGCGGCGGGCGATCCGGTCGTTCTTGGCTCGTCGGAATAGGTCGCCGGCGGTGGGAACCTCGTTCAATCCCAGTATCACCACCGGCATTGACGGGCCAGCCTCCTTGACAGGCTTGCCTTCATAATCGAACATAGCCTTGATACGACCCGAAGTCGTGCCGACGACGATCGATTCGCCGCTCTTCAGCGTGCCGTTCTGTACCAGCACGGTGGCGGTGACGCCCCGATGTTTGTCCAGCTCGGCTTCAATGACACTGCCGATGCAACGTCCATTGGGGTTCGCCCGATACTGCTCGAGTTCGGCAACGATCAGGATATTCTCCAGGAGATCGTCGACACCAGTGCCATTCAGCGCGCTGACGGGGACAACGATTGTGTCTCCGCCCCACTGTTCGGGTTGGAGATCCGCATTGGCCAGCTCCTCCAGAACGCGATCCTGATTGGCATTGGGCTTGTCGATCTTGTTCAGCGCAACGATGATGGTGACGCCTGCTGCCTTTGCGTGGCTTATGGCTTCACGTGTCTGTGGCATAATGCCGTCATCGGCAGCGACAACCAAGACAACAATATCCGTCACCTGGGCGCCGCGAGCTCGCATGGCCGTGAAGGCCTCGTGCCCCGGTGTGTCCAGGAACGTGATTTTTCGCCCATCCAGCGTAACCTGATAGGCGCCGGTTCGCTGGGTAATGCCGCCCGCTTCGTCACCTGCAACATCAGTCTTGCGGATGTGGTCGAGGAGCGTTGTTTTGCCATGGTCAACATGACCCAACACGGCAACGACTGGTGGGCGTTCTACCAGCTTCTCTTCTCCCTCTTCCTCAATGATCTGCTCAATGCGAGACTTGGCAACGGCCAGTGGCGCCTCCACCTCTTCCTCTTCTTCAACATCCTCGAGCTCTTCCCGCTCCGGCCATTTCACTTCAACACCGAGTTCGTCGCCCAATATGACGGCTGTGTCATGGTCGATGCTATGTGTGATCGGAGCCATAATACCGTATTGCATCAAGATTTTGATCAGATCGATTGGGCTACGGCCGATCAAGGTGGCCAGATCTCGGACGGAAATGTAGTCCTCTACGATCACTTCTGTGATCGGGCCTTCCGTCACTTCGGCTACTGCTTCAGCGGTTTCTTGTGTGCTATTTGCCATAAATTTTCCCCTCACCTACAAACAGTCTCAGTTCTACTACTTGGTCTCTCGCTCAAGCGAGTACCTCCGTCGGCAGAGAGTCGCTGTGCTTTCCTGTGCCGAATCAAGTCCAGTCCATAGCGGCTGAAATTTGGCAATCAATCGCTGATTTCAGCCGTTCCTCCATTGTTGCCCCTGAAACGAATGGTGCAACTGTCGCGTAGTTCACTATAGCGAGTTCAATATCGCCGTCACTCTATGCGCGCAAATAACCTTGCGATCAGCTATTGTGTCGAGAAAAATAGGTAGAAACGGTGAGAATGTGGGGAGACAAGCGGGTGAGGAGAGTGGAGCAGCGTCGGCCAAGATTGCTGACGGTCCGCGACGTTTGAGTGAACACCTAGTTCGAACAGCGTCGAACCAGAAGACGTTTTGGAACCGAAGGTTTACCTGGACATGCGACTACCCTCCATACCAGTGTTTCCGACTACAGTCTCGCCTTGAGTCTGGCGACCGACAATACAGGTTGCCCCCTCTAGACCGTTTCGGACCGCCGGATTATCGGTGGTCATTTTTCGAGTGTGTCTTCATCTCAATACCCAACGGTTTGTGAAATCAAATACCCAACGCTAAAAACCGGGAAGTCGTAACCAGTTCCTGCTTGGCACTGCACTGCTTTTTGTAGAGCGTTCGTCGTGCCGCCAAACTAATCTTCGGCCGCAACATCTTTTGCCGACGGCCTTTCGTCTTCCCCTTCCGCTCTTGCTTCTACTTGGGGGAGCGTCTGAGCGAATTCGACGAGACCTGCCCGATTCTCCGCACTCAACTTGGTGCGCATTGCGCTGCCAAGTCTGTTGCCTTCGAGCATGGCCCACCAACACTCTTGTACTGGGTGCAAGTAGGCGCCTCTGCCTGACTTCTTCCCGGTCAAATCGATCTCGACGCCGTCTTCGGTTCGCACAAGGCGGATTAACGCTCGCTTGCCCTCGACTTTTCTACAAGCGATACACGTCCGCTGTGGAACATGCTTGCGGCGCAGCCCCCGTTTTTTATGTGCCACGACTTAATCCTATCACATTCTCACGGATTCAGCGTATTTTGAGCGAGTAAAAACCGGGTTTCGATTCGAAACCCGGCTCGGAGACTTTGGCTAAAAGAAATCTGAGAAATCGTCGTCTTCTTCAAATGTATGACGCGGTTTCTTTTTGCCTTTCTTCCCCGATTTCGAGACCTTTGGCGCCTTGCCCTCAGCCTCAATCAGGTCTTCAACCTCATCCTCTTTGCCTTTGTTCGATTTGCCTTTGTTCGGTTTGCCTTCGTCGAGACCGACGAGCAGCTCCGCAGGAACCTCCATCTCTTCGTTGCCGCGGCCCTCCTTGCGTTGAGCCATGCGGGCACGCAGCATATCGGCCGTAATAACCTCCGGCAGCTCGGTGGCGGCCATCATATCGTCTTCCTCAAGCGCCGACTCAGCCTCATCTTCGCTACCGCGGGTCTCAGCAATCGCTGCTTCGAAGGAGAGTGGTACAAAGTCTTCATCCTCCTCAGAGGGCAGACTTGGAAGCTCGGGGATAGAGAAGTCTATGTTCTCTGCTGCCTCTGCCTTGGCCAGTGCATCTTCAAACGAAGGAAGCTCAGACGAAACAAGACCCTCTGCCGTTGTCGGCAAGCCTTCATCAACATCTTCCAGCGAGCGGGCAGCTTTGCTCAGTGCGTCATCGGCAAGAATCGGAGGTTTCTCACCTTCACCCTGAAGAATCTGCTCCGCCATTGAGAGAATATCTGCATTAGCCGCTTCTGTCAGCGCCTGCGATTGGGCTTGACTCAAGCGATCGAGGCCTTCTTCCAGGGCTTCGCTTTCGCTCTTGATATCAATGCGCCAGCCTGTCAACTTGGCAGCAAGACGGGCGTTCTGCCCCTCTTTGCCGATGGCCAGACTGAGCTGGCGGTCGGGGACAACAACGATGGCTGTCTTGATGCTTGCCTTTTCGTCCAGCACAACGTTATTGACTTTTGCCGGGCTCAGCGCATTCGAGATGTAGCCGGTCAACTCCGGACTCCATTCGACGACATCGATTTTTTCACCGGACAGTTCGTTGACAATGTTTTGGATGCGCAGGCCTCGCATGCCAACGCAACTGCCGACCGCATCAACGTTCGGCATGGTAGCGGAGACGGCAACTTTGCTGCGTGCGCCGGGCTCGCGAGCAATGGCCTTGATCTCAACCGTACCATCACGCACTTCAGGAATCTCCTGTTCCATCAAGCGGCGCAATAGGTTGCGATGGGTTCGGCTGAGGCGAATCACCGGCCCGCGGTTGCTCTTGTGGACGTCAACGACGTAAACGCGGATGTAGTCGCCGCGCCGGATGCGTTCGCCTGGAATCTGCTCGTCCCGCAGGATCAGGCATTCGTGCTTGTCGTCAAGCAACACTGTGATGGCGCCGGATAGTTCGTCGACGTTGCGCACCTGGGAGCTGAGGGTTTCGCCAACTCGGTGGGCGAAGTTCTCGTAGACGGTGTCTCGTTCCGCTTCCCGGATACGCTGTAGAATCACCTGCTTGGCGGTCTGCGCAGCAATGCGGCCGAAGTCGCCGGGTTCTGTCTCGACGTTGATGACGTCTCCCAATTCGGCTTCCGCCTCCGTCTTCTTTGCATCCTCCAAAGAGACTTCGGTGCGCCAGTTCATCACATCTTCAACGACTTCTCGTTCGGCAAAGACGCGCATCTCACCCGTCACACGATCAACCTCGGAGGTCACGTTGGCGACCGAGCCATAGTTGCGTTTGTAGGCGGAGATCAACGCCGCCTCGATCGCTTCGAAGATCACCTCACGGTCAAGTCCCTTGTCCGTTGCAACCTGGTTGATTCCGGCAATCAAAGCTTTCGACATGGTTCCTCTTGCACTCCTTGAACAACGAGTGAGTCTAATAACTCGCCCATACAACAAGAAAAGTGGGGAATCCCCACTTCCTGAAAGACATATCCGCTGGTGTCAGGATCGGCCATTTGCGACCCGAAACCTTCCAAAGGATACCATAGGCTCTGAAGGCATGCAAATTTTTGGCGTTTCGCTCGCCACTGTCCTTGACCTGATAATCGTGATTAAGCAGGCTCCTTGGGTTGCTCATTTTGGGCGGGGACAAGTCCCACACCTGTATTTCGCGAGTGATTTTCTGTAAAACCAAGCAACGTGATCCACCAAACTACACGCCCACTAGCGTCGCCGACCACTACTAAAGGCAAGCCTAAATTCGTCGATGGTCTGTAGGTCCGGCTATCAGCCGGACGAGTTCGGTGGCCCCTGGATCTGTCTGGTCGTTGAGGCCTGTCACGCTGATAGCGTGACCTACGATCCAAGGGGCCACTTGCGCCATCGACGACTAGCCATCGACCACCGTGTAGTTCTCTTCCAGGATCATCGGCCTGAGATATTGGCCCGTGTAGCTGCGTGGATGCTCGGCCACATGTTCCGGCGTTCCCTCAACGAGGACGTATCCACCCTTGTGGCCGCCTTCCGGACCCATGTCGATGAGCCAGTCGCAACTCTTGATCACGTCCAGGTTGTGCTCAATCACCAGAACCGTGTTGCCCATGTTGACCAGTTCTTGAAGCACGGTGAGCAACTTGTTCACATCCTCGAAGTGCAGACCTGTGGTCGGTTCGTCCAAAATATAGAAGGTGTTGCCCGTTGCACGGCGGCTCAATTCCTTGCTCAGTTTGATTCGCTGCGCCTCACCACCGGAAAGTGTCGTGGCCGGCTGACCCAGCTTGATATAGCTCAGGCCAACCGCATTGAGCGTCTCCATGCGATTGCGGATGCGTGGAATATTCTGGAAGAATTCCAGGGCGTCTTCGACCGTCAGATCGAGGACATCGGCAATGGATTTGCCGCGGAACTTGATATCCAGGGTTTCTCGATTATAGCGCTTGCCCTTGCACTCTTCGCAGGGGACATAGACATCGGGCAGGAATTGCATCTCGATGCGGATAATGCCGTCGCCCTGGCAATTCTCGCAGCGGCCGCCTTTTACGTTGAAGCTGAAGCGCCCGGCTTTGTAGCCGCGGGCCTTGGCCTCTGGAATGCTGGCGAACAGTTCGCGGATGGCTGTGAAGACGCCAACGTAGGTGGCAGGATTGCTGCGTGGTGTGCGTCCGATGGGCGACTGGTCGATGTCGATCACTTTGTCCAGATATTCGATGCCCTCGATGCTGCGGTGTTTGCCGGGGCGAGCCTTGGCGCGGTACATCATCTGTGCCAACCTCTTGTAGAGGATCTCTACGACAAGGGTGGATTTGCCGCTGCCGCTGACACCGGTGACGGCGACGAACTTGCCCAAAGGAACGCGGACATCTACGTTCTTCAGATTGTTCTCGCTTGCTCCGTGGACCTCAAGATAGTTCCCATTGCCTTCACGTCGCTCAACCGGGACCGGAATGCGTCTTTCACCACGCAGGTACTGGGCAGTCAAGCTATCGTTGTCATGTAGAAATGCTTCCTGAGGGGCGGAGCAGACAACGTAGCCGCCGTGTTCGCCTGCGCCGGGTCCCATGTCGACCACCCAATCAGCCGAGCGGATGGTATCCTCATCGTGTTCTACGACGATGACCGTGTTCCCCAGGTCGCGCATGTTCTGCAACGTCTCGATCAGGCGATTGTTGTCGCGCTGATGCAAGCCGATGCTCGGTTCGTCCAAAATATAGAGAACGCCCATGAGCTGACTCCCGATCTGGGTTGCAAGACGAATGCGCTGGGCCTCGCCGCCGGAAAGCGTTGTGGCTGAGCGGCTGAGCGTCAGATAGTCCAGACCCACGTTGACCATGAAGTTTAGCCGCGCACCGATCTCTTTCAGAACCTGTACGGCGATGGTCCGTTCGCGGTGGGTCAGAGGTGATTCATACTTGTGCGACGTCGATGCGTTTTTGATTGCATCACTGCCGTTTGAACCGTTTAGCCCATTCGCGCCGATCCGTGAACCCGTTCCATTGCCGGCTGCATCTGACTTCAGAATATCGGGATGGGGTCCTTCACCTTCCAGCCAGCGTACCCAGTCCAGAGCGTCGTTGACGGCCATTTCAGTCAAATCATGGATATTCATATCTTCGATGGTGACCGCGAGCGCAGCCGGCCGCAGCCGTCTGCCGCCGCACACGGGGCACGGACGGATGCTCATGAAGTCCTGCAATTTGTTGCGAATGTAGTCGCTGGACGTCTCGCTGAAGCGCCGCTGCAAGTTCGAGATCACACCATTGAAGGTGGTGTCGTAGTGGCGCGATTCGCCGCGACCGTTCTTGTACTCGATCCGAACCTGGTTGCGCTTGGTCGGCGGACCATGGAGGACAACATCGCGTTGTTTGAGACTCAGATCGCCTACTGGAATGTTGAAGGGAATGGCAAATTGCTTGCTGACCGAGCTAAGCAATTGCATGTAGTATCCGTCCCCGTCACTCTCGTTTTGCCGTTTCCACGGGCGCACTGCGCCGTCCGACAATGACAGGGTATCGTCAAGGATCAACTCTGGATCAAATTCCTGCAATGTGCCCAGACCGTGGCACGAGGGACACGCGCCGTGGGGACTGTTGAAGCTGAATGTGCGCGGTTCGATCTCTGGGATACTGGTGCCGCACTTGACACAGGAGAAGTGTTCGCTGAACGTCCTATCAACGGGATTGTCGCGATCCGTTACGTCAGTGACAATGATGGCGCCCTCGCCCAGACGCAGCGCGGTCTCGACTGAGTCACTCAGTCGAGTCAGGTCAGTCCCTGACGGTGTTTGTACTGGGTCATCCGATCGGTCTGAGGGTTCCTCAGGTTGATGCACGATGATGCGGTCGATGACGGCTTCAATCGTGTGATTTTTGTAGCGGTCTAGCTCGGGCGTGCTGTCGACCTCGTAGATTTCGCCGTCGATGCGGGCGCGCACATAGCCCTGCTTCTGCATTTCGGTGAAGACGCCCGTGTGGTTGCCCTTGCGGTCCTTGATGATTGGCGCCAGGATGAGCAGACGGCTGCCTTCGGGCATCTCCATGATCAGATCGACGATCTGGGTCGGCGTCTGCATCGTAATGGGTTCGCCGCATTCCGGACAGTGGGGTTGGCCGATGCGAGCATAGAGCAAACGGAGATAGTCGTAGACTTCGGTGACGGTCCCCACGGTCGAACGCGGGTTGCGTCCGGATCCCTTCTGGTCGATAGAGATGGCGGGACTCAGGCCCTCGATCTGATCGACGTTGGGCTTCTCCATCAGGCCCAGAAACTGCCGGGCATAGGCCGATAGGGACTCGACATAACGTCGTTGGCCTTCGGCATAGATAGTGTCGAAGGCCAGGCTGCTCTTGCCGCTGCCGCTAAGCCCTGTGATGACGACAAGTTGATCGCGGGGAATCTCCAGATTAATGTCCTTCAGATTATGTTCGCGTGCGCCGCGTACGATCAGTTTATCGAGAGCCATGGGGTCTCCGCCTTCTATCTGCCTTCAATAAATGCTCAGTCATGACGATGGTTGAGGGATGTTCCGGATCGAATCTGATGATGAACCCTATCCCTTGGACAACAGTGACGAAATACGGACGATGAATTAAGATCAATACAATAGAGAAGAAGAGAACGTCTGTTCTTGTGGCAATCTATTCTATGTGATCTGGCGCCGATTCGCAACATTGCAATTGGTTGACCGAACTCCGTTTCCGATGCGTTTGGGTCAACTAAAATAGTATCGCGTGGTCTGGCCACTGTGACCGTAAGCATTCTCCGATGCGAGTCAATGTACGCGTGGTGAAACCTGTTTGGTTTCAAGAAAGCGATTGTGGGCCATGATTTAGTACTGTATACTTGTCTCTATAGATACCAACCACCGCCAACTACCGTAGAGGACCCATGGAAACCCTAGACTTGACAATCACGGACGTTCAGATTCATCGACTGCGTGGCCATTATTCGGGGCCAACCTTCCCGCCGGGTCAGCGCCAAGCGCACCAGTTGGATGTGTATCCCGAGTTCAATGATCGCCCCTACGAGGGCGACAATCCACGGCTGGATATGCCGCTTGAGGCGCTCTACGTCGAGGTGCTGACGGACAGCGGGCTGTCGGGACTCTGGGGACCCGTCGAGACCTATCAGGCCCACCCCCTACTCAGTTCGCTGCGGCCCTATCTGATCGGCCGTGATCCGCTGGCGACTGAGTTGCTCTTCGATCAGATGGCGCGCATGGATCGGCATGGTCGCAGCGGACTCTTCATGACCGCGATCAGCGCTATCGACTGTGCGCTCTGGGATCTGAAAGGCAAGGTCTTTGACCTGCCGGTCTACCGGCTTCTCGGCGGCCCCACGCGTACGGCTGTTCCCGCCTACGCAAGCATGCTCGGTTTTCCCATCGACCCGGATGAGGCGGCAGCTACTGCACATGCTTACAAAGAGCAGGGGTATGACGCACAGAAGTGGTTCTTTCGCTATGGGCCCGGAGACGGCGAAGCCGGCAAGACCAAGAATCTGGAGATGGCGGCGGCGCTGCGCGATGCTGTCGGGCTTGAGTATAAGCTGATGTTTGATGCGTTCATGGGGTGGGATACGACCTACGCCGTCGAGATGGTGCGTCTTCTGGCGCCACTGGGACCGACCTGGGTGGAGGAACCAGTACCGCCCGAGCGCACCGGAGCACTGAGCAAGATTCGCCAGGCCTCGCCGGTGCCGATCGCAACCGGGGAACACATCTATACCCGCTGGCAGGCGAAAGAATTATTGGTCAGTGGCGCCGTCGACTTCCTGCAGAACGATCCCGACTGGACCGGCGGCATCAGTGAACTGACTAAGGTCTGTGCATTGGCCTCATCCTTTGATACGCCCGTCATCGCACATGGGCATTCGCTGCTTCCTGCGTTGCATGTGGCCGGCGCACAATCGCCCGCAACTGTGCCCTTCGTTGAGTATCTCGTTCGCTACCAGGAAGTCAAGCAATATTTCCAACAACAGATCTATCGACCATTGGATGGGTTGACTCACCTGCCCACCCTGCCGGGTCTCGGTATCGTGCTCGATGAAGAGCGAATCGAATCGCGTGACTTGGTAACCTATGACTGAGTCCAGCGGCTATTTCGGCATCGGCATCTACCAGGCGAAACGATTTGAGAATGTTGGCGTCCTCTGGCGCGGGGCCTACCAGCTAGGAGCATCCTTCATCTTCACGATTGGCAAACGCTATCGCCGCCAAGCGTCCGATACCCACGCCACCTGGAAACACATTCCGCTGCACAGCTATACCGCATTCGACGACTTTTTTGACTCGATTCCCTTCGGCTGCCGGCTCGTCGGGGTTGAGTCTGGCGGGACAACGCTGCCCGAGTTTCGGCATCCTGAGCGGGCAGTCTACCTATTAGGCGCTGAAGACGGCGGTCTGCCGAATCACGTTCTGGAACGCTGCCACGAAATTGTCACCATCCCGGCCATCGGCCTTGATAGCTACAATGTGGCCCAGGCGGGCACGATTGTGATGTATGATCGGAGTTTTCGCAGGTGATTTTTTGACACAAATGATTCTACTGCGCAAGGAGATGCAGAGATGAAAGGAATCGCATGATTTCGTCCCACCTACCGCCCGATCCGTGGCAGGATGTTTTGACCCGACATGGGTTGCCTGCCGATCAGGTGATCTCGGCGTTGCAGAAGGAGATCCGGCGCGGCAATACCGAAAATGCGGCGCTCATAGCCTACGAGATGGCGACCACCAGCGAACAGCTGGAAGCCTATCTTTGGAAGCGGTTGCTGGTGATATCCGTTGAGGATATCGGCTTCGGTGACATGAAAGCGCCGGTTCTAATTGAGTCGCTCTTTCGAATGCATGCGGCGTTTGAGCCGTCCGATGGCGAGCGGCTCCTGCTGGCTATTCATGCGGTCCGCTATCTCTGCGCCTGCTGGAAGGACCGTTCCAGCGATGAAATGGTTATCTGGCTCAAGCACGAGGTCGAGAACAATGGTCTGCGCCCCACAATCCCGGACTACGCGCTCGATATGCACACGAAAGAAGGGCAAGCAATGGGGCGCGAGATTCGCCATTTCATCGAAGAAGGCGCACAGCTTGCTCCAGAGGCTCCCGATAGGGACCGAACCTATAGAGATCGGGTTGTTGAGATACTTTCTGGCAATGGCTAATTACCGGAAACCTGTCATGGGAAAATGTGGTGGTAATTGCCATGAGTGATACCTTTCTTCTGCTGATCCGTCATGGGCAGACTGAATGGAACCGAGAGCGGCGTATTCAGGGCAATGGCGACAGCCCGCTGACCGAATTGGGCCATGCACAAGCCTCTGCAGCCGCAAAGGCACTCCGGCGATTTGAGGTCGATGCGCTCTATTCGAGCGACTCCGGCCGGGCTCGGCAGACTGTTGAGCCGATAAGTAGATCTCTTGGGAAGACGGCGGCAACGGATACCCGTCTGCGGGAACGACATTATGGCCTCTTTGAGGGCAAGACGAGAGAGGAGATCCGTCAGGAGTTTCCGGCCATTTTCGACGACTACCAGAAACGCGATCCTGGCTTTGTGGCTCCCGGCGGGGAGAGCAGTGCTTCACTACAGGAGAGAGCGGCTGAGGTCTGCACGGAAATCGCCCTGCGTCATCGCGGTCGGACCGTCGCGATCGTCTCCCATGGCGGCACGATCCAAGCACTTGCGCGATACGCTCTAAACGTGCCACTGGACGTCCAATGGCGAGTGCGTCTCGAAAATTGCGGCCTCACCATTGTCCGCTACAACGACACCTTCCCAGATCCCTGGTGGATGATCACCTTGAACGAAGTTGCGCATCTACGAGATTTGCACGATTGACACAAGATGCCGTGGCCCGCAGGCACAGTCCTCAGACCTGTCCGACGAGGACATAGTCACCGAACCACACCATCGCAAGAGACCGTTGAATAGAGATCGTTGAATAAGGAGAAACCATGGGCAAGGTATTTGACCAGATCGATGAGAAACTGAAGGCGTGGATCGAAGAGCAGCAGATGTTCTTCGTGAGCACCGCCCCGCTATCCGCGGACGGCCATATCAATTGCTCGCCCAAAGGATTGGATTCGCTGGCCGTTCTGGGACCAAACTCGGCCGCCTATCTGGATCTGACAGGCAGCGGCGCGGAGACCATCGCCCACCTGCGTGAAAATGGACGCATCGTCATCATGTTCTGTGCCTTTGACGGTGCGGCGCGCATCGTGCGATTCCATGGCTGTGGAACGCCCGTCTTCCCCGGCGCCTCTGACTACGACGAATTGGCCAGCCACTTCCCGGAATTGCCGGGCATCCGATCTATCATACGTATCGACATTGAACGTGTTTCCGATTCGTGCGGATACGGCGTACCGCTCTACGACTTCAAAGCGCAGCGCAAGTCGCTGGTTAAGGGCTGGCAGCAGCGCGGGCCGGAGGGTGTTGCTGCCTATCAGCAGGAGAACAACCTGGTCAGCCTTGACGGGCTGCCTGCCGTTGCGGCCATAGGTGGCTGAACAAGCATGACTGAGATCAAAGAATGAGTGGAGCCGGTCCAACCCCAGAAGACCGGCTCCGCGGGAGAGGCTATGCGTAGAAACATTGATCATCGTGCCCGGATGACTTCGCAGATAGGGTGTCACCCTTCTCCCAGGGCGTTGCAGATGGAATGATCGCTTTCAGCCTATACCAAGTAGCGTACCAAGATCGTCTCAGAAACGTCTCAACACGATTGAGAACGGTCTGATCTGGACCTTCGTTGCGGTGCTCGGGCTCTTCAGAATGAATGCTTCCAGGGCAAATGATGATCTCGAATGACAAGAGCCTCATCCACCGGTCCACCCTTTAGTTCACCTTGGTTAATCCAGTGACATCGGTTTCAGTCGGTCGAGGGTGACCGTTCTTCCGGATCGAAGTAAGGTTTGAGATCCGGCGACGCTTGCCAACCCAGTGCAAAGCGGATGCGAGGCTCATGACCCGGCGACAGTTTGGTCCAGGGAATCTCATCTGCGGCAAACCAACGTACGTCAATGGTCTCGTTGCTGGTCGCTGCCTCACCGCCAATCACGCTACCGGCCACGAGGATGTGATAGAGCTGTTGGACTGACTGCGTGCCGCACAGCCTGCTGTCGAAGATGCCCAGCAGGTCAGTCACTTCTACTTGATAGCCAGTCTCTTCCCACACCTCACGCGCACCTGTGGTCGCAGCAGACTCGCCGACGTCACAACCGCCGCCTGGTGTGGCCCAAAGCTCGTTGTCGGCGCGTTGAATCAGCAGGATCCGGCCGTCGTTGTCAAAGACTGCTGTGTCGACGCCGGTGCCGGGCGAGCGCCAGCCTAGGTCGCTGAAGATCACCTGTTCGATTTCGGGCAACGGGCGTTCGTCAATAAGATCGAGCAATCGGCTAGAGAGCAGTAGGATCTTCTGGTAGCGTTCAACCTGGTACGGATCATCGGTGAAATGCAGCCCATTATTGGCCAATGCTCGCATCTGATCGGCTATTTCAGATATGATTGCGGTAGGAACAGACATGAGATGACTCCGAGGTTTGGGGTAGGCTAACAAGCACACGACGAGATGAAGGTTTGGCGTTCTGTTGTCCAGAAGTACTCACATTCAAACCAACTTTGCGCTCAAGTCCAGCGCCTCTTCCCCCATCTGGAGGAGATAGCGATATAACGCTACGCTCTGTTCTAGACCCGGACCCAGAATACGCGGTGGTTCCCTACCTGGCGGCAGGTTGGCAATGCGACGAGCAGCGTTGGGTAATTTGATCGCTGGGTCGCCGACTCAGCGATCAAAGGGCCAAACCTCGTCGTCCACATCAGCTTGCAACGCTCGACTAACCAGTGGCTTGAGGACTGCCCGGTCCACCCTCTCCAGCCGGTTCTAAAATGACTGGGTCATTTTCTGCTGACTCCTCGATAGCAGATGCTCCTCAAGTCTCGCCCATTCCCAGATCACCAGTCGCCAGTTCCCTTTCCATATACAACAACCGCACCATCTTATCGCCGACCTTTACTCGGTTGGCTTCCCCCGTCATGATGAAACCGAGGCGATGGAAGAAGGCCATGGCGCCGGTATTAAACTGCTCGACGCCGACGCGGGCCTTGCGGATGCCGGCATTCCCCGCAAGCCACGGCTCAAGCAGTGCCCACGCCTGCGTGCCGATGCCCTGGCGCTGCAAGGGCTCAGCCACCATCACCATGCCTACATAGGCGATCTGTTCGCCGGGCCAGTGGAGACGGAAATCGACCAGGCCGATCATCTCCCCACCGGCGTCGGGGTTGCCCGGCGCAATGGGTTTGACAATACCCATCATCGTGCGCCCCAGCGTCTCTTTGGCTTCGGCAAGGTCGCGGGCCGCCTGGCCATTGGGTGCGGTGAGCATGCTGTACATGGCCCAGTAGCCCGGCGTGTTGGCGTAGACTTCCTGGAGCAATGCTTCGTGGTGTTCGGTCGAAAGGGGCATTAGCGTGATCTGAAAAGTCATGGTTCTCACTATGCGTGGGGTAGGTGGCCTGTGTCGGCGACCAGAAGTCAGGCTTTCTGCAAAAGCCTGACTTCTACTTCGCCTGCCCGTCCATCTCTTTCACTTCGGCGCGCAACGTCGCCAACTCGGCGCCGGCTCGTTCCAGGTCGGCTTCCAGCTTTTGGATCTTCTCGCGCTCGACGCGAACGAAACGCGTGTAAGGTGCAATTGCCTCGCGAATACGCTGGAGGCCATCCTGGAGTTCACGCTCAAATTGGCGTTCGAGCACAGCGTTTAGCTGCGCTCGCAGTTCATTGATCTTAGTACGCAGCTCGGCCTTGACACGGGAACGGCGATAGGGCAGCACATAGAGGCCCATGGCCGCCACCGCACTGGCCCCCAATATGCCCGTGAAGTCGAGCATGGATGTCTGCAGGACGGCGACTAGGATGGCGCCCAGCCCGATGGCGGAAACCTCGACTGCGGCTGTCTGCAGAATCGAGCGCTGCACATCCTGAGCCAGCTTGAGTGATTCGGCCTCGCGGTCGTAGGTGTCGACCACCTTCTGTGCCTCGCGACCGACGCTGTTCAGCAGGTTCTGGCGGCTGAACTCGAAATCACTGCCCACCTGACCCACGATGCGGTCGGCATGTTCGATCGAACGGTCATTGAGATAGTCCATCACCGCGCGCCACTGGCGGAAATCCTTGTCGACCATCCAGTCGATTAGGTCACTGACCTGGACCTCGATCTCTCGACTGGTGTCGGCGACAACCTGGCGTTCGAACTCTCCCCGGATCTTCTCGCTGTTGACCAGGTCGAAAATACGCGTCAAACGCATGGTTTCATCAAAGAATTTGTCGCCACGCTCGGCCATGCCGTATAGAACGTTGTCGACCCGACTCTCCTGATAGACAAAGTCACGCCGCATGTCCGCTTCATAGGCCTCCAACTGCTCTTCAATGGTGTCCAGCGTCTGGAAGTCGCCGGTCAATACGGCCTTGCGATTGGCGATCATTGTGGTATACACATTGATGAAATGATCCGCCACACCCAGCGGGTTGTGCAGCTTGAGTTGCAGTCGCTCCGACGCGTCCAACGTCTCCAGAATATACTCTTCCAGCGGTGCAAACTGACTTGCCTGCCACAGCGCATCGGCATCGATCCGAACGCCGGACGAAAACGCACCCTGACTTGCCGCAGCAGCCAATTTGGCGTCAAGCGCCTGACGTGCGCTGACTGGGAAGATCTGCGGTTCAATGCCCAGCAGTTGGGTGGCGTTCTCGCGTACAAACGCGAGAATCTGCTCTCTGTCAATATCTTCTGCCACCAGGTCAAACTTGTTGACGATGATGATGATCTTCTTGCCCCACTCGCGAATGCGTTCGAGGAAGGTTCGCTCGCTCTCGCTGAAGGGGCGGTCGGCGCTGGTGACGAAGAGCACCAGATCGCTGCGCGGCACAAATTGCTCGGTGATCTCTTGATGGCGTTGGATGACTGCGTTGGTGCCGGGCGTGTCGACCAGGTTGATCTCTTGGAGCCAATCGACGGGTGCATGGACCGATAGCACTTCGTGTTCGACCGGCTCCTGTAGCAATACCTCTCCGTAGCTCAGTAGGTGGATGGTGCTGGTCGTGGGCGTGACGCCCTCTCTGAGCACTCGCTTGCCCAGCAGCGCGTTGAGGAAGGCGGTCTTGCCGGCGTTAAACTCGCCGACCACGACCAGGAGGAAGAGTTCATCCAATTGATTCAGGCTGCGTTTCAGCTGCTCCAGATCGTCTTCCGGCGCGTCAAGGCGCGCCAGAATGACGCGCAATGCTTCGAGCAATTGGCGTTCCTGTCGTAGCAGCTTGTCTTGATGTGCAGTGAGAATTCGTTGCATAGTTGGGTACTCGTACAGCGTGCTGGCTAGAGAAGAATAACTGCTTGGCAGCAACGGCTGAAGCCGGTCGCTAACAACGAAAAGTCGCTTCAGCGGCCAAAACCAAGCGCTTGAGGGCGCTTTTCGCTGGTAGCGGCGGGATTCATCTTCGATTCGATTGTAGCATAGTCGCCACTTGTTGACACAAGGCTGTACGGACGCTAGAATCATCTTCGTGTCGAATTTACACAACCGGTTTCTTGATTGGTACAACTGTGATAGGAGCGGAGAACCTACGATGGATCTGAATAGACTGCCCATCCCTTCCCACTACGATCCCACCAGTGTCGACCATATCTGGCGTGTGCCCTATGCCGAGCGTGCAGTTGACGCCCAAGCTTGGCGCCGTCAACATAACATTACGCCTGCTGGACAGGATAGTTTCAAAGTCAGCTTGATTCTGGTCGATGTCCAGAACACCTTCTGTATTCCCGGCTATGAGCTTTTCGTGGCCGGCGGTTCGGGTATGGGCGCAGTGGAGGACAGTGGGCGGTTGTGTCATTTCATCTACAGCAACCTTCACAACATCACCGAGATCGCCCCGACGTTGGACTCGCATACGGCGATGCAGATTTTCCATCCGCCCTTCTTTGTAGACGAGGACGGCAATCACCCGGAGCCGTACACCATGATCTCCGCGGACGATATCCGCAACAGGAAATGGCGCTTCAATCCTGATGCTGCGGCCGGACTCGACACCACGCCCGACTACATGCACCGCTTCGTCCAGTACTACACCGAAGAGTTGGCACGCCGCAACAAGTATGAACTGACGATCTGGCCCTATCACGCCATGCTGGGCGGCATCAGTCATGCACTCGTGTCCGCAGTCGAGGAGGCTGTCTTTTTTCACTCAGTGGCACGGGTCAGCCAGCCCGATTTTGAAGTCAAGGGGCAGAACCCATTGACTGAACACTATTCAGCTCTTGGACCAGAAATTGTGGATGGCCCGGACGGCGAACCCATCGCGGAGAAGAGCAACAAGTTTCTGCAGAAGCTGCATGATTACGATGCCGTCATCATCACCGGCCAGGCCAAGAGCCATTGCGTGGCCTGGACCATCGAGGATCTGCTACATGGGATTCTTGAGACCGATCCCGCGTTGGCAAACAAGGTCTACCTGTTGGACGACTGCACGTCATCGGTCGTGATCCCGGGCGCCATCGACTACCGTGAGCAGGCGGCTGAGGCTTTCCAACACTTTGTCGACCACGGTATGCACTTGGTCCACTCGACCACGCCAATGGCTGACTGGCCTGGCATGGGTTAGCGCTGCGACGAGAAGTAGCTGCCGCAAGAGCCGGAAGTACTCTGGTGTTTGCCAAAAGTCAGACTACTGGACGATCGCCAATGCCTGCCTCTGGGACTCCCGAATCGGCCGGCCAAGCAGAAAGCCCCTGGGTCGGTGAGACCCCAGGGGCGAATTTATCGGTTAAGATGTCAGTTCCGAGGAAGTCGGAAACGTTGGACAGGGCCCGGGCTAGACGATGTCGGGCTGAAGCAGGCCATAGTTTCCGTCTTTGCGCCGGTAGATCACATTGGCGCTGTGGGTTGCCGGGTTCATGTAGATGTAGAAATCATGTCCCAGCAACTCAAGTTGCTCCATCGCCTCTTCTTCGTCCATGGGTTCCAACACGAATTGTTTGCGGCGGACGATGGAAAGCTCTTCCTCCTCTTCTTCCAACACATCGGCAGGGATGCTCATTGCGGCAAGTTCGGCTTCAGCGCTGGCAGCTGCAGAGGCACGACGTTTGCTGTCATAGCGTCGCCCCTTGAAGCGCCGGATCTGGCTGTAGATCTTGTCAACGGTGGCATCGATGGATGCAAAAATGTCGCTGGTTGATTCTTCAGCTCGCAGAATCTGACCGCCCGCCCACATGGTGATCTGGGCAGTATAGCGATCTGATGCGGCGCGCGTGGGCGAGTGGGTCAATTCGGCCCGTACGTCAGTAACACCGGCCAGGTAGCGTTCGAGCTTGCCTACTTTCTTCTCGACGTACTCGCGGATCCAATCATTGACTTCGACATTCCGGCCATGAACGATGATATCCATGGACTTGCTCCTTTCTACTACAGATTGGTGCAGATAAGACGTAATTCGACCGGGGTTCTCAAGCGGGTATGTTTTCGCCTTTCACAGGTCTGGATCACCGCCATCTGCTGCTCTGTTTGCATCTGCCAATGCCAAATACACGGCTCTGATCGGCCGTTGATGCTGATAGAACCGACTAGAGAGTGCGAGTCGGCTGTATGGCAATGCAAGATTTAGGGAAGGAAGGTTTGTATGTCGTCACATCTGCTTCCATTGCCGACCGAAGTGACAATGTCACTTTGGGTGGTCTTGAAAGTTTTGGCAGGGTTCGGCCGTCCGCCTCGACGGCAAAACCAAATGCAAAACCGACCGCCATCAGGCGCGTCTGCCGAGTTGTTCTGTTGTTGTCATTTTGGGAAGCAAAGGAAGGAGCTTGTGCCGACATAGACCAATCATAGACCCATATTGGGGGATTGTCAACCACATTTTGTCCCTTCTTTTTGGTGACAAACGTCCCGTCTTGCAGCTGTGATTTCAGTCCAGTTACTGGTTTGGGCGCGGGACTGCGAGCGTTAGCGCACTGACCGTCGCGGCGCCGGCTTCGAACACTGCATCTGCACAAGCGCAAAGGGTGGCGCCCGTCGTATAGACATCGTCGATGAGCAGCAGATGTTTGCCGGCTAGCGTAGCTGAGGCCCTGAATGCATCGGCCACATTCTGCCGTCGTGAGGCTGCGTCCAGGCCAACTTGATGGGGTGTATGCCGGACGCGTTGAAGGGCTAGCGCATCCATTGGCAGCCCTACGATGCGACAGAGGTCGGCTGCCAGCAGTTCCGACTGGTTGAAGCCCCGTTCACTTCGGCGGTCTTCGTGTAGCGGAACGGGCACGACCAGGTCGACGGGAACATCGGCAAGGGCCCAGCATGGTTTAGCGTAGGCCGCGACCAAATATCGGGCAAGCGGCGTCGATAGCTCTGTGCAGCTTTCATATTTGAATGCGTGGATGGCCTGGCGAAGCGGGGATTGGTGAAAGGCTGCAGATCGCACCAGGGTCAACTTGAATGTGCTGCTGTCGCTGCAGAACGGGCAACGGTCGGTGGCGGTGGCCTGGGCACGGCCACATCGGCGACAGATCAGGTCACCCACGGGCTCGACGGATTGAGCGCAAGGCGGGCAGAGCCACGCACCCATTGCATCGCAACTGACGCAACGGGGTGGAAAGAGAAGATCGTGAACTTGTCGGCCGAGCATGCGTACGCCGGTCAGCAGGGCGGGGGATTGCCTGTTTGGGATCATCGGTATCCTGAATTTGGAGATCGGGTGGATTGTAGGCAGCTAGGTCAGGCGTCATCCAAGTTGTGTCGGGAACCAAGTCTGCATCAGATCATTGATGAATGTGCGCAGATCGTCGCCGAGGATCAACAAAATCGAGAGCATGACAATGGCCAGCAAGATAATGATGAGCGCGTATTCGATGAAGCTTTGCCCGGTGCGATTGGATGGCAATCGTGACATGATGTTCTCTGGGAATTTGCCTCTGAACTGTCGACACGTCCGAATATCTACCGCAGATATGGCTGAATGAGTTCAGCACAATAGAATTCTCCTGCGTCTGGCTCATAGTATCGCATTCGTCACGAACTGGGCAAACTGCCAAGATGTGGACGCTCCATGCCCGTATTGGGGGATCTCACGGGCTCACACGACCCACTGTCCGGAAGATGTTCGCGATTCAAGCTGTCCATGCACCGCGCGTCGCATGAGAGGATCTAGATCTGCGCTTGATCCAGGCGCGATTGATCTGTCGCCATGCTGTGAATGGCCGGTATCGGCTGCGCACCAGATCGCGTTGGGGGGCAAACAGTTCAGATGATATAATCGATCCTGGGGGTTCATGATTCCCTGAACCGGCTGTTCTTCAACAACCCATCCTAGATCGGTCAAACCCGAAACAGAACGTGCTCCCAAACTCATAGGAGAATGCGTGGTGGCAACAGCGGCTGAACTATATGAGCTTCAAAGCACCGACACAATGTGGTTGAAGGTACGACGTCGTTTGCTGCAGATCCAGGAGCAATTGGGCGAGAACGAAGAACTCCAAACCGCTCGCACGGCAGCGGCTGACACTGACGCCCGACTGCACGAGTGGCATGGCCGGCAGAAGGATGCTGATCTTGAGTTTCAGAGCCTACAGAAACGCATTGCCGACACAGACGAGCGGCTCATGAGTGGTAAGGTGACCAATCCAAAAGAGCTTGAATCTCTCCAGGCTAGCGTTGATTCGCTCCGTCGCCATGCGTCTGATGTGGAGGACAAAGGCGTGGAGGCGCTGCTTGAGATCGAGGCGTTGACTGAACAACTAGCGGCCGACCAGGCAAATTTGTCCGAAATTGAAACGGCATGGAAGGCCGGCCAGGCTGATCTCCTCGAAGAGGAGAAAAAGATGAAACGCAATTATCTGATCTTGAAGAAGCGCCGCGAGAGCATTGCGCAGGCCATGGATGCAGATTCGTTGGCGGAATATGAGCGCCTGCGCAAACGCAAAGGCGGGGTGGCCGTCACCAAAGTTGCCGGTGAAAACTGTGAGGCCTGTGGCGTGAAACTACCGACAGGCGTGATCAGCGCTGCGTTGTCCCAGCAGAGTCTGGCCATCTGCACAAGCTGCGGTCGCATTCTGTTCGGCGGCTAGGAACGCCCCTATCATGAAGATTACTCTCCTCGGCGCGGCCGGCGATGTGACCGGATCGGCCTATCTCGTACAGACCTCCCGCTCGACCGTGCTGGTTGATTTCGGTATGTTTCAGGGTGGGCCGGAGTTGGAAGCGAAGAATATCCTGCCGGATCAGCTCACGATTTCTGAACTGGACGCGGTTGTCCTCACCCATGCTCACTTGGACCATTCAGGACGTCTACCATTGCTCGCCGTTGCAGGCTATCGTGGGCCTGTCTTCGCGACGCCTGCCACGATTGAGATGGCATCGCTGATTCTACGCGATTCGGCAAAGATTCAGGAGTCAGACGCTCACCGGGCCAATCGCAAACGACGCCAAGCCGGGCAAGAGGAGATTCCACCGCTCTACGATAGCGACGATGTGGAGGCCGTACTCGCGCTCATGCGAGATGCGCCGTACGATCTGCCCGTTCCCGTGGCTCCCGGCACAAAGGTCCAGTTTGTCGAGGCCGGGCACATGCTCGGATCGACCAGCATCAAGATGACGGTGACCGAGCGTGAGACAGACGGGAAGGATGAGATCGACAAGGTGATCGTCTTCTCCGGCGACATCGGCCCGAGTGGGGCGCCCTGGCTCCGCGATGCATCGCCGTTTCAGCAGGCTGATCTGGTCTTCTTGGAATCAACATACGGCGATCGTGATCATCGCTCGCTGCGCAACACGTTGGATGAAGGCCGCGAGATCATCAAGACAGCCGTTGCCGGGAAAGGCGCAATTTTGGTGCCGGCCTTTGCCGTTGGCCGTTCGCAGCAGCTGCTCTATCACATGACCGCACTCTTCCGCGATGAAATTGTGCCGCGCTTTCCGCTCTTTCTAGACAGCCCCATGGCCATCGCTGCTACCCGCATCTACGCCAAGCACCCGGAACTCTATGATGAAGAAGCCATGGAACTGATTCGAGCGGGCGATCTGCAGGAGGATCTGCAGTCAGTTCGCATCGCTGAGACAGCTGAACAGTCTAAACTGATCAACGAGATGGATGGGCCATTCATGGTGATTGCCAGTTCCGGTATGTGTACGTCGGGGCGCATCGTGCACCACTTACGCAATCGATTGTGGCAACCCGATGCGACCGTCATCATTGTCGGCTATCAGTCGCGTGGATCGTTGGGTCGTGAACTGGTTGATGGCGCCAAGCGTGTGCGGATATTTGGCGAAGAGATCGACGTCAACGCGCAGATTCATACGCTGGGCGGTTTCAGCGCACACGCCGGTCAGACGGAACTCCTGCGTTGGTACAGTTCGCTGGCCTCATCCAAGCCACGGGTGGTGTTGACGCATGGTGAAGCAGATGGTAGAAGCGCACTTGCTGGGAAGCTGGCGCAGCGTCATGGCGTAGATGCCCAAGTCCCGATGCTTGGTGATGTGATTTCGATATAGCACATCTTTCTTACATTAGTGTCGCCAAGCGAAATTCCTAATGCTTTCAACAGATGTGAGAGCGATTCCATGACAACGCAGAGCAAAGACCCGGAGCGGCCTGAAACTGATTGGCCGGTGGAGATCTCGCCCGATAGCCCATACGAGCTGTTCATTCTTTCAGTGAGTGTGATGGCCCTTGCCGTTATCATACTGTATCTGTTTTTTCCCCTGCCGATTGAGATTCGCCAGATTCTTGCAATTGTTGATGTAAGTATCTGCGCGGTCTTTCTGATTGACTTCTTTCGCAGTCTATTCCTGGCTCCGCGCAAGTTGCACTACTTACTGCGTTGGGGCTGGATCGACTTCCTGGGGAGCATGCCTTTTCATCCGCTTTTTCGCCTGTTGCGGATCGCTCGTATCTTGATCGCTGCACGTAACCTCTATGGCATGCCGTTACGCGAGATTTTCAGGGAAGTTCGCGTTCGACGGGCACAGAGTACTTTGTTCATTATGCTTTTCACCATGTACCTTGTGATCACGATCTCGAGCAGCGTAGTCGTCATGGCTGAGGTAAGTGCACCCGATGCCAACATTGAGACTGGCGCTGAGTCGCTGTGGTGGGCATTCGTCACGGTGACGACTGTCGGGTATGGCGACTATTTCCCCATCACCGGGGTCGGACGATTCTTTGCTGGCGTGCTGATGATCTTTGGCGTAGGGCTGTTCACGGTTCTCACCAGCTACATTGCCAAGACGTTTATCAGACCAGGGCGAAATGATGGCTTGAGTCGGTCCGCCGAAGACAATGTGGATTCGGAGCGGCTGGCCAAGATTCAGGTAGAACTGGCCGAAATCAAGCAGATGTTGTCCGAACTCCAGAAAGACTGATCTGTCGTTGCCGGCGGACCCTATGCGCTCTTCTAAAAAGTCATTCTTGAGCACCTATCACTGGCAGGTAGTTCTTGAAAGGCCATTCGTAGCGGACTTCGATGATCTCAGCTCGATCACCTGATCGGTTGTGATGATGCAGCAAGAGCAGGTTCGGACTATCTCCGCTGACCGTGACGTTGTCCGAGTCAAGCTGTATGCCGATCGCGGCTCCATCACGGTCATCGAAAATCGGTGCACGCTCGTTGTGGCTGAACAGGTCAATTACCTTGGCAGTCAAATCGTATTGTAGCAAGGGTGTAGTTTCCACGAACACTCCTGAAACGCGATTTACGCTATGAATCCGATAGGAAAAATCGGTGTCTGCGTTGGACAGCCCGATGTCAACGGCATCGACCGGCAAGATCATGATGTTGGTGTTAAAAAGGTTGGTGTCAACCTCGTTCGATGACCGCACGTTCAGCAGTTGCGGTTTAGAATATTGCCCCGTACGAAGATCCTCAATAACGGCGACAAAGGAATCACTGACCTGGTTGCTTCCAAGATAATTTTTTGCATCCGAGTTGAAAAGCCGGTAGTCGGATAGACCATCGTCATCCGTGTCAATGTAGATGTCGAAGGCAACTTGATTCGGGGTTGACCAATCTGCGTAGGTGCTGATACCGAAGTAGACGGTTGCATCATCGACCCTGCCTGATTGAACGACAGCCAGGTTGTCGGTGATACCCACGTATTGGACGTCTGCAAAGCTGCTGCCATTGCTGGTTAGTATGCCCGGGCTGCTGTGCTGAAGCTCAAATCCACTCACGAGCGACGAGTATCCCACTGGCGGATCTTCTGCCGCCAACTCATGCCCGACCAGGGTAAGTATCTGGTGATCGTCACTTGCGTTGCCAAAGGTAAGCAATGAGGTCGCGGGCGCGCATATTGGACACAGGCTTGGGCGCTGCGTAGACTGGCACGTGCAGAATGGCCGGCGTCGCATCCAGTTGGCTGCTCAATGATCGGGCTTCCGCCTTGGTCGTCGCAACTCGCAGTTGAAGCGAACCGCTGATCAAGAAGGGCTCATCCGCTTGGCTCAGCGTCACGACCCCGGTAATCGGCGACGCCGCATCTATCCAGCCCACAGGAATATCAAGGTTGTAGACGGAGCTTCCGTCAGTGGACACCCGGCCACTTAGCATTTGGATCGTTTCTATCTCTTCAGGTGCAAAATCAGCCAGGTAGATCGTGTAGCCAAGCTGCATCGTCAGGGGATCGTAGCGAAACTCGGCGCTTGAATTCGGCAATTGCCCGGAGTTTTCGTCCAGAATTGGTGTGGACCGCAGGAGTACATCCTCCGGCCAGAGAACGACATCACCAGATTCTTCGCTCAACCAATGACGTGGCTGGCTCTGCGAGTCGCCCACGTTTGGGGCACGAGTATGGCGCATATCGGCAGCGATGGCGGACAGGAAAATTGGTACGCCGGCAGACCCGCGTGCGGGGATCGTCACACGGTCGCGGTCAAGAGAGAAGCTGACTCCCGGCGTGTCGACCGTTGTATCAATGGTCAGCAGATAGCTCACAGGATTTTCGCCCCTGTTGACGATCCGCAGGTTCTTCACCCCTGTATCTGCTGTCGATCACCTCCGGTGCGCCGAATGAGATCCTTGACCGCGCCCGGATCATCCCCGTTGAATGCGATCACATCTGTATTCAGCGCATTGGCCAGGTCAAGGACGCCGCTTCCGATTCGCGTCGGACCAAACGCATCCCCTTGTTCAGTACTGAAGGTGGGCACTGGACTTTGCATACGTGCAGTGTTCATCACCAATGCCTTCAGTTCCTCAACACGCCAGTCGGGATATGCCTCACGCAACAGAGCCATGGCGCCGGCAACATGCGGAGCCGCCATCGAGGTGCCGGACAACAGCCTCGCGTCGATGCCGGGTGCCCCCGATCTGGCTGATCGGATATTCGTGCCCGGCGCTGAAATGTCCGGTTTCAGGCCGGCGTCGCCGAGGCGGGGGCCACGCGAAGTGAATGATGCGGCGAACGCTTGCACGCCCGTGCTTTCGTGGTCACTGATTGCCGCCACGCCTATCGCTTGCGTCGAGACAGCGGGCGAGCCGGTAACATAATATACGTCGCCAGCATTGCCTGCAGATGCGACGACGATCACGCCGATCTGCGCGGCATTGTCGCTGGCAATCACTGTCGGGTCGGTCAGCGATCCGTAGCTTGATCCAAGCGACATATTGATAACGTCGACATGATCGGAAAAATCGCCGTCCTGGTTTGGGTCGACTGCCCACTCAATGGCGCGTGCGGTTAGATTGCTGCTGCCTTGACAGCCAAAGACCTTGAGGGCAATGAGTTTTGCCGCGGGGGCGATGCCTGGCCCAATTCGAAATACTTCTGAGAATGTGGTCTCGTCGAAGGGCCCGTCGTAGCTTGCCGGCGTAAAATCGGCTGAAATGCCGACGCCGGCCGCTGTGCCCGCTACGTGCGTGCCATGTCCGTAACAGTCCATTGGATCTGGGTCCGGCTGGGGGAAAGGGTTGTAGCTCGGGTTTTCCGGATCGGCGTCATAGGCGTCGCCGGCAAAATCATAGCCGGCGACAACTTTGGGACCGGGAAACCCGGACACGTCACCGATGACTTCAGAGTCGTTGCCGGCGTAGTTTCCAGTCCCGTCGAAGTTGGCGTGGAGATAGTCAATGCCCGTATCGATGATGGCGATGGTTACCCCTGTACCGATGACCGGCTCTCCACCAATGCCTGTCCAAGCGGCCGGCGCATGTACAGAAGGGACGCTACGTGTGTGGTCCGGCGCCATGGGCGTCAGTTCGTGCACGCCGGCGACGCCGGGAAGGGCTAGCAGGGCACCGATCTGGCCTTGATCGATGGAGACGGCAATGCCGTTGTAGACGCGTTGCACACGGAAGATCTCTTCAGCGCCGAACTGATCCAGCCGGGTGAGGAGTGACAGTTGTGATGCTTCCACCGATGCGAGATGTGCTTTCGTTGCAGCGGCGATCTGGTCAGCGCCGGCAGCGCCAACCGACTGCGCTGCGTAAATCTGGGCAACCGGTGGCATGTCCAGTTCGAGCATGACCTGGACGGGGCGCCGGTTTTTAGATTGAGCGTCCATTCCTGCATCGCCTGTTGAGCCCATTGTCTGGCCGGACTCGCTGTGCGCCGCTACGAGTGCATCGGATTGAAAAACGGCGCCGGCGACCAGCGCCGCAGTGAACATTGTGATGGCGCAAATCTTGCGCCAAGAGGGGTTCCGAATCATTTCTGTGCTCGCATTTCGGTCTTGTTTGGGAGGATGTATCTTTTCCGGTGCAGCCGGGCAATTTGACTCTCTTGACCTGTGGTATCGCGAATAGTACAATGGCTTTCTAATTATGATCTCCCACAGAATCGACGAGAGACGAATGAAAAAATCCCCCATGTACTTGTTGACAGCATTTGTGATCTCACTCCTTACCATCTTGTGCATGAATGTGATCACCCAAGCACCCGTTTATGCACAAGAGGCTCTGCCAACCACTGCCATCCCCATCTACGAGATTCAGGGCGCCGGGATCGAGTCGCCCTTCTTTGGTCAGTGGGTCGACACATACGGCATTGTAACCGGTATCACGAGCAACGGCTACTATCTCCAAGATCCCGTCGGCGACGGGGACATAGAAACCAGCGACGGCATCTATGTCTACACACAGGGCCGCCCGAAGGTCAGCGTCGGAGACTGTCTCGCGGTGCAGCGTGCATTTGTCGATGAATACTATGAGAAGACCGAGCTTTCTCGGACCAAGGCTCCACAGCAGGTCGACTGGTGTGGTGGTGTGGCGCCGGAGCCGGTTCTACTAGGTGCTGCTCGTTTGGCTGTCGATCCGGCCAAACGGTTCGAGCGCTTCGAAGGGATGCTCGTGGTTGTTGACGATCTGACCGGTGTCGTTCAAGGGCCTACGAAACGTTTCCGCAATGGAGATGCCGAAATCGCCTTTGTTCCTCAATCGGTCGTGCCACACTTGCCTGCCGGCCGCGTCTTTCAGCATGTACCGAGTGACATGGCCGCACTCATGTTTCTCAGCAATGCGCTTGGCGTCCAGCTGCCCGAACTCAACTGGGGCGATAAGCTCCGACTGGGATCTGAGCCGGGATCCGCTGACGCCGTCGTGGGTCTGCTGGACTATAACTTCGGCAAGTATCAGTTTCTGCCGTTCTCTGATCAGGACGTTGGCGGCGAATCGATCGTTCCTGGACCGGATCGACTGGAGCCGCCTAGGCCTGTTGAGGAGCTTGTCGGTGAATTCACGGTCTGCACGTTCAACTTGTTGGGACTCGGGCAAGGCTCAGCCCAGTATCCCGAGCCGGATGAGTATGAACAGCAACTGGCCAAACGTGCCTTGGCAATTGCCGAGCGGCTGCAAGGCTGTACCATCATCGCCCTACAGGAGGCCGGTACGCCCGAGGACGCAGAGAACCTGGCTCGTCTTCTGGGTGAGCAACAGGGTCTGGCCTACACTGCCACAGCGATTGAGGGTCCCGGCACAGACAGCGCCGAGTTCCCGCTTACCAACGCGTTGTTGACGCGTACAGAATCGCGTCGAGGTGGTGGACGCTCAGAGCCGTCAAGGTTGTTCAAACCTTAACTATGACGTGAAGTACGAACCCGGTGTTTGCGCTCGCGGTACGTACGGGTTGTTCAATCGTCCGCCGCTTGTCGTTGAGCTTTCGATAGCCGCAGACAGTAGCGGGCAGGCGAACGCAGAGCCCTATCGGCTGACTGTGATCGGCAACCATTGGAAGAGCAAGGGCGGAGACGAGACAGTTAATGTCGTTCGTCGCCAAGCACAGGCAGACCACGTTGCCCAGTTGGTAGAGGAGCAACTTGCGGGAAAGGCATTAGCAAATGTGGTCGTCCTCGGCGATCTCAACGACTATTACCGTAGCGGCCCGGTTGAAACGTTGTTATCAGGCGTCGAACCGCCAATGGTGCATTCATACGATTTCCTGCCCGATCTTGATCGCTACACATATATCTTCAACGGTGGAAGCCAGGTTCTTGACCATATTCTTGTGACTGAGTCTATGGCAGAAGATATCTCTGAGATACGGCCCATTCGTCTCAATGCAGACTATGCCTATCCGGCCTCGATAGACGCCGATAGCGTACAGCATAGCAGTGACCACGACCCCGTGATGATGCGAATACGCCCTGGTCAAGCCGCCTGGATCGGTGGCAGTGTCGGCTATCGGGATGTCCGCATCAGCCTGCTCGATGAAGCTGGTTCCGCACTGGCTTCGGTGATCTCCGACGACGATGGCGAATTCCGCCTCTGGAACGTTCGTCCCGGCGCCCATATGCTGCGCTTTACCGCGCCGCCGGCGGTTCAACTCAGCCAAGAGGCATTGTCTGTCGATGTCGCACCAGGCGCCAACCGGGTCGAGGACATTGGTGCTCGTCATCGTGCAGTCGACTTGGGCGTAGCTGCGGCCCTGGTTGCTCCAATGTTGATCGCCGAAGACGACTAGTTGCTATGATGGAAAAGCCCTAGGGAATATCGAATTGGCGCATGTCCGCCGTGGTGCATTTCAGATTCGGGGCGACAACGTGCCGGGGACGGTCCAGGAGATCCTGCCCTCAGTGTGAAATGCACCCGTCCCTCGTCGTGACTTGAATCGAGCATACGTGTATGATACGCTTGGTTATTGACCGCGTCGACTCCTATGAATTGACGCAAACGCAGCGGGCGGCCATAGGGCCGGAACCTCTTTTTTGAATCGGTGAAAAATCAATGAAACACATCTACCTTTCCTGGCATGATACGGAAGAGTTGATCAGCAAGCTCGTCTTCAAGTTGAACACGCCATATGATGCCATTTTGGTCGTCACACGTGGTGGTATCATCCCCGGCGGGATGATTGCAGAGGCGCTCCGTATGAAGGAAGTGCTGACCGCATCCGTCCTCTTTACAGAGGACCCGCACAATCAGACGCGTCTCAGCTGGCCCCGATTTCTTCAGTTCCCGTCGGACCCTTTGCTGACGGGTCTCAAAATCCTGGTTGTCGACAATCTTTGGTATCGGGGACGAACCATCATGGCGGTTAAGGGTCGCATTGAGACCGCCGGCGGCTATCCTGAGATGGCTGTTCTGCACTGGAAGAAGGAGAGCAGTATCTTCCCAGACCAGGAACCCGATTTTTACGGGGAAATCACGGATGACTTCATTCACTACCCGTGGCAACGGATCGATGATTCCGACTATCGCATCCCGGCACAACCGGTCATGCCGCTGTCTTAGCTGAAACGGGCCCATGCCATCACCACCCCTCGCTCCGGCATCACCATCCGGCGAACGCATTGACGAGATTATCCGCCTGCTACACCTGGAATATCCGGATGCCTGCTGCGAATTAAACCATAGGAATCCGTTCGAACTGCTCGTGGCGACAATACTCTCGGCACAGTGCACAGATGTCCGCGTCAACAAAGTGACGCCTGATCTATTCGCCAAATACCCCACCCCTGTCGACATTGCAGCCGCCGATCGCACCGAGTTGGAAGAAGCCGTACGGTCCACCGGCTTCTATCGCAACAAGGCCAAAAATATCCAGGAGGCCAGCACGCGCATCGTGCATGAGTACGACGGCGAAGTGCCGGACAACATGGACGATCTGCTCTCTCTGGCCGGCGTGGCGCGAAAGACTGCAAACGTGGTCCTGGGTACGGCCTACGGCATTGCCGACGGTATTGTCGTCGACACCCACGTCAAGCGGCTGTCAAATCTGCTTGAACTGACATCGAACCAGGATCCCAAGAAGATTGAAAAGGACTTAACGAAGATCGTTCCACAGTCCGAGTGGATCGACTTTTCGCATCTACTGATCTTCCATGGCCGCAGGGTCTGTATCGCACGCAGACCCGCCTGTGCAGACTGTATCCTGAACCATCTATGCCCATCAGCGTCGCTCTGACCATCCGCCCATGTCTCCACAACACGGAGGCGCCATCCCCCGGCAAGGTAACTATGTCAGTCACAACCTATCCCACCGCAAATCTCTTGATCAAGTGTGCACTCGCCTGTGCGTTGGCCATGTTCCTGACCGGCTGTCGCTCCCATGCACGACCGCAGCCGAGCCGAGTCGCAGGTGACCCGATTCCGACGGCGACGGAAACTGACTCCAAGCCTACATCCGAGTTTGTATCAGGCGAGCTCGAGAACGAAGAACAGATGGCTGAGGCTGCTACTAGTGGGCAGCCGGTACACAATGCCGGAGCCCAGACGGCGGAAGAGATAATCCACTTCAGCACCGTCGAGGGCATGACGATCACACTGCCGGACGGCTGGGAGACTGTCACCCTTGGGCCGGAGGAGCTTAAGGATTGGCCGAACCAGTTTGCATTCAGCGGGGCAATCGCCCAGGCGTTTTTGGATGGAATCGGGAACGAAACCAGTCTGATGGCCGCCGCCCACCCAGGCCCCTATCCCTTTGGAACGCCCGAACCGATCATGATGCTGACCGTCATACCCCGGCACGCCCTCAGACTCGAACAATATATCGGCGAGCTGTCGGCAGCATTGGCCTCCGAACCGGGCATTGAGGTAGAACGGACCGGCCTACTCTATGATATCCGAGTTGATGGTACACCTGTCGGCATGGTGACGTACCGTCTGCCGGCATCAAACGGGACGCCGGGCCTCAAAGCCTACCATCTTGCCCAACTTGACGGCGCCGGGGAAAACCTGGTGGCTGTGAACTGGGTCGCCACCAGCGACGTCCTCGACACGCTTCTGCCTGAAATCCATGCAGCTGCCGCCACCGTTGCGCTCTCATCCACTAAACCCTGAACTCATCTTCGACAATGTCCTCGGCATCGCCAAAGACGCGAAAGTGCCTTTCCTGCTTTTGTGGGGCAGGCAGTGCTCGCATGCCGTGCTGGGCTTGCGGCGCAGGATACTCCGACTGTTGAGGCGGTGGAGCCATCGCTCCGCTGGCGAGAACGATGACGGGGGGTTGATGGGGATAACCGCCATAGTGGCGAGTCATATTGTGGCGCCGGCCGCTGCGAGCACTTTCATCGCCATCGCCACGATTTCGATTTGAGGCCAGGACAAGCAGCGCCGTCGGCAGACCGGCCAGCACGCCGAAGACGACGCCGGTGGCTAGTCCCATCGCGTCTGGACTCAGGCGGCCGCCAATCCGCCAGCCCACTGCCCCAATCAGAACAACCACTATCAGAATCATTACGTTTCTCATCAATCTCCCTCCATACAATACCGGTGCTAGTACAACCCACCGGTGAACCAATGCCAAGACGCCAACCCGTCAGAAACGGACTGAAGCCAAAATACGCACGATCAGCGTTCTATCGTTTCTCTCTCGGACCGACTCCTAGCGCTGAAACAGCCGGTGGAGTATGGTCGAAGGGCCTTTGACTACTGTTTCCCGCCCACGATCCCGATGCACTTCCCGCTGTTCGTTTTCCTCTTTTGACCAGTCTCGCTTCCCGTCTCCGGACTCAAGCTGGCCGACGATCCGGGTCAGATCCCTGGGGCCCAGCCAGGCGGCCTGAAATCTGATCGCCTGACCCTTGGCAATCAGAAGGAAGTCGCCTTTTCCCTCAAGCTTTTCGGCTCCGCTATCGGCGATCCCCGCTGCATAGCGTGCTTCCTCGCGGCTTGCCGTTGCGCCGACCAGTCGTACGGGGAAATTCGCCTTCATCGCGCTACCGATCAAGGCGGAGGCCGGCTTCTGGGTGCACGCAACCAGGTGGATGCCGGCCTCGCGCCCCCGCTGGGCGATCCTGGAGAGCGCTGCCTCAACAGGACGCCCGCCGACCTGAATCAGATCGGCCAATTCGTCTACGCCGACCACAATCGCCGGCCGGCTGATCCCTTTCCGATCGCGCCGCTCCATCTCGGCAATTAAGCCTTCCAGCCGCCGCAACGCGGCTTCGGGCTCCGCGGCGACTGTGCCGCGCACGTTGGACAGGCGGGTGAGCGGTCCGAGGCCTCTCCCCTTTGGATCGATCAATTCGATCCGAACCTGTTCCGCTGCATTGAACATACATAGCGATGTGAGCATCGTGCGCGCAAGAGCAGTCTTACCTGATCCGGTCGTCCCGACCACCAACACGTGGGCGACGTCGGGGGCTGCGATGCGCAGAAGGAGCGGCGTGCCATCTCCTTCCACGCCAAGTACGGCTGTGACAGGCGGGGGAGGGGGAAGGCGGCGGCAGAGCCGCAGCAGCCGCACCGGCGAAGGCCTGGGCCGCGAGACCTCGACATTGATCTCCCCACCATTGCGATAGATTCTTGCCTCGCGCTGTTCGAGCGCCATGGCGATCTCTTCGGCCAGCGCGGCCACACGATTTACCTTGGTGCCGACTTCGGTCATCAGCTCGAAGCGCACAAAGCGCGGCGTCACGACGCCTCCCCGTACACGCCCGCTAACATTGTGACGCGCCAGCACTTCTTCAATTTTGTCTGCTTCCATCTCCAGAGTACGTCGCTTGTAAGCCATGGCCAGGCTCCTGGAACACCCCTGAGGTTTCGTGGTACATCGGACTGGTTTCGCTGCGTAACCAATTAGCGACACCGTTTCTAAGCCGTAGGAATCTGTTATCCCCAATATCCCAATTGGGATATTGGGGATAACATCTGCGATATATTTGGAAAATTCGTTCGGGGGAATCATCTCCACTTGCAGAATATAGCACAAATGTTCTAATGTCAAGATGCAATTCGGCGGATGCTCTGAGGGTCTTCATGTGGATAGGGGTGTTGGGCAGAATGCTGCCGGGCGCGACGAAGGCCAACTTGTCTGGCATCCTTGACGCAAGGGTGACCACACGTGTGATCGTGCTGTCTGTGAAGCGGAGCGCCTGACCATCCATGGTGAATGGTTCTGCCGCTTCGAGGTTTACAGTTCGGATCTGCACAACAAACAACCCGCCTCGATAATCAGAAGCGGGTTGCATAATGCACTGTGGATGAGCGATGGTCCGCCATCAGTGGTAGTGGAGTAGCACGCCCGAAGGGATTCGAACCCCTGACACCTAGTTCCGAAGACTAGTGCTCTATCCGCTAGGTCACGGGCGCAATGAAAGGTACAACATGAGGTAGATCGACCAGTTCGATCACACTGTATGTAGTGTTTTGGCCTTTGGCCGGAGCCGGGAAACCCTCTCATGGAGCAGAAGTTTACGTTGCAGGATGCAATGGATCTGCTACTGCTGGACGCAAAGGCGCAGCGGTTCACGAAGGGAACGCAGCAGTTCTATCGTGATCAACTCGGGTTCTTTCTGCGATGGTGCAAGAGTGAGGGGATCGTCTATCTGGATGACCTCGACCATCGACATATCAAGCAATTTTTGGTTTCCCAATCGGATCGGGGTCTGGCAGCACACACCGTACACGGCAACGCCAGGGCGATCCGGACCTTCCTCAACTTCTGCGTGCGCGATGGCCTAATCGACGAAAGCCCCTTCAAGCGCGTCAAAATGCCCAAGATGGAACACAAGGTGTTGCCGGCGTTGTCAGCCGATGAAGTCAGAAAACTGACCAAGGCCTGTTCATCGACGCGGGAACTGGCTATTGTGCTCTTCCTGCTGGATAGCGGCGTTCGTGCTTCTGAATTGTG
>CAWKCP010000002.1:0-84486 GCA_963848115.1 uncultured Chloroflexia bacterium | reverse complement strand
GCTTTGGGGACCATCCCCCGTGGTGCCCAAGCCCATCCGCCCTGGCGGTTAGGTTTGGAAAAAATAGCTTCGTCGTGCCGTTTGTAGCCTATACACATGGTACGGCGAAGCAAAGCTATCATCGTTTTTGGACCACCTACACCAGGAGGAAATCTCATGACGCTCAAGAATTTTCTGTCGGCGAAGGCAATCATCTCGTTTCTGTTCGGCGCATTTTGGTTGCAGTGCCAGTCGAATTCATGTCGGTATTCGGGGTCGTTTTGGATCCTGCAGGCAGCGTGATGGCACGGCTGCTGGGCGCAATGCTGGTCGCCGTGGGCCTGATCTGCTGGGCCGAAAGTAGCAAAGAGCCGAATCAACTCAAAGGCATCACATTATCTCTGTTTGTCGGAGATAGCATCGGACTCGTCATTCTGCTGATGACACGGCGGGCATGTTTAATGCCCTTGGTTGGGTGAATGTGGCGCTTTGGCTGCTGCTGGTCTTGGGACTGGGATATTTCCGATTTGTGCAGACGGATGAGGGGAGTCAATAGACCCGAACCGTGTTCGATGCGATGTCGATTCAATTACATCGTTGACGGCAAGATCGTCGGCTTTTGGGTCAATGCAGACCAGATGTCGCTCTTGCAGCAGCTCGGCGTGATGCCAGCATAAGTCTACAAGGAAGGAATTGCTATGTCGAAACATCGTCCATTTCAGTTCGGTGTCAATGCAAACGCAAACGCTCGGGAAGATTGGGTTGCGACGGCAAGAATGGCAGAGGATTTAGGCTACTATAGCCTGCTGCCTTCCGATCATCTCGGAGATAGTTTTGGTGCCATTGCCGCATTAGTTTCAGCAGCGGAGGCCACAACAACACTGCGCTTGGGAAGCTATGTGTTTGGCAACGATTTTCGGGATCCTGTGTTTCTTGCCCAAGAGGCGGCCAGCATCGACATCCTCTCCGGCGGAAGACTGGACCTCGGCATGGGGACCGGGTATGCCGGTGGAGATTATGCGCAATCCGGCGTGGCGCTTGAATCGCCCGGCGTCCGGGTTAGCCGGCTAGAAGAGGCAGTACAAATTATCAAGGGCTTTTTTGCTGACGATCCCTTTAGCTTCAGCGGTGACTTCTACAATGTCGAAGGGCTGAATGGACAACTAAGATCAGTTCAGCGACCACATCCACCATTGATGCTAGGTGGTGGTGCTAGACGTACGCTATCTTTGGCAGCTCGAGAGGCAGATATCGTCAGCGTCAATATCAGGACGACGTCTGAAGGTGGTTTCGACTTCGGCAGTATCAGCGCAGAAGCAGCAGCTCAGAAGATTGAATGGGTACGCCAAGCAGCAGGGGCCCGATTCGATGACTTAACAATCAATCTGCTGGTGCCCCTGGTTGCAGTGACGGAAAATCGAGAAGAAGCCGCCCAGGCAGCTTTGGATCAGTACGGTATTCCGCCAGACGTGCTAACTGTAGAGCAGTTGCTGGAGTCACCGTCGGCCTTGATTGGCTCGATCGATCAAATCGTAGATACGCTGCAGGAGCGCCGTGAACACTACGGCTTCTCCTATATCTCTATCTGGCAACCGATGGAACAGTTTGCTCATGTAGTCGACCGACTTGCAGGCAAGTGATGGCGAATTCGCTGGCATCCCGGCAACGTCCATAAGCTATACAAGCAGAACGACCGCCATCTATCATGTGGTAGGCGGATAGGTGTAAGAAGGACGGCTCGAATGGGACACATTGGGCTAGATTCAGCAAATCGGCGTGATTCCATCAGGTTCATAGGAAAGGGGGAACTATCATGTTGGTCGATCGCAGAATTTTGAACGTTGCCCGTGACAAGATGGAGGACGCGTTGACGCTGCTTGCGGAAGAACAAGCGCGTATGAACTGGCAAGGTCCGGTCCGCATCTATCGGCCGGTCGTTGCCGAATTTGATCAGGTTGTTGTCGAATTCGAGTTCGCCAACTGGTCGGAGATGGAGGCGTTTTGGAACCATTGGCAAACTGAGGGCGCGGAGGCGTTCTTTGCAGCATGGGCGGACATGGCCCGACCAGGTGGGCGGCGAGAACTGTGGGAAACGGTGGCGTAGAAGCGAATTTCGTAAACCCATCAGTGGGAAGGAGAACAGATCATGGTGCTTTGGATCATGAAGTGGGACATCAACCCCGATGAACTTGATAGCTACACAGAATGGGCACAGCGTGCTATCCCGAGTGTACTGGCCGCCGGCGACGTTGTCGAATTCCGCGGCTACCGCCCGGTGACCGGTGACCGGCGTGTCGTCGTCACAACAGAATTCGCTGATCTGGCGAGTTGGCAGGCGTGGTACAACACGAATACCGTGCAGGACGTTTTCGAAGAAATGGCAAAAATCACCCTCAATCTCGAAACTGAACTTTGGGGCCCTTCCCCTGTCGTTCCCAAACCCATCCGCCCCGGCGGTTAGGCAAGACGCAAATGCTTCGAGATCATGACTGTGGAGGTCGGTCAAGGATGCCCGACCCCACGGTTCTTTTGCCACCTTTTTGGTGATTCTAGTTCTGGCGCAGTTGATTGGAGCGTTCAATGCCCGTGGCTGCTCAAATAAGGAGTGTACAACGAACAATGAGTGAGAATATTTCTTGGATCATTGAAGGCACAATTCAGTCAGGTCAGCTAGACAGTTTCAAAGCACTGGCCTCCGAGATGATAGATACCGTGCAAACTGAGGAACCCGGCACGATGATTTACGAGTGGTTTATCAGTGCGGATCAGGGCAGCTATCATATCTACGAACGCTATGCTGACTCAGCCGCGGTGATGACCCATTTGCAGAGTTTTGGGCAGCGCTTTGCGGACCGATTCTTTGCCGTCGCCGATGTGAACGGCTTCTCAGTCTTCGGCAATCCGAATGATGAAGCAAAAGCGGCGTTGCATGGATTTGGCGCCGTGCTCATGGCATCTGTTGGTGGCTTCACACGATAAGCTTGATTGATTAGCCTGAGTACGGCTGTCGTACTACCCGGCGCACAACAACACCAAGTGGAGGAAATATGCGATTTCCTGCGATGCCTGACGAGATGACCAGTGAGTGACTTACGCAGATCTTGATTGCCGCGGACGCAATCAAAGGGGGTGGGTTGACTCTTTCGAGGCGAAAACCATCGGCGGCGTCAAGGGCGCGCTGGGGCAAATTTTTCGCCTAAATCTGACGTATGAGCCCATTGACATGCTTGCTCCTCATACGTTGATCGCCAAGTTTGCGCCGGCAGATGCCGAATGGCGGATGAACTTTCACCACGCAGGCTTCTTCGAGCGTGAGGTTCGCTTCTACCGTGAGTTGGCCGAAGAGGTAACGTTATCCGTACCTCACTGCTACTACAGCGCCCTCAACGAGGAAACTGGCGAGTTTGTGCTTCTGCTTGAAGACCTGGCTCCAACTCGCAACGGGGACCGGCTCGTCGGCTGTTCGCCGGCCGAAGCAGAGTTGGCCATTCGCGAGGCCGCTCGATTCCATGCTGCATGGTGGGATAATCCACAACGAATCCAGCGCCATTGGGCACACTCACCCGACGTCAGCACCACATTCCAGGTTGTACACTATCTCTATCAACAGAGTTGGCAGCCGTTCACAAGCAGGCTTGCATCCAGTCTGCCGAAAACGATTGTAGAGATCGGCCAACGGCTTGAGGATCGGGGCATACAGGTCTACGAGCATTTGCATCGACCACCCCAGACTTTGGTTCACAATGATTTCATGTTGGACAACCTTTTCTTCGCCGAAGTGGACGGTGGGTTCTCGCTGACAGTAATTGACTGGCAACTGCTCACAGTAGGGCGAGGCGCCATGGACGTGGCCTCCCTTCTGGGTGGGAATCTATCAATCGATGATCGACGCACGCACGAAATGAACCTGCTGCGCACGTATCACGCGGTACTCATGGAACATGACCTCCGCACCACTTCCTTCGCTCAATGTTGGGATGATTATCGGCTCTCCATGCTAGATGGATTCATTCGAATGGTCATCGCCATTGGCGGCGATGGCCTCACAGACGAACAGGCCCGAGCGCATCGTGAAACCATCTGGCCAAGATTTTGCACAGCAATTCTTGACTTGAACGTAGATGCGCTGCTGCTGACCCTTCTGGAAGGGACTTAGCCGAAAACGCTTCTTTTCCGGGGAAGATTTCTCACATGTCGATGACCAGATCATCGGTCAATTCCTTTGCGTAGATCGATGCGAGAGTCTCGCCGCTACGCCTGCCGGCCAACAGGCCCACAACGCCGATGTGCTCATCTAGGTCTGGCCATTCAATGGCGTAGCCGTCGCCAAGCAATTACCAAGCAATTCTCTCACGTAGCAACGTAGCGTCGAAAGCAACATTTCCGAATTGCTTTCCAGCCGAGAAATGTTGGACTGCGGTATGTCCAGAGTTTCAGACTGATTGACCTGCGTTAAGCCGGCAGCCCTACGCAATTCCCGCAGCGTGAGATACGCAGCGCGTAGATTCTCCGTCTGCTCCGCTATTTGGCACTTGCATTCATCAGGTAGCTCTTCTCAGATTCCCTCTAGAAGCGGTCCCCGAATCACCGGTCTTCCTTCTCCAGACGAGCCAAGTGCGTACTGGTTCGTTCGTATGACCAGAACATGTGGCTTTCCCATTGGAGCAAAGCGCTTGGTCTGTAGTCCCCGCGCCGCCTCGACGCATTTGCGGGTGGGCGATGATGGTTCATCGCCGTCCAGGCTGGATAACTTTTCGAAGGGCACGCACTGCACCTCCAGGCGGATGGCATTACTTAAGCGGGTATAAAGCGCCATGCGGTCCATCAGCGTGCCGGAGATGCGCTTCTGGTAGTGCTGCATGAAAACTCTGGAGCAGCCGTATTCCTTGAGGTCATCATTGAATAATCCGCAAGGGCAGGGATACTCACAATGTGACATTCAGCCTGTCGATGCAACTACCTCGCTGATAGTCGAACCGACAGGCTGATGAATGTTATCTACTCTTGCGGGAACGTAGCGATGACCGCATCCAAATCCGGCTCAACCCGGCCCTGCAACTGTTGCTCCAGCGCGTAGCCGACGGCAAAGAGCATTGGCTCGGACAGATAGGCCCCGGTGAGGATGACGCCCTGGGGCTGTCCCTGCGGGATCGAGCCCGGCCGGGATGGTCAGCGCAGGCACATTGGCCGCGCCGGCATTGCCGGCATAGCTCATGCCGGAGACCAACACGTCCACGTCATTTTCTTCGAGGATGGTCGTGATCCAGTTGTCGGCCAATCCCTGGGCCGTGGCCAGGATGCGGGCATACTCTTCAGCCGTGATATCGGTCTCGGCGGACCACTCGACAAAGCGCTGGCCATAGGGCATACGATTGGCCGGATCTTCGTTGTTGAAAGCCACCACATCGGCCAGACTCGTGATCGGGGCCGGTGTCTCCAGGCCGGCGAAGAAACGGGCCACGCCTCCTGGAAATCGTAGGGGAGGAGACTCTGGGCCGTGTCGACAGAGGGCGGCAACGTGTCGTCGGGGATCTCAACGACTTCAATGCCCTGCGCCTTCAGCGCCTCGATGGCCACATCCGGGTCACCGCCCAGTTCGGGCAGCACCACCTCAGCCAGCAGCGCCTCGCGATCCTCGTCGCTCAGTTCCTGCTCCGTCACACGCGGTCAACAACTGCTCCTTGAACTGCAGCCGCGCAGCTGCATCCTGAGCGGGAATGATCACGCCCACGCGCAGATCCCGGGCTTGATCCAGTGACAGGAATTCGGTGAAATCGACATCGGCCAGGGCCGCGGCATCGGCGGTCTTGGGGTCATTCTCGTCCACCCCGGCCATGGCGTTGAGCATCAAGGCCACATCCATCAAGCTTCGGCCCATGGGGCCGGGCGTGTCCAGTGCCTCACCCAGCGGCACGATCCGATCCCGGCTGATGAGGCCCTGGCTGGGGCGCAGCGCGGCCACGCTGTTGACGCGTGCGGGCTGGATGAGCGAGCCGGAAGTCTCCGACCCCACGCTGGCGGTGGTCAGGTTGGCGGCCACCGAGACCGCGGAGCCGGTGCTGGAGCCGAGTGGATCGTAGGGGCCGTAGGGATGGCGGGTCTGGCCGCCGACGGCGCTGAAACCGCTGGGCATGCACGGGTCCATGTAGTTGGCCCACTCGGAGAGATTGGCCTTGCCCAGGATGATGGCGCCGGCGTCGCGCAGTTGCTGGACCAAAAAGGCATCGCGGTCAGATTGCCAGTCTTTGAGCGCATAGGCGCCGGCCGTGGTCGGCATGCCGTCGCCGGTTGCGATGTTGTCCTTGAGCAGCACAGGAATGCCGTGCAACGGCCCGAGTTCGGCGCCTGCGGCCCGTTCCTCATCCATTTGCGCGGCAATGGCCAGCGCTTCGGGATTCAGCGTCATCACCGAGTTCAGTTTGTCGATGTCGTAGCGCTGGATGCGGTCGACGTAGTAGGTCACCAGTTCGACCGCGCTCAGTTCGCCGCTCTCCATTAGCGCCTGGATGCCCGGAATATCCTGGCCGGCCAACACCATGTCCAGTTCCGCAGCGCGTTCGGCGCTGAAGTCGTCTAACGCTGCGGCAAAGGGGCTGAGATCGCGGGCACGTTTGCCGTCATAGGCCGGCTCGGCCAGCGGGAAAGCCCGCATGCCCGGAATGATGACTTCAGGGCATGATTCCAGGAAGGCGGTTGTCACTCTGGTGGTCGACTCGCCAGCCTTCTCCTGAAAGAAGGCGAGATCGGCCTCAAGTGCGACCTTATCTTGCTCCGGTGTTTCCGCTGTACTCTCTGACGTAGAGGTCGCGTCCATTTCGGGTGACGCTGGAACCAACGTCGTGCTACAGGCGGCCAGCAATACTGTGCTCAAAATCAGAAGTATCGTTGTCGTACGTTTTATCACAGTGTTCAAGCCCTCTTCAATTTACATAAGTCGATCGCTGTTGGCCAGAATCAAAGCGGCGAGCCACGCGTTTTCTTGCCCTCATCACTTCGCCGCAAATACGGCTTGGTTCGGGTACGGATTTGATGCTGTCACTCGATACGGAAACGACGTTCTTTACCGTATCGAGTGACAGCAAAGCACAGCCTACTCCACGACCTCGAAAGCGCGCAAAACAGGCAACAATACGTACTCAACCATCAACACAGCCAGATTCTCATCCGTCGTTGACGTGCTGACAATGTACGGTTGCTCGTTAATGACGCTTACAGCCAAGATTGTGTAAACATCGGTCCCGTCATCGGTCCCCTCAACGCCGTAGATCGACCAGGTGCCGGCATCGGTTTCCAAATCGGAAATTTTCAGCACGCCGGGGTAGGCGTTGAGCATGATGCTGTCAGGATTCATCTCGTCAGTTTCGGTCCAGGCAGAAACGGAGAGCTGAATCGGTGCGTCTGGACTGGTGTACGCAGTCCCCGTTTCGTCCGGCGTCCACAGGGTCGGTACGATCGCAGCGACCGTTTCACTAACAAAGGTGGTCGGTTGCAGGTCCATCCGTTCGAAGGCCAAACGACGCAGATGTTCGATGCCGGCGTCCAGCACCGGGTCGCCGCCCTCAAATTTGGTTCGCTCCGTCTCTTCACTAACCGGCACGCGTACATCCGGTTGAACGCCGACGCCCTGGAAGGTGGGGAGACCGGTCTCGTTGTCCAAATCTGTGCCGGCGGTGTAGTTGAACTGCATGTTGCCGGGCAGGAAGATCCCATTGGTGTTGCCACCCGCACCTTCGGTACCATATTGGCCGACGATATCGGCGCGTCCGCTGGCCTGCAGCCAATAGCTCATGAACTCGCACGCGCTGGCGCACGTCTCATTCACCAGCATGACAACGTCCCCCTGGTAGGGCTGAAAACCGGCCGGGCCTGAGAGTTCACTGTTCTTGGGTTCCCGCACCCATTCACCCGTTCCGACATTGAACCGGTAGTCGTCTGCGATGCCAAGATTCAGCGGATTCTCTTCGTCAAACAGGTAGGACATGACCGCAAATTCCATCAGCGCAGAACCACCGCCATTACTTCGCAGGTCGATGATGATCCCGGGGATCTGTTGCTGGTTCATCACCTTGATGAAGTCGGCAAAGATGTGGGTGGCGATCCCCGTGCGCGCAAATCCTGGCCAGGTCACATAGCCTACACCGTCCGTGAGCCGGTACTCCATCGGCATGATTGGCCGATCGGCTTGCGTCGGCACGTCATAAATCGACGTCAGCGTCGTCGTCACCTCATTGTCCGTATCGGGCAGGCGGTAGGTCACCTCAAATTCAGTGCCAATCGGCTGCTTAAACAAATACTGAACATCCAGAATGCGCTTGGACTCTGGCGTACCCGGGAAGACGAGATAGCGGACCGCCTCGTCCAGCGCTTCCTGGACGGGCACACCGTCCACGCGAACGACTTCAGCGCCAAACGCAAGACCGGCGGCGGCAGCGGGACCTTCCGGATCGATATCCGATACGATGATGCGACCGTCGTCGAGTTCAGTCAGTTCGGCGCCCACACCGCCGCCGTCTCTCGTCAGGCCTTCCCGCGCGGTCTTCAAGGCTTTTGGATCGCTGACGATATCACCGGGTTGCACATAGACGTGGGCATCGAACAGATCGTGGGCCAGGTCAACCAACGCCAGGAAATACGCACCCAGGTCTTCGTCGGCCTCGGCCTCCTCGACACGCGGGCTGTACTCGGCATAGAGCGCGTCCCAGTCGATGTCGTTGAACTCATTGAAGACATAGCGCTCACGCAGGAAGTCGGTCAGGGTGTCGAAACTCTCAACAATGCCCTGATCGGAAAAGTCGGGTGACGCGGATCCCGGAGAATCGGCTACATCCACGCGTGCCGTTACCGAGCGGTCAAACGTAATCGTACCGTCAGCAGCAATGTTGGCCACCGTAAAGCCCGACGGCAGGTCGACAATGGGATCGTCTGCCGTGAAGAGTTGGCCGTCTTCGCCATAGCCGCAGGGGAAGCCCTGTTGGTCGTCCGGCGCATAAACGACGACGGCCCCTTCCACAATCTCGTTAGTCTCGTTGTCGCGGTAGTAGGAGTTCAGGATCCCGCTTTGCGCGATCCCTGTCAGAGGCACCGTATTGAGGACGTTCTGCGCCAGAGACACTTGGTAAATTTGGACGCCTGTGCTCTTCCTCCGCATCTTGGTCGAGATCCACCTGAAGTCCCCTGCCTACGGCCGGCAGATTGATGGTGTAGGAAAAGGGCGTCGTAAAGAAGTCAGATGTTAATGCGCCAATGACCTGGCCCTCAGTTGGCGGGAATGAATCCTCTTCACCCTGAGCCGCCAATCCGTTGTCGACCAAGGCAATCACCGGCTGATCAACGACGATTGTCGGGATTCCGTAGAAGCTATAGGAACCCTGGCCTTCGATGCGCTGAACGCCCGGCCCATCGGCGGGGATGGCCGGACACTCATCCTGGGCGTGTGCGTTGCTGGACGGAAACAAAAGCGTTCCCACCACAAATAGGGCTGTCAGGACAGCCTTCCATCTAATTTATCTATTTCATTATCGTGAAACACCTCTCTGTATGTGAAATTCAAGTGAGCAAATGTGATAGGAACTGTATAAGGATTTCTGCCGGGATTCACTAGTCTGGCAGTGCAAAGGACGCAAGCGGTTCTGCTTCTATGCAGCTGCCATCAGGCGCTGTCTTCGGATCGGCCAAGAACTGCTCCATGATCTCTTTCGCACATGGTGCGCCTGTCGGCGCGATCTGTACGTGTGAACCGGCAGGAAAGGTATACGAGAAACTGTTGGGGAGCAGAGCCGCCAATGCCTCGCTGGAATAGATGGGCGTGGCCGGATCGAGCGCGCCGTTCAGAAAGAGCGTGGGCAGATTACTGTTGATGGCCGCGCGTGCAGAGGATGGTAGGACAGGAACATCCAAGAGTGCACAGGCAAAGACATAATCCTCGGCATCGTCTAGCGCCCAAAGCATGGCGGCATCGTTCGTGATGTTGCCGGGGAAGTCCGTCATGTCCAAAACGGAGAACACCGGGTCTTCAGCACAGGCCACTGCGTAGTGCATCAGCACGGCCATTTCATCGGTCTGCGCGTCAAAGGGCAGGAACAGCCCCAGGAATGGGTTACTGTAATCGCCTGCGGCTGCCTGATAGATAATCTGAGGGACAAAGGTTCTCAGAAAGGGAACCGCCAATGCGGTGTTGATAAATCGGGAAAGCGCGACGTCGTCCATGATCAGGTCGCCATTCTCTGTGTTCACTGTGGCCGGCTCATTTGCTAGAGAGGCCAGCACTTCATTCAGGGTACCGGCAGGATCGGGATAAGCAGCGTTGCAGGTTTCATCGACGGCACACGCGGCAAAGACCGCGTTGAGCGCGTTGTCCAGCTTGCGTGCGTTGTCATCCGTCCAGGATTGCCAGGAATCAAGACTGACCGAACCATCGAGGACCATGCCTTCTAGCATCTCGGGATAATCACGCATCAGATGCTGGCCGAGGATCGTGCCGTACGATCCACCGTGATAGAAGATGGCGTCGTAGCCAAGCGCCGCGCGAATCGCATTGACGTCCGCAGCGTTCTCGATGCTGTTGTATGCCGTGACATCAACGCCATCCGCCGCGTGCCGATTGAAGCATGCTTCGGTGGCCGCGTTGATGGCAATGCGTCTCTCGCTGGCAGTGAGTTGCTGAGTCAGCGCTTGTAGGCGCGCGTCACTTTGCTCCGGGCAATTGAGGAAAGGGACCGAGTTGCCGGTGCCGCGCTGGTCGAAAAAGACGATATCTCGGTCCTCAAGGATCGATTCGTAGTAGGACAAGTCCATAGCATTGTTCGTGGTGCTGCCGCCTGGACCACCGGCGGCAAAGAAGAGTGGCGTGCCAGGCATCTCATTCTCGGCCGTGAAGCGAATCACCGCGAGCTTTAACGCACGATCGCTGTTGACATCATGAAATTCGGGCACAGCAACATAACCACATTCTGAGGAGAACCGTTCATCCGGCACGACGAAACACTCGTCTGCCAGCTCAAACTGCGACACCTCCATATCCTGAACTTCGGTCGCAATGCTAGATTCTTCCGCAAGACTCTGGTTGCTCGCCTGTTGTGTTTCATCAGGTGCAATGCCAGGATCGGTAGCCATCGGTGCTACATCGAATGTACATGCCGCCAGTAGCATCGACAGTGCAAGCTGGGAGATCACTGTAGCAATTCGTGTCATATCAGGCCTTCTTCCTTATCAAGGTATCATCATGGTGACGGAGTCGACTATCGTCTGATTCGCTGCGTGGGCTTCCAGTATCAGAAATGGCATCGGATTAGCTTCTGTTTGAGAAACATATGTCGCTGATCTGTCATCGTGCGGCACAAAGATCCTTCAACGCACTGTGCAATCTGTCCACTGAACCGTCGTATGGAAAGACGGCATCGGCCTTGCCGAGTCGTGCTTGATCTTGCTGCCTGATGGTCTCGGTCAAGACAAGACAGCGAATGTCGGGTTGTACCTTTTTGACTTCGCAGAGCAACGATGCAACATCACCCGCGACTAAATCACTATCAAGTAGCAGGAGATCAGATTTCTGCGCTTGAATGGTGCGTAAGACCATGTTTGTTTCACCGGCAAATGCGATGGTGTTCAGCCAGGATAGATCGGCCAACATCGCCTTGAGCGCTTCCTGAATCACACCACGGCGAGCCGCGATCACAACACAAATTGGTTTGTGTTTGTTATTTGTCATGGATCATCATCTGCCTCCGTCGCCGAGATTCAAGCCCTGACAACGATATCATGCTTTGAAATGGCTGAAATCATGCAGGCAGACGATCTTTTACAGCGAAATCCCCGTCCAATTGGACTTGTCCGATCGGACTATGTTGGATTCATTCAATCGGATGAGATGGGCACGAATCTTTCTATGCAGAGAGGAGGTTGTGTTCCACGGCATAGCGGGCCGCTTGTGCCCGATTGACGAGGTGCAATTTGGCGAGGATGTGGCTGACGTGGCTGCGTACCGTATTGACGCTGATATGGAGCTGGGCTGCGATTTCCTGATTGGACAAGCCCTGAGCCAGGCACGTAAGTACGTCTAATTCCCGCTTGGTGAGAGGGGACAGCGAGTCAGGTTCGGCCGGCGCTTGCAAGCCTTGCATCAATTTCGCCGCCATCGGCTGGGGCAACGACAGTTGACCCGCGGCAACGTTACGAATCGCCTGTAGCAGATCGGCAGAGGAGGAATCTTTGAGCAGGTAGCCAAGCGCGCCGGCCCTAATCGCTGCTGCGATCTTATCTTCTTCACCGAAACTGGTCAGCACCAGTATCCGGGCATCCGGGTTTTTCACTTTGATGGATTTGATGGCTTCGACGCCGCTCTGCCCTGGCATCACCATGTCCATCAAGATGACGTCCGGGTTGAGTGTGCGCGCCATCTCGACGACTTCCAGACCATCGTCTGCTTCTCCAATCACCTCCATGCCGTGGCTGGGCACCAGCATGGACACCAACCCGCGCCGCACAACCACGTGGTCATCTGCAACTAGTATCCGAATCAGATCGGTCATCGTTCTTCCTCTGAGTGGTTGACCGGCAAACAGACTTCGATCTGAGTACCGCCGTCGGCCTCGGCCGTGATCGCCAGTTGTGCATTCAACGCTGCTGCGCGTTCTCGAATGCTCTGCAGACCGAGACCGCCGGATGTTTCTGAGAGGTCAAAGCCGCGCCCATCGTCGCTGATTGCCAAAATGAGCTGATCGTTTTCGACTGTAATTCTAACGGCAACATGGTTGGCCTGTGCGTGCTTCAAAGCGTTATTCAACGCCTCCATGGCCAGATGATAGAGTTCCGCTTCCGTTGCCGATGGCAGAGCCAACGCATCGACACCCTCATACGTCGCTGTCATGCCTGAACGGCGTTCGATGGTATTCAACCGCAACATCAGTGCTTCCACCAGCCCGACTTGATCGAGCGCCTGGGGGCGCAGTTGAAAGAGGAGCAAGCGCATTTCCCGCAGGGCTTGAAATGCACTCGTTTCCAGGTCCGCCAGGCTGGTCTGAAGCCGGTCGACATTGTCTTCCGCGGCAGCTTCTGCACCGGAGCGGGCCAGCAAGGTGAGTCCATACAGCGATTGGTTGACCGAGTCGTGCAAGTCACGCGCCAGTCGTTGGCGCTCTTCCAGCACCGCCATCGCTTCTGCCTGTTCACGCAGGCGATGGTTCTCGATGATTACGGCCAATTGCTCCGCCAGCGCCACCATCAACGAGATCTCATCCAGGCTGAAATTTGTCTCGACGCGACGATAGCAGCTTAACCAACCCAACGTGCGTCCCTGGGTTCGCAACTGCGTTCCCAAATAGGACTGAAAGCCAGACAGTTTGAACGCCTCGGGCAACAATTCGGCCTGTCGTAAATCCGTCGTAGACCAGTGACCGCCGTCTTGATGAAAGTGTGTCACAAATGGCTCAGTGATCGGAACCGCCTGCAAAGAACTCAAACGTCTAGGCGACAGTCCGTCCGCCGTTACCAACTGCAAGGACTGCAAATCAGAATCGTACAAGTGTAAGCAAAATGCGTGACATTGGCCGGTACTGAGGATCTGAGTGATGGCAGGCGACAGGATCTGGGTGAAATCGTCGCCGCTGCGATTCAGCGTAGCAAGATCGAAAAAAGCGGCCAATTCTCGTGTGCGGGCAATCAGACGATCTTCCAGATTCTCGGTAAGGCGTTGTAATTCGACCTCCACTCGCCGGCGTTCGTCAATTTCCTCCTGAAGCAATTCTACTGTGTGGTTCAGGTCTGTTGTCCGCTCCTCTACACGCCGCTCCAGCAGATCGTGGGCCTCCTGAAGCGTTTTGGCTTTCTGCTTGAGTACCTCCGCTTGTCGTTTTGCGTTTTCGGTTTCGTGGGCAACCTGCAGAATCTGCAGCTGTTGATCGGCTCTTTCACCCAAGACAGCTGCCTGTTGCCCCTGGTACTGTTTGTAGTGCGACAATGCGGTGGCGAAATCGCCCTGTTGTTCGGTGATTTCAGAGGCCAACAAGTGAAGTTTGACCAATTCTGGTTTGCCGTCAATCGATTTGGCCAACGCGATGCCCCGGTCAAGCACTTCGAGCGCGTGGTCAAAATCCTCTTGTTGGCGATGGGCCTGAGCAATATTCGATAGTACCTGGATGGCGACTGGTTTTGCATCCAAGTGCTCTGACAGGGTCAACGCCTGCACTAGATACGCCAATGCATTGGCAACATGCTCGAGTTTCAGGTGCGCTTCCGCCAGAATATTGAGCGTGTAGACTTCGAACAGCTCGAAACCGGCATCCCGACTGATCGGCAATGCTGTCGTCGCATGTTCTAATGCTGTTAGAGGTTCGCCTTTTTGCAGATAGCTGATCGCCAAATTGGCATAGCCCAGAAATTCATTGCGATGATATGCGCTTTCCGTCGCCAAACGCAGATTTTGATGACAGGCCTCAATGGCATCATCGGGCCTATCCGATTCGATGTAAAGATGGGCCAGATTATTGTACGCGTTGGCGATCCGTTTTTTGTCACGGGCACGTTCCGCTGCATCGAGTTGTTTGTACGTAGCGGCCAGCGCGTCGGGGAGATTGCCGATACCGGCGTATACGCTGGCGATGATATCAAGCGCATCGGACAAACCCTCAAGGTGTTCTAATGATTCGAACAGCTGCCGTGCTTCGAGCGATTGGCTGAAGCTTCTCGGATAGTTGCCCAGCCGAAAGTCGAGATACCCCAACGAACGCAGACTTTCAGCCAGACCCAGGTCGTACGAGACTGAGCTACTACCAAGTGACCTAGACAGCGCGCGCGCATTTTCGGCCATGGATTGCGCTCGCTGAAGGTCAGTATCTCGCAAGGCCCAGGCCAGTTCATTCAGGTCATCAATCTCCCTGTGTAGATCTTCGCTCGTCGTCTTGTCGTATTCTGGCAGTTCACCTTCAAACCGGTGGGTTGTCTCCGAATCACCCATAAATTTCCAACCTCGCAGCACAGGTTTGACCGCGCCACCTGAGCCGTATGTGGTGTTCTCTGCCAATGCCTGGTCGGTTTGCAATCACTGCGTCCTTGACCTCACGATATTGAAGTAGATCACTCTGTTATTTGGTGGTGTGCCTTTGCTCCCTTCGCCTGCACAGCGTCACCAGCAACTTTACCTTTCACGATGTCCGATCCTTCACCAATTTACCCGTCAACCCTATGGAGTGCAAGCGAGAATCAAACAGGATCCTATCCGCTATATCGCGGTACTTCTGCCATGCGTTGCGCCAACTTCCTCTGTGGGCCCGCCAGATCGGTAATGGTACGCGCGAAATTAAGTGAGCGATGGTATGTATGCCCACTCAAACTGGCGCTTACGATTGTTCGATATCTTTGGCGTTGAGAACGTTTGCCCGGGTTTGACCGATGTCTGGGAGAGAGTGCTGCAAAACCGCGCGTTCACTGGATACAACGCCTTTGTCGCCAAAAACACCGACGGGGCGTAGATTCATGGCCGCTACGAGTACAAAGTAATCACAATTGGCCCGCATTGAGTTTGCAGAATCTGGTGGAAATTCCGAAAAGCAAGAATTCTCGAAGTTGTTGAAGAATATGTAGGCAAATGCAGTGGCTGGTTCAGCTATGGTAGTCGCCGGGTGCCGGCCACTATGTCCATCGCACAACGCAGGATGTGTTCGTGAAGGCCATCGGCAGTCACGGTTCCGTGGGATCGCTGCCGGTTGACGAACGTACGGCCAACTTCCACAAGATGCCAGTAGGGCCTACTCACTCGTCCCCAGGCTCTTCGTCCAACCCCAAACGCCCGATTGCTTCATCCAATATGGCACGCAACTGCTCGTCGGCGCCGTCGATGTTTTCGAGCCAGGCGATGAGCGTCTCTTCTTGGTATTCGGGCGATTCTTCGCGTAGCCAGTTCTGGGCCAGGCCGAGTACGTCGGCGCGTCGAGCTTCGCTCAGGCGCTCGTAGATCTGTTCGATCTCGCTGGTGCGGCCGGCGGGCGCCGGATCGTCGGTGATGCCCAGCAGGTAGTCGGTCGAGCAGCCGTAGCGCGAAGCCAGCCTGGCCAGCAGGTGCCAGACGCTGGGGTCGTTGATGCCACGTTCCAGCTTGGACAGGTACTGGAGGGTGATGCCCTCATGGCTGGCGACCTCTTTCAGGGTGAGGCCCAACGCTTCTCGTTTTTCTCTCAATCGTTCGCCTACAGTCATGCTCCCCATTATACACCAAAGTTGACCAAATAGGTGAATGGATTTTGAAAAAGTGCTTGACAAGTGCTGATTCATGCTCTATCATGTAGAACAAATGTTCTAATTGGTTGAATTTGGGAGAAGAGAGGCCGGATGTCAAAGAGCTTGAGCCCGAGTATCCGCTTTGAATGTGATGAAGCTGGACAAGCGTCTGGCGCGGGCGATCTCGCAGCGCTATGGCGGCGCATCGATGAGTGCCACCATGCGCCGGCTGATCCGCGAAGAGGCGCAACGTCTTCAGATCGCCATCAACCCACAGGTCGACAGGCAAGACGCTGGACGGGGTTCTCCTTCCTGACACAGTTGAGGGCGAAGCCACCGACAGAAACGGGGCGGATCTTGCTCTGGAAGCGCCTGCACAGGAATCCCCGTCGGGATTTGTCCGCTAGGTGCCCGTATTGAAGGACAAGCAGATGCTTGACAGTCTATGGCCAGTCAATCTATTCGAAAGGAGCGCAACATGGATGTACACAAGATTCTCACGGGCAACGATGATCCAGCCCTGTGGTGGCTGACCTACGTCGAACAGATGGTCACCGAGTATGGCAAGGAACACCGCTGGCGACTGGACGACGATCCGCAGGCGACCCACGAGGCCATCGGCGTCGTCAAGGAAGGTTGTGAGCAACTACGAGCGTATCTGATCGAGCAAGAGGAAGAGGCCCGACGCAGCCGGGCCAGAGAGGAGATGGCCACCACCCTACAGCATATGAGTGCCACGAAGCTGCCACCTGCAACGGCCCTACATCATACTCAGGAATCAACCTCCAACATCGTACTGCGGCGTGGCACACGGATTCAACTCGACATAATACTTTCGACTGCGACTGACCTTGCAGACCCAAACAGGCTGTCGTTTACAGCAATCATCTACACATCGTAACAACCTGCCATCATCCACGGAGTATCTGCCATGCTTCAAAGACATGATCCTTTGACCACCATTGCGGCCGACACAGGCCGTGACGCTGCCTTTTACAGGCCAAGCCGCGTCCAGAACATCCCAGCGCGCCAGCCCCGCCAGCGCCTTGCCGACTTCCTGCAGGCCGTACATGCTGCCCAGTGCGATGGTGACGAAGTCGCGCGCTTCGACGCAGTTCTGGGATGAAGAACAGGCGGTGTGGCTGCAGCAGTTGCCGTCCAAGCACACGCGCCGGGCCTATGCGCACGCTGTTCTGGAGTTCAGGGCCTATGTGCAACAGGCCCATCTCATCCAGCATCTCTGGCTCGTAGAGCCGAGGCATGCGGTCGGCTGGATCGAATCCATGCGCGACACGGGAAGCGCACTGCGCGATGATCCCGAGCCGTTGAGCGATCGAACGGTGAACCTGCGCCTGGCTGCGCTCTCGTCCTTCTATGCGCACATGGGATCGGCGACGAGACTGGTTTACGGTCATGAAGTCGGCCTTTTCGTCGACGTCGACGGCAACCCGCGTGACAACCCATTCTGCAGCGCCCGGGTCAAGCGGCCGTCAGTGGTGGCCTACGAATCGTCGATCCCGGCGCCCCAGCACGTCATGAAGTGGATCCTGGATCGCCTACGCAACATCCAACCCAAGAATCTCTCCCACCATCGAGACTATGCGCTGCTGATGACGTTCTGCTACACCGGCTATCGGGTCGAGCATGTGCTGGGCATGCGCTGGGGCGACTTCCGTCCCAGAGCCGACAAAGACGGCGTCGTGCATCGCTTGACGGTCAAAGGCGGCAGGGGAAGACGCAAGCACCTACCGAAGCGGGTCTGGGATGCGATCCTTGCCTATCTACAGGCTGACGGACGCTATCAGCCCAAGGGCGTAGCGCCGGACGACGGCATGTTCCTCTGGAGGGGCATTCGAGACCACGGCAGCTGCAATCTTGATGGCGCAACGCCTCGTCGCTGCGGGTCACGACCCCGAACAGGCACGGCAGATGGCCAACCAGCAGATAACCGACGAAGACCAAGAACAAGCCGATCGCTCGCTCCACGGCCAACGAGATACTGCGGCGCCAACTGCGACGCTACTACGCGTACGAACTACATCGTGATGGCCTGAGCAAGTCGGAGGCGCGCCTCCACGCCAAGCGCCTGGCCACGGCCTATCATCTGCACTCGCTGCGCCACACCTTCGCCAGCACGCTGGATGCGGCATCGGACGGCGACGTGCGCCTCATCTCTGAGATGCTGGACCACGCCAGCGTCAAGACCACGCGGCTCTACCTCGAATCGATTCGAGATCCGCAGGACAAGACCACTGTTCTGCTTGAGCAGGCCTACGAGTTCTAGGGCCATTGCAGAAAAATTGCTATCCACGAAGAGCACGAAAACACGAAGAATAGAGCCTACCATGGTTTCTTCGTGGATTATTCCTTGGAGCGGTCACAGCGCCCGCCGGATAGAAATGGAGCGCTGTTCGGCCATTCTCCGCTTAACCAACCGCAACCTACTCCGAGAACGTCGGCCTGCCTGCGGGGAATCGTCTTCAACCGTTTGCAGTCTGGCGCTTTCGGCAGCAAAGCAAGGACCCGACATGCTTACCGAGCGCAAACAGAAGCGCCTCCTCTACCATTTTTTCACAGACCCGAAATTTCGGGAACACGATACCAGTGATCTCGATGACGTCGAGCCGGATCCGCTTGAGTTCACAGAACCCTGGAAAACAATCTTTCTGCGCGCAGCGAATCCGAACCAAGCGGTTCGGGGTGTCTCCGATCTCTATCAGGGTGTGCTGTATGTCGCCGAAGATGATGAAGACGTACGGCGGCTGATGATCGAGATCGAGGCAGCGGCGGCCCCGATCCACTACAAAACGCTGGCGGAGATGGCGGCCGACCTCAAGCCGGTCACCTGGCTGTGGGAGAACTGGCTTCCGCGCGGGATGTTGTCGCTGCTGGGCGCGTACCAGGGAGGCGGGAAGTCCTACTTTGTGATGGATCTGGCACGGGCCGTGATCGCCGGCGACCAATGGCCGGACGGCACGCCCGGTATCGGCCTCGGGCACGGTCGTCTATGTGGATGCGGAAGCGATTCCGCAGGTCAACAACGAACGGGCGCAGAAGCTGGCTGTCGACACCAACCAACTCTACCTGGTCGTGGCCAAGGAGAACGAGTTCATCGACCTGAACACCCTTCGTTGGCGGGATCGGCTGTGGGACATGGTGGGCGACCTGCGCCCCGAACTGGTGATCATCGACAGCCTGTCGACGATCTCATTGAAGGGCCAGAACAGCGTGGAGGACATCACGCAGCTGCTGATGTACCTGGTGCAGCTGGCCCGGCATGGCGACTGCGGGATGTTGGTGCTGCATCACCTGCGCAAGCCGCCGGGCGGGCAGACCGCGCGCCGGGTATCTCCATCCACGACTTTCGAGGGTCCAGCCACATCACGGCCATGGCGCGCACGGTGCTGGGTCTGAGCGTGGTGCAGGCATCGGGCCAACAGTTCAGCCTGAACGGTGCGCGTCGGCTGGAGATCGCCAAGACGAACCTGGGACCCTATCCGGAGCCGCTGGGTCTGACGCTGATCGAGGAGGGCGACACGGCTCGCTTTGAGTATGGCGCGGCACCCGGCGCCGAGCACGAGCGCACGAGCCGCAATGCCTGTGAGACGTGGCTGTTGGACTATCTGGAAGAGCATGGCCCGGCCCGGCCGACTGATGTGGTCGACGATGGGCAAGAGCAGGGCTACAGCCGGGCGACGATCTATCGGGCGAGGAAGAGCCTGGGCGACCAGATCGTGAACGCCAAAGGCCGGAACGCGCCGCAGAACCGGTGGCGACTGCCCGGTGAGGATGAAGATGATGTTGAGGAGTGACCGAAGCATCTCAGATCGCAACAGTCTCACTATTTTGGACACCCGGCAAGCGAAAAATGGGTGATATTGATGAGATAGTCGGGATTTGAGATGGTGCCTGCTGCGTGCTGCTGCTGCGTGAGGTCTCGGTGAGGATCGTTTGGTGTGATTTTGGGCTTGTTTGTCGGCTGCGTACTGCGTACTGCGTAAGGGCTGTTGGAGAAATGGATGTCGGTATTGGGGTGTTGGTTGTGCGTTATCTGTATGACAACGCCCTACGTATGGGGGTGGCGCTTATCACATGAAAGAGCAGGCAACGGACGGGTTGAGGTTGGCGGCGGCTATCGAAGCGGAGAGCGATATGCCGGCAACAGGTGCTTGCGCCAGAGAGATGGGTGAGCGTGCGCTGATCTGGCAGGGGCTGTCCGAGATCGAGCGGCGGTTTGTCGTGGAGGATGCGGTTGCACTCTATCTGGCGTGGCGGCGGCGGGAGATCGAGCGACTGGATCGGCTGATCGAGGCCGGGTCGATGGATGCGTTGGATGATCAGCTCGACGCCCATCGGAAGGAGAAGGTCACGGGCGAGGAGCCTGTGCCGAAACAACCGCCAAGCGGGGTTCTGGCGTGCCGGCCGCCGGTCAATGGACAGGGCGAGCAGTGGGAGCATCGGGTGTACGACTTTTTGGCGGAGCAATCGGATTGGGTGAGCATTCCCCAGATGATCAAGGCGTTTGATGTGCCGGATCACAAGATCTATGGCGGGGTCGATCGTTTGCAGCGCTTGGGCCTGGTGGTGGAGGGGCCGTCGGTGGTGGCGGAGAGTGGGCGACGGGTGAAAATGTGGGCGTTGAAGCGTGTTGCGTAGTGCGTAAATTTAGTGTTGGCGGCTTGCCGCTTGCTTCGTGGAAAACTGACTGTATCGCCCGTATCGATCATCCAGCAGGAGCCCGACGAGGGCCGATGTAGAGCACCCAACATCCTGGAATTCACAGAGGGGAGAAATGGCCTACAAGGCAAAGGCGGGGGGATACAACTGGCGAAAAACGATCACGGACGCCCGCACTGATCTGCGCAAAGAGCGCAGCATCCTCACCAGGATCGTGGAGGGTGATATGTCGCAGGTGGAATTGTACCGGTTGATCAGCGCGATTGCGCTGATCAATGCAGCTGTTGACGATCGTCTGGCTGATCTGGGCGATTTCCCGGATGAGGTTTCGAGTGAAATGTGTTGACACAGAGGCTGACCGCACATCCGCATGCAGTTCGACCCCTGTGTCGACAGAACACAAGAGGATCATGGCACATGAACGCATTCAATGGAGAGTATTTCGTGGGTCATTCAGATTTCGTTATTCCCGCCGATATTGCGTCTGAGCTTCGACGCATTGCCGAGATTCTCTATCCGCTTTCTAGCTTCGGGCCGACCGACAGGCAGTTCAATTGGCATAGAGAACTAGGCATGCGCGGAGCTGCATCGTTGATGGACCAGTTTTTTGGCCGGGAGAACCGCAGTCAGGCGCATTGGGCGACCTTGGTGACCGCTGCCGGGCTCGAGTATCCGCCGGTGACTGAGCCTCCGTACGCCAATCAGCGTTTTTCGGAGCAGCAGAGCGGACAGTTTGAGCTGGTCAAGGCTGCAGATCGCTGTGAGGACGGTCATGGCATCCCGGTGATCCCTGGTCGCCGAACGGTTTTCCGGTGGACCCGCTTGCAGGACGAGGCTACGGGTAAGCCGATCTATGGATATGCTCCCGCCGGACAGATTAAGGCCATTCCAGAGAAATATACATACGCCTATGGGAAATCTCTGGCTGGAATAGCTTGAGGCTTTGCCAAATCTAGTACAGTTGCTATTTTGGTAAAGCCTAAGACCTTCATCGTGCGATAGTCGCACCATTTCCGCCACCTGCAGGCGCTGCTGCATGCGGTGCCTGCTTTTTTTGACCTACCGAGGACAGGGACATGCTGACTGAACGAATGATGAGACGGGCGATCTACGATGCCTTTGTTGCAGAAATCGGGACTGATCTGAATCCGAATTTTTTCACAGAACCATGGCGAAGCATCTTTTTGATCGGCGAGCGGAATGATCGGCTTCCGCTGAGGGGGGCCTCTCCACTGACGATGGCTATCAACACGGTGGCCGATGATGCTGATCACGCACGTGAGTTAATGCGGCAGATTGAGGCGGCCAACGATCCGCAGCACTTTCCGACGCTGGCAGAGATTGCCAAGGACTTGCCGCCGGTCTCGTGGCTGTGGACGGATTGGATACCGCGGGGCATGCTGTCGCTGCTGGGTGCCTACCAGGGCGGCGGCAAGAGTTATTTCGTACTTGACCTGGCCCGGACAGTCATCGCCGGCGAAACCTGGCCGGACGGCAGCGAAAAGGCCAAGGCGGGTACGGTGATCTATGTGGATGCTGAGGCTATCCCACAGGTGAACAACGAACGGGCTGAGAAGTTAGGCGTGGATCGGGACAAGCTCTATCTGGTCATGGCCGACAATGGCCAATTGCTGGATCTGACGCAGCGGACTTGGCAGGATCTGTTAATTGAGATGGTAGCAGATTTGGAGCCCGACCTGGTGATCATCGACTCGCTGACGTCGATATCGTCGGTCGGCCAGAACAGCGTGGAGGATACGAACCGGCTGTTGATGTTCTTGGTGGGTCTGGCCAACTTCGGCCAGTGCGGGATGCTGGTCCTGCATCATCTCAGAAAGCCTCCAGGCGGACAGATGACGCTGCCGGGGATCTCCATTCATGATTTCCGGGGTTCGAGCCATATCACGGCCATGGCTCGCACGGTGCTGGATCTGAGTGTGGTGCAGAAGCCTGGGAAGGCGTTCAGTCTGAATGGGCCTCGGCGGGTTGAGATTGCCAAAACAAACCTGGGACCGTATCCGGAGCCGCTAGGGCTCACGCTAATCGAGCAGGATGGCCGGGCGGTGTTTGAGTATGGGGAAGCGCCGGCGGTTGAGAGTCGGGAGACCAAATCCAATGATTGTGAGTCATGGCTGATTGCGTATTTGGAAGAGGCCGGGGCATCAAAGCCGTCTGATGTAGTCGCGGATGCCGAAGAGGAGGGCTTCAACCAGCGCATGGTCTATCGTGCTCGTAAGGCTCTTGGCGACAGAATTCGCAACACTGCCGGGTATCGTTCGCCCAAAAATCAGTGGATTCTTGACGATGATGATGAGTACTCTGACAACACTGACAACACTGACAAACATTCTGAGACTCTGACAGAGTAAAAAGTCTTGTCAGTGTTGTCAGTGTGTCAGAGTCTTATGTTCAATTTGTGGGGAAAATGTAGTGCAAACGCTATGCAAACCGTGTGCGAGGCAAAAAAATGTCATTGGCTGAAATCTGCAAGAACCTGAGGAATTTGGTTGAAGACGGCCAGCCAGCTGCGCATACTCGATTGTCCAGGGGGCTCAGTATTGTATACGAAGCGCAAGAGGGTTGGCGGCGCTTGGCCATCGGGCGCAAGGATACGGCGCCGTCCACAGACGAGTGGCGCATTGTGAGCCAGCACTTTGGTCTGCCGACTGGGCAGAATCCGCAGCCGGCCTGGCGGGATGGATTCATGGTGCTGGAGTTGACTTGGCGAGAGATCCAACAACCATCACCGTTCGACACTGAGTTGACTACAGAGATTCGAGGACAACATGAAGAATCAGTCCGTTGATTCGCCTCGCTGCCCGCATTGCAACGAGCCGATGCCACGCTATCGATGCGTGATGGAATTGGGGGAGAATGGGTGGCCGCTCAGTGTGAAGGTCTGCCATGACCGTCATGGGAACTGGATCGGTCGGCAGGTGGCGCCGGAACAGGCGAAATGAGTTCTTCCTGTTGATTATGCGGTTTATCTGTGGGTGAAGGATCAAAGATCAAAAGAGCCCGGCCACTGGCAATGTTGCCAGTGGCCGGGCTCTTCTATTGCTGCTGCCTAGACGCTAGATCAGTCACCTCCGCTAGATGAATGGGCGGCATGTGCCGTGGGTCCGAAGTCTGCACCGGTGGCCGCGGGCGCGATGGCAGTAACGGCCATCAGCGCAGTGGCGATACAGAGACTCATGACGATCATGCGTCCGCGGTTGGATAGGTTTGCAATCATGGTTTTCCCCAAAGATTGATATGGCTCGCCTGACAAGGTGCGCAGTCTCGCAGGAAAGCTCAGTCAATAGTCGGTGTTCGAACACGGGGAAAACGTAGCATTCTCGTCAATCCAGCACAAAATCGGTCAGTTGAATCCAAGGTCTTGCACGGAATGTTCGATGTCTCTATTTAGGGATTTCAGGGATGGCGTCATCCGGGCTGATGACGTGGACCAGAAGTATGGGGTTTGCCCAACGTAGAGTCGCCAACACGCTCACTTTCGGGTGCCGGTGCCGGGGTAGGCGGCGGCGTGGGCTTGATGCGCAGGAGTTCGCCGTGACGCCGGTCATGGACGATCTCGAGGGTGAGACGTAGGTCGACCAGGTCGCCGAAGGTGGTCACGCCGTAGCGAGACTTGAGGGTGTTGACGTCGGCTTTGGCGCTGACCAGGTAGGGGGTACTGGCCTTGTCGAAGTAGAGCACGAGTTTGTGCTCGGTGGTCTTGCCGTCGGCGGTGACCGGTTCCATCTGGGCATGGACGACGGTGTCGGTGAAGGTGTCGATGCCGTTGTTGGTCAGGTGCCAGGGCTTGAGGAAGCGGGCCGGGAAGGCGCTGTCGATGGCGTGGGTCGGGTCGAGTTGGCGGGCGTTGGGGTTGGGGGTGGTAGGCATGGTTGTGGTCCTTTCGTGGTGAAGTGAATGGTGAATTGGTACTGCGTAATTTGTGCTGCTTGCTGCTTGCTGCGTGAAAAGGCGGTCGGAGGCGACTGGACTCCGTCGCTGTTACCAGGGCGGGCGGAGGGTGGAGAGGCCGCCGGTGTTGATGGGGATGAGCGGTTGGTCGACGAGATCGAGGGCTTCGATCTGTTCGAGGGTGGTGGCCTGGGCGACGATCTGGGCGCGTGCGCCGGCCAGGACTTCGTCGTCGATTAGCGCCATGGTTTCGGTCTGGGGCATGGGGCGGGCTTTGGCGAGCCAACGGGAGAACTGGGCCAGATCTTGGTCGGTGACCGGAGTCTGGCGGTTGCGGGTATCGAGACGGACATTGCAGATGGGACGGGGATAGCGGTGGCCATCTTGGAAGGCGACGAGTTGGGGCCGGCTGTCGGTGTCGAGCAGGAGGAGCGCTTCGGGCCACTGGGCGGCACGGCGACGTTCGTTGCTGAAGCGGGTGTTGCCGGCCAGCCGCCGGTTGAGGTGATCGATGAGGATCTCGCGGTAGGCGAAGAAGGCGAGCAGGTGCTTGCAGAAGATGCGGGCGCCGGTGCGGCGGGCGTCAGTGCAGCCGCCGCCATTGAGGTAATCGTAGCAGTTGCAACCGGACGAGTCCAGGGTATAGACCTGATCAGGACGGCTCTGGCTGTCACAACGCCAGCCGTTGTTGATATGGAGTGACCGGTTTCCCAAGAGCTTGGCCGCGCGCTGGTAGCGGGTCGTGAGCTGTGGATGTTTGGCGATGCCGGTCTGGATGGTGGTCAGAGATTTCGCTGGGGGTGGGTTGGTAGAGTGGACATGGGTTGGGTCCTTTCGGGAGTGGGGAATTGGGAATGGTGAATAGGGAATAGGGACTGGTGAATAGGGAATGCGTGCCGCTCGACTATAGTGTTGGGCGGACGAAGATGGGTAGGTCGACGAACGCAGGCTGATCGCTGGGTTGGTCGAAACGGAGTTGGCGGCGGGCCAGGTAGAGGTCGCCTGGTGTGGGCTCGTCGGGTACGCCTAGGTCACGGGCGCTGCGGGGGCGCTGGCCGAGATCGACGAGGGTCTGGCGGGTGACGGTGGCGATGGATTTTAGGGTGCGTTCGATGGAGAGCAGGCTGCGTTCGTCGGGCGAGCGCAAAGTGATCTGCTCCTGGACACGTTGGATGGCGGTCTCGATTTCGGCGTCGTCGTAGAAGTTGAGCTTGGCGACCGACTCGACCAGGCGTTTGAGGCGTACGATGTTGCGGCCGTTGAGTTTGCCGTTGGTCTGCAGGGCGGCCAGTACGTCGGTGCAGGCGTCGTGGACGAGGGTGTTGAGCTGGCTCTGGACGTCGCGACAGGAAGCCGTCGATGAGTTGGTCCTTCTGACGGCGGGCCTTGTCGACGATGTCCCGGTTCATCTCCTGCAGGGCCCGCGCTCGCTGGAGGGCGGCGGTGCGGTCCATGGCCGGCGGGAGAGTGCGGGATCGCATTGCCATTGGTAGCAATCTCCAGGCCTTGGCTGTCTGCAGCGGCCATAAGATCGGCGACCTCGCTTTCGGCCAGCAGAGAGGGCAGCGGGATGTAGGAGAGCGAGATCTCGAAGCGGAAGCTGGCGGAGATCTCCTGGATGGGCGGCACGTTGGCCAGGATGCGAGCGGCGAAGGTCTCGGCAAACGCTTCACTGTCGCCGAAGTCGTTGTCGGGCATCAGGGCGCGCAGACGCTGGTAGGCGACGAGGCCGGCGGATCGGTAGGCCGAGCGCATGTTGGTGCGGATGGTTTCGTCGTTGCGCACGATCTCGTCACGCAGGGCGAAGTAGGCGTCCCGGCACGCATCCATCTCCTGCCGGAACTCACGGTAGGAAGTGACCGGGACGAAGGTGCCCCAGGCGGTCTTGAAGCCGGAATTGATCAGGGTCTTCCTGGCCCGGCTCTCGACGGCCTCCAGGGCGCGCAACGTGGGGGCGGGGAGCAGGATCTTGTCGCCCAGGTGCAGCAGGTCGGAGAGATCCTGCTCCAGGATGGCGTCGGGCGGCAGGCCCAGATCTTCGGGATCGAGGCGGGTGCGACCGCGCCAGCGGCCGACGGTCACGGTGGCGATGACGCCCTGTTTCATGAGTTGGGACCAGTTGGCCTTGCGTAGGGTGATGCGCTCTTCGCCGGTGAGTTGTTTGATGTAGTCGAGGTCGGCCTGGCTGGTTTCGGTGGGTGCGTCGTAGTCGAACATGGTGGGGTCTCCTTTTTGGTGGTGATTGGGGATTGGTGATGGACTGGGATAGAATGGGGACTGGGATCGACCAGAATCTTCTCTCGATCCTGATCCCTATCCGTGCATCGCGAATCACCTCTATACATTCAGTCTTCGTGTTCGCTCGGGTTTGGACTCATCGATGCGGCGGTCGAGGGCGGTGCGGTCGGCGAGCAGGGTGCGGTAGCGAGGGGGCAGGAGGTCGGTGTCGTTGCACTCTTTGACGGCGATCATGGTCATGAACTCGATGTCGGCGGTGCTGGGTGAGACGCGAAAGTGGCCTGGTCCAGGGCGGCGTCGGGGTCCAGATCCTCGTCGTCGGTCAGTTCGATGGCCTTGATGACCAGCATCTCCAGTTCGGCGCCGGTCCAGCCTTCGGTGGCGGCGATGACATCGGCAGGCGTAGCGGTGATGGCCAGTCGGTAGCGAGTGGCCATCACCTGGATGATGGCGGCACGCTCGGACTCGTCTGGGAATGAGGAAGGGAATCTTCTTGTCGAAGCGACCGGGCCGGCGCAGGGCGGCGTCGAGCAGATCGGGACGGTTGGTGGCGGCCAGAAAGAGCGACCTGGCCGCGGTTGCCGGTGTCGCTCATGAACTCAAGCAAACGCTTGAAGATGCGGCTGCTCACGCCGCTGTCGCCGCTGCCTCCTCGGCTGACGGACTGGTCGATCTCATCGATGAAGACGATGGTGGGGGCCAGGCTCTTGATGGCCTGCAGCGCCTTCTCCAGGTTGCGTTCGCTGTTGCCGACGTACTGGCCGAGGATGCGAGCCAGGTTGAGGACCACGGCATTGACGCCGGCCTCGCGGGCGACGGCCTCGGCCACGACACTCTTGCCGGTGCCGGCCGGTCCGGTCATCAGGACGCCCATGGGGATTCTGCGCGTGTTGGCCTGGGCCATGGGCAGGATGACCGAACGGTGGAAGAAGCGCTTGACGTGCTCCAGGCCGCCGATGGCCTCCCAGCCGAAGCTGGGTTCCAGGATCTCGAGGACGGCGGCATACTCGGAGGCGATGATGTCCTGCTTGCGCTCGCGCACAAGCTCAGAAGTGAGTTGGCCGGCCTGTTCGGCGCGCAGCAGGACATCGTGGATGTGATTGAGGCCGAGGCCGGCGGAGGCGTTGGCCAGCTCATCGGGCGAGATGGCCCAGTCGAAGGTGAACCTGTCGGAAGTGGCCGTGAGGAAAGCGGCGCGGCGTTCACGGTCGGGCAGGTCGACGAGGATGCTCTCGAACTTGGCCGAAGCGGCGCGGATTCTGCTGGTGGAGGTCGCTGAGGTTGGCGGTGACGAGGGCGACCATGTTGCCCAGCCCGGCGATGTCGGGATCGTTGCCCCAGGTGCCGACTGTGACCAGGTTGGTGCGGTCTTCGGGCGACATCATGGCCAGGTCGGCATCGGGGACGATGGTTTCGGCGGCGGTGACGAAGACGGCTGAGCGGGTGTCGGGCAGATGGAGCAACTGATCCAGCAGCGGCAGGGCTTCGGCGGGCGAGCGGGGCAGGTCCGGCTCAAGAGGACCGGCGGAACCGGCGAGCGCGGCCAGCATGGGGTCCTGGCTTTCCTGGTCCAGACCGAGCAGTTCGATGCAGCGTGCTTTCATGCTCGGCACGGGGAACTGGAAGCCGTGGGCACGGTCGTAGAAGACGACCAGGTCCATGAGCGGGTTGTCGGGCGTGCCCAGGACGAGCTTGGAGAGGTAGGTCGTGAGCGAGACGCCGGGCGTGACCATGTCGGCGACGTTGAAGTGCAGAATGAAGGCATGGGCGACGCCGGATGTGTACTTGATCTTGAGCTGGTCGACCCAGGCGGGGAGAGGCATTGGCATGTGGAGAATCCTTTCTGTGAATGAGTGAGTGGAGTGATTAATGGTGAACGGTGATATGATGTGATGCAGTGGTCAGGCATACGACCGAGTTTTTCACCCTTGTCACACTTCACCATTCACCGTTGTCAGCGTTTCATCTCGTGGGCGATGTCGTGGAGGGTGGCCATTTCGTCGCTGTGGCGGTGTTGTTCGACTTGGCCGATGGAGTCGAACTCGATGCCTTGGGCCTGGATCGAGGCGATGAGGGCGGCGATGTTCTGTTTGCCCTGCTGGTAGGTGCCGTCTTCGGCGAAGAAGCCGATCTGGCCGTCGTCGGTGATGACGATGCGGAAGGTTTGCATGGTGGGTCTCCTGATGAGTGCGTGAGCAGGGTGAGTGGGTGGACAGGGTGATCGTATCGCACGTGGGCGTGCGAACTACAGCTCTGAGGGACAGGATGGTGGCGTTGTTGACGCGCTGGGCTTTGAGGATCTGGCCCTGTTTGGCGAAGGCGCGGGTGGCCACGAAGGCGGCGGCGCGCTGCAGGATGGTGATCACTGACTGGGCCAGGGCATCATCGGCGGCGTTGACTTCGTATACGCCGGTCTCAGTGTCGTAGTTGACTCTGAGACTGCGGCCCTGGGTGCTGTAGATGTAGGCGATGTTGTTGAACTCGGACTTGGCCAGCGTGAGATCTGGAAATTCGGTCTGGAGGAGCTTCAGGATCACGTCTCCGGGCAGAACGATGGGCATCTTGGCGCGGGCGGTGGCGATGGCGTCGCATGGCATGGTGGTGGGGTCCTTTCGGGTTGAGTGGTGAGTGAGTGATTAGCGATGCGTAATGCGTAAGACGTACTGCGTAAGCTGCGTGCTGCTTGCTGCGTGACGGGCGGATCAAGCTTTGAAGGCGAGGCCGCGTTCTTTGAGGCTGACGTAGCGGTTGCGGCCGAAAACGATGTGGTCGAGGATCTGGATGTCGAGGAGCCGGCCGGCTTCGATGAGCATCTCGGTGACGCGGACATCTTCGGGGCTGGGCGTGGGGTCGCCGCTGGGGTGGTTGTGGACGATGACGATGGAGGCGGCCAGGCGACGGACGGGCTCACGGAAGATCTCGCCGATGCGCACGACGGCGGCGTTGAGGCTGCCGGCGTAGACGGTGTGGACACAGCTAACGAAATTCTTGGTGTCGAGCAAAACGACGCGCAGGTGCTCGACTTCGAGGAGGGACATTTCGAGCATGAGGATGTTGGCGACGTCATTGGGCGTGCGAATCTGAGGCTTGGTTGCCACCGGCGGCATGTTGAGACGCAGGCCCAGTTCGAGGGCGGCCTTGATCTTGGCGGCTTTGGTGGGGCCAATGCCGTGGATCTGGCAGATCTCAGCGGTGCAGGCCTTGGCGATGCCATGAAGACTCTCAAAGCGTTGGAGCAAGGTTTCGGCCAGGCGCAGGGCGTTCTCGTTCTGGGTGCCGGAACCGACGAGGATGCTGAGCAATTCGGCCGACGACATGGCGGAAGGGCCGACGTCGTGCAGGCGGTTGGTGGGGCGGAGGTCAGCGGGCAATTCTCGGATCAACATAGGGGACTCCTTGTTGTGAGGGCGGGGAATCGCGACACGATGCAACCGGCGACCTGGGAGATCGTCGGCTGCTGCCTGGCGCGATTCCGCGTCCAAGTGGAAGGTAGATAGAAGAACAAAACTCAATATTTGTCCTTCTATACTTTTCCACGCGTGCATACGGAGGGGAGCGGTGCTTCCAGCGGGATGTGTGAGCAACTCCGCGCTATTCAAGATGTCCAACATCCCGCTGGAACATAGCGACCCGAAGTATGCAAGGGGGTGCGAGGGGCGAATGGCGTGGGGTGAGGGGCGAGGCAAGTGGTGGTTGGATGCACAAGAGGCGGTTCTACTTGCGCTTTTGCCCACTGCAACGGTGCTCCGGGTTGGGAGGAGGCTGCTGCGGGCGGCGTTTCCGTCCACGTGGACGGTGACATTCAGTCCCTGATCAACACGCCAGAACTGTACCTACCCGATGTCTTTCAAGCCCACCATACAAGACTTGTTTGGGTGCTATGGCACTGCGTATACGGCAAAGTCGGCGTAGGCTCAAACAGCAATCATTGAGCAGAATCAATACACTTGGAGGAACCATGGCACAGAGTCGAGCGAACGCACTCCGCATTCGTAGCCCTCGAAGACCTGCAATCGGAGTGGGGATGGCCGCACTGGGGCGGCCCGGATACATCAACCTGGGCCATGGACAAGACCTGGGGCAATTTCACTCAGATCAAGAGCACAGCGTTGCAGCTATGCAAGAGCATGCAGCCACGGTACTGGATGCTGCTTGGGACCTCGGGATCCGCTACTACGATGCGGCCAGGTCGTATGGAAGTGCGGAGGCATTCTTGGGCCACTGGCTCCGGTCCCGTGGCATCGCAGCCGATGACGTCACCCGTCGCGTCAAAGTGGGGCTACACCTATACGGCCGACTGGCAGGTCCAGGCAAAGCACCATGAGATCAAGGAGCACTCTTTACCGGTCCTGCAGCGGCAATGGGCAGAAACGTCGGAGCAACTTGGTGGTCATCTGGATCTCTACCAGATCCACTCGGCCACCTTTGACAGCGGCGTCCTCGACAACGTCGGCGTACTCACCGAGTTGGCACGATTGAAGGCGGACGGCATCGCCATCGGCCTGACGTTAAGCGGTCCGGATCAGGCCCAGGTGCTGGAACGGGCCATGGCTGTCGAGATTGACGGTGTGCCCGTATTCGATGCCGTACAAGCCACCTGGAATCTACTGGACCGGTCGGTCGGTACAACGTTGGCGCAAGCGTCCCACAACGGCCTGTTCGTGGTCGCCAAGGAGGCTCTGGCCAATGGTCGCCTGACCGAACGCAATGAAGATCCAGCCTTTGCCGACAGATTGATGCTGTTGAGGCAAGAAGCGGATCGCCTCGGCGCAACTGTCGATGCCCTTGCACTGGCAGCCGTCCTGGCTCAGCCCTGGGTCGATGTTGTGCTCAGCGGCGCGGCCACGGTCGACCAGGTGGCATCCAACGTCAAGGCACTCGACGTTGCCTGGGACGAAGCCGCAACCCAGAGTCTTTCACCACTCACGGAGCCGGCAAAGCAGTACTGGCAGACGCGCAGCGATCTGGCCTGGAACTGAGCGACATGCACTCCGGCAGCGTGGAGAGAACGGACCACGGGTGACAACAATGTGCAGTGGTTACCTGCAAACGCAGACGACTGGATACCGCCCTTCCGACAATCGCTGAAAGAACGCCACAGATTTGACTTCACGATCGTTGCTGACGGCGAGATTGTCGGTGAGATCGCGCATTCTATCATTCACCACCTCTGCCTCGCAGGTTTGTCACTCAACTGTAAATTGCCCCATCATGCCATATTCCTCATGCTCGAACATATGGCAATGGTACATATATGGATATTCCTCAGTTGCTTTGTGGTCAAAGCGTACGATGATTTCAGTCACTTCATCCCATACTACAACAGTGTCCTTCCACCCTTTATCCGCTTCGGCCGGTGGCTCCCCATTGAGCGTCAAGATCTGGAAGGAGGCACCATGCAGATGGAATGGATGCGGCATTCGCTGACCCGTTATGCGCCAAATTTCAACCTCACCTTTATTGACACGTTCATTGATGTAGCTCATATCTATGGAGTGCCCATTAATTGCGAACATATTCATGTTTTCCCTGCTACCTCCTCGCACTTCCATGTCTAGGGAAAACGGTCTTACGCGTGTGGCATCGTCCCGGTCAAAATACGCGATATCATTGAGTGTGCCCGGTAACGTCCCAGACGCTTGCATCGTTGGGTCCACCCGCAGCTCAACAACGTTTGCTTGCGGTACATTTCTCACTCGACGGCCGGAATCTTCTGGGTCTGCGGGTAGCAGATCAGCGATCAGTGTAACGTTCGCTCCATCGGACAGATCGATCATGATTTCATTGCGCTCACCTGGCGCCATATCGATAGATTCCATCTCGACCGGCTGGTTCAGGAACCCACCTTCTGTGGCAATCTTGAAGAATGGCACATCATTGCCAAAATGGAAACGGTAGAAGCGTGCATTCGACCCATTGACGAGCCGCAAACGAACCCACCCTTGAGGGACAGCGTGATAAGCGTTCACGGTTCCGTTGACCACGAGGGTATCCTCGCGGAGGCCATTCTTTAACTCATCCTCGGTGGCAGAATACTCGTTCATTCTTCCATCGGTGAACGAACGGTCTTGTACAATCAGAGGAATATCATTGACACCATATTCTTTTGGCAAGTCAAGCGCCTGTGAATTTTCATCCTCGATCAAGTACAGCCCGGCCAGGCCAGCATGAACATGATGGGCTGTTTTTCCCATCAGGTGAGGGTGATACCAGCTTGTTCCAGCTTCTTGCCTAACCGGTATTGTGATTTGCCAACTCTCCCCCGACTGAATGGCCGATTGTGGCCCGCCATCAATCTTTCCGCTCACGTGCAAACCATGCCCATGCACAGTAGTCGGTTCTCCAATCTCGTTGGTAAAGGTAATGGTCGCATCCGTATCTCTGTAAAGTCGGATCGTTGGGCCGAGATAATCACCGTTAAAGCCCTTGGTCTCGCTCTTTACACCTGGATAAAACTCGTGCTCTCCTTTCTGCAAAACAAGCTCAATTTCGGGTGTGGTTCGACTATCCAACAACTCGGGAATTTGAAGTGGGTTCTGACCAGCTTGGGATGCACTCTGTCCGTTTCCATTGCCATTATCACTGCACGATACAAGCAGAATCGAAATCAATGCAAACAGATAGCTAATTCGCGTCATTTCATGTCCTCAAAAAATAGTCGCTTAATGTCTTGATGTATTCGACGATGTCTGCGCCCGGATCAACCGTACGCCCGAACGAGGTTGTGTTGTCTAACTCGTCGGCTGCATCGGCAATCTCACTCTGAATGTGCTGCCTTTGTTGTGGCCAGCCGATTCGACCGAAATCTCCCCTTGATGCATCTCTACCAATGCCTGAACAATGGCCAAACCCAGCCCGCTGCCGCCCGTATCTCGAGTGCGAGATGTGTCGGAGCGGTAGAAGCGGTCAAACAGATAGGGGAGCTGTTCAGGTGCGACCCCTTCACCGCTATCACGGATTGATAGGGTGATTTGTTCACCATCGATTGCACTAGACACAACGATCTCGCCGCCAGGTGGGGTATGACGAATGGCATTGTCAAGTAAATTGCTAAACACTTGGCGCAAGCGGCCGGGATCGGCCGAAAGATGCGGCAACCCATCCATCTTATCGACGTGAAACTGGATCCCATTTTCTTCAGCGACCAGAGAGAAATTGGTGGCAAGCTCTTGCCACAACTCCGCTAAATTGACCGGACGAATCTCTAAAGGTAACCGGTGCGCTTCTGCCTGAGCCAATAGACGCAAATCCTCTACGAGATGGATGAGATGCTGTGTTTGCCCATACAAATTGGCGAGTTCTTCTTCATCAAGCGCAACCACTTTATCAAGCGCGGCCTGTAATTGGCCGGATAAAACAGCGAGCGGTGTACGCAATTCATGTGAAATATCGGCTAGCATGTTGTTACGTAGTGTTTCGGCGTGTTCTAAATCGGCCGCCATTTTATTAAACGTTCGTGCGAGATCATCTAACTCTTGGCTATGATTATGGACCGGTACACGCTGTCGCAAGTCGCCAGATCCAATCTGCTTTGCCGCCCTTGAAAGAGCCACAATAGGGGCGCTCAGGCTGCGACTCAATAGCACACCCAGAATGACAGCAATTGTGCTGACCATAATCATCGTTTCGGCCAATTCCCCCGGCAAAGCGTAAAGACGCACATCTCTATCGAATGAAATACCACCCCGGCTTATGACTGGATCGATACGTTCTATCAAAACCCATAGCGGAATGATGATAAGACACAAACCGCTGATGATGACGCTAAAGCGAATCCACAGACGATTCATGCCTTATGCCTCCACCAGTCGATAGCCAATGCTGTAAACGGTCTGGATGTAGGTTGGGTGTTTTGGATCAGGCTCAATCTTCTTACGCAGATTGCGGATGTGGGTGTCGAGTGTTCGGCCGAAACCTTCATACCCATACCCTAACGCCTTTTCTAACAACGTCTCACGATCAAAGGTATGCCCAGGACTCTCCATAAAGATCTCGAGCAGATTAAATTCAGTGGGTGTTAACTCGATCAGCTTGCCATTCAGCGTCAGCGTCCGGGATCCCAAATCAAGTTGTAAAGCACCTACTTCCAAACGCTCGATCTGCTCCGCCTGTTCAAACTGGCGCCTCCGTAACTGCGCCCGAACACGCGCCACAACTTCACGCGGGTTAAATGGCTTGGTTACATAATCATCCGCACCTAACTCAAGACCTACAATTTTATCGCTGTCACCAACCCGGGCGGTTAGCATAATGATTGGGGTCGCTGCTAGCCGTTTATCGTTGCGGATGCTGTTTGTGATATCCCAACCATCACGGTCAGGCAGCATTAAGTCGAGAATCAACAGATCGGGTTTTTCGCTGAGCAGGGTGTGCATTGCCGATTCGCCATCAAAGGCGACCAAAACCCTGTAGCCTGCCTGTTCAAGATAGGCTTTTACAATTTTTGTAATTGATTTGTCGTCATCGACAACAAGAATTTGTTGAGTGCCCATGATCAAAGTGTAAGATAGTACCCTTCCAAGTTGTTCTTCAGTTCGGTCTCTTAATCCCAGATTTACATCCGCGGATTAAGCATAGCGCAATCAGTTCACTATCGCTGAACTCCGGTCTCGGGCCCGGTCGCCTTACCTGTCTTTCGTAGTCATTATAGATGACAAATCCGAAGAAATTGTTAAGACAAGCTAGAATGATTCTGGAGCGTCTCGTAGCACCGATTTTAAGCAACCCGAATATCGGGGGCAAGGAATCTGCACCGAAGCCTTGAAGCAGATCGTCAGATTTGGGTTCGATGAGCTCAGGCTTCACAAGATTGTAGGTGACAATGACTCAAACAATCCAGCATCGGGGAGAGTGTTTGAGAAGGCCGGCTTCCATCAGGAGGGCGTTCTGAAGGAGCAGGTCTTCAAGCGAGGCAGATACATCGATAGAATCCATTGGGGTTTCATCAGTCTAGCAGACAGATAGACTCACTATGCCGGTCGCCGTTGTGCCATTGAGATCTGCACGATCAAATGGATCAGCGATGAATCAATGGCTGATTTCTGCCGTCCACAAAAAAGGGGAGCCGGAGTCCGCACCTTCTACGGTGCGGACTCCGGCCCCCTTTTCATTCTCAGGCAGCGTGCAATTCGTGCCAGTCGTGCGGCGTTGCCGGTCGCCAGGCATTGAAGTGACCGTCGGCCTGCTGCTGCGGCTCGAGCACGCGTGGCGACGTCTTGTTCATGGCATTCCAGCGCAGGATGGGACGGACGTTCTCGCCAGGGGCACGGCGGAGGAAGTAAGGACGCTTCCGGCTGCGCCAGACGACCTCGGGCAGCGAGCGGCCGATGACCTGACTGTGGTTGAAGGGCGTGATGTTGGTGTCGTCGGGCACCAGGGCTGTCGGGACGCCAGGGCGCATAGCGGATGTCGTCATGGGTCGTGTCGCCGGAATGGATGTCGAGACGCAGGGGCACGGTAGTCGGGGGCCAGATCGTGGAGCATGGCCGAGATGGCGGCGACCCAGTCGGGGTCGAGCTTGCCTGTAAAGGGACGAAGAGCAGGTTGGCCGGCGGCCCAGTTTGACCAGACCGTGGTCAACGACCAGGGCGGTCTGGACGGCATCGGTGTCGTAGAGGTAGCCGAGCAACACGTGCTGATGGCCGATTATCCAGCGCACACGGCTCGGGTCGAAAACGGTCTGGGTCGAATGTCTCTTCGTCTATCGGGGTCGTAGACGGGCCAGCGCTCCTCGGGCAGATCGATACCGGTGTAGTCAAACGGGATGTCGTTGTTGCCGGACTCCGCTTTGGGCAATGGCACCGGCTCCGTGTTGGCGATCATCCACTCGATGGCGTGCTGGATGATGTCGGCGTGAACCGTGTCGGCGTGGACGGTGATGGTGATGTCCTGGCCGGCGACATGGGCGTCGGCCAGGTCGGAGAGTTCACGCCAGACGACGCCGTGTTCGTGCTGCATTTGTTCCCAGAGCCAGCGGCGATAGGCACGGCGACGTTGGTCGGGGGTCAGAGGCTCGTGTGCGCCCTCGATGACTTCGGCCAGGTCGTACTGGTTGAGGAGCTTGCTCGCGTACTGGCGCTGATTGACGGTGATCCAGGTCTTGTGGCGGATGAAAGCGAGGGTCATGGGGTCGATGTTGGTGGGTAGATAGACGATGGAATCATGGGGACTCCTTGAATCATGGGAGGAACTGCCGAATTGATAATGCAATTGGTGAATGGTCACCGATGAATGCGAATAGTTGCACACAGTCATATCGGTCAATAGCAGCCAGAAGAGCGGCGGACGGCGTGGGCGGCGGTGGAGTGAATGTAGAGGTCCTGCACCGGGCGCAGGGAGGATTCGGCGACGTGGAAGAAGGATGTGCTGTAGCCGAGTCCTTGGGCCAGGGCGGCGGGCAGACGGACCATGCGGATGCCTCGCTGTTCTTCGGAGTGGAGCCAGACGGGCAGGCGCAGGGGCACGGGGATGTCGCGTGCTTCGAACTGACGTTTGATGGCCGGAGAAGGAACAAGCCAGGCGGCGCGAGCAACGGTCTTCATGGAAACCTCCTGAAAAGAATAAAGGGCGACGCACCCGCGCCGCCCGAAAACGGACAGAAAAGACTAGGCGCACCAGCGCCAACCGCCGGACCAGGGACCGGACGCAGCGGCCGGCGCCCAGAGCCCAACCGGACCGGGAAGCAGGGGCAACGCCGCCGGCGAGAAACCGGACCAGCCGACGGGAAAGACAACGACGGGCAGACGGAGCAGCGCCGCCGCACCGGCCGAACCCCAAGAGCCGGAACCGCACGACGGCCAGACCGGCCAAGCGCCGCGAAGAAGAGCGGGCGAACCCACGAGGCGGCGGGCCGGAGACAAGAACGACCAGGCCGGAACCGGGAGCGGCGAGGGCCAACGCCCGCACAAAGGCCAGAGAGCGACCGACCAGCCGGGAGACCGGCCGGGGCACGGGACCGCCGGGACGAGGAGCGCCGCCGGCCCACCAGAGAACCCGACCGCCCGACGCCACGACCGGCACCAGCGAGGACGGCGGCGCAGACGAACGACCGAGCGCACCCAGCCCGGAGGGACCGAAGGCGCAGAAGACGGAGAGACGAGGCCCGGCAGCCGGCGGCCAGGGCAGCGGAAACCGCCAAAGAATCCACGCCGGAGGCGCAGCCGGACGCAACGCCACGACCGGAAGCCAGGACCGACCCAACGAGGGACGAAACCAGCGACGAAGCCGACGCCGCCGGACCAGAGCGAGGCCCGGCGAACCCGACGACAGGCAACAGACGAAGAAGCAACAGAAGACACGAGACACCTCCCGGAAGAAGAAAGGCCGCCGCCGGCAGAACCGACGACGACCGGCGAAAAAGACAACACGAGCACGAACCAGCCAAGCCCAAGCCGAGCCAGCCCCGCCCACGCACCATTTGCCCAGCAGAGGCGCCCACTATGCCTATTCAAGAAGGTGAAACAAGGAGACACGGTCAATTGCCCGAGAAGTCGGATGAGCAGCGCCGTGCCCGCACGCCCGGAAGCAAGGCCGAGGAGGGCGCACATGAAAAATAATAGCGGCGAAGCCGACGACCTAGAGAGCGCCCCCCGCAGCCAGTAAAGCCTTGCTGGAGGGATCGGGCCTGCTATACTGGGGAGAGTGTGGGGGGCAGATAAAACAAGAGGTTCCAAATGCGCGAACGTCGGATCGCCCAAGAGCAACAAAGGGTGAAGGCTTGGTGCAAGCCACCGGCGTTGGCATTACTCAGAACATGGCCCAACAGGAAACGTGGGGAGGCACTGGATACGACCCAAGTTCAAAGGCAGGAATCGATGGGATGTTGCTGAGGCCAACCCCGACTCCTCTATGACCGCATGGGCCAATACAAGAGCCCCGTCCATTAGGCGGGGCTTCTCCTCGTACGCCCGACATGGGCGGGATCTAGGGAGTGAAAGACTCCTGCGGGCGATGACCTGACGAACCGCTAGCCGAAGGCAACTGCGAGAGCGAGAGCGAGCGTGGGGAGGAAGCCGGAGAGCAAAACCTGGACTTGATGGACAAGAACTGCGTAAAGAGGCATGGGATGCGGGGTAAGCCGGCAAGAGAGGGTAAAGCCCAAAGAGGTCAAAGTGGACATGGACCTGGAGAAGTTCTTCGACAGAGTGAATCACGACCGCTTGATGTCCTGGCTAACAGAGGATATGGAAGACAAACGGGTATTGTGGTTGGTGAATCAATATCTGAAAGCGGGGGTGCTGGTGGACGGGGTAGTGGTGGGGACAGAAGAAGGGACGCCACAAGGTGGCCCGTTGTCGCCGTTACTGTCGAACATCGTGTTGGATGAGTTGAACCGGGAGTTGGAGAGACGTGGGCACAGCTTTGTGCGATATGCGGATGACTGCAATAGATATGTAAGCAGTCGCCGGTCGGCAGAGCGAGTGCAAGCGAGCATCCAAGAATATGTGGAGAGGAAACTGCGCTTGGAGGTGAATGAGAAGAAGAGCGCAGTGGACCTGGCCACGAGGCGGAAGTTTCTGGGGTTCAGCTTCTACTGAAGAGCTGGAGGCGGGGTCGGGGTGCGAATAGCGGCCGAGAGCCCGACTCGGGTGAAGGGCAAAGTGAGGGGACTGACCCGACGGAGTCGAGGAAAAGTATGGTATCAGATTGAATGGTTGCATCTGCATTCGATTTCGTTCACAGTATGACCGCGTCAAATGAGAAGATCGCTTGCAGATTTTTCATCCTGAGCTAGGCATGATAAAGCGCACGGGGTGTTGCGCGCACCTGGCTGTGACCTGCGCGTCTGCAACGTCTCGGCACAACAAACTCGAATTTCACAGGGAAGGGCAAATGCGAATCTATTTCAAGGTGCTCGTATTGGTGTTGATTTTCACGACGGCGGCCGGTTGCCAGCCAATTCGGCCTACGCAACAGCAGCAGGTGGCCGAACGCGGCGCACAAGTCATGCCGTTCGACCTGGAGCGTACCACGCATGTCTTTGAAACGCTGGAGAACGGCGGCCTCCAGCAGGTGGTCTCCGATGACGGCGACGCAGCACAGGTCGCTTTGATTCGTGCGCATCTGGCCGAGGAAGCTATCAAGTTCAGTCAGGGCGATTTCCACGATCCGGAGATGATCCACGGTACAGACATGGCCGGTTTGCACGAACTGGTGATGGGCGCCGATCGTTTGACCATTGCCTACGGCGACATCGAAAGCGGCGGCCAAATCCTCTTCACAACCGATGACGCCGACCTCGTTGCCGCGGTACACGCCTGGTTCGATCAGCAGGTCGCCGACCATGGCGAGCATGCGATGGCCCACCGAGCCGAAACATCCGAAGCGCCTCCCACTGCAGAGGCGGATGAGCAGGTCAGCGTATCGAGTGGGGGTATGACGGGCGGCGGTATGAGGGGCTATGATGGGTGGCGGCATGCATCATGCGCATCATGCCGAGATTCCCGACGACTATGCCGGCCTGTCCAATCCGGTAGCGGCCGACGACCCTTCGATCCAACGGGGCGGCGAGATCTTTGCCGCCAGTTGCGCCGTCTGCCACGGCGACGGCGGCATGGGTGACGGCCCCGCTGCCGCTTCGCTGGATCCGCCCGTCATGCCCATCGCTCATACCAGCCAGATGTTGAGCGACGCCTATCTCTTCTGGCGTATCAGTGAGGGGGGACAGGGCGATCCGCTCCAATCCTCGATGCCTGCCTGGAAAACCGTGCTGGATAAAGAGGCGCGCTGGGACGTACTTAACTATGTGCAGGCCCTGGGCCAGGGTACCGTCCAGCCTCACAGCCTAATGGGCGGCATGATGTTTGACCCCGAGATTGAGCAACAGAAACGACAAGAGATGGTGGATGAAGCCGTTGGTCTGGGACTCATCAGCCCCGATCAGGCCGATACGTTCATCCGCGTCCATGAGGCTTTGGACGATCTGATGGCGGAAACGGGATTGCGCATGCAGGGCAACAACCTGCCGGCGCTGCTGGCGATTCTCGTCGAGCGAGAAACGACGCCACAGGCCGAGGCGGAGAACTTTCAGCGCGTCCATGACCTCTTGCAGGAGAACGGTCTGATGCGCTGAGGCGCGTGGCCTGGCACTTCCGACCACACAACGCTGGAAGATCGAACAATGAGGAGTAAACCATGAACTGGAAGACTATTACGCTCTTAGCTGCTACGATGCTTTTCGTGGCCGCCTGTGGTGCACCCGCACCGACGATGACAGGTTCCGTTGACGCCGACAACCAGGCATCCACAGCGCCGGAAGAGGCTACGGATGTAGCCCTACCGATCGTCACCACCTATAAGTCTCCGACCTGCGGCTGCTGTAGTGAATGGGTCGAACACATGGAGGAGGCAGGTTTTGTTGTCGAAACCCACGATGTTTCCGACCTTGCCGCGGTGAAGCAGGAGAACCATATTCCTGGCGAGCTGCAATCATGCCACACTGCCATCGTCGACGGTTACGTGATCGAGGGGCACGTGCCGGCTGAGGACATCGGCCAGTTGTTGGCCGAACGCCCGAATGTGGCCGGCCTCGCTGTGCCAGGCATGCCAATCGGTTCCCCCGGCATGGAGATAGAAGGAACTCAAGCTCAGCCATTTGATGTCGTCGCATTCGACGCCGAGGGAAATGTGTCTGTCTTTGCCAGCCACAACAAGTAGGGACTGGATTCTCGAGCCAAAACTAGGTCGGATTATCCGTCCTATGAGACGATAATCCTGTTCTGCAACATTGTTCATGTACTGGCTTGGACGGCGCATGTAATGCTCAGGCAGCAGCCCTTCTTGTTTCATATCGTGTACAGCGCCGATATAGGCAGAATTCTAGTCAACATTGATGACCTGAGGTGCATTGATGTTTAACCTATCCATTGCCCTGCGGAAAAGCACTTGGCCGCTCTGCTATTCCTAATCCCGTTCAAGAGGAGATCGAGCGTTTGTTCAGTCGAATCTACGGCTTGTCTCATCCCGATATGTGCCAACATGCAGCGGACGGGACGTACGTTAACTGAGGCTGATAGTTTTTGCAACAGAGCCACTTTGACCGTGTCGGCGCCCCGCGCACGTCCCCGGCAGGAACCAGCATCACTCTGGTAAGCGAAGCATGCTTGGTTCGTGCCGGGGACGTTCTTGCCAATTGTCATCGGACCCTACTGCTGAGTTAACCAGCTTTGTGACAATAGCGAGAATTCTATTTGACAGAGCACTTACCGGTTGACTACAAGGGGCAGGTAGACGGTCTCCGTTCCCGGACCCGGATCGACGATCTCAGGATCGGTCGCTTCCGGCGCATCCGCTGTTGCGTGTTCGTGCAACGTGATGGACTCGATGCTTGACGCCCGGATCTCGATCTGGGAGAGCGTGGTCGTCGCGGCTGCCTGGACCGGAGCATTTTCCTCAATTAGTCGAATGCGGTCTACCGTAAGTGCCTCACCACCATTCTGGAGCATGACCGGGGCCGGCAGAGAGATGTTCCATTCATTCTGCCCGCTCTGATTGGTCTGGTAGGAGATCCAGATGTCGCAGATTTCCGACGGGACGCCGCTCGGCAGGTTCATGATGCAGAAGATCTCGTCCCAGTCGATCATGGCTGCTTGTGTGCCGTCGCCTGTACCGACAAGCTGACTCTGGTGAATGAACTGTATCTGGTGAGCGGACCGGCCGCTAAATGCCTGGATTCCGAGACCCTCGCTGCCGCCCGTGAAGCTGAGTCTTGAGTCCACAAGCTCGCCAACCAAGGCCCGGAACTGTGCAGTCAGGGCGGCGCGGCTACGCATACCCACGTCCAGGCTCAGCTTGCTCTTCCACAGCAGCGTTCCTTCCGGCGCCTGCATGCGAATGCCGTCCTCGCCGTCCGTGCCGAAGTTGGTGAGATGCAGACCACTTTCCACCCGGAAGGCGTGCACCTGGCCCATTGGCGTATGGGACGCGCCGTCGAACTCCATGCCGCCCGCGTCCGCGCCGGCGGGCTCATTGTCCAGCAGGAGGGAGCCCAGCGCCATGGCCAGGTCGCCGGAATCATGGTCTTCGGTGCGGTTGGTCAACACCACGATGACGATCTCTTTGTCGGGATAGATGCGGATGTTCGTGTCCGCACCGGTCCAGCTTCCGCCTTTGCGCATGACTGCCGTGCCCATGTGCGTGCCCACGTTCCAGCCCAATGCGTAGTTGGACTGATTTTCGGGCGTGTTGCAGGGCGTCGGCTCGGGAACCGTCTGCATCTCCGCAAGCGAAGCCGCGTTCATGGCCGTCCCGTTGACGACCCGCATGCCCAGGCGAACCATGTCATAGGCCGATGCTTCCAGGCCGCCGCCAAGCACCTTCCAGCTTGAATTGCTGATGGAGACCGGATCGTTGCTGCCGTTGTAGCGTGTGGCGCGATTGCCGTTACCGCTGCCCACATCCTCCAACTGGAGGGTTGTGAGCCCGAAGGGGCCCGCCAGCTCATCCTCTACAAGCTGGGCGATCGACTTGCCCCCGGCGCCTTCAAGCGCCGCGCCAAGGAAGGTGTAGGCATGGGTGCTGTATTTGCAGCCGGCTCCGGGCGTGTAGACGAGCGGTTCATCCCAGAAGTCCTGGGCCGCGGCGAGGGCTGTGGCGTGCTCGGCAATTGGCTCGGTGTGATCTTCGTAGTGGCCGATGCCGGAGCGATTGGCGATGAGCTGGCGCACGGTGTGGCTGTGATGGGCGGGCAGACCGGGGATCAGCTGACTGCTGTCCGTATCCAGGTCGGTAAGCGTTCCATCCTGGAGCATGTTCATGGCCAGGATGCCGCCAACCGCCTTGGAGACCGATGCCAAGCCGTTGATTGTGCGGGCGGAGTACCATACATTGTCGTCCACATCCTGATGACCAAAGCCGCGCACGTACTTGATCTCGTTGCCGCTGGCGATGGCCACGCCAATGCCGGGGAGGTTGTTGTCGTTGTAATAGGCCTCGGCCAGATTGTCGACCTGGGTTCGCAGCGCCCAGTCGGGTCGATCCGTGTTCTGCCGCCACGCGCCTGCGTAGCGCGTGCCGTTGCCGGACTCGTACATCTCAAAGTCAATGAGCCGATAGCCAAGGTCGCGCATGCGGTACCAGCGATTGCGGTAGCCGGTTGCGGTCATGTCGCGATATTCGGCCCAACCACGCCCGTTCTCGTTCTTCAGCCAGATCACAGCGTAGTACTGGGTTCCATTGGAGCGATAGGACTCAATGTCCCAGACCCGGTAGGCGTCCTTATTCTGCTGGAATTCATCCGAGAACTGCTGATCAGTCAAGTTGCGCCGCTCGATCCAGCCCAGGTTTTCCACGTTGCGCACCCAGATCATGGCATAGCGCAGGCCGTCGCCCGTCGGGTAGGCTTCCACATCCACCATCAAGTACTGGTCCTTGTATTCGGCAAACTTTTCCGAGAACTCCGCCGATGTGAGATTGCGCCATGAGGCCCAACCGTAGCCTTCGACGTTGTCTACCCAGACGCCTGCATAGAGGCGCTCGCCTTTCCAGACATAGCTCTCCTGGTCGACAAGGCGATAGCCCTGATCTTTGAGTTCGACCCACTTGTCGTGGAACTCGTTGGTATCCAGGTTGCGGTATTCGGCCCAGCCCCGGTTGGTGTCATTGCGCTGCCAGACCGCGCCGGCCTTGTACTCTCCGCCGATGATATCGATCTCCACATCGAGCATCATATAGTCGTCCTTCATGGACTCGAAGTGATCGGCAAATTCACTGCTCGACATCTCGCGGAAGGAGGCCCATCCCGTCTCGTCGAGATCGAAGAGCGCGGACGGTAGAACACCCGCTGCCTGCACTTCTGTGAACGCCTGATTGTCAATCAGGCCGCCGTCAGCGCCATCCGCCGTGAGCAGCGCTTCATCTCCCTGGCCGCTGCCTTGGAGCGCTTCTGCGCCTGTTGCTTCGCCGACCAGTTCATCGGGGATCGGCGGCTCCATGCTGTCTGGCACAGCGTCAACCGGCACAGCGTCATCCGGCACTGGGGAAGCATGGGCTGGGATAACCACTGTAGCAAGCGAAATCAGACTAACGAGGAAGATCATTGCGGCTACTTTTACATTCATCTCGGTTTTCTCCTTGTTTCTCTTTGCCTCTCTCATGCTGCCAGTATGAAGGAGAAAGACGCACTGCGCAGTGGATTGAGCCATTGTGCAGGTGTGTGTTAACGCACAAGAGGACTGTATCTACGACGCTATGGCTGTGCTGCCGGCCTTTGATATCGAGTGCCGGCAGCAAATTGAGGTTGATCACGGTTACCAAGAGAAAGCTGTTAGTTTCTGGTCTGCGGGAAGGGCGTATCCATCTGTGATCCCCCTGGCCGGAAATATGTTAGGTGAAGCGAGATGGTGCGATCTACGGCGGATCTGCGGGCGTATGTGCATATGGCGACGCGGCTGAGATTGGTTCGTTGCAGGCAGCGGGGCAGGGGCGTGGGCTGTGCGAGGTGGGGTCACTGGAAACGTTTTCAGTGATGATGCGGCTTGTCGGCAGGATCTAATCTCTGAGGACACTTCAGTACAGGCTGACGCTGGTCCGGCAATGGAGACTGTGATGGACTGTCCAACATGGCGCACAAGGGAGGAAGAGAGGGGCAAGGCGAGCGGAGCGGGGAGGGTGCGCTGTGGCGTAGGGCGGGGCTTTTTCCGCCCGGAGCCTCTGCGCATAGGCGGAACCCCGGAGGCTCTCTGAAGCGAAGCGGAAGAGTGCCGTAGGTGGCTGGAGCCCTTCCCGGACTGCCCTGCCGCCGCAGTCCCGAACGCACGAGCGGCACCCAGCGGAAGGGCTGCAAGTGAGGCCGGAGCAAGGCACCGGAGACTAAAACCTCAACGAGGATGAACGGCACTCACTCCTACCTGGTTGGCGTACTGATTATCCTGAGTTCGGGATAAGAAAAGAGAGCTCGAAGTGATGATCAGAACGAGGCATCATCAAGGGGATAGATGTTGAGACGCATGGATTTCGGCACGGTCTTTTTCAAATAATTGACGTCATCCAAGTTATTTGTCGTCACGATGAACTCGGTGCCGTTGTGCTCTGTGGTAAAGAAAAATCCAATTTCGGTTGATGAGATGGCAAAGTTGAACCAGCGTATTTGACCGTATGCTCCTTCTGCATTCTGCATGATGCATTTGACAAACTCTTCATCTACGGTCCCGTACATCATCTCCGGATGGGGAGGTTTCTTGTCTTGATTGGACACAAAGGGCAGCAGTAACTCGATTGATTCAGCGTCGTCGGCCGACGCTCGCCAAGAGCTACATCGGTCTATGAAGTGTTTGAAAAGCATGAACCAGAGCGTGTTGTCATCTGGCACCATAATATTGGGATCTGGTGTTACTGAGTATTCTCCGTACTCGAAATGAACGGTAAATTTCGCCTGACTGTGGTCGGTCTCAATCGACGAGCTGTCATGTGCCATCCCTTCGAAACCGATCCTCAGTGTATTCTCCAATTCCTCCAAGACGCCATCTTCATCTGGGTGAGCGTCATTGTCCGGTTTACAGTTGCTTGCCATTGCAAATTACCTCGCGAAGGCCTTCTCAAGTGGACGGCCTGTATTCGCAACAAAGGCTAAATCAGCGTTGAGAAAATCTATCATCGTTGTGGATAAACGCTATGCGATTGCCGAATGGATCCGGCGCAAAGCAGCGTTCGGCATTGGCTAGAGTGTGATCGGTCAAGAGATCGATTCCTGCGTTTATAGGGTCAGTCGAGAGTTCATCCAGATCCGTTGCCAAAAGAGCGGGACGGGCCTTGGCAGCGGACACGAACCCACCCTGGACGCCAAGATGTACGAAAATGCCCGGCGCCTCACACCAGCAGGGCGAAACTCATGTCCACTCTGTAATGATTCGTCTTGTTGGCGGTCGAGTGATTCTCGGAGCTGATCGGCAACGATCTGCCTGTACTTCTATTGCTGCTCACTGGAGGGCACATAGGTGCTTAGGTCGATCGATCCGGAACGGCGTTCTCCTCTGCCATTTTCGCCACTGCCTCAAGCTGGTCTTGGGGAATGATCCACGACCAACCTGACGGATTGTTGCCCGGCGTCTCGACCTTGGCAATCCCTGCGAATGCGTACGCAGCTGGAGCTATCAGGTAGTAGATCGCTGGCTGCATCCTCGCCATAGCCTCGAGCAGTTCGTCATATGTAAACTCAGGTAGGGGGCGAGTCCGTGGGGTTGCTTGTAGGTCTGTCAATCAGGGAATTCTCCTAAAGTGTTCAAAAAGTGTGCATGATAGGATACGCTCAACATCGGGACTTGTCAACCCAGATCCAAGAATGCTATTTTGGAAATCCTCTTACTCCTCCTGAGTAAGCGAACGGTTGGGCAAGGACGGCGGGCAACCTGGGGGGACACGGTCAAACGTGCAGGTTGCCTGCTGTCGCGTTCACGTTTGCGATCTTCCTCTCGCTGGCGACCATCGACCAAGAATGCTAGTTTGCAGCTATCAGTGATTTTCGGTTGCATGTTCCTTTGTATCTTATCGGCGTTCTGCACCATCTTTCCCGTTACACACGAGCTTATGTCTGAAGGCGTCGTAGAACTTTCCGAAAAGACCGCTGCAAAAGTCGATGAGATCCTGAACCTGCTCAAGGGTGACGACTATCGACCTGGCTTGATCTCCTTGATCCAATCCAATGCTGAGCAAATTGCAGAGTTGAAGACCGCCCAGTCCTACAGCACGGTTAGCACATCCATCCTAATCGGCGTTGCCTGGATGGGGGCGTTGTTGGTGCCGGCGTTGACGTTTCTGGATCGAATGATCTTGATCTCCGAGATCCGGCACGGCATGGGCCTCGAAGGATATGGGGCTGTGGTGATATCGGTGGCTGTGGGTCTGGTCGCGAAAGCGGTCCTGGTCTTCGTGGTCTGTGTCTTCACGTTGCGTTGGCTCTGTTGGGGCAAGGGGGCACGGGATGGCTGACCATGATCATGTGCGTCACCTGGAGCAACTGTGTGCTGAGTACAAGGCCAATGCCGATGCCCTGGCGGAGCTTGCGCTGAGGATGGCGGCGCGTAGCGAAGCGCGGGCGGGCTATCACGAGGGGTGGGCGAAGCTGGTCGAGCAGAACCGGGATCTGGTCGAGCAAGAGATCAACCGGATGATTGATTATGAACTCAGAAGAGAATAGCGGACTGGTGGAGTCGATATTGCCGGTACTGATTGGGATCGCATGCTCGGGGAGCCTAGTCTTTGGTACAGTCGCTTTACGATCTATCGGCTCCTGGGTCCGGTCGAACGTTGGAAGCGGCACATAAGGCGGCGAAGGTCGCAAGAAGGTCGAGAAGGGTCGACCGAATCGAGCTATGGTCAAGCATGGACCCGGAATTCACGCGCTTGGCATTGGCGTGCGTCGCTGCCGAAGCATGGGACGACGCATGAACGAGATCGCCTGTGTGAAGCGGAAGCCCATCGCCGTATCGATGCACGGCTCGCCCGGCTTGAGGCCATCGAGCGAGAACGGTCTGCTGTATCGAGGGCTCTATCATCTGCGGCTCTGGGTGAACTGAGCAAAGAGGAAGCGCGGGAAATGCTGGGCACGCTGCGGCTGCTCTTCAAGGACCTGGTGCAGATGGAACGACTGGAGTACGGCGAAGCGACGGAGATTATCGAGGATGCCGGGCCGACGGTCGATGAAGATGTGCGGGCGATGATCGACAAAGTGTATGGGGTGGCAGAATGGCACGTAGAGCAGCTTGATCTCTACACAACCGATACTCGTATCACCGATCTGCTGCTGGACCGGGTGCCGATCTCGGGCAACGTGCTGGAACCCTGCGCCGGTCCCGGTCGCATGGCCGGCGCGCTGAGGAAGGGCCGCAACGTCGAGGAGGTGTTGACCAGCGACATCAATCCCGGCTACATGACCGACCTGGTGGGCGACGCAACGCAGGCAGAGGCGGCATGCTGGCAGGTGCCCGGCGTCGACTGGGTGGTCACCAATCCGCCGTTCAAGCAAGCCCATCTGATTCTGCCCCATGCGTTCAAGGTCGCGCGTATCGGTGTGGCCTTCCTCCTGCGCCTCACCTATGCAGAACCGGCGCGAGGCCGGGGCCACTGGCTGGCCTGCACGCCGATCAACAGGTCAACCTGATCACGCTCAACCCTCGGCCACAGTTCCGGCAGGGGAGATCAACCCGAAGACCGGCGAACCGTTCGGCACTGACTTCGCAACCGTGGCCTGGTTCGTCTGGCTCAAGGGCTGGTCCTGGCAGCGCCGGGGCATTGCCTGCCCGTTCCAGTATGTGACCGGGTGGGATGACTGACAGTGCTTGACACAGGACGGCGGGGAATTTGACGGGGGTCTCGGGCCTCGCCGTCCTGTTCAAGATAGGATCGCACACGATGAAGAACGTAGCACAGAAGATCGCAAATCGAGCCTGGCGCATGGACTGGCGGCGGTTCGTTCGTCGCAATGAGCGTATCCATGCCGACCGCTGGATGTTTCCGGGCATGGGCTATCAATACCTGCATTTGCCCGGGGCCGTTTCCAGGCACCAACGTCACGTGGCCAGGCAGGGCGGCGCCGGGGACGTGACGCAACAGGGGCCTCGATAATGTGGATGGCGTTGCTGCTCTGCTGGGGATTGCCCACGATCTCGGCTGTCCCCGTGACCAGATGGAGAACTTTCTATCCTCGGGCTATGTGCCGCAACCGAAGCAACTGGAGTTTCATGCGGCCTGCCGGTCCTGCGATCTGCCGGACGGTCCCGACCAGATCGGCTTTGGCGGGGCACGTGGGCCGGGCAAGAGCCATGCGGGCTTTGCGCAGTTGGCGCTGGATGACTGCCGGCGCTTTCCCGGTCTCAAGGCGCTCTATCTGCGCAAGGTGGGGAAGCAGGCGCGGGAGCAGTTTGAGGATCTGCGGCGGTCGGTGCTCAAGCATGTGGAGCATGACTACAACCGCAATGCCGGCATTGTCTCGCTGTGGGATGACGCCCGCATCTTCATCGGCCATTTCAAGGATGAGAAGGATGTCGACAACTACCTGGGCATCGAGTATGACCTCATCCTCATCGAAGAGACGACCACGCTCAGCACCTCCAAGTACCAGACGCTGCGCGACTCCAACCGCTCATCAAAACCGGGCTGGCGACCGCGCATCTACAACACGACCAATCCCGGCAATATCGGGCACGGCTGGTACAAGCGGCGCTTCATTCTCCCGGCCCGGACCGGAGCGGAAACGTGGACACGCTTCATTCCGGCGACCATCGACGACAATGCCTTCATCGATGCCGACTACAAGCGCAAGCTCGAAGAAAACACGCGGCTGGCGGCTGCGGGCCTATCGCTTGGCGACTGGGACATTGCGGCCGGGATGTACTTCTCGACCTGGCGGGAAAATGTCCATGTCATCGAGCCGTTTGAGATCCCGGCCGACTGGCCGATGTGGGCGGGCTTTGACTACGGCTTTGTGCATCCGACGGTGGCCATCCTCTTCACGCGTGACGGGGATGGCCACACGTATGCGATTGCTGAGCACGTGCGCAGCCGGGCATTGCCGTCGCAGCATGTGGGCGATCTGGCGTCACTGGTCGAGGGCTTTGGGCGGGAGCTGGATGACGTTTGGCCGTGGGCTGCGGGGTCGGATTGTTTCATCCGCAAGCAGAGCAAGGATACAGAGGCGGGCGAAACCATTGCCGACCAGTATGCGGAGTTGGGTCTTATGCTGAGCCGGGCGAACGTGGATCGGGTCAATGGGGCGGCTCGGCTGCTGGATCTGCTGGGCGATGTGGACGCAGATCCGCCGCTGCCGTCTCGGTTCTCGGTCTTCTCGACTTGCGGGCATTTGATCGAGCAGATCCCGGGCATGATCCACAATCCGAACCGGCCGGAGGATGTGCTGAAGGTGGATGTGGATGATGACGGGAATGGGGGGGATGATGCGTATGATGCGGCCCGGTATGGGCTGATGGTGGATTCGGCGGGGGCGACGGCGAGTGTGGCGGTGGGGGCGGTGGATCCGGTGGTGGAGATGGATGGGAGTGATCAATGGTGAATGGTGAATGCTCAATTGTGAATTGTGAATGGCGGTGATTGCGGCGAATGGGCGACGCTGCAGGTGCGGTGCACGGCAGGATGAGGAGTGGGTGGAGTTGCGGGATGGGGCGGGGAAGTTGCAGGGGAAGTGGGATCCGGCGGCGGGGGTGTTGGAGATTCAGCGGCGGGGGGTGAAGACGCGGTATTGGTTGGGGGGAGTAGCACAATCAAGGGTTCGATCCCCAAGTCTTGATCCGATTGCGGTGATGTCGTCGGCCCGGAATTTCGACTGATGCTATTCTGTTCGGTAAAACGTTGAACGAAAAAACGACGCCAAGTTCTTCTAGTAGATGGGAGGCGGTGTATGACTTCATTTGTTTACACACTCAGTTTGGTACAGCCGCATTCTCAGTCATTTTTCGTAATGGTTCAATTTGCAGTATTCCCGAAATCCAAGCCTGCGGTAGACATCCACTGCCATCAGGGATGATTGCAGAACCCCAATCCGGCAGCCCATGGCACGAGCTTCGAGCAGAGGACGTACCGTCATTGCTGTTCCTATGCCTTTGCCCCTCGCTTCAGGTATGGTGGCGACCATGTAGATGCCGGCGACCCCAGCACCCAAAAACAGTTGCGAGGCGGCAACGGGTTCGCCGTTCAGAATGCCGACGTAGTTGCACACCGGCAGCTCAAATCCCAGGCCGGCGAACAGATCGAACCAGGTATTGATGCCGATCTCAGGCATACCAAAACCGTGTATTGAGGCGTAATCCCACTTTCTCAACGACTTTGCGTCCTCAACGCGTTCAATGGTTAGACCAGCAGGGACTGGCTGTTCTTCGTTCAGGTCAAACAGATCAACAGCCATGCCCGGCCCATCTTCGATAAATGCGAAACCGTGATCAACCAGATGCCGTTCCAGATCGACAGGCTGGGTATCCGCTCCTATCCACCATGAAATTTTCGTTGCTGCTATTGAATTGAAATGGGCAACTGTGTCTTCGATGGTTGTGTCAACGTTATTTGCATCGGCTTGCGTCCGTAGCACGGGGTTTAAGAACGATACTGGAATACCCGTTCGCAAGTATGTGACCTCTTGTCCGTCGAAAAACTCGGCCCCTGGCGACCTGCCGAGGTAGCGCCACCACTCGAATAGGTTGGCCATAATAGCTGCGGAAAGGGCTGCCTGCGACAGGTCGGTCGAGATGCCGATCATCTGACTGTATCCTTTCTTGCCTGATTGCGGGTAGTGGCACGGGCACTGTCCGGCTACGCCATCCGTCGTAATTGTGTTTGCGGATTTCGTTTCTCCATGGCGGCCCAATGCGTTTGTCGACCTGTCATTGCTGGAAGATGGCTACACAGCGTCCCAATTGAGAGCGAGCAATACGACATCGAGTTCCCCGTGAAAGTTGACCAAAACCGTCTTTGTTCGCCAACCGCCTGCCAACGGAACAGTCGACCGATGGCGGGCTTTTTCTATGTGTCGCAAGGTTTACTTTCAATGGTTACTTTGAACTAAGTAACTGTCCGCAAACAACTTAGCGATTTGAACCTCCGGGAGGCGGTCAGAACCACTTCGTTAAGCCGATCTGGCTCTTCAGGATTTCAGGGGGTCTACGGCGAAACCTTCCAGGAAGATTCGTGAAGACCAGAGCGTCGCAGAGTCGATCTTCCTGGAAGGTGGTCGAGAACCCCCTGAGATCCGAAAGAACCGCCGAATCTTTCGTGACCACCTCCCGGAGGTTATTTGCGGACACTCACTTAGGCCAATGCAGAGAGTTAACTATACGTTGTATACTCGAACTGAAGGGTTGCACCAGACCGACAATGTGCGTCAAATCTGTTCGCGTATACTCAAATTCTTGCATTGGCCTTACTTGAATTCTTTGCTGTACGTGCGTCGTTCCATCGGACACCTCCTGGGGCATAGTATACCCTTTCTTGGTGTCCACTTTACCGGATCAGATCCATGGGAGGATGGGATCCATTTTCCTACCATTCGGGACAATGCATCAGCTGACGTAGGCAACGCCACAGGCCCTTGCGGAAAGGAACTGTTGGGAACTGGTCATAACAGCAAGACTTCCCACACTCACTGCGGCGGCGTCGGAATAATGTCGGTCCAGTCGATCTCACAGATACCGTGCATCACGGTCGCCCGGAGCAACTTATAGCCGTCACAGTTGCCTGCATCCTCGCAACGTTGATCGTTAGACTGGCCGAGGGCGACAATAAAATCTACACCATCTGGTAGCGTATTGCTTGACCTCATAGGGCCACGTGCACACTTGTAACCTTGTTGACCGCTGAAGTACCCGCCGGCAATCTTGCCATCGGGTCCAACATCAGGTAGGGCTAGAGTTACTACGAGAACATTGGTTTGAGTCTCCGGATCCGGATCTGGTTCCAGGACCAGCACTCCTTCGAGCAGATCGAATCGTAGCAGCACATGGTTTTTGACGCTATTTGGCCCTGGATCGGCAATGGCGACCATCCCACCTGGTCCATAGCCCGGGAATGTGCCACCCACCGAATACAATAATTCGTAGCTCCCATCACTACGATTGTAGAAGTCCAGCTTTGTCGCGGCCACACGCCCGATCAAAATCTCTGGTTCTTTACTGGACCCAAAAACGTCGCCTACAGCAAATCCATCTTGCGCTTGATAGCTCAGGTCTTGATCCGACCCAACCTGAGTACCGACGATATTGTAGATTTGTATAAGTCCCGAACTGGCACGGGCAACAAAAATCTCCATTTGTCCATCGGCCAGTCTATCGCCAATTGCTATCTTGTCGCCTGTAGCCAGTCCAAGCGGCAGCGTTTTGATCGGCGGACCGATGAGCCCCAGTGCGTTGATCGAATAGACGAGCAGGTCGCCAGACGAGCCAGAGCTGGTCTTGCCGATAATCATCTCATCATACGCATCCGTCGGGTCGAAATCTGCCACGGCGAAAAGATCACCTGCTTCGTAGTCAACATCGTAGCTGAACGAGCTCATAGACGTCGGATGATAGATATCGACCTTGCCTTCTCCAGCCCGTGCGACATAGAGAGAGGTTGCATGTTTGTGTATCGGATTCTCGCCAAAGGAAAACGCATCGGCTGAGCTGTAACCGATCGCATAAACTTGAAGCTGATTGCCCTCTGGCGTGAAGGAAGTGATTGCTCCACTCTCTGGATCGGCTGTGAAGTATCCTATCTGCGTGACTGCGAACGAATCATCGGTGTCCGGATGATCTGCCAGATACCCTAGCTCAGGATGGCGCGGTATCGTAAAGATTTGAGGCCCTGACGTTGCCATATGTGCAGCTTCTGCGAATGCTCCGCCCAGTGCGCCGTTTTTTGCTCCATATTGATTCCACGCAGTTCGTAACGCCCCCTGGTCCATTCCCTTTCGAGCCCAATATTTGCGCATAAAGGTTAGGAAGGTTCCAGGTGAGACCGCCAGCCCACCTTCACCAGCTCGCGCCGCCGCCCGTTCGGACTGATATTGTGGCACCGGGAGCCGAGTCCAACTGCTCCAGCGCAACGTTCCTTGGCCCAGACCCGGCGGCACGGAAGGGACAGTGTCATTGTCAACCTGTGATAGCCAGTCATCAAAGGAACAGCTTCCATCTTGTTCAACACAATGGGGAAATTTGCGATCCCACCACAGCGGGTAGTAGCCGACTTGTGGTTCGAGGACGATACGCGGTGTGGGTATAGGGTCGGTATATCCTTGTAGGCCAAAGAAGCCCTGATGGTTGAAGATGCCGGAGCCTCCCGTCGTGTCGACCCCTAGCTTACGTTCGAAGAATATATCCAGCGCCGAACCCTCGTGGGTGTCCGGATATCCATCCCGTGCCGCGAAGAGTCTACCTGTGAGATGTTCGGTCACCGCCATCAAGAACAACGGACCGGTATTTGAATACTCATATGTACCGAAAGGCCAGGCTAAGCAGCGGCCGGCGACGGAAGTGAGTACGTCGTACATTTCGATTCGTGGCACGACGCGCACGAAGGTTCCGGCAGGATATCCAAGCGCCTGCTTGCCATTCTCAACGGTCACCTCTCCAAACTCCGACTTGAGATCGTTTTCTTGAGCCGTGAGGGTCTTGCCACGCAGATCGGTGATGATTGGAAGGACGACCGACAAGCCAGGGGCGCCACCCTGTAGTCCGGATCGGTGACTCCAAATATGTGCCAGGGTCACATCCTGCCACTGTTCGTCAGCCAAAGTGGACAAATCGTCACAATCGGTACCGTCTGACATATTGTCGCCCTGGATAAACGCTGGAAATGGTTCATCACGCGCAAAGATAGCGTGAAGATCGCCCGGCAACAGTAGATCCGGCAGATCGTAACCGAGTAGCAACATGGCTGCGATATAGTCCTCGGACCATTCAGCATCAGGAATCTTACCGCCTATAACGTCGCCTTTGCGAACCAGTATTCCGTCGCTGTTGTCGGACCAGACGACATTCTGCAGATTGTTTGTGCTGTTGCGCGCCGCCACAACGACGCGTTGTCCGGTCAGGGGAGCAATGTCCAGCGCCGTCACGATTCCGGCCTCATCATTGGTGGCAACTTCGGCCAGTACGCCGGCATCTGACACGAAGTATTCAACCAGGCGCAGTTCGTCATCGCCGCCACGTTGAACCGCTACAACGACACGGTCTGACCCCGTCGCCACGATCCGCGGTTTCCTCGCGGTGTCGCCAGTGATATTGTGAGTCGGATTAATCTGCCCCTGTGACGTGACTTCCCAACTGACAAGACGCAGCGACCCCACGGCTACGTTTGTGAGCATGCGCGCCGCCGAAACGACCCGTGTTGAAGAAGCTGCCGTCATGCTAAAGCCTTGAATTTTGCCGAAGAAGTTTGCGCTGCTCTTTTCTTCAGTGGCGCCTGTCGCCGTGATGTCATAGACCGTAAGCACCTGGTTTCCTGAAGAATTCTGCTTGCCGACGACAATGCGAGAGTTGGCCGCTTCGGCAATCGACAGATCAACTATGTCGATATCCCGTGCTTTGGCGTCAGGAAAAGACGGGACCGTCTGTACAGAAATGAGCCCATCATCTTCCAACTTTGTCACGAAGAGATCTACCCGCCCGCGGCGGTCACGTGTGGCGACCACGAAGCGGGACGTGGATCCCGGATTGTCCAACAGGGCAGTCATGGCGAGACCAACAAATTCAATTTGGGGTGGCGGGCCTAGCGCCAAGAGCTGGGTCTGGCTGAGCAGAGCGAGTTCCCCGTCTCCACTGATCTGAAATGATCCAAGGAAGATGGAGTCATCGTCCCTACGCAATCCTAGCACAATACGGTCGTCTCCAACTGTGATCAGGTCGAAGTTGCGCATTTCCTGATTGAAAGTGAAGTCGCCTTGCTTCACAGGATTCTCACTGCGGTCCAGGTCGTAGACGGAGAGCTCCACTTTGCCATTGAGATTGCGATGAGCAGCGACGAAACGAGTGTCGGATATCCGAGTTACAACAACATCGGAATCGTACACTTTCAGCGATTCTTCCACGGCCGTGCGTACGATGGCGGTGTTCACCGTCTTGCTGACACTGCCGACGCGAAGTGGTGTTTCGCTGGTGACTGGTTCTGCCAGCGGAATGTTCATATTGTCGGAACAAGCTTCCAGCCGATCATCGGCAGCGCGTCCATCCATGCGCCCGAGACCATATACAGCCAATGGGAATCCATCAGCGCGCAACCCCCAACATGGCTGATCCAACACAGCGTTGCTTCATGAAGACCGTCAGCGACTCGAGGATAGGCTCCATTTCTGCGCTATTACCGAAACCATTGATAGGAATCCAGTTCTCATTGACAATCACTACACTGTAGGGTGTAGCGGCATAGTTCTGATCGATAGGAGTGAAGACCATCTGCACCATATCCAGGTTTTCCCCATCAGCCAGACTGGCAGGCGCATCAAAGACAACCTGACTGCCAGACACGGTGGTCTGGCACTGTTGTGTACCTGGTGTACGAAGACATGCCGTATTTCCCGCGAGCGCTCCCTGGACGGCAAGCTGCTTTTCCTCCTCAACCAGTGTCCAACGACCTTCTAGCCGATTTCCTCCACCGTCTTGAGCGGTAAACGTCTTGGTCGTTCCCACTTCCATCGATGATTCGATTCCACCAGCAATGGTCGGTTCCCGTTTCAGCGGGGCAACCCTGCAGGTATTTGAGTTTGGGTCCAGCATGTAACCAAATGCGCAGACATTGCAGGCAGCGCCCGCGTAGCTATCCTCACATGAGCAGACCGCCTGTCCGCCGAGCAGCACAGCAGTGCCGTGGTCACCACAGGAGAGTTTGCTCGGATCGTCATCGGGCAGGCACTGATAGTCGCGGTCCAGGTATTCCTCAGTTTCTTCATTTTGAACCCCCGGCATGCCGCTCTCGATATGGACGAGATGCGAACTCTCTGGACAAACACCAAATACTGGGGAATCTACCCCATCCTGATCGGGGTCCGGGATTCTATCGAAAACAGTGCCGATGAGAGATGCCGCGGGTATTCGAGTAGCGGTCGAGGTTGGCAAAGGAGTTGCAGTTCCGGAAGGTGTGGTGGCCACCGGAGTGGATGCCGTGCCGTCTGTAAGCACTGACGGCAGGAATAGCTGGTTCGCGGCTGGTGTCTGCTGAATGTCGGTGGTTTGCGCTGTGGCGACCACTGCCGGCCTGGCAAATGCAGACAACACCAGAGCCACAGCCAGAGCTACGGCCAGAGCAAAGAGTAGATACTTCAGACGACCATAAATGGTCTCGTTCTTCCCCATCAGGGAACCCCTTTCAGCGGGTCTGCGACTTCCCACAAGAGAAGCCAAACTCAGTAGTTCACAATTTCAGGTTGGCCTGTCATTCCGATGGAGCGAAGCGACTGCCTGTCCTGAGCCTGCCGTAGGAAGGAATCTCACCTGTGCGAACCCGAGATTCCTCTTCTCTCCGGTCATGGCGCTTTGCGCCCACTACGTGAACGGAATGACAAATCGTGAATTACTGAAACTGCGAAGAATCACTGCTGATTTCATGAAAGCTTCCCCGTATGGAGCAGAAATTAATATCCAGCGAGAAATCGATCAACCGGTTATCATAGTCATCAGCGGCCAAGGGAAACGAAGAAGTTGAGGCTCTAATATAGACACGGTGGACACCAATGTCAACATTGCTGCAAATTTCACATATAGCATCTTCCTCTACAGGTTCGAATGGCCATTTTCCTTCGACCCAAATACCATGCTATGAGATCTGGTAATTGATACAGAAGACGTAGCGCAAGCTCCCGTAGTAGCGTGGAGTTGGCCAGTTACTCACGCTCGATGAACGTTAATTAAGGACTGAATGGTGTGGATGGAATGTTAGCACGCTGGTACATGCGGGAAACCCACACCCGTCGTCACCGCACTTGTACATCTATGTTGATCTTCAGCAGATAGACCTAGCGATTGCCAGTCATCTAATGCGTGATTCGGGCACCGGTCAGATGTTCAATAAGCGGGCGTTTCAAAAACAAGAATTAGCTGCTCTTTTTGAGAGTATTGTGTTGTGCCTCTCGTGGACACCCACTACTGGTCGATTTCATGCCGATCCACACAGGAGAATCTCAGAATCCGTCGATTTTGAGACACTTTGTATCGGCCCTAGTGTCAAGAACCTCGCTGGACACACGCTTTCTGCGCGACATTCAACCCACGTGACTAAAAACAAAAAGGGTGGAAATTCCTGGACTGTCCCCTATCGTGTGCCATTCACACACGAGAATGTCTAGGGATATGACGTCACGGAAGCTCAGCAGGTCAAGCCACTAACCGATGTTTCCGAGATTTTAGAATCAGCATCCTCTGTCGACGAGTACAAGCTCTATCTTGACGCCTTCAGTCGGCAGTTCATCGGCAGACACGGATTGATTCGCAAACAGCACGGTTACGATACCGGGAAGAATATCGATGGTCGCAAACGGCATATCCTTGTTGACACGATGGGCTTGCTGATCGCGGTCATCGTAACAGCGGCCTCCGTCTCTGATCCTGCCGGTGCACGGCTGTTACTACTACGACAACGTTAAATTAAGACGTCTCAAATTGATTGTGTCAGAAGTACGCTGAATGCCTTGAGTCATTTCGGCCCGTTTTCGGCACGAAGTGGCACAACAACTAGTCAACGAATTTGACAGCTCGAATAGGGAAATCGCTTGCGTCCGAAATGCCGATTCACTCGAGTAATCTAATTTAACGTTGTCGTACTACGTACACTGGATGGCGCCGGCAAGAAACTCCGCCTTGTCTGGGCTGACGCTGGCTACCGTGGGTCGCTTCTAGACTGGGTTGCTGACCGATTTCGCTTCCGCCTTCTGCCGCGTACTACGCCCGTTCGGAACCAAGGGCTTCGTTCTTCTGCCCAGACGGTGGGTTGTTGAGCGCACTTTCGCCTGGTTGATCATGCACCGCCGCCTATCTCGTGACTATGAGACCTTACCCGAGACATTGGACAACTATGGAGGAAGACATGATAGACGGTCGGGGAAAGCGACTTATATGGCATCATGGTCTCCGATTCCTGAGGCTGGCGGGTAGACCAATCGGCCACGGTCATCTCGTCACCACAATTCTTCTAGCAGTCGGCCTGGGCGGCGGCATCGGTCTGTCAGCCGACGTCCTGTTCGTCGGCTGGCACTCGCGCGTGTTCTATGATCATTGTCTCCGTCGTGAGCGAGTGAAGCGGGCCAACAAGGAGTGTATCAGCTCTCGCACTGGCGCTAGAATATCAGGACGTTCATTTTGGAATGCGATTTTGGGACATCCGAATGAGCGGAGTGCGTTGCGAGGAAACCGCCGGATCCGACTGTTTCAAACTCGGCCAAATATTCTACATCCAACTACCACAGACCTCTCGCGTCAGGGCCCTGGCAATCACCAAGTCTAGCAGGCTGTCGGAGAGACAGCATAGATTGAACATAGTTGAGCCTGTTGCCATGTTTTTTGACAAAATCGACTCGATAGCAGGCAGGGAGTAGACATAATCACGGATATGCATGCTCCAGAGCGTCGCATCTTCTCAGCCCTCCCGTCTGAGGGCGCGCAGAATCAGGTCGTGTGCAATACATGAAGACGCTTCAGATTGTAGGCCAAACAAACAAGATTCCATTCGCCGGCCGCCGCGGTCAGTCCGCGCAAGGAAAACTGTCGGAAACCCATGATCTCCTTGATGATGCCGAAGACCGGCTCAACCGTGCTCTTGCGCAGTTTGTAGATGGCTTTGCCGGCTTCGGTGCACAGTTTGTAGTGCATTTTGGTCTTGTGGCTGGCATTCTCGGGCGGGGGTTCTGGCTCACCCTCCAGAAGCGTCCGCCAATCGAACGCATGGCTGTCTCGACCTGCAGCAATGTAAGGTTCGATGCCCATGGCTTCAAAGCCCTGGATTGTCCCAGGGCTGAAATAGCCGGCATCCATGGCCGCCGCATTCGGGGTACCCAGTTGAGCCGGGATCGCCTGGGCCGTTGCCACACCTTCCTGCTTGTCGTTGGGGTGATTGGAAAGAGTATTGCCCACAATGAGGCGACTCTCATGTTCCACCGCAGCCTGGGCATTGTACGATTGTTGGAAAGCCTTGTTGTTGCCATTCTTCATGATACGAGACTCTGGATCGGTGAAATTGACCTGGTCTTTGTCACGCGGGCCGGGTTCAGGTGGCTGAGGGATACGACCTGGCGTCTTCTTGCCAGTTTGCTCTTCCTTCTCCTTGCGAGCAGCCATCTTCTGTTCATACTCGGCTTGTTCTTGAGCATGGCGTTGAGCGGCCATCGTTTCTATCATTGCCTTGGCTTGGGCAAGATCCACCAGCTTCTTGGTGCGCCGTCCGATCTCATCGTCGATATCAAAATCGTCCGGTTGCTCGCTGTCCGCCTTTTCAGCCAGGGCGAACAACTCATTGATCTCTTGTTGCAAGCGCTTCTCCATCGACAAGATACGTCCATAACTCACCGCCTTGCTCTTGGACGCATCGGCATGGACCTTGCTGCCATCAATGCTGATGTTGCCCAGTCTCACATGGCCCAATATGTAGGCAAGCATCAGCACCTGTACAAACAATCCCTTCAGCGTCTCCAGATTCTCCTTGCGAAACTGGTTAATAGTGTCATGGTCTGGATGCATGTTCCCGGCAATGTATCGAAGCGGAATCGATTCGTACGTCGCCCTCTCCAGTTTGCGAGAACTGAAGGTCCCGGTTGCGTAGCCATACAGCAACAGCCCCAGCAGCACTTCCGGCGCATACGGCGCTCCCCCACGGTCGCTGTACTGACCATAGACCTTGCTCAAATCGAGCAGGCTGACTACGCTCACGATGAATCGAGCCAGATGATCTTCCGGCAACGCTTCGCCCAACGTGATTTGGGTCTTTTCCGTTGCCTCATAGTCCGCTTGTCTGAACTTACGTTTCTTTGCCATGCTCTCACATTACCACCAATCCGTCAGAGAGCCGACTGTCGGTTCTCTCCGACAAACTGCTAGCGCCGATTGGAACACCAAGCGCAACTTGATTCGCACATTGGTGCAGCGCATCGAAATCGGTAGAGACGACGTGAATGTAGTCTTTAGGATCGCTTCCGTCCCTTTTGATCTAAGCCCCGAGGGGCATCTTGCGCAATATTGTCCCAACTGTAATGGCTGCTGCACTGACCGACCATCGTTGGTCGCAGGATGAACTCTTCTGGTTCAAAGTCCCGCCTCCTCGTTGGAACCCGCCAAAACGCCGTGGGAGGCCCTCTAATCAGATGCTCGAACTCATCAAAACGTGGGCGTCATGACCCCACGATTAAGTGCAGTCGTACCACATGTGTTTGATCGAGATCATATGTCGGATATTCGGAACTGGTAAAGCAACCATCATGCGCCGATTCAGCAACGGCAACAGCGCCTTCCCAGGCTTTAAGTTTGCTCACAACGATCTGACCTTCGCGTATCCGGTGAAAATGCTTATACTTGGTCTTTGAACCATTCTGCAATCCACGTTCAAGCATTCCTCGACCGAAACTGTAAACACCCACGATCGGATAGTCTTCGGTTGACAATACCTCCACGCGCTCCAGATTCAGGGACGCAATATCACCAATTCGTTGAGCTGTGCCCTTGAATCTAGGCCGAACTAATTCAGCCCTTAGTGATTCCAGTAGCTGTAACGCTGTTCCCTGTAAATACATCAGCGTTTGTTTCGCTTCTTCCGCCGCCCCCAACACCTCCGCAATCCGCCGTTGCTCCGCCAGCGGCGGCAGGGCGAATTCGTAGTTGGCGAGCTGTGTCCAGTTGGTGCGCGGCGACAGCGATCCGGCCGATGTGCCCACGGCATGCTCGAAAAAACTCTCCGTCTGGCAGATAAACGGCAGAAGCTCAGGCAGCAGTACGTCTGCATCTTTGGGTTCGAGCACGTAGATGTCACCGGAACAGACGCCGGCAAAGTCGGCCACCGCCACTTTGCGCTGATAGGCACGACGTTTCACAAAAAGCACCTGCCCCGGTTCGAAGTAGTTGGTGAAGGTTGTGCCATCGGCCACCGATCCCCAACTGCGGATGCGCAGGTCTTCCGGCTCGATGTGTTCGATGCCGACGTAGCGTTCGATGGCCTCGGCTGCCGGGTCGGCGACGCGAGTCTTGTTCAGTTTGACGACATTGCCAAACCTAACGCAAGTCCATCCTGGTCCCAGATCAGTCATCTGCTTTATCGTTCCTCGCAATACTCTCTCGATATCCATTCTCATGCTTGATCCAGTAATCGGCCGGCACGCCCAATACTCTTTCCAACAGAACGGCGGTTTCAAGTGTGATTGCGGCCTGGCCACTGATTATCAGGCCTATCGCCTTCAGCGGTAGGCCGATCTCATTCGCGAACTCGGCACCGGTCTTGTTCTGTTCCATCAACAGATCGGCGATGGTCTCGCCCGGTGATGTCACCGTCTGCGTTTGATAGGGCATGCCTATTATCGCCAAAATTTCTCTCCAATGGCCGTTTGGGGTTTCATTGACCGATCTCTGCCCTTGATGATAAGATGCCGACAACGTTCCGTACAGTTCTGTTTCACTATCGTTCTGAGTGCTGTGATATGGAGTCACAAATGTCAGAATTCGACTACGAAAGCTGGTGGGCGCTCCACCTGCGTGTCGCCAAAGGCGAGTCCCTGTCTGCCCAGGAAACGACAGCGTATGAATCAGGCTTGATCCACCTGGAAGGCCAAGCGGTGGGCGCTGACGAGACGCTGACCTATCTTCGCAGCCTACGGTCAGCCATCAACCGTGCGGCAGCGCTTCACAAAGACCTTGTCGCCCGCAGCGCCGCTCTGGACAGCAAGATTGTCGCTCTGGAATCAGCCTATCAGCAGCAGACCGGCCAAGTATTGGACCTAGGATCGCATGCCCCCGCCTGAGTTGGACCTGATTCGCCAGCGCTACGCCTATGCCTGCGGATACTGCGGCGTCGACGAAGTGTCTGCAGGCGGTGTGCTGACCATCGATCACTATCGTCCGCTCTCTGCGGGCGGGAGCGACAGCCTAGACAATCTCGTCTACGCCTGCGTGCGTTGCAATCAGTACAAGCACTCCTTTTGGCCGACGGCAGAGGAAGAGAGACTAGGTTTCCGCATCCTCCATCCGCTACATGACAGCCTTGCAGCCCATTTTCGGGTGAACGTCCCTTCCGGCCACCTCGAACCCAGATCTGATACCGGCAAATTTCACATTACACTGCTGCGGCTCAACCGTCCGCAACTTGTCCAGCATCGGCTCAAGGAGCAACTGCGCAAGGTGCTCGAAGGCAAACTGACAATGCTGGAGCAGCAAGTGCATGAAATGGAAGAGACAATTTCTGCCCAAGAGCGCTATATCTCTGCACTCGAGGCGCGTCTCCGCTAAAGCTGGGTCTCAATTACGCCTCGATAAATCCGTCCAACATCTCGACCAGATCATCCATCTCCTGCCAAAAGACCCGCCCCTCCTGCTCCCACTCGTCCCAAAGCTCCGGCAGACTGCGCTGTTCGGCTGGCTCGCCGCCGTTGCCGTTGAGCGAACGCTTGACGTAGAGCGGAATGGAGAGGCTATACTCCTGCGCGGCCAGCTGCTCCCCATTGGCAATGCGGGCAAAGCCGGGCTCTTCCTGCCACGTCTGATAGACGGTCTGGATATGCCGCTGGTGCTCCGGGCGCAGAAAACTGACGCTGCGCTCGCGGGTCACCTCGCTGACGGCGTCGATGAAGAGCACCTGGCCCTCACGTTCGGCGGGCTTGCGGCTGCGGCAGATGACCACGCACGCTTCCATCGGCGAGTTGTAGAAGAGATTCGGCCCCAGCCCCAGCACGCACTCCACCAGGTCCGCCTCGACCAGCTTCCGGCGCATCTCGGCCTCTTCCTTGCGGAAGAGCACGCCGTGGGGGAAGAGAATGGCGCAGCGGCCGGTCGTCGGATCCATGCTGCGCAGGATATGCTGGAAGAAGGCGTAGTCGGCCCGGCCCTGCGGCGGCGTGCCCAGGAAGTTGCGCCCCCAGGGATCGCTCTGCCAGCCGTCCCGGTTCCACTGCTTGATGGAGTAGGGCGGATTGGCCAGCACCACGTCGAACTTGGCCAGGCTGTCGCGGTCGGTGAAGGCTGGACGCTCCAGCGTGTCGCCGCGGGCAATGGCGAAATCCTCCACGCCGTGCAGCACCAGGTTCATGCGCGCGATGGCGGCGGTCATGTGGTTGCGCTCCTGGCCGTAGAGGCGCAGGGTGCGGTGTTCGCCGCCGCTGCGCTTGACCTCGTCCAGGGCGGAGATCAACATGCCGCCGGTGCCGCAGGTGGGGTCGTAGATGCTCTCGCCGGGCTGGGGCGCCAGCATCTGCACCATCAGATGGACCACGGTGCGGTTGGTGTAGAACTCCTGCGCGGTGTGGCCGGAGTCGTCGGCGAACTTCTTGATCAGGAACTCGTAGCCGTTGCCCAGTTCATCCTCGGGCACGTTGGCCAGCGAGAGCGACTGGCTGGAGAAATGCTCCAGCAGGTTCTTGAGCGTGGCGTCGGGCAGGCGCTCCTTGTTGGTCCAGGGCGCGTCGCCGAAGATGCCGTCCAGCCGGTCCGGGTTGGCGGCTTCGATGGCGCGCATGGCGTTCCGGATGGCCCGGCCCACGTCGGTGGGCGTCTCGCGCACGTCGTTCCAGTGCGCGCCTGCCGGGATCACGAAGCGGTCGTTGGCCGTGGCCAGGGCGTAGGCTTCGTCGCCGGTGTCATTGAGGGCGTCGGCGTACTCTTCGTCCCAGACGTCGGAGAGGCGCTTGTAGAAGAGCAGCGGGAAGATGTACTGCTTGTAGTCGCCGGCGTCGATCAGGCCGCGCAGGATGGTGGCTGCGCCCCAGAGGTAGGATTCGAGTTCTTGTTGGGTCATGCGACTATTCAGTCACGTGCCCAGCACCTCTTGAATTGCGGCTGAGGCAACCGGTTCCATAGCATTGTAGAAGGCGACCATGTTGTCAACTGCCCAATCACGAAGGTTGCCTAGCGTCTCTTCATCATCCGTGATCGCGCCTGGATGATAGAGCGCGATTCGCGAAGCTCGCTTCTGGTCGATGCGCTCCCAATTTATCTCGTCCCAATTGTGGCTTCGAGTTGGGCCTTGCTTCTGGAGATGAGATCAAAGATCTGCTTGGTAGCAGCTTGCTCGCCGGTATCCACATAGAATTCGACCCTAAATTTCTTGCCCCGACGCAAAGCTGTAGTGGAACCCGGCTACTTTGGCACCTTGGGTGGGGATTCTGGTGACCGTGATCCAGTTTTCGCCGTCCGGCGATATGGTGCGCATGGAAAAGTCGGCCGTAGCCTGCAGATCGACAATCAAATGGCTGTAGAAGTCGATATAGGCTTTCTGGCGCTCCCGAATTCGAGAAAACCGTACGGTTTGCGAGGATAGGTTAACCGAAGAGACACGCCAATCCACGCCAAGCCATTGCTGAGACTGGACATGTCCGACCGAATCATTCGCCCACCATGATCGATGGCTGTAAGCTGTCGGAGGCAGAGGGCCGCCTATAATTTCTTCGATCTTGGAGAATCTTGGCTTCACAAGGCTTACATCAGGCGGCTGACCCTGCAGCCAGACTGCGAGCGCTGCATACTTGCTCTCACGCGGTTGGATTTCTTCTGCGATCTACTTCATCATCGGCAGGTACATCAGCCCGGTCTATTTCAGGTTCTTCCGCAGTAACTTCCAGAAGGCGACAGAGTTCAGTTGGTCGTACTCTTCTCGGCACCGAGCTAGCCATTCGCGCACAATCCTTCAGTTGGACCGTCTGAGCCAACGTGATCTCGTCCTTGAAGTGGGCAAGTTGATTTCGGATTAGACGGATCACCAGTGCAGCATATTCTTTACACTGGCTTCCAACTCATGCCGAAAATCGGCTCGACCACATGCCTCGTGCCCTTGCTGACCCAATATTAATATGTATTCAGCTAGGCGTGAGGTCGTCAAACCCTTTCGGTTTACCGTTTCGCACTGTCGCCACGTTGCGTGACCTTCAACACAGATCGTTGCAGTCGCTCCTCGTCAACTGTGCCATCGTGGTCCTGTGTACGGAATCAATATGAACTCTTTGAGTGCCGATTCGATATCCTCAACGTGCATTAGGTTTTCTGCACGGCTACGGAAATACTCGTTGGAATCATAACTCGTCACGATGCCAACGAGTTTTCCTGTCCCGTCGGTGATCAGGACGGCATTCTTGAGCTTCAGCTGTTCCAGCAATTCAAAAAGATCGTCTTCCAGATCAAATGTCCGATCGACTCTAGACATGGCATCTCGGACACGTAGCTGATCGAGTTCGGTCTTGAAATTGCGCACACCGCGGAAGATACCTTCGTAGGTAATCAGACCCAGTGGATGCAAGTCAGCGTCCACGACCGGCAGCTGGCTGAAGTCATACTCAATCATCAAATCCAGCGCGTGAGAGACCGAATCATCGCGGTCGACCAAGATCGGTTCTTGTCGGTCCTGGAGCAGATTCTCGACAGGATAGGGCATACTAACTCTCCTCCAGCCACCCTTCGGCGACCATGATGTCGCGAAGCTTTCCCTCAGCTTCGCGAACCTGGGCCAACGACATCCTTGAAATCGGCAATGGCCTCTTCCAGCGGCGGAATGTCCTCGCCGATGGGCGGCAACACGTAACGCGAAATGTTGAGTGTCCAATCCTCTTCCTTGATCTCGTCGACGGAAACCACGCGTGCCCGGTCCTCGACGTCAACGAAATCCTGGACCCAGCCGAGGATAGTCTGTCCATGTTCGGGGTCAAGAAAATTCTGGGCACGGCCCTTGCGAAATAGGGTCGACGCGTCGACAATGAGCACCTGGCCGGCCCGAGCCGGAGCCTTGCGCTGGCGCAAGATCAGAATGCAGGCGGCCAGCCCAGTGCCGTAGAAAAGATTGGGGGCCAGGCCGATGACTGCCTCGATGAGATCCATCTCCAGCAGTTTGCGCCGGATCTTGCCCTCGACACCGCCGCGGAAGAGCGCGCCCTGGGGCAACACAACCGCCATGTGGCCGGTCACCTCGGCCATGGAGGTGACCATGTGCTGCACCCAGGCAAAGTCGCCGCTGTTGTCGCTGGGCAGGCCGGCAAAGGCGCGGCCATAGGGATCGTTCTCCCAGACCTCTCGCCCCCACTGCTTGAGGGAAAAAGGCGGATTGGCGATGACACAGTCAAAGGTGGCCAGGCCGCCGGTGCTGGGATCAGTGTAGATGGGATTGCGCAGGGTGTCGGCCCGTTCGATCTGGAAGTCCTCGATGCCGTGCAGCAGCAGGTTCATGCGCGCCACCGAGGCCGTGGTCAGGTTCTTCTCCTGGCCGTAGAGCTTGCCGAAGAAGGTGCGCGGGTCGCCGCCGTTTTCGCGCACATGCTCGACCGCCGCCAACAACATACCGCCGGTGCCGCAGGCGGGATCGTAGACGGTCTCGCCTTCCTGTGGGTCGAGGATGTCGACCATGAGGCGTACCACGCTGCGCGGCGTGTAGAACTCGCCGGCCTTGCGGTTGGTGGCGTCGGCGAATTGTTTGATCAGGTATTCGTAGGCGTCGCCGATGATGTCGCTGGAGACACGGCTGTTGCCCAGTTGCAGCGACGAGAAGTGCTCGATGAGGTCTTTGAGCAGGGCGTCCGGCAGGCGATCCTTGTTGGTCCACTGGGCGTCGCCGAAGACGCCGTAGAGGTGCTGCTGGTTGGCGGATTCGATGCCATGTAACGCGTTGTTGAGGGCTGTGCCCACATTGAGTGGTGTCTCGCGCACGGCGTTCCAGTGGCAGTCGACCGGCACCTGGAAACGGTGCTCATCGTCGAAGTCCTCGCCGTAGGTCTCGACGGCTTCGGCGTACTCTTCGTCCCAGACATCGCAGATGCGTTTGAAGAAGAGCAGGGGCAGGATGTAGCTCTTCCAGTCGGTGCGATCGACGGGGCTGCCGCGCAGAATATTGGCGGCTTCCCACAGATGGGATTCGAGTTTTGGCAGTGTGATTGTCTCTTCAAATAGAGGGGGCTGCATAGGGTGCACAGGATCGATTCTGGCTGGTCTTGCTGAGGGTGGAATAATCGGAGGGGATATGCTATCTTGTTGGCATAGGCCCTCTGCTGTCGGCCACACACTCAGCAGATGGGTTTGCCGGTCGGGCGTTGGCAGCGCCCGGCCGGTTTTTTGATTGGGTTTATTGTAATGCGGCGTACAGTTATGGGCAAACGGGCTTCTAAACACGGAGGACACGAAGATACACGGAGGACACGGAGGGGGATAGAGTGGGATCTCTCTGGTATTCGGCGATGAAGCCCGGCTGCAGGTGCTGACCGATTGGGCAGTCAAGCAACGATCCGGCAACATGGCCACAACGAGGCACGGTCAAGATGGGGGTAGAGCACGGTGATGCGTGCGGTCGTTCCGCCAGGAACGTGATACCGCCTCGGGGGAACGCATCACCGTGTTTTGTTTGCCCGGAGGCAGCGTGTCGTGTATCTGGCCAGCGCCGTCGGTGTTCATAACATCGATCTCGGTCCGGCAATCCCGATCGGTTTGATAGGCGATCTTGCTGCCGTCGGGGGACCATGCAGGGTGTCTCTCTATCCCCGAATTAACGGTGAGTCGGACCTGTTCGGTACCGTCGGCGTTCATATCGACATCACCCTCACTTCGCCAAGAAACTCAGTCGGTTTCACTCAGCGATTTGAAGCATGGGTAGATAGATCATCTGTTTCGGCGGCGGAGGTCCGACGGCCCCGATCGCGTAGAGTTCAACGTTTTTCGCACTTTCCTGCCGGGCTGTATAGACCAGGCGCTGTGAGGACATCGAGAATGAAGCACTCTCCCCACCACCGCCATCGACCATCGGCCCGCTGGCGATGGTCGCACTGGCCGCAGGCCCGGTGATAGGCACGGTGAAGACCTCATCCTGGTCGAGTTTGTTGGCGTCGGCCAGATAGGCAACCTGAGTGGCATCGGGACTGATTTCAAAGTACCAGGCTGTGCCGCCGTTGGCCAGGGGGCCGTTCAGCTTTACGCCGGCACTGGACGGACCGGTGATAGGAATGCTGTATAGTTCGGTTGTCGGACTCTCTCCCTGTTTCTTTGCTGTGTAGACCACGTGGCGAGAATCAGGGCTGATGCCAAAGCGCTTTACACCGCCATCACTGGCAAGTTGGCCGCTGAGCTTGAGGCCTGCGCTTGCCGGCCCCCCGATCGCAACGCTGTAGAGTTCATACTGTCCCTGCAGATCCTGCTCAGCGCTATAGACGACGCGGGTGCTGTCCGCACTGATCTCATACAGGAACACAAAACCGTCGGCAACCAATGTCTTATTGAGTTTGACCGCTGCGGAACCTGGTCCTTGAACGGGCACGCTGTACAGCTCAAGTGCACTCGCTGAGTCCTGATAGGCCGTGTAGACTACCCGTTGGCCGTCCGCACTAAGCTTGAACTTCCACACGCCATATGCCATCGAGGGCGAGATCTTCTTGCCCGCGGATGCCGGCCCTTGAATGGGAACCGTGTAGAGCTCTTCGACATTGCTGTCATCCTGATAGGCGGAGTAGACCACGAGCTGTGACGAAGGGTCGATCTCAAAGCCTTCCACATCGCCGTTGTCCACCAATGTCTTGTTGAGCTTGGTTGGCGAAACACCGCCGGTGATGGGCACACTGTACAGTTCCCGGACCTCTACACTGTCCTGATCGCCCCGATAGATCACCCGCTTGCTGTCAGGGCTGATCATGAAGGCGTAAAGACTACCGCCATTGACCACGGTATCGTTGAGTTTGATGGCGGCGCTCGCCGGCCCGGCAATGGGTACCGCGTAGATTTCGTTGGTTTTGGCGTTGTCCTGATCGGCTGAGTAGACGACCTTCTGGCTATCCGGACTGATGGAGAAAGCCCAGAGATCGGCATCTTCGGGCAGCGTCCTGTTGAGCTTCGTGACTGCGCTGGCCGGGCCCATGATCGGAACGCTGTAGAGTTCGAGCAGCCCTGCCTCATCCTGACTGCCGATGAAGACGACACGTTTGCTGTCTGGACTGATGGCGTAGGATTCTATGTACTCCGGCTGACCCGCTGTGGCCCTGAGCGAACTCAGGCGGACGGGTGTGCCGCCGGCGGAGGCTACGCTGTAGAGATCAAACACTTCGTCGGACTCCCGGTCAGCCGTGAAGACGACATATTGGCTATCCGGGCTGATTTCGAAGGACTCGATATCGCCATTGGCTTGCATGGCGCCGCTCAGTTTGTACCATGGATCGGCGGCAGAGGAACTCACGACAGAACTTGCACACAGCAACAAGATAAGGGCGGTAACCAGCCAATAGCGATGATAAACACGGTTCATGATGGACCTCCTTGTTCGAATCGCCGTCCATTAGATTCCTGAGGCAGCCGAAATCCTGCGCATACCTCCGTTGAATGGCATCTGGCTTGATGTCCCTGCGTTGGATGGGTCAGTGGATGAACTCTCTAATCATATCGGATCCGTGATCGCAGTTAGAGATGCGAACTGTTCTGGTCATGTTCTCTTGTTGTGCCTGTGAAATGGGCGAAAGCGGCCGCTGCTGATCGCCCTGCTATTGCTGGGGCTTGGGGTGCTGGTTGGGCTGTTGGCCTATCTGTGGTTGCGTGGCGGTTGAGCGGGGTGTGGGCTGGGATCGCGGCGATCACGTTGATGTCACTGGCCGGGCGGGCAGCGCGGCGAACAGTTGCCGACCAAATTGGTTGAAGTGGGCGGACAACAATTCCGGTATTATCTTCGGATCCGATTGGGTTGATTGCACCTGAGCCGGTATCTACCCGGTCATGACAGTCCAAACCAGCCTGGCCAAGTTGCCGTAGCCTGGATCGGCTTGCAGCGCGGCGAAGTTGCGGCCAAATTGCTCGAACTTGGAAAAACTGGGTGCATTGATGTCAGGTGACTGCAGGAAGGGTCCGCGCACCACAGATTTGATAGGGTGCTCAAACATGTAGGGATTGTTCACAAAGCCGATGCCGGACTGAATGTCCTGAATGGGCTGGCCCGGCGCACCGTCCCAAGGGGCGCTGGCCAGCGCGTAGCCCAACCCGGCAAAGTGGTTGACTGTGACCGTGCCATAATTGAGTTCGGTAATGGCGGCTTCTATGGCCGCAGCGAGGGCTGGATCCTGGGCGCTGTCGGGATGGACCACAAGCGTGGCCACCAGCGTGCCCCAAACGCCTTCGTTGGCAAAGCGCACGGCTTCGGCAATGAATTCAGCTGTGTCGGCCACATCCAGTGCCGTCTCGGACATCAGGCTGCAGAACGGTTCGACGCCAAAGACGATCTCGTCCGGATCGCCGGCATCCACATCGGTTATATAGGTCCAAGGCAGGGCATCTGCGTTCGAATTGTCGCTCTGCCAGGCGTTGGGATGGGCCTCGACAAAGCGGGCGTGCAGCGCTTCAGCGCCCGGATAGTAGGCCGGACGCGTGGGCGTTTGGTCCAGGGCGCTGCGGAGGGCCTCGTTCAATGCCTCACGCTGCGCCCACTGACGCTGCTGAATGAAGAGCCGCGGGGTCAAACAGTTGAAGCCGGCGTTGGCGGTTAGCCACGAGGCCAGCTTGATCCCCTGGCGCTCGATCTCCTTCTCTGTCCATGGTCCCGGTACAACGATGATGGGCGAAATATTGCCCAACTCAGCCGTGACCGGCTTGTGCAGGATGGGTGTATTGGCCGCACGATTGCGCGATCCCTCTTCGCCCGGCCCGAAAACAATGGCATTGAAGGTGCGGTCGGATCCGGTCATGTGGATGTCGTCGACCAGCGGATGGTTGCAGAGATATTGCCCTTGGTCGACGCCGCCGTAGACGATCTGCAGGCAGCCGCGCTCGACCAACGCCTGGAAGCCACGCGCCAGAATCGGTCCCAGATACTCGTTGACCTCATTGAGCTTCAAGATCACAACCGAACGCTCGACGAAGAGCTTATGCAGAAAGTCGCCCGGCACCAAGGCAGAGACGTTGCCTGCGCCAAGCACCAGCGAGACGCGTCCCTCACCCCTCTTTGACTTGTACGCACTGGCTTGGGCCATCTGTGTGTCGGCAATGCTGTCACCGGCACGCATCCAGACCTCGGCCGTGATGCCCTGGAGCGAGAACTTGTCCAGCGTCGAGCTTGGGAAGACGGGCGCCACAACATGGTTGCGCTCGTTGACCGCAAAAGGACCGGGTAGTTGCGGGCTCTTGCCCTGGACGATGTCACCCAACGTCTGCTGCAGCAGACGCAGCATGCGTGAAATCACGCCAACAAAGAGCCACTCCTCGCCCGCGCCTACTTTGGCATCCGCAACACCCTTGGCCGTAGCCGAGCGCTGCGCCCAATCCTCGCTGACGGCAGCAAAGTCACGACGCACGTCGTCGAGCAGCGCAACCAGGTCTGCAGGGGGCACGGACGCCCACAACTCCTTGTTCTCAGCCAGGCGCGCAAGGGCCTCATCGATCTCCTGACGTGAGGAAGGCGGCATGCTCAAGTCCAACGGGGTATCTGACGTTGAAAGGGCTTGTGCGTCCATAAGATCTCCTGGAGTGAGGTAGGGTAATGCAATCGGCGAAATGAGGGAGATAGGCTCGATCGGGCGGAGCAATGGCGCCGTAGCGCCTTTACTTCCAGCCTTGGCGCCAGATGGCCTGGTCTTTGAGCTGCTTCCAATCTATTGGCTCTGAGCGATTCGATAGTATGGCTTCAATTAGGCAATGAACAACATTACCGTTTTTATCGAATTCTATTTCGGTTACAAGAAAGTGCTTCTCCTTGTTAACCGGATTGACAGCGGTCCATTTACTATTGAGTAATTTCTTTGGATTGATTCTGTTCACTGACATTCTCTATCTGTCACCCCACATTCCGCAGGGGAAAATAGGGGTTTTTAGAGAATTAAATGGGGCGTGAAATAGACGTGACAGGCAGGACTCCAGTAAGCTACGAGGTATGGAAACAACAGAGATTGAATACACAACAGAGCGGATGGATCATCTGGGTATTGTGGCAGGGATCTGCAAGAAGATCGACCTGATCGAGATCATCGATGGGGCGGTTCTCCCAGGTGGACGGAAGGTAAGCTGTGGTCAGGCAGTGCAGGCCATGGTGCTCAATGCGCTGGGGTTGACTGGACGGGCGTTGTATCTGATGCCGGAATACATGAGAAATAAGCCCGTGGACCTGCTGATAGGCGAAGGATTGGTGGCGGACGATTTCAATGATGATACACTGGGGAGAGCGTTGGATGAGGTGCAGCAGGCGGGTGTAACCGAGGTGTTTGCCCGGGTGGCCAGCAAAGCGGTCGAAGTGTTTGAGGTAGAGACAAGCTATGCGCATCTGGATACGAGCAGCATGAGCCTACACGGTGAGTATGACTCAGAATTGGCCCAGCGAGCGGTGAATGTCTATGACGCGGTCGAAATCAGACATGGCTACTCCAAAGAGCATCGGCCAGACTTGAAGCAGGTAGTGGTAACGTTAATCACGAGTCAGGCATCGGCACTGCCGCTATGGCTGGAGGTGTTGGATGGAAACAGCAGCGACAAGGCGAGCTTTCCTGCGACCATCCAAGCCTACTGCGTCAACTGCAAGGGGAATCACCGCCCTGGTTTGTGATGGACAGTGCCGGCTACAGCCAGGCGAACCTGACGGCATGGCAAGAGATCAGTTGGGTGACTCGGGTGCCGGAAACGGTGGGAGAAGCCAAGGCCGTGCTCCAGGCAGTGGAGACAGATGCGATGGAGGAGGTGCGTGACGGATATCGCATCTGTCCTTTGTGCAACACGTATGGCGATATCCGTCAACGGTGGTTGTTGGTCTATTCCCATCAGGCCTACCAACGGGAGAGCAAGCAACTGGACAAGCGGATCGCTCGGGCCGAGGAGAAAGCCGAGAAAGAGTGGCGCAAACTGCAAAGGAACATCTTTCAGTGCCAGGCCGATGCGGAAGCCGCAGCCGCTCAACTCGGTGACAAGTTGCCCTGGCATCGACCTCAAGCCGAGGTCGTTCCACTCAAGAAGTATGCCAAACCAGGTCGTCCCGCCAAAGACGCTGTAGCCCAGATTGTCGGTTGGCAGGTCACCGGTCAACTGATGGTGAAAGAGACAAGAGTCGAAGAGACGCGACAGAGACTTGGACGATTCATCGTGGCCACCAATCTGTTGGACGAGGAGGAATTGTCCAACACTCAGTTGCTCAACGTCTACAAGGAACAGGGCAGTGCGGTTGAGCGTGGCTTTCGATTCCTGCGAGACCCACTCTTCTTTGCAGACAGTCTCTTTCTCAAGAGTCCCGTCCGCATCATGGCCATGATCATGATTATGGGACTGGCTCTGCTGGTCTACGCCCTGGCCGAACGTGAGATTCGCCGCCAGTTAACCGCTCAGAACGAGACGATTCCAGACCAGACCGGCAAACCGACCCAGAGACCAACCATGCGCCGAGTCGCCCAAATCTTTGAGGGCGTAGACCTCCTCATTATTCGTCAGGACAACCAGGTCGTCGCACGCCAAATCCTCAACATGACCGACGTCCATCGCAAAATCGTCAGCCTGCTTGGACCTGAGGTCGAATATTGTTATCTCGTCGATTTTTAGCTGTAAAGAAGCAGGGGGAAGGCGGCGGCACGAAAGACGCGCTGGACACAGTAGAGCCTCTCCCTGCGTGACCCGTTTGATCACACAGTGCCTCACAGTGGCAACTGTCGCGTTCAGCCGGGGAAACGGAGTCCTATGGGCATTGCATACCAGAAATGGCGCATGCAATGCCCGAATCGGCCACAATTATAGCCGTTGCGGGAGGCGAAGACAACCGACGTTCGAGCGTTGCATTATCGGCCGGGGCAGGAAACAACTTCTTGGTGACGCCAGTACAACTCGGCATGTATGTCACGGCAGAAATTCGGCGATTCTGCCACTGACAGGACCTGTCTGAGGACGTCCACCGACATTCACTTGGTTGATTGCGTAGAACCTGGAGCCGCATATCGTCCAATTGTTCGCCAGTAGCGGGAAAAACGGCGCAGGTCAACCGGTTCGTCTACCTGGACAAAGGGTTCAACAGACAGCCCGATCACAGGGATGGATCGTGAGATCTTCGCCACGATGGATCGGAACCGGGGCGCAATGCTTGCGACGGTGATGATCGAGTCGCATCCAGCTTCGAGTGCATGGGCTACCACGCGTTCCGCGACCGCACCCCGCTCGATGGTCACCGGCAAATCCAATAGGGACTCATACAGGAACAGCACGCGCTTCAGGCTAATCCGTCCTTTGTCGAGCAGTGCTTCATCCCAGACCCAAATTGCGGGCGCCGCCGGATAGGCCTGAAACGGAGCGCTTTCGGGATGTAGGCAGTCCCCGTGGACCCAGATCAATGGTCGCCTGTCCTGGGTCGACCTGCTTGACGTTCCCGCCGCCGCGACTGTTCGATAGTTCCCATCCTCACACACCCATGCCTGCGCCGAACTGAGTTCGACCTTGGCCAGCCGTCGGCGCGCTGCAGACGGCCCATCAGGCGTGCGCGGGGCTCCCTCAGTCGGCGGCGAGGGAAAGAGGTGCTTCGCCAGGGATTCGTACTCAGCATCCAACTCACAATGGCCCTTCAGAGGGCAATCCCGGCAGTACTGGTCACCCGCAAATCGTTCCAGATTCTGGCGATTGAAGATGTAGGGCTTGTGGCTGAAGGTGCTGGCGACCCATTGCCACGAAAGGTTATTGCTGGCCGGATCACCATCCAGCAGATGGGTCAAAAACCAGCGTGCACCCGCCTGCCAGCGAACGCGTCGCCAATGGACAAGGTAGGCGGCGAGCCACATGCGTGCATGGTTATGGAGATAGCCTGTCTGACGCAGTTGACGGCTAAAGGCATCGATACAGGCCAGGCCGGTGATGCCTTGCTGGACATCCTCCGGCACCGAATCGGCGTAACTCTCTGCCGCGAGGCCGGTCTTGTATGCTTCCAGATCCGTCCACACGTCACGGCCGACGATGCGGTAGACCGCTTGAAAGTAGGCACGCCAGCCCAGTTCTTTGATCAGGGCGCCGGCCAAATTTGGCGCGTCCACGTGATCAAGCGCGGCATTGCGGACCTCCGTCAGCGTGAGGATGCCATGGCGGATATAGGGTGATAGATGGGTCACCGCACCGTTCAGGTAGTTGCGCGTCTTGCCGTACCGCGCGGGTGAAATGCTGCGGAGTGCGTTGAGTGCCGCCTGCCGTCCGCCGTGTCTATCTGCGATGCTGTCGTCAATGGCTGCGGCATGGGGAAAGTGCTGGCGGACATAATGCACGAGCTCATGACGATCCTGGAATGTGGTGCGCATTTCTGTGGGCCTCTCGTTTTCTGCGACGGCAGCGTTCAGAGCAGTAGATGACGTCGTCCCAGACCTTGGCCCATTTTTTGCGCCATGCAAAAGGCCGTTGGCAGACAGGACAGATTTTGGTGGATTTCCCATCCTCATTCACCTAACGGTAAGCGTGTACCGCCGCATCCGGCCACAATCGTCGCGATGTGCAATAAGCGTTGGGACCGCGCAATGTCAGGGGTCTTTAACTATTTACCTAACACGGACTCGTTTTCAAGAAACACTCGTTAAGTACTCGGAACCCAGCCCATGGTCAAATTATGCGGCTCGCGATAGAAAAAACCATCGTCGCTTAGAATGTGATCCGGACCATCGATATTGCCAAGCGCCCGCCAATACGCCTTGTCTGCTTCCGGCAACTCAAGCTGCAAGTTCAACGCACTCATAAACGAAAGGACTTCGCCGATAAATCGTCGCTCAACTTCTCGAAGCGGTTGTTGCCTCTCCGCCAAAATCGTCTTACTGGTAACCTTAGTTAACCCCAGTTTGCGAAACATACTGGCAAATTCGGGGGATCGCAAAACACCGCGACTAGTGCCATGCATGTCTGCAATAAAAGAGCGCCAAAGCACATCACTGGGAAAGGGTCCAAGGTGAAATGAGGTAAAGTCGCCCTCCTTTATCGCTATCAAACCACCGGGCCTAACCACCCGCTTAAACTCACTGAAGGCCAACAATACCTCGTCGTCGCTCAAGTACTGTGTGACTGCGGCACACCATATCGCATCAAACGTATTATCAGGAAAAGGCAACTTCGTCACGTTCGCCGTACGGGCTTCGACTTCACAGATGAATTGATCCTGCTCGATTCTCTGTAATACTCGTTGAATGTTTTCAGTGGCAAGGTCGGTCGCCATAATGTAACCCGATTCACCGACGAAATCAGCAAGTAGAGATAGAAAGCTCCCCCCACCGCATCCTGCATCGAGAATGCGCCAACCTGATTCAATACCGACCATTTGTACCATCTGCTCGTACTCTGGCCGCATGGCTTCAAAATGGTCGTCGAGATAATCGGCACTACTCATGTGACCGCCAGAGGTTGCATTATGATCCATTACAGGTTCACTCTTAGACATAATATTCTCCGTGGCAGGTTCATACCACACCCGGTTTTTCGCAAGAATCAAGCGAGTTCCAATAGCAGCGCAGTCAACTCATCTGGGTTATCTCTTTCGGGTAGGTGGTCAGACGGCAGTTCACGATAACGCCACCCTGCATCTTTTGCCCGTTGTGCCATTTGAACTAACGTTTTGGTAAAAATCGAGCTTTCCGATTTCTCTGTGCAGCAGATATACGTACGAGGCAACGCTGCAGATGCTGGATTCTTGACCTCAATCTTGTCATAGAAGGTCTTAACCGGGTGGTCTGTAGAACGCGGTTCAACCTCTTTATAGGCTGGAACTAGCCAACCATCGCCGTCAGCTTGCACGACTTCGTCTAGCTGTGCCATCACTTGTGCACCGCACAAATCAGCCACAGATTCACCATCTTGGGGAGCAAAAGCATCCATATAAACCAGATGACCAATTCGTTCAGGTATCGCTTCAGCGACCGCCGTAATGACCATCCCACTGTAGCTTATACCGACCAGGATGACGTCATTGAGGTCCTCATAGTGGAACACATTCAGCACGTCTTGAATGTGGGTGTCTAGCCCAATCTCGCGGTTCAGCAAATGAGATCTCTCCGCCAGACCAGTATAGGTTGGCGTAAACACTTCATGACCTGTCTTGCGTAGGCGTCGCGCCACTTTTCCTATAATCCAGCCGCCGGCTGTTGCCCCGTGTAAGATTACGTAAGTTGCCATTCTCTTTCTCCTCTTTTCGTACGGTTATGCTATTTCACCAGCACAGCCCCAACGAAGTACCGGTTAGGCGGCGGCAAAAAGGACGCGTAGGACACAATCAAGCCACTCCCCGCTGCTTAATCCGGTGTTGATCACGAAGTGGTCACAAAGGTGACAACGATGTTGCTCGGAAGGGGAGAGGGGGCTCTATGGGCGTTGCATACCGGGAATGGCGCCTGCAACGCCCGAATCGGCCACAATTATAGCCGTTGCGGGAGGCGAAGACAACCGACTTTCGAGCGTTGCCATTGGCATCGACGGTTATGCCGACGGACAAGGTTGTCAACGAGAGGACATAGCTGTTCGTGACCGGCAACGGCCACCATGCGTGATGTCGCAATGCGACCAGAATCCGCGAGCGCTTTCGTCCGGACCCAGTGATCGTTTTCACCAGATTACACACTCAATGGAGGTTTGACATGAATTTCCCAGTTGGCATCGCTGTCGGTCTTGCCATGGGTGTCGCCATTGGCATTGCTTCCGGGCGCAAGAGCGCGCTGGAGGCGATTGTTGCCTATGCCCAGATGCATGGCGTTGTGTTGCGTGACGCATCCGGTGCAAGCATTGGCTGGGAAGCGTTCCTGCGTGAGGCTGTGCCCGTCAGTGATGGGCGAAAGCGGCCCGTGCTGATCGCCCTGCTATTGCTGGGGCTTGGGGTAACGCACTTTGACCAACATAACTGTGCCGCCAAACCTACGAACAATGACAACAAGTAGATCGAAATTGCTGCACCTTTGAAGCACCAAGGTGCGCCAATATAATCTTTTGCGGACATCAGACTTACCGCAATGGCAATATCTTGCATGTTCCAAACTCGCGTACCCCATAGGGCGAATCGGGATGCATTGATTCCTCGTAAATGAACATAGCCAGCTTTGACGATACGGTATGCTCATCAACTGTTAGCTCTGCAAGATCTGCCTGTAATTGAGGTAATGATTCCTCTCTATATGGGCCAATCGCAACGGTGAGATGAAACGCATAATCGTCTCCATCATGTTCAGCTTGAGTATTTCCAAACCTATGCTCCAATTCAGAGTTGAGCCGTGTATGCAGCTCTCGCAAGTGTCCGTCCTTGACAACACGTACAGAGATTACACCTCCCTCCGGATAAGCCCAGAACTGAAACCCGTCAAATGTGATCGATTGCTGTTCGATACTTGCTGCAAACTCATCGAAATAGGTTTCAAAACGCTCAAATTCTGGCACAATGAACGGCTGCTTCAAGGAGACATGAGGTGGCAGTCGCAACACACGCAACCCAAATCCATAGTCTCGACATTTCATCGTAATTCGTGCTAGAGAGTTGCATAGTTCTTCGTCAACCAGCAGAGCCATAGCTACACGCATATCGATCGTCCAGTCCTGTCTGAATCATTTGCCATCTGAGAAGCGCCAAATGGTAAGCGTGTTCCGCAGCCTCCGGCCTCAAGTATAGCCGTTGCGGGAGGCGATGACAACCCACTTTCGAGCGTTGCCATTGGCAACGACGGTTTCTGCCGCACGGAACATTATTTGTCGATCGGTGAGAATTGTCTTTATCCCCTCGCCACTGGATCCGGCATTGACCACTTCGTCCGCTGGATCGAGATTCGCTCTGCAGTCGCGACAGTGCCGGCCTACCGGGCCAAGCAAACAGCCACCCAATGTGATAGGCCTTGGTGACTTATGGGAGACCATGGCAGGCAGTGACAGATTTTGTGCAATATATTGGGAGTAATTGACAGACAGTGACAGACAATAGCTGATCGTTGATCGGCGTCACGCCCCGGCCAGCAGACACGATGCTGGCCGGGGCGACGCTGGGTCGACATGCCTGCCCTATAGATTCCACGTGTCAGCGACGTTCGACCGCCGCTGCGCCATCTCCAGGTCGACCTCGGCCAGGCGCGCTTAAATCAGCACAGTTTCCAACTTCTCATGGCCCAACATCTCCTTGAGTTCCAACACGGATCCGCCGTTGCGCAGGAAGTTGATGGCGAACGTATGTCGAAAACGGTGCGGGTGCGCCTTCTTCACGTCGGCGCGTTCGCCGGCACGGCGGATCATCTGCAGTAAGCCATTGGGCGTCATTCTGCTGCCGAACTTGCCCAGGAAAAGCGGCTCATTGGGTTGCAGATTTTGGCCACGCACCAGAAAGTAGCGCCACATGCGCTGCATGGCTGTGCTGCCTGCATATAGAATGCGCATCTTGTCGCCTTTGCCATGGCGCACCACCAACTTCCCCAGCTTTTTGTCGTAATCGCCCACGTTCAGATCGCAGAGTTCGCTGGCGCGGAGCCCAGTGGCCACCAGAACCACCATAATGGCATAATCGTGAGCCGCTGTCGGACGCAGTCCTTCGACATAGCAATCATGGACGGGATCATAGGCCTTCATGGCATGGCAGGCAAAGAGCAGGCGCTTGACCTCCTTCTCGGTAAAGGGTTCGGGTGACTTGCGCCGAAACTTGGGCTTATCGACGCTCTTCATAATATGCTTGATCTGAAGCTCAGCGTGCAGCCAGGTCCATAGAGAGCTGAGCGCTATCCATGAGTTGGACACGGTTTTGGGCGCCAGTCCGCCCTCCTCTTTGAGGTGGAGCAGAAACGCCTGTACATCTTGTGGCCTTACTTTTTCCACCTTACCGTGATCGATTCAGCGGTACCTTAATGGACCTTTGTAACCTGCCGCCTGACGAGCGTGTGAACGGCGGCGAGAGACAACTTCATGCGAGCGGACCAAGTGATGCGCGCTGATCACCCTTTGGTGGCGGATACCGCCGTCCTTTCAACGCAATGTTGGCGAGACGCTTGTTGCCGAAAATGGCGGCATTAGCCGATAGTTCATTTGTGAGGCGGAAACTAGCCGTATTCTATCTCGCGAGGTACCCCCCGTCGACAGCCATCGTGTGCCCAGTGACAAAAGAGGCTGCATCGGAGCACAGCCATACGACCGCTTCGGCTACCTCATTTGGATTGCCAATGCGGCCCACTGGCATTTCGCTGCCCATCCCCGCCTTACTCTGTTCCTTCTCTTCTGGCGCAGCAAATTCATCTACAGTCATTGGCGTATCGATATACCCGGGGCACACTGCATTCACTCTGATATTCTCTTTAGCATATTCCAAGGCGGCATTCTTGATTTGCCCAATGACGCCGTGCTTGCTGGCTACATACGCTGATGCGTTTTCCCAACCAACCATTCCCACGATTGATGCCATGTTGACTATCGTTCCGCCACCTTGTTTGAGCATCTGACGAAGTTCGTACTTCAGGCACAGATACACGCCCTTGAGATTGATGGCGATGATCCGATCCCAGTCATCTTCCGGAAATTCGGCGGTCGGAACGAACTCACGAGGAGCTACGCCAGCATTGTTCAAGGCACAGTCAAGCTGTCCGTACGTAGCGATAATTTTGTCGACCATTGCCTCAACTTCAATACCTTTCGTCACATCAGTTCTGATAAAGATGGCCTCACCTCCACTCTCCTTGATGAGATCGACTAAATATTCGCCACCTTCCACGTTCATATCAGCAACCACAACCTTGGCTCCTTCTCTCGAAAATGCAAGCGCTGTGGCTAAGCCGATTCCTGAGCTTCCACCAGTTACTAAGGCAGTCCTGCCGCCAAGCCGTAGGTTCATTTTCCCCTCCCTTTGACATGGATTTCTTTACGATGCAGAATCAGTAGCCCGCCAACAAACTCGATACTTGACAGACCCTGACTCAGTCGACTAGTTCCCAAATCTGCTCAGTGCCGCCGCCTTCCATCGGTTCATACCATTTCGGCATGAACTCAGCGGCAAACTCTGAGGCACTCCATTCATCCCTACCTCTCTCCACTCCGCCACACTCTCATATTCCTCTTCGAATACTACCCTGTGCAGAGGGCTTATCTTCGGAACGTAAACGCGCTTCATCGGGTGGTCGGGATCATGAAGAAACTGTGACAACATCTCGGCAACCTGCTCTACTTTCCCCGGCTTAACATGCCAAACCATGCGAGCGACTATCATTTTTGAACCTCCTGCTATGTAGAGAAAAAATCTGTCCGAGTCGATAGTAGGTTGTGTGACGGTCCTCCCTTCTCTGAACGTTGCGGGCGAATGATATTTTTATGTCCGGCACAGTTGTTTGGATGGCGGCTATCCTTTCACGGGACCCGACCTACGGCAAACACCAGGATGTTACAGAAGAATGCATGAGGGTCCGAGTACCAGGATGCGGCTTCTTCCCTCGCTGCCTTGACGGTTGTGGCATCCAGTAGATCCTCGCCGATCATAACGTTGATATCCTGAGCGATTTGCCGCTCCCATGGGCTTTTCGGCACGTCGACGGGCAGCAGATCCCAGTCGCTTGGCTCCATGAACTCGGAACCACTGTACTGGATCTGTTCTGGCTTGACCCGGATTTGGATGTCGACAAGACCTGCTGCCGCCAGCCACCCTGCACACTTCTTTCCAGCATGGTCATCTGCGTAGCTCATGTTGTAGACTGGATTGTCCTCTCGCTGTCGCTGGAAGGAGGTGATGGGATCCATGCCACTGGACTGGAATGCTTTCAGGCGCATCTCATTGAGACGTCGTCGGGCTTCGCGGTTTTGTCCCAGTTTGGGCATGCGGGGAAACGCATGGAGTAGACCATCTCGCGGACGCCTGAGACAATGACTAGGCCTCCAGGTTTTGTGACTCGGCGCTGTTCCTTCAGAGCGGAAACGGGATCCAGAAAGAAGTGAACGACGGTATGGCTGTAGACCAGGTCCCAGGTCCCATCCGCAAAATCCAGTGCGTGACTGTCACCAACGATGGTACTCAATATTGTCGGCAAACGGCCGTCGCTGGTTGGCAATCACCAACGTCTCCTCTTCCGGATCGATGCCGTGATCCCTTCCCGCTCCCACAGTTTCGGCGACGCCCATGGTGATTACGTCTCCGTCGCCGCATCCAATATCAAGGATTTCATGCCCGGTTGTAAGAAATCGTGCAGCTCGGGAATATCCTGATCCAGCGTTCGTTCCGGGCCGGTTCTCTGTCGTGTGTCATGGTTGTGTGCTGCCTCCACCATTTAGATGAACACATCGAACGCCTGTCCCGCCATAGCCGGCCCAGCCGCACTGGTTGCCCGAGACACAGGCCGCCTTGCGCCGATCGCCAGCCTTCCAGCGGGCGACGAGGTCCGGCTCTCTGATCAGTGGTCGCCCAAAGGAGATGTAGTCGGCGGCGCTGCTTCCCACTAATGCCTCGGCTGTCTCCAGGGAACGAACGCCGCCCACGAGAATCAGAGGAATATCAATCTTGCTCTTGTACGCCTCTGCTGCCTCCCGCCAGAGGGGCTCATGGCTGCCAAGCGGGCAGAAGCTGATCTCCAACTTGTTCAGCGCCACGCCCACCGCTGTGCCGCCGCTGCTCAGTTCGATGGCGTCGACGCTCTCTTCCTGGAGCATCATACAGACCGCCAGCATCTCATCCTTTGTGAACCCGCCATCCAGCAGATCCTCAGAGTTCAGTTTGACAAGGATCTGATATTCATCGCCAACCCGTGTCCGTAATGGTGTCCAACAACCTGCATCAACATGCGGGCTCGGTTCTCGATTTAGCTGCCGTATTGATCCCATCCTGCGGTTGAAGTACGGTGAGAGAAACTGGCTCAGCAAGTAACCGTGAGCGGCACGATCTGGACGGCGTCGAAGCCGGCCTTTACCGCCCTGACGGCCGTCACGTCAAACATCAATGGTCTGTTCGATCTCCGCTATATCCATGGCGCGACCAGACGGGACC
>CAWKCP010000001.1:0-181768 GCA_963848115.1 uncultured Chloroflexia bacterium | reverse complement strand
TCGGCAATGCGGTCCTTCTTGATTGTTTCCAGACCGGCCACAATAAGCAAAGCCGCGATTGCCGGTTCTGCAATCTTTTCGACCAGGCTGCCGAAGAGGAGAACCAGAACGATGAAAATCGCCCCGGCGAAGACGTTGGCCCAGCGAGGTTTGGTTCGCGCTGGCGGTGAGCGCCGTACCCGCCAGCGATCCGCCAACCGGCAATCCTTGAAAGAAACCAGTGACCGTGTTGGCGATGCCCTGCCCTGAGAAATCGCGGGATGAATCGGGGTAATGTCCCGTCCGGATCGGGAATGCTCTGGCTGACACCCGCCGCCTGGATAAGACCGATCAGACCAACGCTGACGGCCGGCAGCAGCAGCTGTGGGACCAGAGCCAGACTGGGCATAGCGATGCGCGGCAGCGCACCCAGATTTCGTAGCTGTCTCCCACCAGGTGGACCGAAGAAACGTTCAGCAAACCGACCACGGCCGAGACACCGAGCAGCGCCAAAATCAGCGCGGAAACTCGAGTTTGGTGCGCACCAACAACAAGATCGCACCGATGGTCGCCACACCGGTCAGGAGCGACGGCCAGTGGATCTCGTTCAGATTGCGCACCAGATCGAGGGCGCGGGCAAGGTTACTGCCGGCCTCGCTCTCATATCCAGCCAGATCGCCCAGTTGGCTCAGGATAATCGTGATGGCAATCCCTGTGAAGAAGCCGGTCATGACTGCGTTGGAGATGAAGCGCGTCAGACTGCCCAGCTTGAAGATCCCCAACAGGAGTTGGAAGACCCCCACGAAGATGGTCAGCGTGACCAGCAAGGACATATGGTCCGCTTCAGGCACACCCGCTACCGCGCCGGCTACCACCAGCATCATGGCACTGGTCAACGCACAGTTCATGAACTGAGAACCGGTAAAGATCCCGGCAATGGGCATGCCGACCATCATCGAATTGAAGGCAAAGACCGGATCGACGCCGGCCAGAATGGCCGACGCAATCGAGTCGGGAATAGCGACCATAGCAAGAGTCAGACCGGCCCCGGCATCGGCGGTCATGTTTTTCGATTCGAAATCCAATCGTGATTCTGTCATGATCAATGCGATTCCGGAGTGGCGTTGCCGAACGACACGGATGGCTTGTCTTTAACGTCTGGGTGATGGTTTCCAATTGTTCTGCGATCATATTCAACTCCTGGCCGTTAATCCCCAGCATGCTCAGCGGCGGCAAGAGCCACAGCATGCATGCGCCGGGTTTCGTCTTGTATCAGGTGCAGAACAGCCTCTGCTGCCTCTCCACGTTCCTGCAAGTATTGCAGCACAGCGTTCAAAGCACGCACGTGTATGTTCTGCTTGCCGATGCGCATGATGACGTCGCTGCGCTCGAGCATCTCCATGACCGGTGGGTGAACGCGCGCCAGGCGGATCTTTATTCCCTGAGCCGCCAGATCGTGACACAGTTCACCCAGCATCTCAGCGCCGGGTGCATCCAGCTCATTGCGCATCTCCAGATCCAGCACAACCGCCTCAACCGGGGCGTCCTGCTGTGCCACAATCGTTGCGACCGCATCTCGCAGTGCAGATGCATTGGCGAAGAAGATGCCCTTGTTGGGACGCACGATCAACAGACCTGGAATCTGGAGACTCTCCGGGTGTCGACTGACATCGTTGAAGTAGAGGTGTCCGGGCGCCCGCCCAAGCACACTCATGTCCGGCCGGCTGGTGCGGGCGACCAATGCCAGCAACGAGACGACTACAGCGACCAGTAGGCCAAACAAGACTTCTTCAAATGTCAGCACCCCCAGCAAGGCCACCAGAGCAAACCAGAAGTCCTGTCCGCGCACTCGGTAGAGCCACTTGAGCTTCTCAAGCTTGAACATGCTGGCGACCGCCATGATGACGATGGCCCCCAGAGCCGCCTCTGGCAAGTTGCGAAAGAGTGGGGTCAGGAAGAGTGCAACCAGCACGGTCAGTCCTGCAGCGATCATCCCCGACATCTGACTCCTGGCGTGGGCATTGTCGTTGGCTGCGGATTTGGATAGACCGCGCCGATGGGGAAGCCCTGGAAGATTCCTGCGCCAAAGTTGGCCATGCCCAGCCCGATCAATTCCTGGTCGGCGTTAATGCGATAGTCGTGCTTGCCGGCAAAACTCCGCGCCGGACCAATGGCCTCGGCAAACATCACCAGCGTGATGCCCAGCGCACCGGCCAGGAGCAGCCCCATATCCGCCACTGAAACGTCCGGGAGCGCGGGCGGCGCCAGCCCGCCGGGAATGTCACCGACGATATGAACGCCGCGTGCATCGAGACCGAAGATCGTGACCACGCCGATGCCGTAGACCAACCCCACCAATGCGGCCGGAATGCGATGGTAGCGGCGCTCGAGGAAGAGCATCAACGCCAAGGTCGACAGGCCGACCGCCGCCGTCAATAGGTGGGTCGCGGGCAACCGTGTGATCAACTCAAGGAGGCGTTCCCAGAAGTTGCCGTGTCCGCTCTCCAAACCAAGCATTTTTGGCGCCTGCTTGATCATGATGACCAGCGCCAGGCCGGATACGAATCCGGTCAGCACCGACTCGGAGAAAAACTGTGCGATCCGGCCCAAGCGCAGCAGCCCGGCCAGCACCGCGACGATTCCGGCCATAATGGCCAACGCCGAGGTGTAGGCGAGAAACTCTGGTGAATTCGCCGGCGCCAGGCCGCTCACAATTGAGGCCGACATGACGGCGATTGCAGAAGAGACCGCAACCACCAGTTGGCGAGACGATCCGAAGATGGCATAGAGCAGCAGGCCGATGGGGGCGGCATAGAAGGCCGTCTGCGGCGGCATACCGGCCAATTCGGCATAGGCCATGCCCTCGGGCACCAGAAGCGCCATGACCGTGAGCCCGGCGATGATGTCCCCGCGCAGCCAGGCGCGCTCATAGGCAGGCAGCCACTGGAGAATGGGCATGTAGGATTGTAGAGACCGCTGCTTGCGCTCGCCCGCTGCTTGGGTTGCCGCCGCCATTGACTAGCCTTCTTCACATATCTGTAACGACTGGATGTGTATAGCCCTACGGGTGCTTGGTACCTGTCCGCAATCAAGCCAGCGATCTTCCTGGAAGCTGAACGCAAGATATCTTGTTCAGCAGGGCGCTTCCAGGAAGATGAAACTGCTCGATCAATTACGGACGATCAATAAGGCTACGTTTGGCTCCGATTCACTGCCGTGCCACAATCACGCGCACGCGCTCCTCATCAGAGACGAAGTGATCGATGTCCTCAGCGTCTTTGTCCACGTCGATCTGCACCCAGTTGATCTTGCCGTTGAACTTGCTGGTCTGCGCCGTGTAATCGGGGCTGACCGTGGTGCCGGACTCATAGCCGATGTCCGTCGTCTCGTCGGCCGAGAAAACGAACCCCTGCGTTTGCTCGACACGACCTTTACCGACTTCGGTACCATCGCAGTAGAGCGTGACCGTGCCCCCCTTGCCAAAGCCGCCGCCGTCGTAGGCGAACTCCGCACGGACCTGGGTCTTGCCGGTTGGAATCGGCTTGGTGGCTTCGATGTCGAAGAAGTTGATGCCCAGTACGTTGTAGAGGAACTTCGCCTTGCCGTCCTTGGCATAGAGAGCCCAACCGCCAAACCGACCGCCCTGGGCGATGATGACGCCCTCGGCGCCCTCGTCGGGCACTTCCACATCGGAGGTGATTGAGAATGACTTGTTCTTGATGTTGATGACGCTGTTCTCTGAAAGGCGTCCCATACCCCCAAACAGTACTTGCGAGTTTCCCTTGACCAGCACGGGACGGCCCGCGAGATCGGAGTTGAGACGCTCAATCTGCCGGTCGTCCAGCGGGAGCACGTTGTACTTGACCGCTTCGATCAGCCAAAGGCGCTGCAGTTCGTGGAGCTTCTCGGGCATCTCTTTCGACAGGTCATTGGACTGGGTCCAGTCCTTGCTGCCGTCGTAGAGTTCCCAAACGTCGTCGTCGAAAGCCGCCATTTTCTCGCCGCCCATCATCCAGGGCGTGCGGTGCTTGGTCACAGCGCTCCAGCCCTTGTGAAAGATGCCGCGGTTGCAGAACATTTCGAAATACTGGGTCTCATGACGTTCGGGCGCCGTAGCATCGTTGAAGGTGTACAGCATGCTGGTGCCTTCATACGAGCTCTGTTGCACGCCGTTGACCATGGTCGGTTCGGGGATACCTGCCGCCTCCAGCACCGTCGGCGCGATGTCGATGACATGCGTGAACTGGCTGCGCATGCCGCCCTTTTCCTTGATGCCCTTGGGCCAATGCACAATCGTGCCGTTGCGCGTGCCGCCCCAATGCGAAGCCACCTGCTTGGTCCACTGGTAGGGTGTATCCATCGCCCAGGCCCAGCCCACTGCAAAGTGGCCGTAAGATCCTTCACCGCCGAACTCATCCAGCTTGGAGAGCATGAATTCGGGCGTTTCGATGGCCGCCATGCCGTTGAAATTGGCCATCTCGTTGAAGGCGCCCTGCAGCGTGCCTTCCGCCGAGGCACCGTTGTCGCCGATAATGAGGTAGATGAGCGTGTTATCCATCACGGGTTCGAGCACGTCGAGCAAACGACCAATATGATAGTCGGTGTGCTCCATGAATGCGGCGTACACCTCCATCTCGCGCTCGAGTACGGGCTTGAGTTTGGGATCCATTTCATCCCAGGCCGGGATCTGCTCATGGCGCGGGGTGAGGACAGCATCGGGCGGAATGACGCCCAGCGCTTTCTGTTTCTCGAACGTGATTTCGCGCTGTTTGTCCCAGCCATGGGCGAACTTGCCCTTGTATTTGTCGATCCACTCTCTTGGTACGTGGTGCGGCGCGTGGGTAGCGCCGGGGGCGAAGTACATGAAGAATGGCTTGTCTGCCATGAGCGCCTTCTGTTGGCGTGCCCAGGCAATCGCCTTGTCGGTCAAATCCTCGGTCAGGTGGTACCCTTCCGCCGGCGTCTTGGGGGGTTCAATCGGCGTTGTGCCTTCATACAAAGCCGGGTCCCATTGGTTGTTCTCGCCACCGATGAAGCCATAGAAGTACTCAAAACCGCCGCCACCGCTCGGCCAGGCATCGAACGGACCTGCCGGGCTTGTCTGCCAGACGGGAACTTCGTGGCACTTGCCGAATTGCGCGGTCGAGTAGCCGTTGAGTTTGAGCGTTTCTGCCAGCGGCGCCTTGGTGTTCGGCCTCACAGAGTTGTAGCCGGGAGCAGACGTCGCAATCTCGGTGATGCCGCCCATGCCCACGGAGTGATGGTTGCGACCCGTCAGGAGCGCCTGCCGCGTCGGCGAGCATAGCGCCGTGGTATGGAAACGGTTGTACTTCAACCCAGTTTTGGCCAGTTTTTCAAAGTTGGGGGTGTTGCACGGCCCACCGAAGGCGCTGCTCGCGCCAAACCCGACATCATCAATGAGGATGACAAGCACATTGGGCGCGCCTTTCGGGGGGCGCAGTTCCCGGATCGGCGGGAACCTGGTGTCCGGATCCTTCGCATCGTAGGTCGTCAGGCCAAAAGGCTGGATATCCGGGATGGGTAGAATTGAGCGTTGAATCGCATCCTTTGAACTCATAATCATCATCCTTTGGTTGATTGTTATCGTCCCCGTCTGCGCGTGGACGGGGACGATAGCCGGTAAATCACTTCACCAATTCAATTTCACCGGGACGCCATGTTTTTTCAAACCAGGGTTCAGTTGGGCTATAAAGACGCAACAGGCAGAACCAGCCTTTGCCGGGAACCGTTTGAATCCAGTTTGCTTCCTTGCCGGCCGGCGCTTCAGAGCCAAAGTAGAGATCGATTGATCCATCTTCGTTTTCGATCAGCGCGTCGCGGGTATTGTTCTTGCTGGGATACGGTTGGCCGGTCTGAAGCTCGGAGCGGGTTTGCGGGTCGTAGACCACCACGGACATGAACTTCAACGCCGGGATATCCTTGGGCAGGTTGAGCTCGTAGTTCTTGCTGCCGTCAAGCGCATTGCCGTTGGAGTCCAGGTAGCCCCAAGCGTATTGCGACCCTGCGCCGATGAGCTTCATGGCCATGGCCGGGGTGTTGACGGTTGCCATGTAGAACGTGTGTGTGCGTGCGTCCAAGTGGCGGCCGCCCATGCCTTCGTCTTTGAGGAACTGATAGTTCCCGCCAACGAAACCACGCTTCCAGTAACTGCCTTCATAAAGGAATTCTGACTGGTCGCGCTCATACCAGAAGAGAGCGCGCGCGGTGGCGTTGGCGACCGCAACCGCCTCTGTCAGAATCTTCTTCATGCGAGCGTCGGGGGCAAAGGGCTTACCCTTCTGGATGCCGATGGACGCAAAGAGTCCGCGCAATTCGGGATCGAGCAAATCGATTGGCTCCCGATCAATGACGGTATGGAGTTCTTCGTAGAACTCGAAGTTGTTGGCATGGATCGTGTTGGCCACCGACTCGGAGCCGTCGAAGAATTCCATGGCCGGCGGATTGGCCGCCTGGGCAAGGGGGTATACTTTCAGTTGTTCACGCCACATTTTCGAGGCTGCGTCCGGCTTGCCGTCAACCAGGAAGCCGCGCAGCGCAACCCAGTTCACCCAGCTTGGCGACTTGGCGGTGAAGTAACCTTCAGGAACATCGCCCTCGTAATCAGGCGGCAACAACAGATACTTGCCCCCTTTGCCCCGGTCCGGTCCCGGCGCGCCCATGTCGATCACGAAGCGAAAGAAGGCATCGTCAACCGTGCCCGGGCCAGCGCCGGCCGGAATCTCAACCACCGTCGGGCCATCCTTCTGCAGATCGAGAAAGAACGTGCAGTAGACCGTGTCCGTGTTGCCGGTGAGCCACAGGGGATTGCTATCCATCAGGGTATCGAAAACAATGACCTGGTAGCACTCCGTAGCTCCTAGTTCTGCCGCACCTAATCGAAGCCCCTCGACTGAGGCGGCAGGAATGCCGTTCAGAAAAGTCTCCACGCCGCGCAAAAAGTCAAGGTTGTCGTAAACCAGGGCGGCAGTCTCTTTGGTGGGAATGCCATCAAAGAATTCCAGTGTTCCAATCCGTGTCTCCACTTTGTCCGGCGTCATGATCTTGGCCGGAATCGCAGTGTTGTAATTGGGTGTTCGGTCAGACATTCGTATCTCCTTGTAAAGTCGACGCATCCGGCATCGAATGGCGTGTCGCAAGCAGAATGTACACGCTCACGACAAAAACCCAGGTGGGAAAGAGCAACGTGATCCAAACATTGAACGCGATCACGATGATGAGGATCAACGCAAGACCGTATGTCGCCATTACGATCCAGCGCGGCATGATCTGCGTACGCAGCCAGATGGTGCCCAACGACATCATGAACACACCGGCCATCTTGATGCCGTAGATATTGGTGATCTGATAGATGGCGGCACGGTTGACGGCATAGGTGCCGGTCTCCAGCAGGAGTTCCGCATTGGCCGAGTAGGCGGTTAGCAGACCACCCGCCATCGCTGCGCTGACGAAGATCATTGCAATCAGCAGGATGCCGCTCCCGAAAAAGACGGTGGAGAAGAACTGATCCTCCAGACCGCCCAGGCGATCGCGGATGACACCCATGAACCAGAGAAACGCGATCCCAGCGAAGGGAATGAAAGTGAGGCTGATTCTGACGGCGCCCATGTGCCGCCCCATCCATTCGCCGCTGGCGCTGATATCCGCCGGCACCGAAATGCGGACCAGGAGGATGGAGCATCCGTAGAGCAGAGCGAAGACTATCCCTGCCCAGGCGGCTGCACGCGGCGTTTTCAGTGCCGCTCTGGTAATGCCTTTGCCTGAAGCATGTGCATGCAGTGACAAGTGATCCTCTCCTCTGGCGGACGATGTGAATGTGCTAAGCGACGGGCCACCTAGACCGTTGCCGCTACCGGGTGCTCTGAATGGGCCCCTACCGGTAGATCCAAAATCAGCGTAGAACGTGAAAGCTGCCGCCCAACGATGCGCCTATCGCCGGCGCAACGTCGGTACGGCAGCCAACATATTTCTGTACGATTCGATCAGCCGAGGAGCTTGGCCTTCTGAACTGCAAACTCGTCCTCGGTGATGATTCCCTGTGCCAGCAAGTTGCCCAGTCGCTCCAACTGCGTGATTACGTCCTCTTCCGGCGCAGGCGGCGGAGCATACTGTTGTGGTGGCGGGGCCTGCTGTGGAGGCGGCGCCTGTTGTGCATACGCTTGAGAATAGGCCGCTGCATTTTTGCTCGCCTGACGGCGATTCACGGCGCCACGAGTAGCCGTCGCGGTACCAACCACCGCCGCAGTCCTTGCCATCCCTCTTACTAAACCTGGCATGATTGACTCCTTTATGAATTGGAAGGAAGCGAGGCAAATGCCTCGTTTACGATGGGCGCCGGGACACGGAAGTTCAGCGCCACCTCGGCGCCACTATCCGCAATTGAGTTCACAAGAGCCACGGCCCACGTGTGCTCGATGGCCAATGCAACAACGGCCGAGCCGGGAACCATCCCTTCATACAGTGTATCGGCATCGTCAGCATCGAAGAGCCCGCGCGTCTCGTCCTCAATGAAGCCGACAGCTGCGCGATGCTCTGGTGGCAGATCCGCCAGATCGAGCCGCCACGCCTTGCCGGCGTCATCCTTCATCAAAACCATGGCATCAAGCACCCGGATCGTCCCGGTGCCGGCCTGCTTTTCCAGTTCCGCAAGGATGCTGCCGTCGAAGCGGGGCTCGCCAAAGGCAAGGACGACAACATCCACAGGACCACGTTCCATCATCTGATTTTTCCTCCTATTTATGAATTCGGTGACAGTTCTACGTACGCTTTCGGGTTCTTGATGCGCCCTACGACTAGTACCCCTCGTAACCAGGGATCTGTCTGCGACCAGCGCCGCCGCCGTACGAGGCGATATCGGCAGCCAACATGAGACCGAGCCAGAGCCAGTCCCAGCCTACGACACCCCCGGGCGCAACAATGACATACATAATCGTGGTCCAGGGCAGAAAGACAATGCCCAGCATAGGCCAGATCCACCAGAGACCGCCGCCGGCCCAACTGCTGAACGCTGCCTGCCAGCGCAGCGGTTGAAAGATCCACCACAGAGCGCCAAAAATACGCGGTCCAGCCAGGACGAGAGCAAGGAATGCACAACACATGATAAGTTTTTCCTTTCCAAGAGATCCACCAATGGCCGATCAAGGCTGGCAGAGAATCCGTCGGCCCGGATCGATTTTCAAAGCAGACAAAGTGTACCCCGATTCAGCGACCCTGAAAAGGGCCAGAAGGGTGCATAAAAGGCGCAAAAAAAGGATGCGAGGTTACACTGAGGGAGCGTTGAGCAGATTGAGGATGCAGCAGAAGGTGAACGAGGTATGTGGGCCACCAGCCCTGACAAAGCAGCCTGTATCACGTCGTCGTCGAAAGAATCCCAAGTTCAGTCGCCTTTGCAACCGCCTGGCGGCGATTGCTGACCTGCAATTTCTGATAGATGTTGCTGGCGTGCCGTTTGACCGTGACGGGCGAGATGTAGAGTCGGGCGGCGATCTCCTTGTTCCGATATCGTTGAGCCAGCAGCGCCAATATCTCAAGTTCGCGGTCAGTTAGGAACTCTTCCATCTTCAACTTCGCATAGGGTGTTGAAGCCGGTGTTGAAGCCGTTGTCGAAGATGGTCTCGGGTTGGGGAAAGATGCGATGATTCGTTGAGCAAATTCGTTGGTCGCCGCTCGCCACTGTCGACTGTGCAGGAGTGAAGCCATGATGTCGCCGAGTTCAACAAAGGGCTGAATCCAGCCGCCGGGTTCGGCCAGATCCAGGGCGTGTTGTACAAAGTGCACCGCTTCATTGTGATTGCCCAACTTTGCGCTGATCACCGCCTGGAGCGCGGTGATGTCGATCAGTTGCCGCACGTTATGTACAGCCTGGTTTTCAGTAGCGTAGCGCGCGAGCGCTTCCAGCCCCTTCTTCAGATCGACGTCTGAGTCTTGGGCAGCCAGCACACGGCAGGCGGTTATCCGGGGCACTTCCAGCCAGTAGAACATGGTCCCCATATCAAGCGTCAGATCGGCGGTTCGAAGCCAGCGCCGGCTCTGGGTGTCTGCGTTCTGTAAGATGGATATTCTTGCCCGGCACGATTCCGCAAGCAAGATATAGGGCAGTTGATTGGTGTCGTGGGCGAAATCGAGCAGCATTGTCATGGCTGCTTGTGTGCGCTCTTCTTGTCCGAGATAGTGGCAGGTGACAGCCTGGCCAATCAGGCTATCGATGGCGGCCCTTACGTGAAGAACGTAGCGCTGTTCCACCGCCCGCTCGAAACAGTCCGCAGCCTCGGACAATTCGTATCGGGAGAAGTGGATGAACCCTTCCAGATAATCTGTCCATGCCCTGATGTAGGCGTTGTTCAACTCGGTTGCCGTCTTCCGGTTCAGCATCGTGGTGCGATGCGCTTCGGCAAGATCTCCTGTCAAAAGGTGTATGAAGATGAGCGAACCCAAAAGCCGCATCTTGCGAACACCAAACGCCGCATGCTCACCATAAAGTAGCTGATTGAGTGCCCTAATAGCCGTTTCACTCTGCCCAGACATCTGACCGGACACACCGTAGAAAAGCTCAGCCTCCCCTCGGGCTTGGTGGTTCGCTTCCGGAATCCGCTCCAAAGCACGGCCCAATACAGCCAGGCTGTGGGTGCTGTCACCCTGCCAGAAAAGGCCGAGTCCGTGGAAGAAATCGATCTCGCCCCGCAATGGCTCGTCGGCGTGGCCGCACATCAGTACCTCCGCCCGCTCGATGAGCGCCGGAATGGCCCAGAGTGCATGGCGGTAGAAGGCGATCCAGGCCTGCGCAACCAACAGCGCAGGCCGATGCTGTTTGACCTCTTCAGGCAATTGGCCGAGCCAAATCTCGATCCTGTGCCAGTTATCCGAATTCATTACACGTTGCCGGTATTGCTCAATCAGATCCGCCGCGCCGTCAGGATCCCCGGCGGCAAATGCATGCCGAATCGCTTCATGGTCGTATCCATTAGCCGCAAACCAACCACTTGCACACTGGTGCAACTCTGCAGTCTCCACAGCCGAATACCGTATGCGCAATTGGTGCTGAAGAAGATCCTGAAACAGATGATGGTAGCGCCACCATTCACCGTCGCCGTCAAGCGAGACTAGGAAAGTGTTTGTGCGGGCAAGCGAGAGAATGAAGCTTTCCGCGTTGACAAGGGGGTCTGAGTTGTCCATCAAGGTGTCGCAAAGCTGAGCACAAAACCGGTCACAGATTGAGGTTATCAGCAGGAATTTATGCATGGTGGGCGAGGTCTGTGCGAGCACCTCGGACACGAGATATTCGACCACCAGTCCACCATTGGTCGCGCTCAGTCGTTTCCTGAACTCGTCAACTTCGCGATTTCCCCGGAGGGATAGTGCAGCCAGCCTGAGGCCAACGATCCACCCTTCCGTCTTTTCGCTCAAGAGGTGCAAGGTCTCAGTCGTCAGACCTTCGCCCATGGCGCCGGCCAGGAATATCGATGCCTCGTCTTGCGTAAACCGCAGGTCAACAACTCGTACCTCAAGCATCTGCCGATTGGCCTTGTATCGAATCAACGGCAAATCAGGGTCCTGGCGAGTAATGATGACAATGTGTACCTGCTTGGGCAGATATTCAAGAAGGGTTTCGATCAATCTCGCAGGTTCGGATCCATCGATCAGATGATAGTCATCCAGGGCAAGCAGCAGTGGTCCGGCGATCTCGACAAGGTCATTGATGAGACTGGCGGCAATGGCGGAAAGCGGCGGCGGTTCGGCCGCCTGGAGAAGCGGGGCGGAACGGAGACAACTGCCCGGCATTTGCGCTTCGATTCCGGTGATCAGGTACTCGGCAAATTGAAAAAGATCCACATCGCTCTTATCGAGTGAGTACCAGACGCTCGTGCAACCTGACGACTCCAGCCAGGAAGCCACGAGAGAACTCTTGCCATAGCCGGCAGGAGCGGAAACTAAAGTCAGGTTTAGGTGCCGGGCCTGAGTAAGTCGTTCGATTAGTCGCTCTCTTGCCACAAAGTCTCCTAAGACCTTGGGACGTTGCAGCTTGGTGAAAATCAGCATGGAATCTTTCGGTGGGCAGAAATTTGCGCGGTGAGATATCGGTCAAGTTTATCATAAACGTCAACACGGCGTTAGTCACTGACAGGGCCGTCGCGTCTAAATTCCAGAAGGCGCTCTTGTTTCGGCAGGGTTGAACCCGCCGCTAACAGCGAAAAGCCGGGGTACCCTCTGGGTCCTGTGGCTAAACTCGCAGTGTCTGGATCCGGAGGGTACGCGGCTCTTCGCTGTTAGCAGCCGGATTCCATCCGTTTCGAGCAATTTAGACACGATGGCCCTGGTCTGCCCGGTCGCGTTTCTTGCATCAACGGCGAGTCTCTACAGGTAGGACTTCATGGTCGCAATGTCCGGTCGCTTCGAATTGGGCAAAGTTGCTCAGCGTCGTCTCGGCGATGTTGCCCAACGCCTTGTCAGTCAGGAAGGCCTGATGGCCGGTCACCAGCACATTGGGAAATGTGGTCAGGCGTGCAAAGATGTCATCGGTCATGATTTCGTTGGAGAGATCGCGGAAGAAGAGATCATCCTCGACCTCATAGACATCGATGGCCAGATAGCCGATCTTGCCCGATTTCAAACCATCGATGATGGCTGCCGTGTCCAGCAACGCACCCCGGCTGGTGTTGACAATAAAAACGCCATCCTTCATGCGCGAGATGGTTTCGGCATTGATTAGATGGTGGGTTTCCGGCGTCAACGGCATGTGAAAGGTGAGTATATCGGCCTGTTCTGCGACTTCCTTAGCGCTATCCACATACTCTGCCAACCCTTCAGCCGTCGGATTGCGGTACATATCATAGGCCAAAATGCGGCAGCCAAAGCCGCTCAGATTTTTGATCACTTCGGCTCCGATCTTGCCAGTACCGAAGACGCCGACAGTCTTGTCGGCCAATTCGAAGCCTTGTAGACCGTCCAGCTCAAAATTGTTGTCGCGCACTCGATTGTAGGCCCTGTGGATCTGTCTCCCCAGCGTTAGGATCAAGCCGACGGTGAACTCCGAGACCGCGTTGGGCGAGTATGCCGGCACATGGGCAACGGTGATACCGTGGTCAGCGGCGGCCTGTAGGTCGATCTGGTTGTAGCCGGCGCTGCGCGTGGCGATGATTCTTGTTCCGCCCAAAGCCAGCCTCTCTATGGCAACCGCGTCCACGTCATCATTGACGAAGATGCAGACGCCGTCATAGCCCGCGGCCAGCGCGGCAGTTTCTGCGCGGAGGCGTGTTTCAAAAAAGGTGAGTTGGTGGCCAAAGGATTCGTTGATCTTTTGCAGAGAGCGCTGATCATATCCCTTGGTGCTGAAGACGGCGATATTCATAAAATCTCCTGATGCAATAGGCTCGTCATCTACCCTCTCGGGTCTCTACGTCTTTCTCGTCCCACATCGTACAGACCAGATCCCCTTGACGCAATTCGGCTACCGTACGTTTGCAGTTGCCCAGACCGTTGATCTGCGTGAAGGCGCGGTCAATGTTGGACAGAATCAACGGCAGCATCTGTGTCAACATGCTGCCGTGGCTGATGCAAACCACGTCAACCTCGGTTGCTCCCCATTCATCGCAGAGTCGTTCGACCAATGGGAGAAAGCGCGCACGCAGATCATTGAAGCTCTCTCCGTCCGGAATACGCCGATCGTAGTCGTGTCGGACATCCCACGCTTCGACGACGCCATTGTGGGCCTGCCAGGCATCGGCATCGCCGCGTCCTTCGGCAATGCCGCAGTCGAACTCACGCAACGAGTCTTCGGTCCGATAGGGCAGTTTGAGACGCTTGGATAGAATGTGTGCAGTCTCCTGCGCACGCAAGATCGGGCTGGCGTAGATGGCTGCCACTGTTCCAGCGTCAAGCCGGTCGGCCAGCGCTTCGGCCTGGGCCCAGCCTTGCGCCGTCAGGCCGTGCGGCAGATCCCGGTTGGAGATGATCCCTTCTACATTTGCTTGGCTTTCGCCGTGCCGGGCGAAGATTAGTCGCATGGATTCCTCCGGTGAGATTCTGTTGGGATGACGGGATTCATCTGTCGCTCTGTTCCCCACGGTAAGCGCTTCTAGGCTAGACGGCGCTCTGCAAGTAGAATGGTATGTTCATCAATATCTGCCAATTTCTGCGTGGCAAGAAATGCTGCGTGGTACGAAATGCGATGCTCAGAACATAGCGACAGGACCATTCTGTGACAAGTGCACTCGAAATCACCGATCTCGGCAAAACATATGGCGACGGAACTGAGGCCCTGAAAGGCGTTTCGCTTCAGGTCCAACAAGGGGAGTTCTTTGGCCTCCTGGGTCCCAACGGAGCGGGCAAATCGACTATCATCGGCGTCCTGACCTCATTGGTCAACAAATCTTCGGGACGTGTTTTCATCAATGGCTATGACATCGATTCCCAGGCATCGCTGGCCAAACGGAGCCTCGGCGTCGTCCCGCAAGAGTTCAACTTCAATATCTTTGAAAGCTGCCTTCAGATTGTGGTCCAGCAGGCCGGCTACTACGGCATCTCCGCTCACAAGGCTGTCCCCCGAGCGGAGCAATTGCTCAGGGATCTGGGCCTCGGCGACAAGATCAACACGCCGGTACGCATGCTTTCAGGGGGAATGAAACGCCGACTCATGATCGCCCGTTCCCTCGTCCATGATCCCAGCATCCTGCTGCTCGATGAACCGACTGCGGGTGTCGATATCTCCCTCCGCCGACAAATGTGGGATTTCCTCACAGAAGAGAATAAGAATGGCCTCACCATTGTGCTTACAACCCACAATCTTGAGGAAGCTGAGGTTCTCTGTGAGCGCATCGGCATTATTGACAAGGGCGACGTCATTGCACTGGATGAGACGCCCAGACTGCTCGAACAACTTCAGTCCGAAATTGTCGTCCTCTACACAGCAGGCGAAGTCGATGATCTGCCCGATATGCCTTGGCCGACCACGCAGGTGAACGCCAAGGAGCTCGAGGTCGAGCTTGGGGAAGAAACGTCCATTGCCTTGGTGCTGGCCTACCTGAATGCACAAGGCATTGAAGTACAGCGCATGAAGAACAAGTCCAATCGCCTTGAGGAACTTTTCCTCAGATTAGTCGAGACTCCTTAACTATGCTACACATCCAACTGATCGGCTACTGGACCATGGTAACCAAAGAGGTCAGGCGTATTTTTCGAATCTGGCCACAGACTCTGCTGCCGTCCGTCGTCACGACCGCGCTCTACTTTCTGGTCTTTGGCAACTTCATCGGCAGCCGTATCGGCTCGATTGGCGACTTTTCCTACATGCAGTTCATCGTGCCGGGACTGATCATGATGTCGGTCATTCTCAACGCCTACAACAATGTGGTCTCCGTCGTCTTCAGCGCCAAGTTCCAACGCAACATCGAAGAACTGCTGATCTCGCCCCTTAGCACCAACACCATCATTCTGGGATGGGTCAGCAGTGGTGTCATCCGGGGATCGCTGGTCGGCGGCTTGGTCTGGCTGACATCGCTGCTTTTCGTGCCGCTTCAGATCGCCAATCCAGCTATCATGCTGGTCACGCTACTGTTCACAGCGATTTTCTTCTCACTCGGCGGCTGTATTGCGGCGCTCATTGCCAAAACATACGATCAGATGACCATCATTCCGACCTTCGTGCTCACACCGCTGATCTATCTGGGTGGCGTCTTCTACACCATCTCTTCGCTCAGCGCGTTCTGGCAGAGCGTCTCGAAGTTCAATCCCATCCTCTATCTGATCAACACCTTCCGCTATGGCTTCCTCGGCATCTCAGACATCCCCGTTTCGACTTCGCTCTCCGTCTTGCTGGCTGTCACGCTGGCTGCCTGGATCGGCTGCTATTACATGGTTCACACCGGCAAGGGATTGCGCAGTTGAGCGGCATACTGCCGATTTTTACGGGCAGTCGTCTAGCGGGCAGTCGGTGTGGCGAACAAATGGGACGCGGATGACACGGATATGGCGCATACTTGCTGATTTTTTTCGATTGAATCCGTGGATATCCGCAAAATCAGCGTCATCTGTGTCCTGTTTTGCATCTCTCCGACAAGCTGCTAGCAAAATCATATTCTCTTGACCGCCAGATAGATGAAATCGTCGGGCGCTGCCTCGCGTAGATGGGGTGCTTCTACCGCCAACTCTACCCCTTCCCCAAAGACAGATCGCATTCTGCCCAGAAAGGCCGGCTCCGGCTGGGCCGACCAAACCGCCAACACGCCGCCCGTCTTCAGACTATTGCGCCAGGAGCCAAGCGTCCCGGTTGAGTAGAGACGGCTGTTCTGCTCGTGGGCAAGCCACGATGGCCCGTTGTCCACATCCAGAACGATGATGTTATAGGTCGACGCAGGTGACCCCATCAAGACATCATATAGATCCGCCTGGACAAGGTGAACGCTCGCATGATCCAGGACGTGCCCATTCAAGGGCGCCAGATGGGTGCGATTCCACTCGATGATGGCGGCGAGATCTCGACGACATCGACCTGGATGTCGGCCGGCGTAGCCCAAATCGGCCGCGCAGATCTGGCATTCCTGAACGTGAAGCCCATGCCCAGTCCGCCGACCAGGATGCGGAACTCACCGTCTGTTCTGTCTTAACCGCTTCAATCGCCTGCCTTGCCAGTGCTCGCTCGCTGGTCTGGTTGTAGCTGGCCATGAGAAAGACGCCATCGGAGATGATCTCGAACGCGGTGGATCCGTCTGCGAAGGTCCGTTGCTGCAACTGAATCTCACCGGAGACAGTTTCCCGACGGTCGATGATTTTCCGCTGATCTTGCGCTGAAGCCATTTGGCTTTCACTCCGGATGCTGCCGAAGATCTTGTGATCCAATACGCCCTACCATGAGTCGGATTAGGGCTGTACAGCTACTCCAGTTCCAGATCTTCACCCAACAGATAGTGGCTGAACCAGGCAAGATTCTGGTGCATCACCGCATGGTTTTCACGCGGCTTCGTGATCGGATGGCCGAAGCCGGGATAGACGAAGAGTTCGACCGGCACGCTCCATCTCCTTCAGGCCCCGGTAGAGTTCCATGGCGTTGGAGAGCGGCACGCGCTGGTCGTCCGAGCCGTGCTGGATCAGCATGGGCGTGGTGGCATTGGCGATGTTGCTGATGGGTGCAGTCTTTGTCATAAATCTCGCGGTCTGCGAAAGGGCGACGCGGATAGGTAGTCGGTCGTGAAATCGGGATGTCGTTGCTGATGTGGTAGGTGTACCAGTCGGATATGCCTGCACCCACCGAGACGGCCTTGAACTTGTCGGAATGTAGTGCCGGCGAAGGCCGAGATGTAGCCGCCTTGGGACCAGCCCATGCAGCCGACCCGTTCGGGATCGACCCAGCCCAGGTCGACCAGATGATCGACCGCACTCTCGATATCCCAGAGGTCGCCCACGCCCAGGTTGTCTACGTTGAGATCGGTGAATGCCTGGCCGCGGCCCAGGGAGCCGCGGTAGTTGGGCTTGAGGACGAGGACATCCTTGTTGGCGAACTGGACGGTCGGATAGTAGGCCAAGTCTTCACCGTAGAGCAGATAGGCCGGGGAGAGCCAGTCGGGCCCGCCGTGCACGACAAGTACCAGCGGATAGCGCCGGTCGGGATCGAAGTTGGCCGGCTTGCGCAACACGCCCTCGATCTCCGTGCCGTCTGGCTGGTCCAGCGAATGGTCTCAACGGTGCCCAGTGCCCAGTCGTCGCAAGGCCTCGCCGTAGTCGGTCAACTGGCGTGCGGTGTCCAGCCCTTCCCACTCTCTGCGTCGCCAGATAGACCTCGTGGACGTCTCGGCGTTGGTGCCGACAAAGCTGATGTTGCCCTGCTCGTTGACGTGGAAGGCAAATACGGGGAAGATGCCGTCCATGTCCAATGGGGTCGCCTGGCCGTCCTCGCCAAAGTGTGACGAGGCGCATCACCGTGCCGTCGGGGTAGACGCCGAAGATGCCGGCATCGACCCACTGGACATTCATGACCTGGCGGTCGAGTCCGCTGAAAGGTTAGACATGCAGTGCTAGAAAGGTTGGATGCGTCATGGGCTGCATGTGCGGCCGCGTCTCAATGATCCACAGTAATCTTCGCGGGTGTACATCTTCTGGTCCCGTTCCCGTGATACGATGAGCAGTTGCTCGCCATCCGGCGCAACAGCAGCCATGCCGGCGCCGGCAGGCAGGTGCAGAGTGCGTGATATTGCCCAAATAGGAGAGGTCTTCGGAATTTTCTTCGCTGCTTTCCTTGTCCTCATCCGTCTGCTTGGCTCGCTCACGTTCAAGATGCGTTGCGAGGGCGGTCTCTGCATCCAACGTGATGCAATAGGTCGTTGTCTGACGGAAGTAGACGAGGTCATCATGGGGCCAGCAGGTGAAGTAGATGGCATCGTCTTGCCTCGATGCACGACCACTCTGAATCGAGAGCGGTTCGGTCCATCAGCTTGCTTATTTCGATGACCGGCGCGGCAATGCTTCACCTGCATCCTCAGTGAGTGCCCGTTCTCTGCCCGGTAACGCTTCATCTCCTGCCAGTGCCAACGTAGTAGAGCGCGGATGCGCTCTCTCCTGTTCGATGTGGGTGAAGTTGCCGAAACGTTCGCCGCGCGCTTTGTGCTTGTCCCGTTCAGGGTGGCTGGCCTCGATAGAGGAAACCGCCTGCAAACGGTTTGAACCAGTCCACGCCGGTGCTCTGTTCGGTCACCGCCCAACCCTCGCCGTCGAGTACCTTCGTATAGCCAAATTTGCGGCTTTTCGTCCTCGGCTGGGCCGGTCCGGAGTAATGCCAGCGTCTGTTCATCGACCCATTCGATCTGTTGCACGTTGCCCGTCCGTGTCAGTGGTAGACTGTCGCCATCGCTCTCGTTGCCGAGCATGCAACGTTGTTCATAGCGGTTCTCGCGCCAGTTGGTGGTGCGCAGCGTGAAGGCCACGTAGCCCCGTCGGGCGATACTTTGGCCTGGTCCGGCACCTCCAACATGATCATGTCGCGCAAGGTAGGTCTGGTGGTTATTGTCTCTTCGGTCGGCTGACTCTGGGGTGTGGACGCCATGTGTAGTTGCTCCAGTCTGGAATCGGGGCGGTGGCCATTGATACTCTTTGAGTATAGGGTGAATTGTGGGCACTGCGCAAACCGTTTCAGAGATCTCGACGAAGCTCTTCCGGAACAAATGTAGTTGGCATTGCTTCGTCGGGCGGGTACGAAAATCCATGGGCGTCAAGCTTAACGCTATGTTGAGCGTCGTCATCTATTTCGGTAGGAATTCCATTCGATGCGGACCAACGCTATGCGCCTGTGCGGCGTAGATCGGTGAAGCCTTCGCCCAATGCCTGCTGCGCGATGCCGATGGTGACGAACGCGTGCCCATCTACCTCGCCGACAATCCGTTTGAGTTCATTTACCTGCGGACGATAGATGGTACAGAGGACCATGGTTCGCGGTTCGCCGGTGTAGCCGCCGAAGATCTCCCAGTGGCTGGAGCCGCGACCAAGATGCAGGTCCAAAGCCGCGATCATCTCATTGGGTCGAGTCGTGACAATGAAAGCGGTGCGCGCTCGGCTGGGACCTTCCAGTACATAGTCGGTGGCCAGTCCATTGAGCAGCAGCGTGAGCATCGAATAGAGCGCGATGTTCCAACCGAAGATCAGTCCGGCGGCAATGATGATGCCGCCATCGACGAAGAGGTATATCTGGCTGAGCGGCACCCCGGTGCGCATTTGGATGATGCGACCGATGATCCCGGTGCCGCCCATGGTCGCGCCCGTGGCGTAGATCAGGCCGCCGCCAATGCCGCCGATCAGCCCGGCATAGATGGCCGCCAACAGGATGTTATCGGTGATCGGGTATTCGTCCATATACATGGGCAGTATGCTGGGGAAGTAGTCGGTCGCTGCCGAAAAGATGAAGACAGCAATCATCGTGGTGATCAGAAAGCGCCAGCGGCCCAAGAAGAAAAAGCCCAGCAGAAGCAGCGGGATGTTGGCGACGAGGTAGAAGAGACCCACAGATACGCCGGTGAAGTGGTTGACGATGATGCCGATGCCGCTGACGCCGCCGGCGGCAATGTTGTAGGGAACCTGGAACAGGCTGAAGCCCAGGGCCGCGATCAGCGACCCGAGGGTCAAGAGCAGAAGACGTCGCGTCTCCATCCAGACGCGACGCCATGGAATTCGTTTCATGATCAAACTCCTGCAAGCAAGGAACGACTGAGTCGCTCCAACAAACGACGGCACAGCGCATACAGAACGCCGCGCCAATCATTCATCATACATCTGCTTGCAGAATCTTGGCCAAATCCGTACCTGCTAAATTTTGCCGAACATGATCACAGTTGAGTTAACGATGTCACCCCCTCACCCCCTTTCCACCGAACCACCGACAATCATAACGCGCCATCACCTCTTCATTCAGCTCAATCCCCAGTCCCGGCTTGGTCGGCAGATCGATGAAGCCGTTAACTGCCTTGGTGTCGTAGGCGTCGACGACCAATTCGTAGAAGTCTGGATTGCGGAAGGGGAAAAACTCCTGGATGATGAAGTTGGGGATGGACGCGTCCACATGCAATGCGGCCGCGGTGGCCACCGGCCCCGCACAGTTGTGAGGCTGGACGTGCAGGTTGTAGGTCTCCGCATAGTTGGCGATCTTGCGCGTTTCGCTGATACCGCCGGCCAGACCCACGTCGGGCTGGAGGATGTCGAGCGCCTGCTTCTCGATGTACTGCCGGAAGCCGTAGCGGGTATAGAGCCGCTCGCCTGCTGCGATGGGAATATCCACGTTTTGGGCGACCTTCAACATGCTGTCCACGTTGAGTGCGTCGACCGGTTCTTCGTAGAAGAAGGGGTCCAGTTCCTCAATACGTTTGCCCCAATGGATGGCCGTGGTCGTGCCCAGGTTGCCGTGAATTTCAACCAGAATGTCGATGGCCGGACCGACGGCGTCGCGCACGGCGCTTACTCGATTGAAGGCGAGATCGCAGCGGGCGCGGTCCGGTGCGCGGCTGGTGTAATCCCAGACGCCGTCGGGTCGCACCGCGAAGGGATCGAACTTCATGGCCGTATAGCCGGCCTCGACGACCGTGAGCGCGGCATCGGCATAGCTCTGCGGACTGTTGCAGCCCTCGTACCAGGCGTTGGCATAGACGCGCAGCTTGTCCCAGCAGGCGCCGCCCAGCAGTTCGTAGACCGGTACGCCCAGCGCCTTGCCCTTGATGTCCCACAGCGCCTCATCGATGGCGCTGATGCCGCCGTAGACCACCGGTCCGCCGCCCTGCCCCCAGAAGGTCTTGCGGAAGAGCCTATCCCACATCTCTTCGATGCGAAACGGGTCCGCGCCGATGAGGTGGTGTTCGGCCATGTTCTTGACCATGCCGAACCCGGCCGACGCGCCCGAGCCGTATGCCAGGGCCACCTCGCCCAATCCGCTGATCCCCTCGTCGGTGCGGATCTGCACGATGACCGGATTCCAGCCGGTGGCGCGCGTGTGCGGTAGTTTGACGTCGTAGATGGCGACTTCTGTGATCTTCATGGTGTCCTCCGGTTAACTGAAAAGAAGGATGGGATCGGAGTGTTTACTGCTTCAGGTCTTCAGTATAGCGTCAACCAAGAAGTCAGGACAACCGACAAAAAAAACGGGCGCTCCAGATTATTTGCGTAACTTGGACCGGTAAATATCCGGCGTTCCAACGGTACCTGCATGATGCCGGCATCTCGGAGGTTGCCTATCCTTCAATCAAATCGTCTATGCGCTTGCGCAACAGGAAACGCTCCCGCTCATTTTGGGTCAACGAGATGGCTCGTTCCAACTCATGACGCGCTTCTTCGAACCGCCCGAGTTTGGCCAACAGATCGCCGCGCACGCTAGGCAACAGATGATAGTTGGCCAGTGACGGCTCCCCACTGAGTTGGTCGACCAGCGCAAGTCCGGTCGCCGGACCGTAGGCCATGGCCACCGCAACGGCGCGGTTTAGCTCCACGATGGGCGACGGCGTCAGTTGGGCCAGCGCGTCGTAGAGCGCGGCGATCTGCTGCCAGTCTGTTTCTTCGGCGGTGCGTGCGCGTGCGTGGCAAGCGGCGATGGCGGCCTGCAATGTGTACGGGCCCAGGCCATCGCCCAATTGCTCGGCGCTCGCCAGCGCAGCGAGGCCGCGGTTGATGAACAGATAGTTCCACCGCCCTCGATTCTGATCAAGCAGCAAGATCGGTTCTCCGGTCGGACCCACGCGTGCCTGCAATCGTGATGCCTGGATCTCCATCAGCGCAATCAGGCCATGCACCTCCGGCTCGTGTGGCATGAGTTCGGCCAAGATACGCCCCAACTGCAACGCTTCCTCGCAGAGCGACGGGCGGATCCAGTCCTCGCCGGCAGTGGCCGAATAGCCTTCGTTGAAGATGAGGTAGATCACCGCCGACACCGACGCCAGGCGCGCCATTTGTTCGGCCCCTTGTGGAATCACGAAGGGGATCTGTGCGGCGGAGAGGGTCCGTTTGGCGCGCGTGATGCGTTGGGCAATGGTTGGCGTGGGGGCCAAAAAAGCGCGGGCGATCTCTTCGGTGGTCAGCCCGCCCAGCAGGCGCAAAGTCAGGGCCACTCTCGCCTCGGTGGATAGCACTGGATGGCAGGCGATGAAGATCAGGCGCAGCAGATCGTCGTCGACATCGTCGTTCACCACGTGTTCGATTCCCGCTGTTTCTCTTGTTTCCGTCGCTTCCAGTTGGCGACCCAGTTCCGCGACCCTGCGTTCCGACAGTTGATCGCGCCGGATGCGGTCGACGGCCCGCCGCTTGGCCACCGTCATCAGCCACGCCCCAGGGTTGTCCGGCAGACCATCCGACGGCCACTGCTCCAGCGCGGCCACCAGGGCATCCTGCGCTAGGTCCTCGGCCAGGCCCACATCGCGCGACGAGCCGGGCGAGCGCAGCAATGAGCTTGGCCGATTCGATGCGCCAGATCGCATCGATGGTGCGCTGGACAGAGGACGTACTATGCGCCATTGTACGCATTTTCCAGCGTCGCCACGTCGAGCTTTTTCATCGTCATCATGGCGTCCACGACCGCCTGGACCTTCTTCGGATCGCTGTCGCTGATGAGTTCCATAAAGCGCCGCGGCACGATCTGCCAACTGAGACCGAATGGATCGGTGATCCAGCCGCACTGCGACGGAGTAGCGCCGGCGTCAACAAGCTTGTCCCAGTATTCGTCCACCTCGGCCTGATCCTCGCAGTCCACAAAGAGCGAGAATGCTTCGGAGAACTTGAAATGCGGGCCGCCGTTGTACCCCTTGAAGGATAAACCACCGATGACAAATTCGGCGGACGTGACCGGGCCATCCGTGCCGGCGCGTGCAACGTTCTTGATTTTTGAATCCGGGAAGGTAGCCGTGTAGAACTCTATGGCCGCTTCAAGTTGGTCGTCAAACATCAGGAAAGGCGTGATCTTGGACATGGGTGTGTCTCCTTTTTGGGTCTCCGCATGAGTGCGGAGTAAGTCGATTTCGAATGTAGAAAAACAGTTGACTCTGACGCAGAGTGCAATTATAATGCTTGCAACTGAATGCACTTTGATTGCGGAGGTGTCGTATGGCAAATGTTACAATTCAATCACGTGTAAAACCAGAGTTGAAAGAACAGGCAGCAGCGGTCTTCGATGCCATTGGGTTGAGCATGGGGGACGCAATTCGGCTTTTCCTTCAACAGTCGGTCAACAGCGGCGGACTGCCTTTTCAGCCGACAGCCAAACAACCTAATGCCGAAACCGCTGCAGCACTTGACGAACTGGAAAGCGGAAAAGGCGCGCATTTTGCAACTGTTGACGAGCTGATCTTCGACCTAGAGGCCGACTAGATGGCGTTGCAACTTGAGCGCTCATCCCAGTTCAAACGCGATTATACGCGCATCAAACGGCAGGGCGCTGACCCGAACAAACTGCTGAGCGTCATCGGTCAACTGGCTGCCGAAGAACCGCTAGACCAGCACTATCTAGATCACGCCCTGAAAGGCAACTGGCGCGGCTATCGCGAGTGCCATATCGAACCCGATTGGCTGCTGATTTACAAAGTCGAAGGCGAGACGCTGCGATTGGGCAGAACCGGCAGTCACAGTGAACTGTTCGGGTAGCAAATAGGGTCCTGCCTTTCTTGCAGCGTTCCGATCTGATGGAGCTTCAGCACCCGTCAGAACGGATCCGACGCGCTGAACCCTATTCTTTCGCCTCTACTTGCGAGCGCAGGCGATCCTCTTGTTCACGCAGTTCAGGTGTGAACTCTTCGCCAAAGTCATCCGCTTCAAAGACCCGACGTATCTCCACCTGGCCATCCTGGAAGGGACTGCGTTTGATCCATTCAACCGCTTCTTCCATGGATTTGACCTGCCACAGCCAAAAGCCCGCAATCAACTCCTTGGCCTCGGTGAAGGGACCATCCACCACGTTGCGCTCCTTGCCGGAGAAGTAGACGCGCACGCCCAGTGCGCTGGGATGGAGCCCTTCGCCGGCCAGCATCACACCGGCTTTGACCAACTCCTCGTTGTACGCGCCCATTTCGGTCAGAATTTCCGTGCTGGGCATCTCGCCTGCTTCGCTCTCAGCATTGGCTTTGACCAGGACCATCACTTTCATCGTTGGTTCTCCTTTTGGACACAGGCTCGTCTGCATGGCACGAGTCTTGGCGGACTTCGGCGTATTGGGGAAAGCGTCGGCGCCATCTTACCATTTTTCGCTTCCCGCTACTTATACGTCGAACGGGCCATACCCGAATTCGACACGGGTTTGTCGCAATCTTTTGGGTTCACCGCAAGAACCACGAATTTCACAGATTTCACGAATTTTCTCTGTGGTGCAATTCGTGAAATTCGTGCCATTCGTGGTTCTTGTAGTTGAGTCATTTAATGGGTAGTGACCGGATAGACCGCGGATTGGGCGGACTCTGGAGGTTTTGCCGGCACATCCGACGGGAATGGGAAGCTGCGCGGGCTCCATGGGTTTCATGCCGCCGCTGTAAGGCTGGGTCTCTTCGGTTGTTCGATCATACTGAAAGATCGGTCGCTGCCACTCGCCCCTTCCGTCGGGGACGCCCTCGCGGGCGTCGGTGAAGTAGAGAATCCGGCTGTCGACCGACCAACAGAGGGGCGCCAGCCCGAAGGTGCCCAGCCCCCGCAGTTGATCTGTTGATGTGTGATCTCGATTTGCGTACCCGTCGCCACGTCGATCAAGGAAGGCTCTTCGTAGCTCACTTCTCCTTGATCTTCGATCTGGGTACAGGCGTAGATTACGACCTGGGCACGCCATTGTCCATCGGGTGAAGAGAGGTCTTGCGCAAGCAGGGGTAGCGTTGTCGCCGTCAAAGTCGCAACGATGGGTGGCTGAGTGATCGGCGTTGGGGTCGGTGAAACGGCGGGCAAGATCGGTTGGAAGGTACAACCGGTGAGCAATAACGTAGGCAGCGCCATGCTCAGTATCGAGCGGCGAAAACGCAGCATCCGAAATCTGACTCGCCGGCCGGCGGCTGAAACGAGGCACACATTTCTATCGGAGCGTACAGTCAGGTTTAACATGGCGATGCTTCAGCTTCATGGGTTGCGGCGGTTTCGTACTCCGCCAGAATCTCATCCACGGTTACCCAGACATCACGCGCAAGGCCGCGTTCCTCGGCGGCGCGAACTCGTTCGAGCGAAAGCACGCTGGCGCATCTATCGATGGTTTGTCCCGTCACGGCCTTGCGGAATACGGAGTTGCCAAAGTATGGATGGGCAAAGACCAGCGCGTGGTACTCGACGGCGCGCTCAATATCGCCTGCATTGGCTAGAATGGCAGCCTGGGCGTCGATTGCCATGTGGGCCGGCGCGAACGCGCCGATGCGGCGTACTGCCTTGAGCGCGTCGAAGACAGACTGCCTGGCTTCGGCGTAATCGCCCAGCTCGAGCTGCGCCAGCGCAAGGACAGAGCGTGTGATCGCATACTCATCCCACTGCTCCAGCTCTTGGAAGTGTGCTGCGCCCTCGGAAAGTATCGAAGCGGCAGCATGATAGTCCTTGCGTACGAGCAGGTTTTCACCCGCGCTTAGGCAGGTCAATGCACGGCCATGCCGCTCGCCGAGGGCCTCGAAAATTTCGGAGGCTTGCTGATTATGTGCCTCTGCTGCCTCGTTGCATCCCAGGTTTAGGTTCATCCAACCTGCCAGGTGCAGGGTAAGCGCAAATTGCCGACGAGCGCCCAGGTACTCAAAGCCGGCGAGCGCCTCTTCGAACAGTCTCAGCGCACGCTCAAAGTGGCCGGCATACGCCATCAATGCCGCAAACTCAACCGTACAGATTGCAGCGCTGAATCGGTCCCCTAGTTCCTCATAGATCGCGATGGACTGTCGTCCCAGTTCCTCGCCACGTGCAAGGCGCCCCTGCCGACCATGGACATTCGCCAGATCGCGCAGAACTGCGGCAGTCAGTCGTCTGTCGCCCAGACTTTGGCTGAGCGTCAAGCATTCCATGAGAAAGCGTTGAGCCGAGTCAAAGTCGCTCATGAGAGCCACGACCTGACCACGGTGATGCAGTGCCATTGCCGTTCCCCACCGATTGGCTGCTCGCCGGTAGAGCGCCAGACTCTGATCACTCAACCGGTCGGAGACTGTCCTATCCGCTTCCTGTTCAAGGGCGCTCATCTCACCCAATGTTGCCGCACGGGCATTGTACGTAACCAGGTCCCCGTCATTCGGTTCACCGAGCATGTCAATGCTCTGGTCCAGCAAGGCGCGTGCTTTGTCGATGTGGCCCAGCAGCCGTAAAAAGTGGGCATGCCAGGTCAGAAGACGGGCGTACGTTCGGTTTGGTGTCGGCTGACCATCACGTTCGAACAACTCCCGTGCCAGATGGCACATGCGATCTGCGGTCTGCAGATGTCCTCGCCAACCGTAAAACGCAAGAAGCCCGTCCATGGCCTGTTCGATGACTGCGAAATGGCCCCGCTGTACCGCCCATTCCCAGGCGATGCGCATATTGTCGGCATCGCCATCCATTGCCTTGACTGCCTCCAACTGACGACTGCCGCGCAACGCTTCGCCCAAGTCATGGGCCAGATCGGAGAAGAACGTGGCATGGCGATCAGCGGCTCGATCCAGCTCTGTCGGGCAATCGGATAGTTGCTCGAAGGCGTACTGCCGCAGCAGTTCGTGGATCTCGTAGCGGCCGTCGGTATGTCGCTGAAGCAGCGATCTGTCGATATAGCTTTTGATCTGGCGTAGTGTGGCTTTGGCTACTGCCTTGGCGGCATTGTAGGTGAAGCTGCCGCGAAAGACCGACAGCGCGGCAAAAACTCGCTGATCGGGCGGCGTCAACAACGACCAGGTATGTTCGAAGACGGCGCGTATGCTGCGTTGGCGTTCGGGCAACCCCGGCGAATCTGTCTCCAGCAGATCGATCCCGGCAGTATCGACATCCCCGGTATCGCCGGCCAGGCGTGCGGCAATTTCAGCCGGAGCCAGTACGTCCATCCAGGCTGCCGCCAGCAGAATGCCCAAAGGCATGCCTGCGACCAAACGACAGATACAGACAATCGCATCCAGACTGTCTGGTTCAGGGACATAGTCCGGACGCTCCCGGCGGACATGGTAGAGGAAGAGCGAGACAGCGCCGGTTTCGGCCAGGAGAGATGGTGCAACCGTTGTCGCTTGCGACAACGGTTGGGGGATTTGCAGGCCCGACACTGCGATCACCTGTTCGGCGGGCGCGTTCAGCCGCGCCCGCGAGGTGATCAGAATCTTGACCTGGGGCGCAGCCCGCAGGATGTCGACGACCAGTGATTGGCAGCCGATCAGATGTTCGAAGTTGTCGAGCAAGAGCAGCATCTGCCGTCGGCGCAGATAGTCGATCACGCGGGCATACGGCTTCTCGTTTCCCGCAAGCGAAAGGTCGAGTGCGTTGGCCAGGGCCGGGGCCACGGCGTCAGCCGTATCGACGGAGACAAGCGGAACGAAGAGGACCCCGTGGGCAAAACGCAGGGCCGACTGCGCCGCGGCCTCGATGGCCAGGCGCGTCTTGCCGCTGCCCCCTGGGCCGACCAGCGTGATCAGCCGACAGGATGGTAGGGCCAGGCGCGCTTTGAGCGCTGCCAGTTCGTCGGCACGGCCAATCAACGGCGTGAGCGGGGTCGGCAGGTTATTCTGATCGGCCGTGGGGGCATGCTCGGCGTCAAGATTGCGGATGTGCTGATAGAGCGCAGTCGTCGCCGCCGATGGTTCGACAGCCAGTTCGGTGGCAAGCACACGCCGGCACGCCTCATACTGGGATAGCGCGGCGCTGCGGTCGCCGGTCGCCAGATGCAGGCGCATGATCTGGCGGTGGCCTTCCTCTTCCCACGGCTCCAGGTGGATACGTTGCCGCGCATAGTCCAGCGCTTTGTCATGCTGTTCGCGGTGCTCGAAACCATTGGCCAGCGTCCGCAGCGTCTCTCCCGCCAGTCGTTGGTAGCGCTCGCGAACCATGAGCAGCCATTCATCGAATTCAGGGCTATCGTCCACGGCAATGCCGTTCAGAAAGGGCCCGCGGTAGAGCGATGCCGTCTGCGACAGCCGCGCCAAACAGTCGCCGCACGTTGCCGGATCGACATGAGTGTGGCTGCGGCAAGCGCCAATCAGATTGGCGAACTCGACAGCGTCGATCCAGATCTCTGCATCGGGATTCAGTTGCAGCGTCTGTGGGTTGACGCGCAACAATGGCACCTCAGCCCCACGATCGCCGAGGGCGCGGCGCAGTTTGTAAAGCGCCTGGCTCAGATTGCCGAGTGCGGTGCGTTTGTCATGCTCCGGCCAGAAGAGGGCAGCCAGGGACTGGCGTCTATGCGGGCGTTCGTGTTCGACCGACAGATAGGCCAACAAGGCGCGCATCTTGTCGTAGCCGAACCGGATCGGACGGCCATCTCGGTCCATGGAGAAGGCGCCGAGCATACGCAGGGTGAGGTTTGCCATCTTTCTTTCGACTATCGCTGTCGCCAACCGTCGCTGGTTCCAGCTCCATTATACCCCAAAAATCGGGCCGTCGCTGGCCAATTCAGACTTTGTTCAGACCGATCGTCTAGACTGCATACAGAGTAAGCAGAGGCAACGATGGGGGCAACTAGATGGCGTCCTAGGCCGAAGGCTGATCAGGCCATGCGAACAGATAAAGACAGGAGCGGATATCTTGCATACATGTTGCGGCTGCGGCGGATCGGCAGCCCAGGCGAGCAACACGGGATCGTCTGGCGGGTCTCGCTGGAAAGCCCGCAGACGAGAGAACGGTTTGTCTTTGCCAGTCTGGGCGAGTTGCTCACATTTCTGGAGCAGGAGGTGGAACAGGCGGATGGTTCCGATGATTGCAACCTTGAGCGTCGGGGAACGAACTAGGCTGCAGGGGAGGTCTGACCCATTCCCCAAGGGCCAGACGGCTTAGATTCTGGTTCATCAACAGCAGAGAAAGGAGAAAGATCATGCGGAAGGTCATCAGTACGATGGCGTTGGTAATGCTGACACTGATCGCTTTGAGCGCGTGTCAGCCATTGGGGCTCGAAGAGACGGCTGCCACGGTGGGCGAAGACCTACGTCGGGTCAGCGGTGAGGCCTACTTGCCCGCAGTGCAGGAATGGGGCGGCGTGACCATCTCAATGGACTTTGACGTTGTAGAGGTCGATCCAGAGACGCACGAGGCTTCAGGCTACATCAATTGGCACAACGTCATGCCCAATCCAGAAGAGGGTATGCCAACCTGGAAAGGTGTTGAGACGGAGGCCCGATATATCTTCTTCGGTGAGGATGTTGGAGACACGGTCGATGCCGTGGTCGTCATCACCCAGATCACTGCAAAGGAAGGCTGGGGACAGGGAGAACCAGGCGAGTACGCCTACTTCTGGTTGCGTGACGGCGGCGACACCGCGCCCGATCAGTGGGGCAATCGATCTTTCTCCTTCGATCCATTCCTGGAGTTCTTCCCAGAGGACAGCCCGCCCGTGGAGGAAGGCTACTTTACGCTTGAAGATTTGCACACGGAAGACCCAGTGCTTCCAATCAACGTAGAATTGGGCGATATTGAGATCTTCCACCCGACAATGGCTACGGCAACCGAGTAGAGTTACAGACAACCTCTCACTCCGGTAGACATACGAATGGATGACCTCGAGACACTGCCGGTCCGGCTTGCACCTGAAGTTGGGCCGGCAGTCCGTGATCGATGCATGAAGCTGCAATTCGAGAAGCCCGACGAACGGCAAACATCCGGCTTCTTGTTGCCCACACAGATAGACTGCCTACGGCACAATGATCCCCTTGATATAGCCATCTCGCCCATCGGCCATGGTCTCAAACGCAGTCTGGATCTCGTCCAACGGAAAACGGTGGGTGATGAGCCGCTCCATGGGGAAGATGCCTCTGGCGAGACCATCCAAAGCGCGCCGCATGTCATCCATCTCGTCTAGCGAGAAGGACGGGTGGGCCGAGAAGATGGTTGTGCCCTTGGTCGTGAAATTGCGCAATGTGTAGGTGCCCGGTTCGCCATGCCAACCGGCCAACACATAGCGGCCTCTTCCACGCCGCATGGTCTTGGCGGCCAGTTCGACCGCCTTCGCACTGCTGGTCAGCTCAAAGGCCAGATCAATGCCGTGACCGTCCGTGATCTGCTGGACCTGGGCCAGGAAGTCAGGATCGGCCGCATTCAGCGTATGGGTGGCACCGAAGTCACGAGCAAGGTTCAACCTTTCCTCCTGCAAATCGACCGCAATCAACGAAGCCGGTGCGTGGCCGACAAGCCCTGCAAGCGTCAGCAAGCCCATGAAGCCGCAGCCCATGACCAGCACGTGATCGCCAAGCTCAGGCTGGGCTGCGCGCAGAATGGTGCCGATGCACTTGAGCGGCTCGCCCAGGGCCAGTTCCAGGGGCACATGTTCCGGCACTCTGACCAGTTGCTTGGGCTCCGCCACCCCATACTCGGCAAAGGCCTTGAGGTAGGCAAAGAGGCCGGTGACCCGATCTCCGGGTGCGAACCCCTTCACATTCTCGCCAACGGCCTCCACGACACCGACCGGCTCATGGCCGATACGAGTCGGCGTCTGGCCCACGATGCCCTTGTAGAAGACGCCGTCGTATTGGCACATGCCGCAGGCCGTGATGCGGATCAACAGTTGGTTCGGGCCGTGGGTCAGCTCTTCTTCACGAAGTTCGAGTTTCCCCGGTTCAATCAGCTCTGCATAGCGCGAGACGACCATAGTGCTCTATTCCCTTCCATCTCATATCCGGACATTTTCGTTCGGTGCCTCAGATTTTACCCTTGACAGTGCCATGGCAACAATGTATAGTGACTGTCAGTCTCTCCAGTGCGATTATTGTGAATGGCCCGTCAGTTTCCCGCAATTGCTCAATTCGGTTCGTAGCGAAATCTTCAGCTCAGTAGCGATGGAGGTGCGATTGCCTCTCTGTTTCCGTTGGCCTCTGCGATAAGCTTTGGAACCTCAACAATTGGCGTAGACCCAGCGTCTGATTTCCAGCACAACGCGCTTGCCAGCCTCGCTGCACCGCAACGTGCTGCTCATTTCGACACTCCCATCTGTTTTCCAGACGGACCTGTTCTTTTTGGCCCATCCAAACTCTTTCAATCCATCTCATGATTATGACAGGAGGTAGTACCGTGACGCAGAATCGATTGACGCGTAGAAGCTTTTTGAAGTTTGCCGGTGGGACAGTCGCCATTGGTGCATTGGCTGCTTGTGTGCCGGCCACCACTGCTCCAGCGGGCGACGGTGGCGCAGCCCCAGCCGCTGAAGTTGGTAGCCTTTGGGTATTACACAAGCAGGACTATCACCCGGAGTACAACGACTTCATTCGGGCCCAGATCGTGGACTATGCCGAGGCCAACAACCTGGAGCTGGAAGTTGCGTTTACGGCAGGCTTCGAAGGAACAGGCGCCGACGTTCAGAAGGTCGCTGCAGCCGTCCAGGCGGGTGATCCACCGGACGTATGGATCGACAATCTTTCACCAGTCAAGCTTGACCAGCTGGGCCTGATCGAGGATGTCACTGATATCCAAGAGCAGGTCATCGAAATGTACGGAGAACCTGCGCCGCTACCCAAGAAGCTGAACTATCGAGACGGCAAGTACGTAGGTGTTATCCTTCACACTAGGAGCGACGGCGGCTGGGCCCGTACCGATGTCTTCGAGCCGGCGGGTATCGACGTCAGCACGCTCAAGACCTACGATGAGCTGCGCGAGGCCTGTCTTGAGGTCTCTGATCCCGACAACGAGATGTGGGGCTGGGGCATTCCCGTTAGCCGCAACGGTGATGGCTCTTGGATGGTCAACCGTGTCATACACGGGTGGGGCGCTACTTACACCGATGAGACCGGCGAATTCGTGACCCTCGATTCTCCGGAAGCGGTCGATGCAGTAAGCTGGATGGTCGAGACCTAGTCCGATCCCAAATGGGAAGCTATGCTGCCTCCCGGCATCGCTAGCTGGACCGGCGCCTCCAACAATGACTCCTACCTTGGCGGCATCGTGGCTTATACCCAGAACGCAGGGACAGTCTACGCCAAGGCCGTCACTGACGGCCTCGAGATCGCCGACGTTACGGTCTACGATTTCCCCAAGGGTGGTCCCGTCGTTGAAGAGTTCATGGGCATGGGTGGTATGTACATGCACATGATCAAGGGGGCCAAAAATGCCGCTGCAGTGCCGGACCTTTTCCTTAGCTTCTTCGAGCAGGAGAAGATGGAAGAGATGTTCGAGACCGGTATCTCCTACACGTTGCCGGCCTACGAGCCCCAGTGGGAATGGGATGTGATCACCCGCTATCCCATCAATGACAACATGAAGGCGGCTGCACTCCATCCTACGGCCTGGAACGCGGCTGCTTGGCCCGGCCCAGATACGGCCCAGGCCGGCGCCATTAACTCCAACAACATTGGGACGGATATGGTGGCCAACGTGCTTAGCGGCCAGATGACAGCCGCTGAGGCGGTCAAGGATGCCCACGACAAGCTCGTGGTGATCTGGCAAGAATTCGGTGCCCCCGGTGTTCAAGCATAGTTGATCTTCCATAGTGTGCGTGCCTGATCGCAGGCACGCACACCATGCTTCTCCCCATGCAGGATCCCATCAACCGTGTACAGATACCCGTGTACAGATACCCGTGTAGATGTAGATGACATCCCACTCTGAGCTAGAGGAGATTTCAGGCAATGAGCCAGATTACAGCTGTCGGCCCCAGGACATCACGACCCAGAGAGAGAAGTTTTGGAACACGGCTTAAGCCGATATTGGGTCCAGATTACCTCACAGCCTATCTGTTCGTGCTGCCAATGGTGTTGCTTCTCGGTGGACTCATTGCTTACCCTTTTATGCGCGCAGTCATGATGAGCTTCACTAACACAGTTACGCTGGACCTAGGCCCCTTCGTCGGCTTTCGCAACTACCGTGTCCTGTGGAGCGATTCCGCCTTTCGACAATCGGTCGGCAACACGGTGCAGTACACGACTGTCGCGGTGACCTTCAAGTTTCTGCTCGGTCTGAGTGCTGCCATGCTCTTGCAGCGCGTCAAGCGTTTTCGCAGCATACTGACCGGACTGGTGTTACTGCCCTGGATCGTGCCGCATGTCGTGATCGCTATTACCTGGAAAAACCTGCTGGATCCTGTTTACGGCGGCATCAACCAATTGCTGAAACTGACCGGATTGGTGGAACGCGGTCCGCTCTGGCTTGGCTCCTACGATCTGGCAATGCCCTCAGTGATCATGGTCAATATCTGGCAGGGCATCCCCTTTTTCGCCGTCATGATGCTGGCTGGACTTAGTTCCATCGACGCCGAACTCTATGAGGCGGCCAAGATCGACGGCGCCAACGCCTGGCGTCTCTTTCTGAATGTCACGCTTCCTGGCCTGCGTTATGTCGTCATCGTGGCTGTGCTGCTCTCGAGCATCTGGACCTTCAATGACTTCACGACGGTCTTCCTGCTGACCGGCGGCGGCCCTGCTGGGGTTACTCGCCTCTACTCGATCCTTGCCTTTGAGTACGCCATCGGCAGCCTACGTTACAGTATGGGCGTGACGGTCGCCATCACCATGGCGCCGGTACTGGCCGTCTTCATCTTCTTCCTCGGTCGCTACATGTCGGCCGGCGGTACAGTCCGTGAGGGCGTGTCCAGTTCGAAGACGACAATGGATGAGCGGATTGGGCGCTGATGATTTCATGGCCATTCCGAATGGCAGCCAAGGCTTTTCTTTGGGTTTTTGAAATCGTCAATGATGCCGTCGAGGGTTTGTAATGGCAGTCGGCTGCTGCCATCAGTCGCGTTTTCGTCGGTGACGATTATGGTCGCCAGGCACGCGCCGCCAAAATTTCCAACCGCATTGGCGATATCGTCGCCGGATTTCTGCTCTTCCTGTTGATCTTCTTCCTGCTGACGCCCTTTTATTGGGTCACTCATCACTGCCTTCAAGACGACGATGCAGTGGACCAGTTTTGAATCGGTTTTCTGGCCCAACCCGTGGACGCTTGATAATTTCCGTTCACTCCTAGGTCCACAACGCGCGTTTGGTCTGTGGTATCGGAACACAGTGATGGTGGCAATCGTCACAACGATCGTGGGTGTGAGCGTGGCGTCGTTGGGCGCCTACGCCTTGACCCGTCTTCGCTGGCGCGGCTCAACCCTCTTCGGCAGCTTGATTCTGGTTGCCTATCTGATGCCGCCCATCTTGATGTTCATCCCCATGTACCAGATCCTCGCTAGGCTCCATCTTACCAACAAGTTGGCGGGTTTGATGGTCACCTATCCGGCGCTCACCCTGCCTTTCGCCACTTGGCTGCTCATGGGCTACTATGCATCGATCCCAGAGGAATTGGAGAATTCCGCTCTGATCGACGGCTGTAACCGCTTCCAGGCTTGGTACCGAATTGTGTTGCCCCTGGCTGCGCCTGCGATGCTGGCAGCGTCGCTATTCGCCATCACCCTGGCCTGGAAGGAGTTCATTTTCGCCTTTGTCTTCCTTGCAAAGGAGAGCCTATTTACCCTGTCTGTAGGGTTGGCAGGCCTGATCAAAGGTGACATCATGCCGTGGGGCGAACTCATGGCCGCATCCCTGCTCATGGCCATACCGGTTATCATTATCTATATGGTGGGTCAGCGCTTCATGGTCGCCGGACTGACTGCGGGTGCGGTCAAAGGGTAGCTGTGTAGATCACGTTGTCCACGTTGCCGGCTACCTAGATGGCGCCGGACAGGCCCACCGCAACGTCGACCACCATCGGGGCCGAACCTTCTGGGATCTGCGGCGACACGGCAAGCTCCTGTGCCACGACCGCTTGCTCACCTGTGTCGGGATCGATGGCCAGCAGACGGCCCGTCGCTGTTTCCACAACCGGCAAATCGCCATCTGCGCCGACGGCCATGCCGCAGGGGGCGGCTAACCCCTGAGCCACGGATCTTGACTCTTACAACGGCTCGCCATATCATCCACCCAGAGCGCGTCCACGGTTGCAGCCAGGCCCAACGGAACGGCCAGATCGGCGGCCAAGGTTGTTCGCTCCGACGGATCATCACCGTCAGCGCGCACGACGCTGCCTGTGCCTAGCTCGGCCACGATCCAGTCGCCCTGGAACGCAATGGCATTCAGGGGCACAGCGTAGTCCTGATGCGCGGCCAGCGTCTCGCCAGTCTCTGTATCCTGCTGTGTAACAACCCCTGCAAACCAGGATGTCAACAGCAGATCCTCTCCCAGCGGTGAAAGCGTGATCGCGCTGGCTTGACGGGCATCGCTTGCTGGTTCGCCCGTTGCATTGTCGTACCCATAGAGCATCCAGACATTGCCCACATGGACGGTCTCTCCCTCGTCGGACGGCAGCACCGCGATACCACGAGGACTGGTCATGCCGCCCTGGAGAATCTCACGCGTCGACCCATCGGTCATCACCTTCCAGACGTAGCCTTCGTCGTTGTGGGTGACGAAAAGACGGTCGTCGGCGATGCCGCTCATTCGTCCTTTGGAGATGCAGACCGCGTCGCGCATGCCCTGCTTGAGCAAAACTTGGGGCGGCAGAATTTGTCAGCACTGACCAAATGGTACGCTCTGCTTCTGTTCTCGTGAAGGTGGGTTTCCGTGCGCGCTTTTCGGGGAATGCATAAGTTGCGATTATACTTGAGTCATCGACAGGTTAGGAATGGACAGGCAAACCAATCAATGGAAATTCTCGGCGGACCGCTATTCGGCGTGGCCGGCGCAGGCGAATCACACGGACCGGGCATCACAACGATCGTTTTCGGCTGCCCTGCTGGACTCTACCTGCGGCGCTCTCATATTCAGCACTATCTGGACCGACGCCGCCCTGGCGGCAATCGGCACGGAACGCCGCGCAATGAGAAGGACAAGGTTGTCCTCCTCTCCGGCCTCTACAGTGAAGACCACGACGCGCTGACCGCGGGTCCTGAGATCTCCACTTGCGCTGATGGCGTGGAATCGGCGACCACCGGCTATGCTGAGGGCTACACGACAGGAGAACCCATCGCCGCGCTGGTGCTCTCCACGGCCAAGAAGTCGGCCGATTATGCTCAGTTTTCGGGCGAGACCGGCGAGGTGCGGCCTGGACACACCGATCTGGTCAAGCATTACAAATCGCGCGGCTTTGTCGACGTGCGCGGCGGCGGTCGATCCAGCTATCGTTCGACCATCTCAGACGTGATCGGCGGCTCAATTGCACGCTTTTTTTTGAAGGAGCAGTTCGGCACGGCCATCCTGTCTTCCATCGTGCAGGTCGGTTCGCTCAGGGCTGAGAAAAGCCTGGCAGATCACTTCCAACAGCGAATCGGCGAGCAGGATGCCCCCACGGTTGAGCGTGGGCAGATTGAAAGCGCCGAGCGGGTCATGGCCGGCGCAGAGATCCACGCCTATGATAGCGAGTTTGCCCGCGAAGCTGCGGAGCTGATCAAACGCACACGGATTGACGGCGACTCCATTGGCGCAGCGATCGAGATCGTGGCTGTCAACGTGCCGGCCCTTGTGGGCGACCCGCTTTACCAGAGCCTCAAACTGCGGCTCATGGGATCGTTGGGCGGACTCAATGCGGCTCAGTCGGTTGAGGTCGGGGCCGGATTCGACGTCGTGCACCGGTTGGGCAGCAAGAACAACGACCCTGTACGCAGTTCGGGCTACCAGCGCAACAGCCACGGCGGCTTGATTGGCGGTGTGACCACGGGCATGCCGCTTGTCTGCCGTGTCGGGTTCAAGCCGACTTCTACGATCACGAAGCTTCAACAGTCCGTGCGCAAGAATCTTGAGGAGATCGACTTTCAATTGCAGAAGGGCCGGCATGACCCCTGCGTGGGCGTACGCGCGGGCGTGACGCTTGAATCGCGCATGGCGGTAGAACTCATGAATGCCGTGTTGATGCACCAGAGTGGGCGTGTAGATCCTCAGCAGTTTACACTTTGGGAAGGATGACGGGATCAAAATCGCCGATGAATAACGGGAGAGTCTGCCATTCGTGTGAACGCTTGGCGCAACGGGATGCAGGGGATGCGCCATTCTGGGACAACATCTTTCGCAGTCAATACTGGGATGTCGTGCACAGCTACAACACCTCACTGCCTGGCTGGCTTGTCATTATTGCCCGGCGACACATCGAGGCCATTGATGAATTGACCGAGGACGAGGCGCTGGAACTTGGGGTGCTGATACGCAACGCGTCAGTGGCGCTGAAGTCGGTGACCCACTGCGCCAAGACCTATGTCATTCAATTTGCTGAGGCGGTCGACCACCCACATGTGCATTTTCATGTTGTCCCACGTATGGCCGATCTGCCGGCCAATCGTCGGGGACGCAAGATTTTCAGCTTTCTTGACGTGCCCGAAGATGAGCAGGTGGGAGAGGAAGCCATGAACCGCATGGCCGAGGAGATCCGCCCGTATCTTGTCTAGTTCAGTTACGGTTGCCTGAATAGATCTTTCAGCCATCACAAGCCGTCACGAAGAACAGATCGCGCGAAAATAACTATGAAAAACTCATCCGTCGATTTTCCAGCAAAGCGCAATATCGTGCTCACCGGTTTTATGGGCACTGGCAAGACCACCGTGGGCCTGTTGCTGGCCGAACGCCTTGACCGTCCCTTTATCGACATTGATAGCCAGATCGAAGTCCATTTTGGCAAGCCTATTTCCGAGGTCTTTGCCGACGAGGGCGAAGCCGTCTTTCGCGTGGCCGAGGCTCAAATCTGCGCTCAACTCGGCCAGGAAGAGGGCCTGATCATCAGCACCGGCGGCGGCGCCTTGGTCAATCCGGGCAATCGAACAGCGCTCTCCGCGTCGGGCACGCTCATCTGCCTGACCGCTACTGTCGATGAGATCTTGCTTCGTCTGGAACGCATGGTCGATCGGCCGCTGCTTCCCGAAGATCCTGCTGAGAAGCGCCGTCGTATCCACGATCTTCTTTATGAACGGCGCCAGGCCTATGCCGCCATACCCCAGCAGATCGACACCACCGGGCGCGATCCGGCAGCCATCGTCGATCATGTGCTGGAGGCGCTCTCGGCCGACACGGAGGTTTCCGGCATGATTCGGATCCCGGTGACGTCGCCCTCAAATCGCTATGACATCTGTATCGGCGAAGGCCTTATGGGTAACGCAGGACAGCTGCTTCTAAACCGTGGACTCATTCCTGGCGGCGCCGCCATCGTTACCAACCCTGTGGTCGGCGAGATCTATGCCGAACGGTTGGCCCAAAGCCTGCTGGATGCCGGGTTTGACCCAACGGTCTGCTCCGTGCCGGAGGGTGAGGAATATAAGACACTGGAGAGCATTCGCAGCCTCTACGATCAGTTCCTGATTGCCGGTCTGGATCGCCGATCTCCGGTGATTTCGTTGGGGGGCGGCGTCATCGGCGACATGGCCGGCTTTGCCGCTGCCAGCTATCTGCGCGGGGTACCCTTTGTGCAAATTCCAACGTCGTTGCTCTCGATGGTTGACGCTTCGGTGGGCGGCAAGACCGGTGTGGACATGCCCCAGGGCAAGAACCTCGTCGGCGCATTCAAGCAACCGCAGGTCGTGATCATCGACACCGCCGTGATGGAGACGCTTCCCTCGCGTGAGTTTCAGGCCGGTTTGGCCGAGATCGTCAAACATGGCATCATCGGTGCGCCGGATCTCTTTGAGCAACTGGAAGCGCATGGACCCACAAGCCTCAATCATCTCGTCGCCGATGCCGTGCGCGTCAAAGTCGACGTGGTCCAAGAGGACCCGTTTGAGCAGGGGCGACGCGCCACGCTCAATCTCGGCCATACGTTCGGCCACGCCATCGAATTGGTCAGCGAGTTCGCCGTGGGCCATGGCGAAGGTGTTGCACTGGGGTTGGTGGCGTCGGCGCATATGGCCGCCTCGCTGGGCCGCTGCACGGCCCGCTTGGCTACGCGCATTGAAGCCCTCGTCGACCGCATGGGCCTGCCCACAAGTGTCAGCGGCTATGACGTCGACGCCGTGATGGCGGCCATGTTGCATGACAAGAAGCGTTCGGGCAAGCTGTTGCGCTTTGTCATCCCGCAGGATCTCGGCGATGTAGTGGTCATCGATAATCCGGGCGATGCGTATGTGCGAGAGGCGCTGGAGCGGATATTGACCAAATGATTCGTTTGTCAAGAGTCTGCTTGCCAAGGCACCAACTCGCGTAAAGATCGGTGCTATAATGGAAGTCTGGTCGAATTCAACAGCACGAACTGAAAAATAAACCTCAAAAACTATGTCTACCATCGCATTGATTCACGGCCCAAACCTAAACTTGCTCGGCACGCGTGAGGTCCACATCTACGGCGCCATGACGTTGACCAAAATTGAGATCGAACTGCGCCAACAGCTTGACGACGCTCACGAGTTGCGCACCTTTCAGAGTAATCACGAAGGTGCGCTCATCGATTGGATCCACGAAGCACGGACGTGGGCGGACGGCATTGTCATCAATCCCGGCGCCTTCACCCACTACTCCTACGCACTGCGCGATGCGATTGCGGGTGTGCAGATACCGACGGTCGAGGTGCATCTGAGCAACATTCACTCACGCGAATCGTTTCGACACACATCGGTTCTTGCACCTGTCTGTGTGGGGCAGATCTGCGGTTTTGGTTGGCGTAGCTATCTGTTGGGTGTGCAAGCGCTGCTTGATCACTTGGCGGGCATGAAATGAATGCGATGATTGAACGATTCGTCCGCCATGGGGGGCTTCCAGCGCTGATCGCGATCCTGCTGCTGTTTGCCGCATGTGATGATGCCACGCCGACCGCTGACAGCGACGAGGTTGCGGCTGCCAGTGCCGGACAGGCTGTTGACATAAATGAGTCTGATGCGTCTGCGGACGAAGGGAGCACAGCTGAATCGGCCTCTTCGGCGTCACAACAAGTACTGACCCCGGAGCAGATCGATGGGCGTGTGGTTCTCTGGCACAGTTGGTCCGGCGCAGATGGCGATGCCCTGGCCGCCATCCTCACCGAGTTTCAGGAGCGCTACCCCAACCTGACTGTCGATACGCTCTTCGTGGCCTACGATGAATTGCCCCAGACCTATGCCGACGCGGCGGCTGCGGGAGGCGGGCCGGATCTGGTCTTTGCTTCCAACTGGTGGCTGCGCGATCTTGTCGACGTAGGGTCTGTGCAGCCACTGGATGAATTGATCGATTCTTCGACGCTTGAGCGGTTCTGGCCGGCCGCGATCGACAACCTGCGTGTGGACGGTTTACTCTATGGTCTACCCGTCAACGTCGACCTGGTAGCCCTCTATGTCAACCAGGGACTGATCGCACCGCAAGCCATCCCGCTGACCACGGATGACTGGTTGGCATTGGCAGCCAAAAACCCTGAGGCCGGCGCAGGGCTCTACACCGATCTCTACCATCTCTACTGGGGCATCCCGGCCTTTGGGGGGGCGCTGATGGATGAGGAAGGCCGTGTCGTTCTGGACGGCAATGCGGGCGCGGCGGACTTTCTCACCTGGCTGCAAGAGATGGATCGGACCCAGGGGAATTTCGTCGATCAGGACTACGGTATGTTGTTGGATCGCTTCAAAAAGGGCGAGTATCCCTTCTTTGTCGATGGTCCCTGGGCCGCGGCCGAACTACGCGAGGTGATGGGGGATGATCTGGTTGTGACCACGCTGCCTGCCGGGCCGGCCGGACCGGCACAGCCCTGGCTCAGTGCCGATGGGCTGTTTGTCAATCCGGTTGTCGACGTCGAACAGCAGCAGCGGGCGCTGCTGCTGGCGGACTATGTGACCAACGCCGAATCGGGTCAGAAGTGGGCGGCGATTGGCCGTCGGCTGCCTGCCAATCGCGATGCAGAGACCGGCGACGATCCGATCTTGAACGGCTTTCTGCAACAGGCCGCCAACGCTCAAGCCATGCCCACGAATCCGGAGATGGCCGAGGTATGGGGCTATGGTGGTGACATGCTGCTCAAGGTCCTGGACGCAGACATGGATCCGACGGCCGTGGTGGCCGAGACGACGGCCCTTGTCAACGATGCCGATCGCAAGTAGGTGGTCAACGTGAGCGAATCCGGCACCGGGCCATTGAGCGATGCCAATTCCATCGTTCTTTTCGATCAAGCGACCATGTCCGGAATCACGCCCGGCGTTCGCACACGTACTTTTCAGCGGGTGCGCCTGAACAACCGCAGTGACGGGGCCACGCACTGGGCACGGCTGCTTTGGCATCCGGTCAGCGAGCGCCCTGTCGCTGACGAAGAGGTAGATGACGGGCGTATCGATGGTATTGACGGGGCCGTCTGTACCCTCCATTTGCAGGACAGTGAGGGAGACTCATGGTCGGTCGAGCCGCTGCTCTCTCTATCCAACGTCCGTGCAGAGGGACTATTGGCGGCGCTTGTTTCTGCGCTCTCCGATGTCGGTTGGGGCCTGCGCACCTGTGGCACATGCCGTTGGTGGCAGCCAGGCAGTGTGACGCAAGTAGATGGATTGCCTGCCGGTTACTGCCGCTTTGCGCCCGGGTCGGCCAAAAACGTAGAGATTCCGGAACAATTGGCCGTTCAGTCGATGCTTGCACTTGACTGCGGCGCCTGGACTGAAGCCACGGGCGATCGCGGCTCAGCCAGTGAACCATGGCGCTCTGATCTGTCGGGAAACGTCGCGTCGAGTGGCGCACCGCCTGCCCTTCCCAAGGCCGCGGAGTCCAAAGCGACCGGTGGATTTCTATCGCGTTTGGGCGCTCTTTTCGGACGCTACAATGCATCGGCGCTGGAGCCGCAGACTTGGCAGGAACAGCTTGTCGAGCGCAGCGGCGTGGGTGCAGGCGCCGAGCCTTGCTTCGGCTGCCAGGGTCGCATTGCCAATTTGGGCGCGTTGACGGTTGAGACCCGCGAAGGCGACAAACAGACCTACAGCGTCTGGCGCTGTCGCAGCTGCTACGGCGCGTATCTGAACAGTTGGATCGACCGTTGGGAGCGTCTCGACAGCCTGGAAACGGATGAGCGGATCTACCGGGTGGCTCCGGCCGAAGCCTGTGAGTTCTTGGCTGTCATCGACGGTGTCGCCGGTGGAGATCATCCGACCGGCCGCGAGTTTCGCGGTGAGCAGCGAGCCTGGTTTGAGGCGCGGATCGTCAACCTTGATCCCCTCAGCCACCAAGTCAAGCATGGCCGATAGAACCCTATGGAGCAGTGAATTGACAGCCTCATCGACAGCCCCTGGCGCAATACAGAACGCCGAACCCCGCATCAAGGTCGAGACCCGTCCGGCAAATCTGATCGCCGCACTCTACGACGAGCTTCCCTTTCCCAATATCGGGCCGATTCAGGAAGTCGCGTTTGACGTCGGCATTACTGCCGTGGAGGGCGATGTCGAATTGACCGGCATGGTCGTGAAGGGTTACAACGGCCACCAACTGCTCTTTGAACAGCGCTGGCCTGCGCGCATCATCCGCCGGCGGATCGGCGATGACGATCTGACCATCGTCGCCGGAACCGGCATTGCCCTGCGCGCCCTGCAATTCATGATCCACGGCTATGAGTCGCTGACCATGGTCGAAGTGACGGTGGTGGCCAAACGTGTTGTCGACGGCGAGGCGGTGCATGGCATCGTTCAACTGCCGGTAGAGACGCCGGTCCAACAGACTGACCTCCACTTCCCGCTTGATGGGGTCTGGTGGGCCATCCAAGGCGCTGATTGGAGCGATCTCCATAAGTTTGAGGTCTTCAGCGAAACGTTCGCGACCGACTTTGTGAAGCTGGGCCGAGACAACTCCTTCTTCCGGGGCGACGGCATGACCTTGGAGGAGCACTACAGTTGGGATCAGCCGATCTATGCAACAGCCGGCGGCAAGGTCGCCTATGTCTGTTTCGATATGCCGGACATGCTGCCGGGCGCAACCCCTGATCCACGGATGTACAGAGATGACATTCGCCGGACGGTGGGTAATGCCATTGCCATCAGCCACGGCAATGGTGAATTCAGCTACTACGCACATCTTCAGCAGGCCAGCAATCAGGTCAATGAGGGCGAGGTTGTGCGTCGCGGCGCACTGATCGGACGGGTGGGCAACAGCGGCCAATCGCAGGGTCCCCATCTGCATTTTCAGATGATGGATGGTCCCAACCCGTTTTTTGACCAGGGCCTACCGATGAAGTTTAGTCATTTCTCAGCCGGCGGCCAGTTTTACGAGAAACCGACGACGATCCCCACACGCATGATCGTCTTCGGCCCTGAGAACAGAGAGGCGTAGTCGTATCATGTCACGAAAGAACGAAAGTATTGATCTCCTGACCACCGTTGACGATGACCTCTTTGAGGAATTGACCGAATTGACCGGCCAACGCATTGCCCATGTCGCAATCTGGGAGGAGTCGCTGGTCGATGAGCTGGCCGCTTCCACTGATGACGATGACGGCATTGAGGCAGATGAAGATGTCAGCCAGGAGGATGGCCTCGATTTCGACGCAATGGATGGCGACGAAGACGATGGTAATCCCTTCCAGGAGGTTTTTGATCTTGACTTGTATCTGGCCGACGGTGTCTATTTTGAGTTGTACGGCACGCTCTGCTATCCTGACCTGGATGCCGCTCCGTTGCGCGGTTCTGAGCGGGCCGGCAAGCATCTGCTTGCTCTAGTCAACCAGGGTATCTGGTTTGACGAGGTGGCCGTGGACGAGGAGGATCAGTTGGTTCTTGTTCTGTTTCAGTACCGCCAGCCGGTCATGTACTTGGTCGTCGGCGGCTGGCTGATCGAAGAGTGGGACGAGTTGCCGACCGGCTAGTGATTCTCCTCGGGAATCCCTATACAGGTTCTTCCGGTGGTAAAGGTGCCGCATTTCTGTTGTGGTACTTGTGCTGAGCGCAGCCGAAGCATTCACGGCTACATGCACCGCGAGGCTAACGGCCCGCCGCACCACTCCCAATTCGCGAGTTTACGCAAACGGAAAATCGTGATATAAATTGATTATCTTCTTGCCATTTATCCACGCAACAGCATGACCAGAGGAGCGAACGCGAAATGACAATCCTAACGGCCACAACGGCGACTCCGGAAAGCGAGTCGAAGAGTAATTTCTGGCTGACGTCACTGTACGCCGGCCTGGCGACGGCAATCATCGCTTTTCTTGCCGGTCTCTCTCTTCAATGGGAGATGCCCTTCCTCTATATACCCATCTATCTGCTGATTGGCATTGGCCCTGTACTGGGATATCAGTTTGCTGCCGGCAAACTGGGCGATTGGAAGCCATTGGTCGGCGGGTTTATCGGTTTCATCCTACCCGTCTTTGGCTGGCCGATTCTGGTTGGCCTGATGAGTAAGGAACAATCGGTGGGGAAACTCGTGCTGGCCAGCATCTTGGGGGCGGTTCTGAGCGTCTCTGTCTTCTTGATCTTGGCGACTGCCATCGGCCAGAATCCTTACTGGATCGGGATCGGCTTCAGTGTTGCCATGGCTGTGTGGGGCGGGACAGTGGGCGCGGCCATGGATGCATGGCGAAAGACAGAGAGTGCCTAAAGCCGGGGAGATAGCTGTATGATCTAGTGGGTTCTCCCTGATCAGATCAGAGAAGCCCACTTCCAGACCGAGTCGGAATTGATTACTATGGGTGTGTCTGCGTTCAACGCAGACACACCTTTTTTTGTCTGTCCAAAAGTGTCGAACTCAGTTCTTGCATTGGCGTGAAAAGCGATGCATAATTTCAGCGTAACCAACCGAGAATACCGGCTTGAAGTCGCCATATTCACGCACTGTCCCGATTCAATGGGCCGTGAACAGGCGGCTCTTTTTTGTGGGCAATATCGAAAGGAACTCCTTTCTCTATGACTGTTCAACATACGACGTTGTCGCTGGAGTCTCCCCCTTCCTTTGGACCGCCGCCTGGGCCATGGCAAGACGTTCCTCCTGCGAAGTGGCAGGATTGGCGTTGGCAGCTGAGCCATCGCCTGAATACCGTCGAAGAATTTGCCCGTGTCATTGATTTGACCAACGATGAAATCGTCGGTCTGTCGGCGCCGAATCGTTTCCGCGTCGACGTAACGCCCTATTTCGCCAGTCTGATGGATCCCAACGATCCCCAGTGCCCGGTTCGTCTGCAGATCATGCCGACTGCGGCTGAACTCACTCCGTTCCAGGCTGAGATGTCCGATTCGCTCAATGAGGACGCGCATTCGCCGGTACCCGGCTTGGTCCATCGCTATCCGGATCGGGTGTTGATGCTCGTGACCACCCAGTGCGCCAGCTATTGCCGCTACTGCACGCGTAGTCGTATCGTGGGCGACCCCAGCGCAACCTTCAGCCGCAGCGCACACGATGCACAGATCGACTACATCGAGCGTACGCCTGAAGTGCGCGATGTTCTGCTCTCCGGCGGCGATCCGCTGGCCATTCCCCAGCGGGTGCTGGAGGATATCCTGCGCCGTCTGCGCGCGATTCCCCATGTCGAGATCATCCGCATCGGGTCGCGGGTACCCGTCTTCCTGCCGCAGCGCATCACACCTGATCTGGTGAATATGTTGCGCCAGTTCCATCCGCTGTGGATGAACGTGCACTTCAACCACCCCAAGGAGATAACCCCCGAAGTCTCAGTGGCCCTGGCACGTCTGGCCGATGCAGGCATTCCACTGGGCTGCCAAAGTGTACTCTTGGCCGGTGTCAATGACTGTCCCAATATCATGATGGAGTTGATGCATAAGCTGGTCATGAACCGCGTTCGGCCCTATTATATCTACCAGTGCGATCTGGTCCATGGCGCCGGCCATTTCCGCACGCCGGTGGCGGTGGGCCTGGAGATCATGGAGGCGTTGCGCGGCCACACGTCAGGCTATGCTGTGCCGACCTACGTGATCGACGCACCGGGCGGAGGCGGCAAAATCCCGGTGATGCCGAACTATGTCATCTCCCAATCGGTCGATCGCGTAGTGGTGCGCAACTACGAAGGGTACATGAGCGCGTACACCCAGCCGCCGACCTATCTCCGCCACGATGCCTCCACCTGTCCCGCTTGCCGACAACGCTCGCACGATTCGAGTCAGGACGGCGTGGCGGCGCTGCTAAACGGCGAGCAGTTGGCCATTCGTCCGGAAGGCTTTGAACATACCCACCAACGCCTCACCCGTGTCAAATGGGGGGAGATCGCTGCCTCCGGCGCACTGGGTGCGACGGCCAATCCACTGGGCCATGCCCCGATTGAACCGACAAGGGAGAATTCGTCGAGATGAAAGTTGCACTGCTGGCCAATCTCAAAAGGAATGCGCCTACCTGGGAGGGTATGTCGCCGGATCAATGGGATGACCTTGACTCCGAGAAGACCGTCGAGTCAATCATGGGCGCGCTGGCGGCCAATGGTCATGACGTCACCTTTTTGGAAGGCGATGTCACCCTTTATGACAACCTGCGCAAACTGGGACCGGACATCTGCTTCAACATCTGCGAGGGACACTTCGGCGATGCGCGTGAGGCCCAGGTACCGGCCCTGCTGGAAATGATGCGCATTCCGTACACCGGATCAAGCGTGTTGGCGTTGGCGCTCACTCTGGACAAGCCGATGACGAAGCGCGTCTTGGCCTACCATGATCTGCCTACGCCACCCTTCCAGTCCTTCGAACGGTTGACTGAAGAGTTGGACCCGGCCTTAACCTTTCCGCTGTTCGTCAAGCCTAGCCGAGAAGGCACCGGCATGGGCATCAGTGCCGAGTCGATCGTCCGTTCGGAGGCGGAACTGCGCGTACAGTTGCGCCGTATCTTCGAGCGCTACGACCAGGCAGCCCTGGTTGAACACTTCATCGACGGGCGCGAGATCACCATGGGCGTTGTCGGCAACCTGGTGACGCCAGTGGCGCGCCGCATTCCACGCGACGAGGACGCACCACGTGTCTCCAAGGGGCTGCATTTCTTCCCGCCGCTGGAGGTCGACATGGCCCGCTATCCAGAGGAGGAGAAGGGCGTCTACACCAATCGCATCAAGGTTGACCTGGTGGACGACTTTTTCTACCTCTGTCCCGCGCCGCTTGAGCCGGCGTTGGTGGAGGAATTGCGTTGGCTCACGGCAGCCGTCTTCCGTGTCACAGAGTGCTATGACGTGGCTCGTGTCGACTTTCGGCTGGATGCCGGCAACAACAACAAGCCGTACATTCTGGAGGTGAATCCGCTGCCCGGACTCAATGCCGGCTATTCCGACCTCTGCATCGAAGCTGCAGCCGACGGATGGAGCTACGATCTGTTGATCAACCGCATTTTGGACGAAGCGTTGGAACGCTATGCAATGGCCTGAGAGCGTCGCGCGCATTCAGTGAAGCGTTGGTAAATGGAATCGATCACGGCAGAGCTAAGGCGGGCGTACCGGGATACGCTCGCCTTTTTTATGCCCTGTGGCTGTGCTCTTTGCACAATGGCTGCTGATTTCAGTCAATCACCTCAGAATTTCAGAGCTTTGGTTTGCACAAGAGTGCCGATGCATCTATAGTATGGAGTGGCAACTGAAAGAATGAGTGCGGAATCGCTTGGAGTTTTCACGATGGTCCGCGAAACCATAGAACGGGAACTTGTGCAAAATGTACACTAGTACGACAACAATCAAGGACATCTACCGCCTGGCACTGCCCTCTGAGACCAAATTGTTGGCAGGCGATGAGTATCTGAACCGCCCGGTGACCTGGGCTTGCAGCCTGCGTCCCAGCCCGCCCGCATTTCCCAAATTGGAGGGCAATGAACTAGCGCTCATCGACATGATCGATCTGCGTCGGCTCGATTCCCAGATGCGCCTGGAGCGGGTTGTCAACAGCCTGCACGATGCCCGGATCGCAGCAATTGCGGTACGCGGAGAGGTCAGCGATCCGGCCATTCAGGCGGCGTTGAGTTCGCGGGCCCCGCTCTTCCAACTACCGGAGGATGCACAGATTGTGCAGGTAGAACGGACAGTCATCCGACTCATCGTCGACAGAGCCGGGCATATTGCCCAGCGTTCGACCGATCTCCAACGCGAACTCAATCAGATCGCTCTGGACGGCGGCGGGCTGGATCAGATCGCTACGCACATACACCGCTTTGTGCGCCAGCCGCTGTTGATCTTACGCGAGGATGGGCAGCCGATGAGTCTAGCCGGGTTTGATGCCTTCGGGGAGACGCATCGTCAATCAATCCTCAATGCAATTCCCAATGTGACGGCCTTGCGCAGTTGGGCGGCCGGCCAGGCTAGCCATGATCTCGGCGAGTCCATTGACATTCTAGCACTTGAGTCACCGGCACGACTCGTCGATTTCCCCGAGATCGTGGTTGCCCCAATCTATGTCAGCGACGCAATACGCGGCTTCTTTATGATCGTGCGTCCCAAGAACCTTCAGGGTCGGGAAGTGACGACAGTGGAGGAGATTGCGGCTTTGCAGGGCACTGCCGCAGCGGCGCTTGAGTGGGCGAAACAGAACGCAGTGGATGTGGCCGAGGAACGAATGCGGGCCACCTTCGTGGATGAATTGTTGGCCTCCGAGATCGCTGACGAACAGGCGTGGATTCAGCGTGGCGCATCGCTGAACTACGATCTCACCAAACCCTATGTCGCCTGGATGGTGGAGGGGCAAGAGATCCCTGACTGGCCTGCGCCACTGTTGCGTTTTGCAGAGGAATATGATGCCCACATTCCCTACAGTCGGCGCGACGACAGGGTTTTGCTCTACTGGCCCATTGACAACCCGAAGAGTGGTCGAGAATTGAAGCCGATAGCGGGCGAATTCCTGACCCGTACCCTGGCAAACAACGCCAATGCCAAGGTGATCATCGGTATCGGCCGGCCGGCGGTCGGTCCCGAGCAGTGGATGAAGAGCCAGCAGCAGGCGCGGGAAAGCTGGCACATGGGCAAAGAATGGCAAGCGGCCCCCATCACCTATTTCGGTGACCTGGGTCTCTATCAGCTGCTTGCTGTTTTGGAAACCAATCCCGAGGCTAGACGTTTTTTCCGCAAGACGTTGGGTCGCCTCATCGCACACGATGAGAATCACAACAGCGAACTGGTGGATACGTTGGATGGGTTCTTTCTCTGCCACGGCAACCTCAGCCAGACGGCCGCTCGTCTGCACATCCACCGCAATACGCTAACCTATCGTCTAGATCGCATCGCCAACATCACCCAACTCGATCTTGACGATCCCGATGCAAGGTTCTCTCTGCAACTGGCGCTCAAGCTACGGCCGGTAATGAGATAAGGGATTGGGGAATAGGGATTGGGAATCGGGGCAAGACTTCAGATCCCCAATCCCTGATCCCTATTCCCCAATCCCCATTCCCTTCCTACTTCTTCAACTCAAGCCAGGCGATCTCTTCCGGCGTCAGCCGCAACTCCATCGCCTCGACGTTTGAACGGAACTCGTCGCCGTTTTGGCAGCCCACCAGAGCGAAGATCTCCACCTGTTGGCTCATGACGTAGGCTGTGGCGATCTGCGGGATGGTCAAGCCCTTGGCATCGGCCAACTCCTCGACCCGATCCAGCCGCTGAAAATTCTCCTCGTAGCAGTAGCTGCGTACGCAGACCTGTTCCATATAACTCTGGAACGTATCCAAATTGTCGCGACGGAAACGTCCGCTGAAGAAGCCGCCTGCCAGACTGGACCAGGTGAAGAGCGGCATCTTGTGTTCCAGATACCAGGCTCGCGCCTCTTCACCTTCGATCCCGGAGACCGTGATGCAGTTGTCCCACGGCTCCTCGACCTGTCTGGCCAAGCTGAAGTTGGGGCTGGATGCCACGAAAGGGGTCAGGTTATGGCGATCCGCGTATTCGTTGGCCTCCTCAATGCGGCGATGGTCCCAATTGGAGCCGCCAAAGGCGTTGATGCGCCCCGCATTCAACTCTTCATTCAGCACTTCGACAATCGGACCAACCGGCACGGTTGGGTCGTCGCGATGCAACATGTAGAGGTCGATGTGGCCCAGCTGGAAACGAGCCAGCGAGTCTGACAGATCGGCCTGGATGTCATAGGGCGTCACCCGTTGGCGGTCTTGGCTATGGTGCGCGCCTTTGCCCAGAATGACAATCTTGTCGCGAACACCTCGATCACGTACCCACTGGCCAAATGCCCGCTCACTGTTGCCATTGCCGCCGTAGACATGGGCCGTATCGAAGGTGGTGCAGCCCAGCGCATAGACTTCGTCGAGCAAGGCAAAGCTCTCTTCCAAATGATCCGGATGGATCATCATCGTTCCTTGCACCAGCCGTGAAATAGGCTTATCAATGCCCGGAACCTGTCCGTATTGCATCTGTGGACTCCTTTGGTGGGGATAGGGAAGTGGGGATTGGGGACTGGGGATCGGGGATCGGTGACTTGGGATCGGGAAATGAGGTGCCCAATCCCTGATCCCCAGTCCCCAGTCCCTTCCTACCACTTCATCTCAAGCCAGGCGATTTCGTCCGGCGTCAATCTCAACTCCATGGCATCCATGTTGGACCGGAATTCTCCGGCGTTTTGACAGCCGACCAGGGCGAAGATCTCTACCGGCTGGCTCATGACGTAGGCTGTGGCGATCTGAGGAATGGTTAGGCCCTTGGCGTTGGCCAGTTCCTCGACCCGATCCAGGCGCTGAAAATTTTCTTCGTAGCAGTAGCTGGTCACACAGAGCTTCTCGAGGTAGGTCTCGAAGGTGTCCAGATTGTCGCGCCGGAAGCGCCCGCTAAAGAACCCCCCGGCTAGACTGGACCATGTGAAGAGCGGTATCTTCTGTTCGAGGTACCATGCCCGCGCCTCTTCGCCGTCCGGCCCGCTGACGCTGATGCAATTGTCCCAGGGTTCCTGCACCTGGATTGCCAGACTGAAGTTGGGACTGGCTGCGGCAAAGGGCGTAAGTCCGTGCTGCGCGGCATACTCGTTTGCTGCTTCCACACGGCGATAATCCCAATTCGAGCCGCCAAAGGCATTGATGCGCCCGGCGTTCAGTTCCTCATTCAATGTTTCAACGATCGGCCCGACCGGCACGTTGGGATCGTCCCGGTGCAGTAGGTAGAGATCGATGTAATCGAACTGGAAACGGGCCAACGAGTCGGCAATGTCGGCTTTGATGTCGTATGGCGTGACGCGCCGACGGTCTTGATTGTGGTGCGCCCCCTTGCCGATGATTACCACATCCTCACGTACGCCGCGGTCGCGTACCCAGTGGCCGACCGTACGTTCATTGTCGCCATTTCCGTAGACGTGGCCTGTGTCGAACGTCGTGCAGCCCAGCGAACGAATTTCATCCAGAAGAGCGAAACTCTCGTTCAAATGGTCGGAACCGACCATAACCGTGCCCTGAACCAGACGCGAGATTGGCTTCGTGATGCCTGGAACCTGTCCATATTGCATAGCGAGACTCCTGTTTGGGTAAGGTTGAGGGACGGGCGTTCTTGCCCGCCCCTCATAGACCGTGCTTTCGATATACTGTCCGTTTTTGTGTTGGAGCAGGATTCGTCCCTGCTCATTGCGGCCACTTCGCCTAGAAATCCCAATCGGGATGGGGGGGCGGGAGACAGAGTACCGCGTCCAGCGCCGTCAGCAGATTCTGCGGCCCATTGAGATCGGCAGTGATTGCAAGGCCCGTCGCTGGGCGAACACCCAGCCAGAGCCGCGTGAAGGCGCCGACGGATGCCTTGAGGGTCGGCAGCGAAGCGTCCATGCCCGGCTCTGCTGACGAGTCCGGCCCCAGCGTCACCAGGTATTGGCCGCTGATCCCGCGCCACGTTGTCTTCTTGTCAAGAAAACGTTCGACCGGATCTTTGAGTATGAGGTTGAAGCGCAGCGCTTCACCGGACAGATGTGTCTTCGCCAGGCATGCATGTAGATCGAGGATGCGCATCTGCCAGTAGGCTGTGGCCCTGGTGCCGGTTGAGTGATCCGTCTTCTCACTGACGATATCACGCCGGAAGGGTCGTTTGATCAGGTCCTGAATTTGTATGTGGGCCGGTTCGCGCATGCGCACGGTTCGGACTTGGTCGCCGATATTCTTGATCAGGCCCATGAGTTCGATAAACTGATCGGCGTTCTGATAGGCCATAAACCCGATGCGATAGGGTCCGTGTTCGCCTTTGGGCCAGCACCAGAAGAAGTGGGTCAGTTCACCATTTTCGCCGTCGTGAAAGCCCAGGCCGAACGCCTTGCTGTCCCAGGCCAACTCCGATTGGGTCGTGCAAACCGGATCGATGTTGCATGACCCATGCCGCCGGCTTCGCCTAAGCAACGCCTTGTGCATCTCTTGGTAGTCCTCGGCTGTCAGTCGTTGTGGCGGTCGCGCCTTGACGGACACGTCCAACGCTGCCGGGTCAAAGCGAATCCAATGCTCATAGCCGCCCGTGCCAAAGCCCAATTGATTGTAGAAGCCTTGTTCGAACATGCCGAGCGCACTGACGGCCGCGCCTTGCTCTGCCTGAAGCGCAAGCAGGCGCGCCGTCAACCGGCTGGCATATCCCTGCTTGCGCGCAATGCGACTCGTCGTGACGGCCGCCACAATTGCCAGTGGCAGGGTCTCTTCTTGGTAGCGGATGTCACCGGGTTGACTGGCCACGAGGCATTCGGCCTCACCATTGATATCGGCCACCAGTACATCTGATCCGGCAAGGAAGATGTCTTGAGACTTCTCTTCCTTCTCTTCGCTGATCCACCCGACTTCGTGCCAGATCCGGTGGGCGGCCTTGCGATCCTTCTCAGGATCGTATTTTCTGAAGTCCATTTTCACAACTCTCTATGCTATCGTTGTCGTCTTTCTTTTTTACGCTTGCCCCCGAACGCCTGCTGCCAGTTCCGCCCCCAATGCGCCGGCGGCATCAACGCCATCAGCGCCGCCCGACGCCTTGACCAATGCCGATCCAACGATCACGCCGTCGGCGATCGAGGCGACGGCGGCCGCCTGTGCCCCGTTGCCGATGCCGAACCCCACGGCCAGGGGCAGATCGGTGTAGCGCCGCACACGCTGCACAAACTCGGCCAGATCCGGCGGCAGCTCGTTGCGCGCGCCGGTGATGCCGGCAATGCTGACCAGGTAGATGAAGCCGGTGGCGTGTTGAGCCACTAGACGGATGCGATCTTCAGTGCTCGTCGGAGCCAGCAAGTAGATGGTGGCAATACCGGCCTCTCGACAGGCCGCCTCGACTTCACTCGCTTCGTCGGGTGGGAGATCGGGCACGATCAGCCCGTCAATGCCTGCCTCTACCGCGTCGGCCACAAATCGCTCCACACCGTAGGCGAAGAGGGGGTTGAAGTAGGACATTGCACAGAAGGGTTGCGCGACGCCATTGGCACGCAGTTCGCGTACCATGGCGATGCAGTCGGCCACAGTCGTGCCCTGGGTCAGCGCCGTATAGGTCGCGGTCTGGATCGTCGGCCCATCGGCTAGCGGATCGCTGTGGGGAATGCCGATCTCGAATAGATCGGCCCCTGATTCGGCCAATGCGTCGATGACATCCAGCGTTCGTTCGCGGGTCGGATAGCCCATCGCGTGGTAGGGCATGAAGGCCGCTCGTTTTTCACTCTTTGCTTGCCTAAAGACGGCGCTAATTCGGTCTACACCGGTCATGATCACTCCCTTGATACTGATCAATCGACAATTTCTACTGCTTCAACACCTGCATCACCGTCCCCAAATCCTTGTCCCCCCGTCCACTTAAGTTGACCAGGATGATCTCATCTTTGCCCATGGTCGGAGCCAACTGGGTGAGATAGCCGATGGCGTGGGCGCTTTCCAACGCCGGAATGATGCCTTCGTACTCACAGAGCAGGCTGAAGCCTTCCATGGCCAGATCGTCGGTGCAGTAGCTGTATTCAGCGCGCTCCAGATCGCGGAGCCAGGCGTGTTCCGGTCCGACGCTGGCGTAATCGAGACCGGCGCTGATGCTGTGGGTCAATGCGATTTGCCCGTCTGCGTCCTGCAACACATAGCTCTTGGTTCCCTGGAGAATGCCCAGCCGGCCCATTACGGGATCGGCGAAGCGGGCGGCATGTTCGCCGCTCTCAATGCCGTGACCGCCGGCCTCTACGCCGATGAGGCGCACATCTTCGTAGGGCAGGAAGGGATGGAAGATGCCGATGGCGTTGCTGCCGCCGCCCACGCAGGCGACGATAGTATCCGGCAGGCGACCAGGGCCGTCATCCGCGTCGAGCATTTGGCCCAGGGCCTCTCTGCCGATGATGCTCTGGAAGTCGCGCACCATGGCCGGATAGGGATGGGGGCCCAGGGCGCTGCCCAGTAGGTAGTGAGTGGTCCCGACGTTGGTGACCCAGTCGCGGATGGCCTCATTGATGGCGTCCTTGAGCGTCTTGCTGCCGCTCTCCACGCCACGGACCTCGGTGCCCAGAAGACGCATGCGGAAGACGTTGGGCTCCTGGCGTGCCATGTCGACTGTGCCCATGTAGACCACACACTCGATGCCAAGCAGCGATGCCGCCGTCGCCGTTGCCACGCCATGCTGGCCGGCCCCGGTTTCAGCGACGATGCGCGTCTTGCCCATCTTACGCTTCATCAACAGCGCTTGGCCCAACGCATTGTTGATCTTGTGAGCTCCAGTGTGTGCCAGGTCCTCGCGCTTCAGGTAGATCTGCGCGCCGCCAAGAAGCTCCGACAGTCGTTTGGCATACGTGATCGGCGTCGGCCGCCCGACAAAAGTGCGTTGCAGATAGGCCAATTCGTCCTGGAAGGCTTTATCGTTGCGGGCGAGCAAGTACATTTCCTCCAACTCGTCCAGCGCCGGCATCAAGGTTTCGGGTACAAACTTGCCGCCGTAGGGGCCAAAGTGACCCGATTCATCCGGCACCGCGTCATAGTTGATCGATGGTGTCGGTGTTGGTGTTGTGGACATAAAGTTCCTCGCTTGTGATTGCGATCTTCTATCTATTGAGCGTGTCCAGTGTACACAAGTAAGCGGTTTCGCCCAAACGCTGCCAGCGCAGCCGCTTCCATGACGTCGATCGGAGCCTGTTGGCCGGTCCACAGCTCAAAGGCGATGGCTCCTTGCCAGATCAACATGCCCAGCCCACCAATGACGCGTGCGCCCTCAGCCTCCGCTTTCTTCAGCAGACGTGTCTTGGGTGGGTTATAGACAAGGTCGTAGACTGTCTGGACTGGCCGAAACGAGACGCCTTCCTCCCATGGCATTGTATCGGAACTGGGTGTCATGCCCATGGAGGTACAGTTGACGATCAGGTCTGCATGTTTTGCCGCTCGAGCAATGCCATCCGACAAGGGCTGCGCATCGATTCGGCAGTCAAAGAAGTGCGGCTGGAGCGCTGACGCCAGATCGACGGCCTTGCTCACTGTTCGGTTGAGCAGCGTGACCGAAGCGCAGCCGGCCTCGGCCAGGCCGTAGACGACGGCCCGGGCTGATCCGCCTGCACCGAGCACGAGAGCATCGGTTCCGGCTAGAGAAACCTGATGGGCGTGAAGATCGGCCACGAAGCCGCGGGCGTCGGTATTGTCCCCCAGTAAACTGCCGTCTTCGCGCACGACGATGGTGTTGACGGCTCCAATGGCGTCGGCCGCAGGCGTCAATTCGTCGACAAACGGCATGACATTCTGCTTATGCGGCACGGTCACGTTGGCCCCGCGCAACCCCAATGCGTGCAGCCCGGCCACGGCTCGTTCGATCCGCGCGGGCGAGGCCACATCCACCGGCAGCGGCACATAACGCCAGTCCAGATCGAGCGCATCGAAGGCGGCATTGTGCATCGGCGGGCTGACGCTGTGGCCTACCGGCCAGCCGATCAGGCCCACGATGGTGGTCTTGCCGGAGATTGTCTGTTTTGTCATCGTGTGTTTCTCACTTCGGTCCAGGGTCGGACAATGGTGAATTCTAAATGCTCAATTGTAAATTGTGAATGTGTTGTGCGATTCGGTCTCCCAATCCCAATCTCCCAATCCCAAATCACCAATCCCCTATTCCCTCTTCACATCCGCGCCCAACGCCTGCAGTGTGCTGTCAAAACCGGGGAAACTGTCGGCTGTGACCTCCGCGCCATAGACCGTCGTCGTGCCTTTGGCGATGAGGCCGGCCACGGCCAGCGCCATGGCCAGCCGGTGGTCTTCCAGGCCGTCAACCGGTCCGCCGTTGAGTCGAGTGGGACCGGTGACGATGAAGCCGTCGTCGGTCGGCTCGATGTCTGCGCCTAGTTTGCGCAGTTCACTCACGGTGGTGGCGATGCGGTCAGTCTCTTTGACGCGCAGTTCGCCTGCGTTGCGCACGATCGTCTTTCCATGGGCCTGGGTCGCGGCCACGGCCAGCACAGGCAGTTCATCGATCATGGTGACGATCTGACTACCGCCGACGGTGATGCCCCGCAATTCACTCCACCGCACTTCGATGTCGGCGACCGGCTCGCCGCTGTCGTCACGGCGGTTGTGGTATGTGATCTGCGCGCCCATCTCGGTCAGCACGTCGACAATGCCGGTGCGGGTCGGGTTGATGCCGACCTCGGCGATGCTGATGCGGCTGTTGGGGACCAGCGCGCCGGCCACCAACAGAAAAGCCGCCGACGAGATATCGCCGGGCACATTGACGTCCAGCGGCTTGAGCGCCTGCGTGGGCCGCTCGGCATGGATGGTCTTGCCCAGTGTGGAGATCGGCGCACCCATGGCGCTGAGCATGCGCTCGGTATGGTCGCGTGCCGGGCCAGGCTCACGCACAACGGTCAAGCCGTTGGCATACATGCCCGCCATCAGGATACAGCTTTTGACCTGGGCGCTGGCAACCGGCAGATTGTACTCCAATCCGTTGAGCCGCGCCGGGCGAATGCCCAGCGGCGCGTAGTTGCCTGTCTGCCGTCCCATGATATCTGCGCCCATGCCGCGCAGCGGCTGAACGATGCGTCCCATGGGCCGGCGTCGGATCTGTGCAGTGCCGGTCAGGAAACTGGTGAACTTCTGTCCGGCCAGCAGTCCGGTCAGCAGGCGGATGGTTGTGCCCGAGTTGGCGCAGTCCAGCACATTGGCCGGCTCTTGGAGACCGTCCATCCCCCGTCCATGGACGATCAACTCCGTCGGCGAATCGACCTCAACCTGCACGCCTAAGGCTCGCATCACATCGATCGTCGCCCGACAGTCGGCCCCGTCCAGAAAGTTGTGGATCTTGCTCATACCCTCGGCGATGCTTGCAAAGATCACGGCTCGATGGCTGATGGATTTGTCCCCAGGAACGTAACAGCGACCAGTGAGGGGGGAGCCGGGGTGGAGAGTTAGGGTGGTCATATTGTGTACCTGCCTAATGGTCAATTGTCAATGATCGATTTTCAATGGTGTCGCGCTTGGAACTGTTCGGCTGTGGCCGCGCCTCTTTGCTCGGCCATAAATGCTGGGCGATGTCGTCTCTACACCGTGCGCCAATGAATCCCGAATGTTTCCATTGCCTTGACTTCATAGACCGCCTGTCCGCTCCATGAAAACCGAATGGAATGTATCGGGAGAAACCTCAGTGCCCGCCACTATTTTCGTTGGCTGGCAGTACTGATGCTTGCATTGATGATGCGGCTTAGCTCTCCGCATTCTTGAATCAATTCGGCCAACTTGGTGGCCAGGATCATCTCACTGCGCTGAATAATCTGCAGCCAAATATGGCTCTCATTCAGCTCCTTGAGGCAGATTCGCAACTTGTGCACAAAATCTTTCGTGCTCTCTGCTCCACGCGCCTCTGCATAGTGCGCTGCCGGGGCCGTTCCGCTCTGCAACAGTTGGCCACTCACGTGGCGAGCGGCCTGGGTTCGCGGCAGCGAAGCACACAGCCTCACCGTCCGCACCGCAAAATCAATCAGCCGCTCCTGAATATCATCACCTCTTGCCATCGGGGAATCCTCCAACATTGAACATTGAAAGTTGACAATCGACAATTGACTATTTTTCTTCTCTTTTTTCCCAATCGCTCCGCGCCGCCTGCGACCGATCCAACTTCCTCCGTAGCTCCTCTTCATCGCCCCGTGCCAGCAGGCCACGAATCTCTTCCAGGTGTCCGGCGAAATTGTCGATCTGTTCGAGCACCGCGGTGCGGTTGGTCATGAGAATGTCGAGAAACATGTGGGTGTCGCTGGCGGCGACACGGCTGGTGTCGCGGAACCCGCCTGCGGCCAGATCCCAGACCGTCGCATCGGTTTCGCCCACGTCGGCGACCGCGTCGACCAGTGAACTGGCGAGTAAGTAGGGCAGATGGCTGATACTGGCGACCAATCGGTCGTGGCGCTCCGGCGCCAATATGACCGGCTTGGCCCCAACGACCTCGACCAGTTCGATGGCTAGGGCAAGCGCCTCCGGACTGGTACGCGATATCGGAGAGAGCACCCAGGTCGCACCCTGATAGAGATCGGGTTCAGCCGCGGTGAATCCAGCCGTCTCTTTGCCGGTCATCGGATGACCACCTACTGCCTGGACGCCGATGGGCAGCCTGTCCAGCATCGCGCAGATGGTCTGCTTGGTGCTGCCCATGTCCATCACCACCGTGCCGGGCCAGAGCAGCGGTCCGATGTCGTTGAGTACCTCAATGATGGTGCGCACGGGTGTGGCAATGATGACGATGTCCGCGCCCAGCACGCCGGTGTGCGGGTCATTGGTGGCCAGATCGACTGCGCCCGAGTGGAACGCGTCGAGCACAATGCGCGATCGTCGCGCAACGCCGCGCACTTCGCGGCAGGCCTCTTTCTGCATCAGGTCCATACAGAGGCTTGCGCCCATAAGGCCTAGTCCGATGACGGTGACGCGACAGTCCTGAAGCGTCTTGCTCATGTTGGTGTCCTGCTACGGGTTGCTGTGGTCGGGAACAAGAGAGTCTGGCCGTCGGCCTGCGATCAAGGGATTGCGAACATACCCACAATCTCCGTATCTCCCAATCCCCATTTCCGGATGACAGGTGATCCGCTAGATCGCTCGGCCAACCGCTTCAGCAACCGGTCGCAGATCCTTCATGACTTTGACAAAATGGTCGGGCGTGAGGCTCTGCGCGCCGTCGCTCCACGCGCTGCCCGGATCGGGATGCACTTCGATCATCAGGGCATCCGCTCCGGCGGCCACCGATGCCATGGCGACCGGACCGACCAGATCCCATTGACCGGTGCCGTGGGCCGGATCGGCAACGACCGGCAGATGGGTCAATGACTTGAGCACCGGCACGGCATTGATGTCGAAGGTGTTGCGCGTGATCGTCTCGTAGGTGCGAATGCCGCGCTCGCAGACCATCACCTGCATGTTGCCGCCGCTGAGAATATACTCGGCGCTCATGAGCAATTCTTCGATGGTGCCGCTGATCCCGCGCTTCAGGAAGACTGGCTTCTCCTGCTTGCCCAAGGCCTTGAGCAGCGAGTAGTTCTGGGTGTTGCGGGCGCCCACCTGTAGAAGGTCGGCATAGTCCCCCACCAACTCGACATCATCGGGACTCATGACCTCGGTGATCACCGGCAGCCCGGTCTGCTCGCGGGCCTCGGCCAGGTAGCGCAGGCCCTCTTCGCCCAGACCCTGGAAGCTGTAGGGGCTGCTGCGCGGCTTGTAGGCGCCGCCGCGTAGAATCGTGGCCCCGGCTTCCTTGACTGCGTGTGCTACCTCCAAGATCATCTCGCGGCTTTCGACGCTACAGGGTCCGGCCATGACCGCGATCTTCTTTCCGCCGATCTGAGCCCCGTTGGCCTGGATAACCGTGTCCTCGTGGCTGAAATCTCGACTGGCCAGCTTGTACGGTTGCATCACGCGCATGCTCTTCTCGACACCGTCCATGACCTCGAAGGTGGCGCGTTGTAGTAGATATTCATCCGCACCGATGACGCCGACGATGGTACGCGCTTCGCCGCGGCTCAGATGAACCTTGTAGCCCAGGTCTTCGATTCGGTTGACAACGGCTTCAACGTCGCTCGGCTGAGCGCTCTGTTTCATGACAATGATCATGGTGTTGGATACTCCTTATGGTTGAACCACAGTTCAAAGAGCAGAGATCAAGCAACGGCTTTCGGCGAGTGGATCGTGATCGACTCGTTCGTTGTTCTTCGATCTTTGCTCACTTTTAGGCGAGCGCGGCCAATTCGGCCAATTCTTCCGCCTCCATGGTCGGCGCGTCGGCAATATAGCGGTCGACAGCGACAGCCACTCGCTGCAAGTCTTTCATCAACGCGCTGAAGGTCTCAATCGTCAGGCTTTGGCGGCCGTCGCTAATGGCATTGTCCGGATCCGGATGCACTTCCAGGATCAGGGCGTCGGCTCCTGCGGCGATTGATGCCTTGGACATGGCCGGCACCAGCTCGCGCAGGCCTGTGCCGTGGGACGGGTCGGCGACGATGGGTAGATGGCTGCTCTCTTTGATCAGCGGCACGGCATTGAGATCGAACGTGTTGCGTGTGGCCGTCTCGAAGGTGCGGATGCCGCGCTCGCAAAGCATGACGTTGTAGTTGCCGTTGCTGACGATGTACTCGGCACACATCAACCACTCCTTGATCAGGCCGCTCATGCCCCGCTTGAGCAATACCGGCTTCTGTACTTTGCCCACAGCCTGGAGCAGTCCATAGTTCTGCATGTTGCGCGCGCCGATCTGCAAGATGTCGGCGTACTCGGCCACCATTGGCACCGTTTCTACCGTCATCACCTCAGTGATGATGGGCAGGCCCGTCTGCTCGCGGGCTTCGGCCAGGTATTCGAGTCCCTTGAGGCCGAACCCCTGGAAGTCATAGGGGCTCGTGCGCGGCTTGAAGGCGCCGCCACGCAGCACCTTGGCGCCGGCTTCTTTGACCGCATGTGCGACCTCGATGATCTGTTCCCGGCCCTCAACGCTGCAGGGTCCGGCCATCACGATGATTTCTTGTCCGCCGATCTGCACCTGGCCGCCGGCAATATCGAGGATTGTGTTCTCGGGACGAGTGGTGCGGCTGCTGAGCTTGTAGGGTTCCTGAATGCGCAATGTGTTCGCAACGCCTTCCATGGCGTCAAAAAGCTCGCGCGTCACCTTGGTCAGGTCACCCACCAGCGCTACCACAGTACGATTCTCACCGTAGATCGGGTGTGTGGTGCATCCCATCGTCTCGGCTCTGGCGATGACGGCCCCGATCTCCGCGGCAGTTGCATCTGGTCTCATTACGACGATCATTTGGGTTTTCTCCTTGGTTGATTTTTGGTCTATTTTCGATCTGTGTCGAGTGTCTGGTGATTAGGGATTGGGGAATTGGGAATAGGGATTAGGAGAGGCTATGGGTTTTCACAGCACCCAATCCCCAATCCCCAATCACCGATCCCTATTCCCTGTCCTCATATCTGCAACACCGCAGACTGTGCGTTACTCTCTCCGTTTGCCAGGCGGGGAGCGGGCGGATAGCTGCCGAGTAGCTTGACGAAGGCTGAGCGATTCAGCAGGCTGACCAGGGCATCACGGGCAGGCTCATCCTGCCAGTGCCCTTCAAAATCGAGATAGAAGACGTACTGCCATGGCCGGTTCTTGCGTGGTCGGCTTTCCAGCTTGACCAGGTTGATCTCGCGGCTGGCAAACTCGCTCAATGCATCGTAGAGCGCCCCTGGGATGTCGGGCGTGGCAAAGACCAGCGACGTCTTCGCAGGCTCGCAACGTGGCGCATCCCCCTTGCCGACGATAAAGAAGCGGGTGTAGTTGTGGTGCATGTCTTCGATGTGTTCGGCCACGATTTCCAGCCCGTAGACTTCGGCTGCCAGCCGGCTGGCAATGACCGCGACGCCTTTGGTCGGCGCGGTCGCCAAATCCTTGGCGCTGCCTGCGGTGTCATACCAGGGCACAGCGGTGTAGCCGCTGCGGTTGAGAAAGCCCTCACACTGGGCCAGGGCCTGATGATGGCTGCGCACCTGCTCGATTTCGCCGGTGACGCCGGGCGCAACCAGTAGGTTATGGTGGACGCGCAACAGGATCTCGCCGTGCACTTTCAAATCGTGATTCAGAAGCAGGTCATAGGCTTTGTTGATGCTGCCCGCAGCCGAATTCTCGACGGGGACGGCGGCAAAGTCGGCCTCTCCGGACTCGACGGCGTCAAAGATGTGCTCAAATGCGCGGCATGGAAGCGTCATCACCTCGTCGCCGAAGTGTTGGCGAATTGCTTCCTCAGAATATGCCCCGGATTCACCCTGAAATGCTACGGTTGTCATTTGCGCCTCCCAATTGCCTTGAGTTCCTATGCCCAAATATCGAGCTGTTCTTCAATCCACGTGTTTAGGTCGGTTATGTCTTGCTCGGAGAGCAGCAGCGTCTGATCAGGACGTAGCGCCGTCGCCTCACGCAGGTAGACATGCTGGATCTCCTGCTGGGCCTTCTCTGTGTTCCAATGGAGCAGGATGCGGATGCAGAGTGGAAGGGCGCCCTTCACGCTCATCTCGTGCCCACAGAGCAGAGGCACGTCGAGCCACCCCAATTGCCTTGCACCGAGCGCCGGAAAGACCGAATGGATGTCGTTGGTCGTCGTGAACGTTGCGCTGGCGACATCCTCCGCCTCGACGCCATTGAGCCGAATCATCAGAGCCAACAGTTCGCGGGTCGCCTGCAAGACCATCTCCTGATCATCGGCCTTCACAGTCGTTGCGCCTCTGATTCCACGACAGACCATTGCTTGTTTCCTTTCCAACCAATATCCGGGCAAAAAAAAACGAGAGCGGGATTTCCATCCTCGCTCTCGTAAAGTCCAGCTTCATTGCGTGACTATTCAGTCACAACCGGTCCTTCCGCATCGCAGGATGGCGAAACGTTGCTAAAAAAGTAGCTAAACCAATAGGCGCCAAAATAAAACCCACGCTGGACATAGCGTGGGTCAGAATCCAAAGCATAGAAAGCCGGAGCAGTGTGTGAACTGCTCTCGAGCATTTCTGCTTGCTGGCTGTGATGACGCAATTGGACTGACATATCGGTTGATGTCTACTTGGTGAAGAGCGCTGTTTCGCCGTCGTTGCAATAGCCTATCGTTCGAATAGCGGCAAGAATATCACGTCAGCGCGCGCATGTCAAATTGAAATTTGGTGAATCGATTGCTGCCATGTATTTCGCTTTACACTGCCGTCGGTTTCTTTTACCTTCTGTACCGCGACATTTTTCGCGATAGCTTCTCAATTTCTTTACGAACAATCTCATCGCCAAGGCATTTCGTGGCAGGATGGTCCGGCTCAACATCGGCCATAATACAGTAGTGGTGGAGTGCTCGCGAAAGATTGTTTGTCCGTGCAAAGTAACTGCCGATCACGCAAAAAAATGACCGGACTTCGCTCACGTGGAAGATATCTCTCGTTGGAAAGTGCAGCCGAAGCTCGAAATTTCGCTCAAATATGTCCTTCACTTTCAAGCTACCCGACCTCGATAAAAAGCAGCTTGGGCAGTCCGCTGCATTGGCATTGTTAGGCCGTGCTCTGCACTTAATACTCTACTACTACAGATGTAATCCGACCTCGCCAATATTCCCAGACCCCATCAGGTTTCTCATATCTGGCTACTGCAAAGGCAGGAATATGTACCCCTCCATATTCCCCATAGTCAGAAAATTCATATTGCCATCTTGCTTCTACAAAACCATCTGATACATCATAATGACGTTTGCCAAACGCACGGATAATTTCATCTTCCTCATTCAACTCAAAACTTACTAAAACTTCTTGACCCTCAAAAACGGAACGCACCTCGAAGGTCGTATCATCTGTATCTTTCCACTCCAGACCCGGTAGGGTCAATACAAACTGTGGATTCCATGCCAATTCAGCCAAACTGCGTACAACTTGCATCCTCAACACTTCCGGGCTATTACGCCCACCCATTGGAATGATCCCCCACAGTTTGGCCCCGCCCCACCCACTCTCAGCATTATGACCATCTTCGGCAATCAGCCATACCCCTGGCATAACCTTAAATCGAGCTTTCCAGACAAAACTAAATGGTTGAGGTTGGTTGATGGTCTGCGCGGTGAACGGTATCCATTTACCTCGAATATCCATTTCTCCTTGCTGGGTATTTAGAATCTTGTTTGGAGAACCAACATCTACAGGGACAGCTTTGTCCAGCCAACGACGGACATTTTGAGGCAATGTAGATCGATCAATTGTCATAGATATTCCCGTTATTTTAATCGCATATCAAAGCAAAATCATTAATGTAACAGATACCAGACTTGCTAAAATAGTCCTGAAAGAATTCCAAAAGTTCCACCGGGATTCAAAATCGTTGCGGCTCTGTTTTTGCATGGTGTTATCTGCTGAAGAGGTATCGAGTGCTTGGAGCCGGTTGTTTAAGGGAACGTTTCTGGTGATGGTTGGAAGCTGAACCCCAACAAGATAGACAAATGTAACCAGTAACAGGGTGATCCGGGCAATACCATCCAGTTGCCAGATGCCGAAAATGGCTGAAGCAATGAGGGTCAATACAGAACCGACCCAGACGATGATAAAAAGCGGGTGATTGTTCTGGATGATGCCATCCATCACCTGAAACGCACGGATAAACTCCCGGTCGTTCAAGCGCTTGATGCCGGGCATCACCACGATAGCAAAAGCAAACAGGAATCCCGCCACCAGCGAAGTAAAAAATGTGGCTAAGATTAAGATGAGTTGAAAAATACTCTCGATGGACATAGAAAAGCTCCCTAAAAATAAGATGGGTACCTTTGATAGAAAAATGATTACGCCTTTACGCCGGGCTGGATTGACAAAGCCGAGTTGCTACGTTGACTCTGTCAATCCTGGCCGAGCGAATTGGTCTCAATCTTCCAATGGCGTAATCTCGAAGTTTAGAAACTCGTCCAGAGGCAGCGTCTGGGCGATTTCTTGAACTTGATTGTGCGATTCACATCGCCAAACTGTCCACGCACCCGATTGATCAGCCGGGAGATACAAGGCTTCCATAATCCCTTGTTCGGCTAATTCGTCCGCTCTGGCTTCCTCGGCGGGCATTAGGGCCATCGCTGTCTCATCAAACGGTTGTTTCCACGTAGCTGTCAGCATAAAACGCATTCGTATGTCTCCTTTATCACTGTTTTTGTACTAATCTTAGATCGATATTTCTTGCCCAGGTACGGATAGCATCCCGATCGCGGTAATCACCCTCGTTAACGCCCATCACTGTGTTATTACCATACGCCAGAGGCGGCGGCAGTTCGCGCGTACTCAGCGAAATCTCGTGGCGGACGACCAAGGGCACGCTGCACCCCATCGGTCAGGTAGGCATTGCGTCCATCCAATACCGTAGAGAAAAGATAATCTAACATCCAAACAACATCCTTAGGAGCGCCAGAATTCGCAACTTCGCTAACAAAGGCATTGTGGGGAACCTGAATGTATGTAATCTCGCGCTCGGTTACTTTTGACAGCTCCTCCGCAATGTCTGTAAAGGTCATCAGGCGCGGACCTGTAACCTCATAAACCTCTCCGGCATGGCCCGACTCGCTTAACGCCACGATAGCGACCTCCGCAATATCATCAACATCAACAAAGGGTTCGGGGGTATCGCCTGCCGGTAACGTGATCTGTCCAGCAGAAACCATGTCAACAAAAGCGCCTTCAGAAAAATTTTGATAGAACCAACTGGCTCGAACAATCGTCCATGCCAGACCACTTTCTTGGACAATGCGTTCACAGGCCTGGGCCTCGGCTTCTCCACGGCCAGACAGCAATACCACGCGCTGGACACCCTTTTGTTTGGCCCGGTCAACCAGGGCTTGAATAGCATCGGTTGCGCCGGGCATAGCCAAATCTGGTGAATAGGAGATGTATATCGCTTCAACATCTGCTAAACAGGCATCCCAGCTTTTCTCGTTGTTCCAGTCAAAAGATGGAGTAGCGGAACGTGAACCAACTCGAACCGGAATTCCCTTCGCCTGTAGACCGGTGACAATGCGGCGCCCCGTTTTTCCGGTTCCGCCAAGAACCAGAATAGGCCTTGTAAAGTCAGCCGTACTGTTGTTATTTAAATGTGTCATAGCTTGCCTCCTAAGTTAAAGTGAGTAGATGAGATTGCTCTCCGAATTTGCGGTATTGCAAATAATGAAAAGCAACCTTGACGAAGCCATATCGTCCTTAGTTGCAAGCGATAATAACAAACAGGCGCTGATATTTATTGACGATCTCTGTCAATTTTTTGACATGTCACGCCAAATATGCAGGTATTGTGGTTAAATCTGATGATTAATGCGGAAATTTCGAGGGGTTTGCCCGGCCCAACGTTTAAATGCGCGGGCAAAAGCACTTTGTTCGGAGAAGCCGGTCATAAATGCAACTTCAACCAGGGAAAAGTCAGTTTCTCGCAACAGCCGTTCGGCTAACTGTCGCCGCGATTCATCAACTAAGGTTTGATACGAGTATCCCAACTCCGCTAAGCGTCGCTGCAGGGTTCGTCCACTCATCCCAAAATGGTGGGCAACATCCGAGAGCATTGGCATGCCCTCACTGAGAGATTGCGCTGCATACCGCCTAATCTGCCGATCAAGTGCAGTGTCCTCTTCAATCTTCGAAAGTTCCGTTTCAAGATGCGATTGAAAGAATTTTGAAATGCTGGCATCACCAAGCTTGTTTGGGGTCTGCAGACTTTCATTTGAGATAAGTAACGCATCTCTATCTGAGTCGAAATAGACCGGACAGCCAAAAAAGGTTTCATGATCTGTAGTGGACTTGGGAGCCGGGTGTTTGAAATAAACGGCTAGCGGATGAATTGCTGCTGTGGATACTTCCTGGCTGATAGTTAAGATGCTGGCAATGGTCGCCTCGTTCGACAAGCGCATACCGAGATGTCTCTCCCCGGAACGGTGCAAATGCATGTACGCCCCTTCATTTGTGGCCTCCACTTCATATGTGGAAACACTGGTTAGCACCCGCGCATAGCGCTCTGCCCGGTTATAAGACCCCCGAAGCGTGGTCGCCGATTTCCAGGCAAGCCCAAAGGCCCCGTAGTCATCGCAACGCATTGCCGCACCAGTTCTTAACGGCAACGTCGTACCATTTCGATCAATTGCGGCAGCCCTTTCAAAGAATGAATAATAGTGTGCATCCGAAATCATGTAAACCGGTCTGTCTAAGTCAATTCCCATTGACCGCACCAAGGCATGCTTATCGATGTCACTATCAACTTCCTCGAGGACTTTTTTGACAAATAATGTGGTTATTTTTCCCATTTAGCGAAACCACTTTTTTTGTACACAAATGAATTACACCGCTTGCGGTCTAACGACCAAAATCACCGGGTTGCCGCCGGCGACGTTGACTTCAGATTCGGCCCGGTCGGCAACTCCGGTGCATTTTTTTGTTATATGGTGCTGCGGGTTGAAGCTGAGTACGATTCGACATGCTCAGTGTAAACCACCCAAGCACGTGAAACTATGCCGGCGCACTATTCGCTGTGGTCGGTCCAATCGACTGTAGAACTGAAATGCGATCAGCCAACCAAGAGCTCATCGATGCGACGGTACCCCATTTCCATTGCAGCTCCCATTCCAGTCGCCAAGGCCTCATCGCGTGCCTTAGTTGACGCATACTCGATCAACGTGGTGACCGTCGTACCCAGGTCCGTCTTCTGAAAAGTGATGGTGACGACCGTTTCTTGGCTTGTGTCGTCGGCTGAATCGCCTATCAAATGCTTTTCGTCTTGAACGATCTTGCTATGCGTTTCGATTTCACGAAAGTCGCCAACAATTGCAATCTCCGAACCGTTTGCTTCATTTCGAAATACGTTCTCGTACTTACCGCCGACTCGAAAGTCCATCTCGCAGATGGGCATCGACCAGCCCGGCGGTCCAAGCATCCAGTGACGAACCAAGTCAGCGTCGGTGAAAGGTTTCCAAACCGAGTCAACTGGTGCGTCGAAGCTTCTAACGACCTCAACCTGTGTGTCAGAAGGGGAGTTCACGACGGCTGGTTTCATTCTGTTCTTCTCCTTTGTTTTGGTGGCTAGGCGGGTTTCAACATATTTCATCGAGATTCGTTGGCGGCCAACAGTGGCAAGAGGCTGTCTTAGCCACATGACGACCTGGCTAAGCAGTGAGCAAATGCGGCGCTGCTCAGGCGCATGTCCAGCTAAGATACAATGCGAGCGACCACCCGGTCAAGCCGAGATCATAGCTCGTCAGCTTGAGCCGATGTTAGATTTGCAGGCGCCTCTTGCTCACTCTGATGCTTGACAAAAAGAGTCGCGTCTGATGAAGGGCATTGCGAGCAAGCTTTTCATCAAGATTGGCCCCAAACAGCAATGAGTACGAGTGTGGATTTATCTGCTTCGCAGTTGAAACCATACGTCACTAACGCAACCAGAAAGTTTGGCTTCGGCAGCCGCCTGACGAGGTCAAACGACATTCGCAAAACGGGCCATGGGCCAACAATAGTTGTTAGCCTCAAGATTCTTCCGATAAAAGCGGTAGCAATCCTAACGTCTGCATCAAGCGCGCTTCACGTCCGCTGCAAACCCTATTAGGCGGCGCTATGGCGAGCCTCTAATCTTTGATTGTCCGAAGAATTCGGATGCTTACTCATAAATATTTATTCCCTGCGTAGTATCTTAACAATACGGTTGTAAACGACATTCGATACCATCACCTTGGTTCCACCGCCTGTATCAAAAATCGGAGCTATCGGGGTTCCACCGATTGTATTTACAAACTGAACGACGACTGTATCAATATCACTATGGTAACGAGCGATACTGTAGTATCCCGGTAACAAGCCGGTATGTTCATACACGTAGATAGAGGAGTAAATAGCCTGTTCATTATCATCTAACAATGAGCCATCGTTTAAGGCCCTCAAGAATATGCCCACATCCTCGGCTGTCGCTACCATTGAGCCGAAATAAGTACTTCTCAAATCGGGCTCCCAGCCTACGTAGTAGCCACTCATCACATCATCTGTATCCACTTCCCTAAGCGAACCAAAAGTGTTGTTTAACCCGAGCGGTATCAGAATTTCCTCTTTGATATATTGAAGATGGCTATAGCCCAACACATTATCGATGGCCTCTGCAATCAAAAAATAGTTTGTATTTGAATAGCCATAACTTTCATCCGGTTCAAAGTCAGCAGGCAAATCCAGGGCGAATGCAAGCACTTCGCTACTGCTTTGCGGTGGGTTGTCCCATGGATAATCAGGATGGTCAGCCCAATTGGGAATGCCACTCCGATGCTGCAACATCAACTTTAAGGTAATGGTTTCTGTATTTTCAATTCTTCCCACAAGTTCTGGAAAGTGATCAGCGAGCGTATCATCCAGCGACAAGCGTTGGTCATTGACCAGTTTGGCAGTGGCAGCGGCGACATATAACTTGCTGATACTGGCAATCTTGAATAATGATTGTGGGTCGGCTGGTATTTGATTTTCTCGGTCTTTCCAGCCGGCTGCATAAAATGCCGGGGGCTGGCCCGCTTCATCCACGTACACAATCATGCCATCCAAACCATGACCAATTACGTCATCGACTTGTTCTTGGACAGTGTCCGGTAATGGCGTTATCCAAGCCCATATGCCGTCCCAGGGCGAGAAGACCACGATACAGATTAGGCCCACCATAGGCATGATTATTCTAAGTATTTGAATGATGCGTTTCTTTTTTGACATTAGATAATGGCTACCCCCTACGCAGGTTATGATGCCTAATTCTGTTTTCGATTTTTTACGCCATTCAGATAGAAAAATGGCACGAACCAGATAGTGATTAGAATAAAGACAACTGTTTGTGAAATGTCTTTATCGTCAATCATGAGAGATGTCCCTATCATCGCTGCTGCGAAAACGATTGAGATGAAGTAGTTAGCGTAAGTCGCTCTTTTTGGCGTCATATTATCCTTCCCTATTATCTTCTCTGTTATAGTAGTTTAGCTGATGACTCTAACAGTTTGTTTTTATGCGTTTCCGGACGGTGAACCGCTCGTTGCCTTCGGCGTCTCATTCCACCCTCCGGTCAAGCCGGAGGACATGCTTAGCCCTGAAACGCTCTTGGGACTAGGTGGCACCGTACTGTTCCAGCCATTTCAAAATCGTTTGATTTGTTTCTTCCGGTCTTTCTTGCTGAATCCAATGCCCGGCATCCAGATTGGCAACTTCCACATTGGGCACGAACTCTGCAAGTTTTTCAAACTTCGGGATCAAATCACGGTCGCCATAGATCATGAGCGCAGGCTGTTGGATGATTGGGTCCACGTCCGCCAATATGTGCCAGTTTTGATCAAGATTTCTGTACCAATTTATGCTGCCTGTGAACCCTGCTGATCGGATTGGGTGGCTGACGAGTCGGATGCATTTGAAACTGATAAATGTGAGGGGCGATCACGCATTTCGGAGCGGAACAGCCTAACGCTATGGACAACTGTCTCAATGCCCACAATCACTGCCGCAACGATGAAGATCATGCGAAACGCAACCATACCAACCACCTGTAAACCAGACTCAAACATCTCTGGCATCAAGACAAGGGTATCAAAAAGCCCAGGAAAGCCCGCCGCCGCCAGCCAACGCTGATGTCCCAGAATCAGCAGCACCAAAACTGTGAGGCAAAGCAGATTAGACACGATGGCCGCGATACGGGTGGAACGGTGCCAGCGACCTTGCCATAGCAGCACGATATCGAGCATGATGGCCGCCAGCATGGAAAGAGCGACCCAAGGGAAAAGGCGCTCAAGGATCGGGTTAGCAAAAAGGCCGCTCCCTTCCCCTAGAGCAAGACTACCTTGCTGCACAAAGTGAGCTAAAAAGCTGAGAGCCATAACGCTCACGAGAATCTCGAAACCTTTTTTACCGCGGCCAACTGGCTCCGGCAGAGAGTCCAGCGGCGGCAATTTGTAGGGATCAAACTCACCAGCAACATCAAATTGACGTTCATCGGGCTGTAGATCCAACCGCTGTAAACCCCAGAAGGCGGCTACGACAAAACCGAAAATCGCAGGTAGGCGCTCAAGAATATTCCATAACTCTGCCGAAAAACTTACGGCTTCTCCGGTGAAGATGAGGGAAAGCAGAATCACCAACAGTTGAGCACTAACGGCAGCAGTGAAGACAATTCCCACGACCCTCTTGAAGAGCGGGTAGAGGGTAGGGCCGATGAGATATTCTTGCATTGGATTGTAGGAGGCCGCGATCTCCCTGGGCGTGCCCATCTCTTTGATGACGGCGGCAACTTGGGCGTCCTCTGGCTCTCTCTGCTCGTTGCTCTCCAAAGCGTGATATAAGGACGACCGCAGTTCTGTAAGAGTGTCCTCTCTTTGAACAGAGGTGAGTGAGCGACCAACTTTTTGTAAGTAACGTTCGATTAGGTTCATTTTCATTTTCTCTATCAATCTGTACTGGGAAAAAGATCCTTACTTTGTCACGATGGCTATGTGTGCTTGATATTGATGACAACTTTCCCTTGCGCACGCCCTGATTCAAGATAGCGAATCGCGTCAGGAACTTCGCTTAACGGGTACTGTTTATCGATCACCGGAACGACTTTGCCAGCGTCAACAAGCTCTTTGACTATGGCGAGATCTTTTTGGTTTGGTTGCGCCATCATGCTGCCCAGCTGCTTGCCCCCATTTCTTGAGTGCAATGGCCCGAGGAGCATGGCTTGAAACATTTGCGCGGTGGACGACCCACCGACCATGACATAAATCCCTTTGGGGGCCAATGCGCGCTTGTACTCTGCAAGCCCCCGGTTGCCACCAACAGCAAGAATCAGATCATACTGCTGCCCATTTTGGGTGAAATCTTCTTGGGTGTAATCAATGACATGGTCGGCCCCAATCGAGCGCACCATCTCTACCTTACTTGTGCTGCACACGCCAGTTACTTCCGCCCCGTAGGATTTGGCGATCTGCACCGCGTACGTACCCACACCACCAGATGCGCCATTGATCAAAACCTTTTGCCCTGCCTGGATTTGCCCATGATCGCGCAGCCCCTGTAGTGCGGTGACTGCAGCGAGTGGAACGGCGGCGGCTTCTTCAAATGTCAAACCGGATGGCTTCGGCACGAATATATCTTCAGGCGCAGATACATACTCGGCAAAAGCACCAAAGCCATTCCCCGCGATGTCCCCAAACAGTTCATCACCTGGCTGAAAGCGTGTAACATTGCGGCCAACTGCTTCAACCCGCCCTGCGACGTCAGAGCCCAGTATTGAGTACTTTGGCTTTCGCATCCCAAACATCAGGCGGATTAAGAACGGATCCGCGCGCATGAGGTGCCAGTCCCCGGCATTGACGGATGCTGCATGAACTTTTACCAATACTTCATTGTCTTTGGGGATCGGCCTCTGAACCTCCTCAAGGTTCAGCACATCCGGCGAACCGTATTTGTGCAGAACAATTGCCTTCATGTGGGTGTCTTTCCCTCCAGCCACGCTTGCCGGTTTGCCTTGCGGTGTCTTGACGATGCCATCTTTCACTTCAGCTTCTGCTAGGGCATATTGAGTTGAATTCATTTCGTTCTCCTTGTCTTAAATCAGTTTGACTCGTATGCGTTCTTCGCTATTGGGGATATCGTTGATGAGTCTACTGCAAGAACCGGGTTTCTTTTTGCAGTGCAGTCATTGATACGACGTGCTCATTTTATGCTTGAGCTAAACTCAATTCATCTCTCGCGGTATAGCTGTTGAGTCAGAATCTGAAGCAATGGCCGACGAATTAAACCCCTTAACGATGAGCCATAGCGGGAAAATCAATTCAAATAAGCCACCTGGAACCACTGTAAGCAGCCCTACGCCTTGGGTCACGTTAATGAGGCCAAAAAGGGCCGCAACGGTTCCCAGCATCAGCGCCGCATAGCCGATGAGACCCAAAACCGATAAGGGTCGTGGAATGAGCTTTGATTGATATAGCAGGATACAAAACGGGATGCTTCCCACGCCAAGTGCGAGCATGGCTACTTGAAAAGCTAAATCACTTTGTGCGACGGATAATGCGCCTATCGTTTGAAAATAGGCCGAATCCAGCACGCCGGCTTGACTATATGCCTGACTTAAGGGGATGAGTGACAGCAGGCTAATTCCGGCAACAAATAGCAGCGCGCACTCGATAATCCTGGTGCCAACGTAGCTAATCGCGATTGCTTCATTGTGCCTTTTTAGGATTGGAAAGATCGCCACACCAATCCCAACAACAGCAACGGCGTCAATATATTCGAGTAGCACGCCCCATACCACTTGCGCCCTGTTTGGATAAATATGCGTAAGATATTCCGGCCCAGTTAGAATGGAGCCTAAGAGCCCGCTACCGAGCATATATGTGGCCGTTGCCAGCAGCATCAGTGCACCGACAATGCGTGCCGTCTTTTTATTTGAATTCATTTTGTTCTCCTTTTCTGAATGATATTGACTGTAAGCAATGGCAACCCTAGATCGCGCACTTTTTTAGCAAGCCATACAGTGCGGCCTGATCAACAACGGGGCCGGTTAAGAGCGTATCTCCATTCTCGGTCAGCGCAACGGTCAGGCCGCCGAACCGATCTGCCCAGCGGTCGGCAAGATGGCCCTTGACGCGAATTTCGGTCAGCTCAGAGGCGTCATCTTCTCCCGTTGATTCGTCTGTTTCACTCATTCTGCCCCTTGTCCATTTTTCTCAGCTGCGTAAATCCCTCGCATTCGTTGGTCGCTCTCTCGCCGACTTAATGAGAGGATATCAATGAATGTGGTGAGGCGTCATCACATCATGTGGTGATTGAGGTCGTGATTGGTGAATCGAGATGATGTGAGGAAAATAAAAGGCCCGGCAGTAGATGTTTTTTGTGTGGGTGCGAAAGGTGTTCAGCGAAACCATCAGCTCGCGGGCAATTTCTGGGCCGCTCAATTCGGTGCGGAGCAGTCTATGCACATCAAGCTCGCGTTCACTTAGTGGCTCAACGGCAGGGGCAGGCGCTACAGGGGCAGACGCAGCTTCACATCTCATCAAGCTCCAAGAGGTCATCTTCTTGCGCTGGGACAAGTGGTGGCATGGAGGGAAGCGCTTCTGCTGCCTCTCTCAGCCAAGTTTCCAGCGTTTGACGAGCAACGCCAAAGGTACGCTCGATGTCTCGCATGCTTGAGCGTTCCTGATAGGCTCGCAGGATCTCTACTCTACGTTCTGGTGAATAGCCTCGACTTGGATTGAGTGTCCTGTATGCTCCGCAATCTCGGCAACGCCAACCGAAGCGCCAATGCCGAGGGCCGTACCGCTGATCCAGCCCCAGTATAGATTTCTCATGATGAATCTCCTTTTTGCACTCTTCTTCTCTGGTCACTCAATTTGCCTACAACAATTGTTGTAGGCAAATTGAGTGACCGTGTCCCCTTATGCGCCCTGTGACACAGAGGCTGTTTCGTGCGTTACGACCTTTGGATCACTGCGCAACATGTCAATCCCCAGCCAGGCAAACCAGACGATCTGGCCCAATCCAAAGACTATGCCACCAATCTCGCCAAGCGCAGGAACAAGCGTAATGATGCCCGCCACACCAACGAGCAGACCAAGATAGTTCAGCACTTTCGGAAACTCGGCTGTGCGCAAGGCTGCCCAGCTAACCAGCAACACCCACAAGCCGCCCACGACTTCAATGCCACCGCCGATGCCATTAGAGACGGCGTCAATCGCCAGCCAGACTGTGGCTGCTTGTGCCGGGCCTGTGCTATAGAGATCCGCCACGACGCCCAAACCGATATTAAAGATCATACCGCTGGCAATCACCATACCCGCCCAGATTAGCCCGAAGGCTGTGGCCGCCTGCATGATGGCGGGCGCACCTGCTTTCAGCCGATCGTGAAGAGCCAGGGACAGAACCACTAGAACTATGCCAAAGAGGACATAGATGATGAGGTTGATGAGGGAGATCATGGCCTGGTTGTCCACCAGTAATGCCACCTTCTCAAGGGGATCAACAACACCACTGTAGTCCACGATGCCGATAAAAAAGACAATCCCTAACACATACGCCGCGGCTTCGTAGAGCGCGGCCAAGCCGCCCATTTTCTGTAGATTTCTCATGCTTATTCTCCTTATATCGTTGATATTTATATAGAACACCGATTCACAGAAATAAGCGTTAGCCCCAAATTGCGGATCTTGTTCAGGATGCCATGTAAGGCCGCCTGATCCTGGACCGGACCGCTGACTATTGTGTTCCCATCTTCAGTCAGCGTCATGGTTAAGCCGTCGAACCACTCTTTCCAGCGAGCGTCCAAGTGACCGCCAACCTTGATGCTGTATGCGGTGATTGAGGGTGGTGCTTGTTTTTCTGCTTGTGTGTTCTTCATGCCTTAAGGATAGCCCAAATGGTGCGGCAGGTCCCCACAAGAAATTGTAGTCGTTATGAAAAAAGTTGTAGTCGTGTCAGAGGAAAAACTGTAGTGAGGGTGGGGGTACCTTTTCAAAGGGATAGTGGCGGTTGAGTACTGAAGCGTATCGAAACCAAACGGGCCATGTACTGCCTTTTATTGAAAAGATACGCGGGGTAATGTAAAAAGACTACAAGTAACCCAATTCTCTGGCTTTGATGATTGCCAGCGTGCGCTTATTGATGCCTAATTTCCCGTAGAGGTTTTTGGTGTGGTAGAGGACTGTATTGAGGCTAATGACCAGTTCAGCGGCAATCTCTTTATTCTTGTGACCGGCCGCGGCCAACCGCAGAATCTGCAATTCGCGTTCATTCAGTGGCTCGACCAAATCCTGAGTGACGGGCATTCTTTCTTCGCGCTTGCCAAACGCTTCCTGTACTTGACGCATATAGGCTTGAACTGTGTTATTCTTTGCCGTGTCTTCTTTCGTCGCGTCATCTTTTTCAGCAGCGTGCAGCAATGCCGCCATTACGGGACCCTCATCGACAAAGATGTGGATATACCCCTCGGGCTCGGCCAGCATTAGGGCACGTTGCAGCGCGACAAGCGCCGCAGCGACGTTGCCTTGCGCTTCATACGCCAGTGCCTGCAAGACGAGAATTTCGATCACGCTCCTGGTCCGGTCCCTATCCTTTGCCGCTTTCAAGAGGCGCGCCAGAAGTTCCAACGCTTGGTGAACGGTCTCTGCTCTGGTCGCCGTAACAGAATCGTTAGCGAGGGCGTTTCTATATTGGGCAATTAGAGTCCGCGCTAGGGTAATATGTTCAAACTCACCTAGGTAGCTGAGGTCGTCGTCATAAGATAGATTCTGCTGGCGTACCCAGCCCAGGGCGTCAGCCAACCTGCCCTGCTGAACCCAAACCCGCGCCTTCAATGCTGCGATGGGGCGCACATCTGGGAGGCGGTCTCGTTGATAGAGACGCGCGGCTTGATCGAAGAGGTCGAGCGCACCATCTAAATCTCCTTGGGTCTGCTTGACAAGCGCCATCGAAATGCACAGGCGATACGGCGGCTCTGATAACGCGGCTTGCTTACCCAATTCTTCGCTCTTCAACAGCGCTTCTGTCGCAGCTTTCAGATCACCCCATTCGCGGTGTATCTCACTCATGGCCCGGTGCAGGTTTGCCGCGACTAGGGGCATGGGTTGCCTCTGATCTGCCACGAGTTGCAGCGCCTGCTGATATGTAGTGAATGCCTTTTGCAGGCGACCTTGTGCCACCCTGATCGCCGCCAAGACCGACGTGCTGCTGATTGCGAAAATGCCATTGCCTGCCATCTGAAAACTAGTGGTAGCATCGAACATGGCGCGCTGGGCAGCTTCCAGATCACCACTTGACCAGTAGGCTAACCCCATGATCACGGCGGGGATACCGCGATAGAAATGGTCATCGTCAGGCAAGAGATCGAGCGCCCGCTGCGCGTACTGCTCAGCAGCAGAGAGATCACCGAGCGCTTGAGCAAGATAGGCGCGGGCAGCCGCGATGGTCGCGGGTAGAGACTGAAATTCCTTTTCGTCCACGACAATCATTTCGGCAATGTTTGGCGCAGGTGTCGGGGGTTCCGGTCGCTCACTTGTGTTTGCTGTTGGCTCTGCAACTGCCTCTACTGCCGTCTTCAACCAACGTTCCGCGTCCTGCAAGCGGGGTTCGGCAGCCTCCAGCTCGCCGGTATCCAGCAGCGCCCAGGCGTAGCCCGTGCTAAGCACTGGTCTCGTACGGATTAACTCGTCTGGCAGCGCCTTTACCCAACCTAGCCACGTCGCTTCCTGGAAACTCCTGTCCATAGCGCGCCATGCTAGCTCTACTAGGCCTGCCGCCCGTGCAAAATCATTGGCGGCAAGTGCGTGGTAGATAGCATCCGCCGGTGAATCATTTTGCTCGTACCACTCGCTTGCGCGCAGATGCAGGATAGATACTTGTGCGGGCTGCACCTCCCGTGCATGCGCCTGCAAAACTTCGGCAAAGAGGTGGTGATAACGATACCATTGACGCTGGCCATCCAGCGGAACGACGAACAAGTTGCCACGCTCCAGGGTCTCCAGTGTCCTTCGGCCATCATCCTGCCCTGTAACGGCATCGCACAGAGGAGCACTTAACCTGTCGAGAATGGATGTTTGCAGCAAGAAGTTGCGGACGTGATCAGGCTGATGTTGTAGCACCTCTTCAGCCAAGTAGTCCAGTACAAAACGGTGGCTGCCAGTAAAGGAGCGGATGAAACTGGCCGTATCCGCGTGTCCGTGCATGGAGATGCCTTGCAGCGCAAGGGCCGCCATTTGCAGACCTGCAATCCAACCTTCGGTGCGAGTTTCGAGGGCTGTAATCTCTTCTGCAGAGAGGGTCAGCCCCATGCCCTGGTTGAGAAATTCGGCAGCTTCGGCAGCGGTGAAATGCAGGTCGGCGGCACGCACTTCGGTCAATTGCCCACGGGCGCGGTAACGGGCCAAGGGTAGGTCGGGATCTACGCGGGTGGTGATGACCAGATGCATCTGGGGCGGTAGATGGTCGATCAGAAAGGTGAGGGCCTCGTCAATTTCTGGCGCATCAAGGACATGGTAGTCATCCAGGACGAGGATGAAATCATCTTCATTCGCTGCAATTTCGTTGAGCAGGGCTGTCAGAGCCAAATCGGTTGGCGGCGGCTGGGGTGATTGAAGCTGAGCCAATACCCCTTCGCCGATCTGTGGCCCCTGTGGTCCAACTCCTTCGGTTCCGCTCAGAACAAGCGTCCGCAATGCAACGACGAGGTAAGTTAGAAAACGTACGGAATCACTGTCTGCCTCATCCAGTGATAGCCAAGCAGCCGGTTGCGTGCGGCTAGCAATCCACTCGCTAACTAGCGTTGTTTTGCCAAAGCCAGCAGGGGCCGAGATGAGGGTCAGCTTGCGGTGCAAATTCTGGTTCAGCTGCTCGATCAGGCGGGGACGGCAGACAAGGTTAGGCCGTTGTGGGGGAATATAAAGCTTCGTCGCTAAAATTGGCATTGACATAGAGCAATCATAACATATCAATTACTCCAGCCTGTACAGCAACGCACCTGTTTCGCGAAGCAAATCTAACGACTTGCGTAACCAGCCACGGGATTGCGTTGAAGATACCACCGACTAGAACCTCTCTTCAAGCGTGGAGCCATGTTCAAAGGCACTGATCACCCGTGGTCTGGTTGACGCGATTTTAGGCTCGGCACGCTACATCAGTAAGCTGATTGAGAAGATTTTGGTACTAGCAATATTCTCTTGAGTTTAGAGCCGCCAGTGGCGGCTGAACCTTAACAACTGAAAAGGAATCGGCGACAATTGGTCAAAGACAAAGTTTCGAAAGGAATGACCAATGGACAACCGATTCCGCAGAGAAGTATACCAGAGTTTTGGACAGAGAGCCGACGCCGGCATGGACCTGGTGGATGCGCTGACGAGTGCACCGGTGGTCGAATCGCCGGTTGGACTGAGCGAGTCACCGTTGTTCCGGCGAGAGTTCAGCAGCATCTACGACTTCCTCAAGTCCGGACAGATTCTGTACTACATTCTGCACAAGGTCTTGTTCCGCAATCAGCCGGCAGATGCAGAGACGATTGCGGGATACGAAGTCCATGCGGTGGACTGCACGAAAGATCCTGTACCAGAAGCCGAGACCCTGCGCGACCGTGGTTAGTCAAAGAAGGGCAGACACGCACCGATAGAAGTGGGGCATGTCTATTCCTGGCTGGTGCGGCTGGTGGAAAACGGCACCTCGTGGTGCATGCCCTTGGATGTTAGCCGTGTATCCACCGAGAGCACGGACAGCCAGGTTGGCAGCGAACAGGTAGAAGCGCTGTCGACCCAGGATAGCAGTCGTCCCAAGGTGGTCGTGGCCGATTCGCTCTACTGCAATGTCGCCTTTCTCTCTGTCTTCATGACCATTCAGTCCATCTACGCCTTAGTTCGAATCCGCAGCAACCGGGTGCTCTACGAGGAACCGCCGCAACGAAAGCCGAAACAACGAGGACGACCTCGAAAACATGGCGACAAGTTCAAGCTTTCGGCTCCCAGGCGGAAAGTGGACCGTGTCGAGACCTGCAAGCTGTTAGGGCAGCAGGTGCGCCTGATGGCATGGCAAGATTTGCACTTCTACAAGCTGTCCTTCCTGGTTGTCATGGTGCTCTCGGTTCAGTTTCTCAAAGCAGACGGCACGCCTCAATTCAAGCGACCGCTCTACCTCTTCTCGACTGGGCCGACGTCGGGGGCATTGACTGACCTGGCCCGCATGTATCTGTGGCGTTTTGCCATCGAGCACAGTTCAGAATTCTCAAACAGCACATGGGGTTGACTGCCCCCAACTCGCCCAGCCTTCAGGCTCGTCTGAGCTGGGTCTGGTCTTGTGCTCTTGCCTATACCCAACTGCTGTTGATTCGCCATCAGGTTGCTGACCGTCGCCCTCGCTGGCATCCGACCCATGTTGCCGGCAGGCTGCGGCCGTTAACCCCTAGACAAGTACAGCGAGTGGCCCTGCCCATTTTGCTTTCGTTGGGTTCTCCGGCTTCCAAACCCCAACCCGCCGGAAAAGGTGCGGGGCGCCAGCCTGGATTCCAGCCAAAACCGCGAAAACGCCATCCGGTGGTCAGAAAATCTCGCAAACGGCGCAGAGCCGCCTGATTTCTGACTATTCTACTTCTCTTTTCAGTTGGTAACGTGCGGGACGACCTGTCCCGTTCAACTCGCCTTGGCTTGAGTTCTGAGCCTCGGCCCCAAACTCAAGTCTATATCATGTCTGCACTATTTCGGGTTCTTCTGACCCAATCAAAGAAATTGCCAGGCTCAGGAATAATGAGGGGCAGGCCTTGCAGCCTACCCCTCATTATTCCTGAGCCTGGGATATCAACATTGAACAAGATGATCTTCTACCTGCAGGAGGTGGTCTTCAGGCCTATATTCATCATAGGCTACTCTACATTATTCACCTTGACAACCGGGAAGTAGAGCGCGCAGCCACCGTTGTCAACGGTCGCGGTAGCCGTGACGGCATCTTGCGATGCACCAACCGTCGCCCAAACCAGGATATCCTGCGTGCCGCAATGTGTGGGGCGGTAGGGCACCTCTACGCGATCCGTTTCGCCCGTATGAATGAAGGGCAGCATCTCTACATCAAAGGAGCGCGGTTGAGGAAGGGTGGGGTCATCCTGGTACGCCTGCCACGCCTGTGCGTCAGGATAGAGTCGCACATGTACGGCTTCCGCCGGCGCGTCCTGGGCCAGGATATCTGCCCCGATGATGACACGTTCGCCCGCTGTGGTTTGCTGGGGTGTCACCTGCACGTTTTCGATGCGCAGAGCCGTGCTCGCTGCAGACGGCGAAATCGGCTCAGTTGTCTCAGGTGCAACGTAGAATTTGCTGTGTAGTACGACAACGTTAGATTCAAGGCTCTGAGAGCTTGTGTAAGCGAGATTTGCGCGAACGAGTGCGGTTATCGAGGTGCTCAACGACAAGTGCGGCGGCCTGAGAGGGGAGAAGTCGAGGAAGAGGCATGACCGCACGCAACAAAGTGCGCACATTGGCAAGTGAAAGGTTGGGCAAGGTATCGATTTCGTACTGTTCGAGCAGAAATGGGTCTCGGGGATGGTCGCGAGCCCAGTCGAGTTGAGTTTCGGTAACAAACCAACTGGCAAGAATTGTGAAGGCGAGGTGATGCTGCCAAGCTCTGAACTTGATGGCCTGAAATTCATCCCACCCGAGTTCGGATTTGGCGTCTTGGTTAGAGCGCTCAATGAAGTAACGCTGCGATTTATGTTGCGCCATGGTAAGTAACGATGTGTCTTCCGAGGCATTGCTCAGAGAATAGGTGATTTTGGCGCCGTTTTTGCGTATGAGCAGCCATTCTTGGCGCAGCGTGCCATCGGCATCAACTGTCCAGACACGGCGACGAGCAAAATCAGCTTTGAGCATGCCCCGCTCGCAGGGACGCAAGACAAAAGTTTGCCATTCTGTGCGGGAATGGTCGACAAGCTCCTTGGCCAAGGCAAAGATGCCCGATATCACGGGCTGTTTAGCCGGTTTCCCTCGTTTGGTCAGTGGGTAATAGACCAGCGGTTTTTCAAGATAGACTCGAGTATTCTCAGGAATATCCGCATAATATTCAATGTTCAATTGGCCCAGTTGGTCACGGAACCAGCCTTTGCGACCATAAAGCGAGTCGCAATCCACCGCATCGAAAGGCACGCCAGTGCGTTGAACTTGCTTGACCATTTTGAGGGCCAATTCCAACTTGGTGGCGAACTCTTGCTCTTTGGGAATGCCTAAACGCTTACGTTTGGCCGCATTTTGCGGCGTAAACCATGTTTCAGGCAGGTAAAGTTCACCATTGATCCATGTCTGGTGGCCATCATTGGTCAACGATAGAAAAACGCCAACCTGACACATGTCGACTTTGCCCAATCGACCGTTGTGTTGGCGTCCGGCTCCTGCACTGGTATTGCCCGATTTCGCATCGGCGCTTTCGTCGATGATGAGTACGCTACCCGCAGAAAATTCTGGACGCAGGCTGACTTCATAGCAGACTGCCTCAATTAGGCGGGGGCCTGACCAGGGTGAATCGCTGATGAATTGCTGCATATTCTGTATTGGTACACCACTTGTGCGTGCAATATTCGCCATCGTCCGTTTCGTTTCCATTCGCATCAGGCAACTCAGATAATGGTAGCCATAATCACTCGTATCATCTGTCTGTGTCATCAAGTATGGGCGGTAGCGATCATGATATTCACTCAGCCGACTTTGCAGTCCCATGATTTCTTCGAGCGAGAGTCCCCAACGCTCGATTTCCGTTGTGTTTTGTCTCGTTTGCATATGGCTTTTTGCCACATGGGCTCTCATTCAGCCTAATTTAACGTTGTCGTACTAGCTTGAAGGTTCATAGAGCATCGGCATCGTCAGTCGGGTTCCCGTTGAACCGATGAGTCCGGGGTTGGTGGTTTCGCGATCCACGATACCGCAAATGGATCAGATGTCAATACGATTTTCTAACGCAAATTCAGTGCAGAGGAAGATACCGAACCTGCCCTTCCCACTCATTTTCCAAGCTGCCGCCGGCAATCAGCAAAAGGTCGTCAATCACGATTCCGAGTGATATCGTACGATTTACCTCAAATACACCCGGCATCCGTTTGTTTGCTCTTACACGCTCGTATGCGTAATGAGTGATCGTTGCCACATCATGCGTTAACAAAATCCGCTGCTCTCGTGCTGCCCATTCAAGGATTGTTGGATCATCAGCACCGCCTAATCCAACGTCCTGTACCCGCACAACATCTACATCTGGATTGCGACGCAACATCCCGCGCACAATGTTGTAGTTGAAATTCTCATCCGCCAGGAACTTGAGCATTTGTTATGACACTTGTTGGCGAGCCATGAGCCGTTCTCGTATCCCATGTGGCGGAAAGCGAGTCTCGTTTTCCAATTTCACAGCTTTTGCCCGTTGAGCACGCCGCTTTAGATAATCTTGCACCTCGCTTCCGTGATGCAAGTAGTAGCCAACGACTGCGTACACGTCAGCAAGTTGCAAAGACGGATACTGATAGACAATTTCCTCTGGTGTGGCGCCATCATCAAAAGCGCCAACAACCGTATCCAGCGTGACCCTGGTGTTGCCCACCAAAATAACGCCACTCTCAGTGGTCTTCAGCGGAATCGATTCGACCGGTTCTTTGCCTAGCAGCAGTGCCATTCAGTATTTCCTTTCAGACGGTCCTTTGGTTCAGATTGTTGCGCAGCTACGTGATCGTCAGGCCGATACTTTTGGACCGAAAAGTCCAGGGTTGGCAGTTTCGCTATCCACTATACCGCACGCGGCTTAAATGTCAACGGTGAAATTGGGGATTCAGGACTCAGCGAAACAGAGCCGTCTATAGGAGTCGGATCAGCCCGGCCTGCTCGAAATGGTGATCCGTTGTCAGGGCCTCTGTTACAGTACGTTGGCGCATCAGCACAATGCTCACCGAATCACACAATGACCAGTGCTTATCGAGTCGATCTATGAGAAGTACGTGCCAGATCGGCATCGATAGAATGGTTGTTGGCCCCTGTTGGTCGCCCCAGATCGACAGCGCCAAAATGCCGTCGGAGATCAACGCCATTTGCATTCAATTGTTTGTCGAGGTTTTCCATCAGCCATTCTTCTGGCGACTGATTGGCCGCTTCTGCCGCATGGAGCAGCGGTACGAATATCTTCTCTGGCAGTTCCAATGTGAGTGCATAGGTCATATTGCGCCTCCTTTCATCAGGATGTGAACCGATGCAGATGTCAATACAGAAACGGGAATCTGCAAACGCATAATTGGCTCACCCTTCGCTATTTCGTGTCCATTGTACCACATTGAGCGTCATGTTAGAGGAGGATGGAAAGCAGCAACAATCTGCATTCTGGCGATTATTCCTGGCCGGACGTATCATAGAACCAAACCGAAATACGTCACCACAAAAGGAGACCACCATGAACCAAACCGACATCCAAACCGCCATCGAGCGCGGCGAAACCGCGCTGGGCATTGAGTTCGGCTCAACGCGCATCAAGGCAGTGCTGATCGGCCACGATCACACGCCGATTGCGTCGGGTAGCTACGACTGGGAAAACCAGTACGAAGACGGCATCTGGACATACAGCCTGGACGATGTCTGGACCGGCTTGCAGGAGAGCTATCGCGCGCTCGCCGAGGACGTGCGAACCCAGTACGACGTCCCGCTCAAGACCATCGGCGCCATCGGCTTTAGCGGCATGATGCACGGCTACATAACCTTTGACCGGGACGGCAATCTGCTGGCCCCCTTTCGCACCTGGCGCAACACCATCACCGGCCAGGCCGCCGAGGAACTGACAGAACTCTTTCAGTTCAACATCCCCCAGCGCTGGAGCGTTGCCCACCTCTACCAGGCCATTCTCAACGGGGAAGACCACGTGGCCGAGATCGATTACCTGACCACGCTGGCCGGCTATGTCCACTGGCAATTGACCGGGCAGAAATCGATGGGCGTCGGCGAAGCCTCAGGCATGTTCCCCATAGACAGCACCAGCAACGATTACGATGCCGGCAGAATGGCGCAGTTCAACCAGCAACTCGCGGCCAGAGAACTCCCGTGGCAGCTCCAGGACATCCTTCCCCAGGTGCTGGTGGCGGGAAAAACCGCCGGCGCACTGACAGAAGCCGGTGTTAAGCTGCTCGATCCCACCGGACAACTGCAAGCGGGCATCCCGCTCTGCCCTGCGGAAGGCGACGCCGGCACCGGCATGGTCGCCACCAACAGTGTGGCCCAGCGCACGGGCAACGTCTCCGCGGGCACGTCGGTCTTCGCCATGATCGTGTTGGAAAAGGCCCTCTCCAAGCTCTACCCTGAGATCGACATGGTGACGACGCCCACGGGCAAGCCGGTGGCCATGGTGCACTGCAACAACTGCACCTCGGACCTCAACGCCTGGGTCGGTCTGTTCGACGAATTTGCGGCCGCGCTGGGTGTGGAAGTCGATCAATCCCAGCTCTTTGAAATGCTCTATAGGAAGGCGCTTTACGGCGATGCGGATGCCGGCGGGCTGTTGGCCTACAACTATCTCTCCGGCGAGCACATCACCCACATGGAGGAGGGACGTCCCCTCTTTGTGCGCACGCCCGAAAGCCGCTTCAATCTGGCCAACTTTATGCGTGTGCATCTCTTCTCCGCGCTAGGAGCCTTGAATATCGGTCTGGATATCTTGTTTGAACAGGAGAATGTGGAGATCGACCAGATCCTTGGCCACGGCGGCTTCTTCAAGACCGAGGGCGTGGGTCAGAGGATGATGGCCGCGGCCATGAACGTGCCGGTCTCGGTGATGGAGACCGCGGGCGAGGGCGGGGCCTGGGGCATCGCCTTGTTGGCTGCCTACATGCAACGCAAGGGCGAGGATGAAGCGCTGGAAGCCTATCTTGCCGACAGCGTATTCGCGGGGGAGGGCGGCGTCACGCTGGCCCCGGATCCGGTCGATGTCGAGGGCTTTGCGGCGTTCATGGAGCGCTACAAGCAGGGCCTCGTCATCGAACGGGCCGCAGTCGATGCGTTGAAGGAGTAACCATGTTGGCAGAACTGAAAGAGCAGGTCTGTCGAGCCAATCTGCTGCTTCCCGACCATGGTCTTGTGACCTTCACCTGGGGCAATGTCTCGGCCATCGACCGGCATGCGGGATTGGTGGTCATCAAGCCCTCGGGTGTGTCCTATGAAGAGATGCAGGCCGATGACATGGTCGTCGTGGCGCTGGAAACCGGGGACGTCGTGGACGGGGGACTGAAACCTTCCTCCGACACGGCGACGCATCTCGAACTCTACAAGGCCTTTCCCAACGTCGGCGGCATCGTTCACACCCACAGTCGCTGGGCAACCACTTTTGCCCAGGCCGGGCGCGGCCTGACGGCGCTGGGGACGACCCACGGCGACTATTTCTACGGCGAGATTCCCTGCACGCGCAAAATGACGGCGGCCGAGATCGAGGGCGAATATGAGAAGGAGACGGGCACGGTCATCATCGAGACCTTCCGGGACAACGACCCCGATGCGATCCCCGCGGTGCTGGTTCACAGCCACGGCCCGTTTGCCTGGGGCGCCGACGCCATGGACGCCGTTCACAACGCCGTCGTCCTGGAGGAAGTCGCCTTTATGAACTTCCACGCCATGATGCTGGAGCCGACCCTCCCGCCCATGCAACAGGCGTTATTGGATAAGCACTATCTCAGGAAACACGGTGCCAATGCCTATTACGGGCAGTAAATGGCATGCCACCTTCCTGGAAGCTGTCAGCTTCCAGGAAGGTTATACGCGTCGCCTGGATCAAACGATGAGCTGATTCTCTCGGGCAATCTTCCCGTAGAGCTGCGCACTGGGCCGCTCTGTTCGCCCCTGGGTCTGCGGATTCATTTGGACCAGCCCAAACCGCAACCCCCATCCCTCATTCCACTCAAAGTTGTCCACGAAGGTCCAGTGGTAGTAGCCGCGCACATCGCAGCCGCTTTCGATGGCCCGATGAAGCTCCTTGAGGTGGCCCAGTATCCATCGCGGCCGCTGGTCATCGTCGGCATCGGGCAGGCCGTTTTCGGTGATGTAGATGGGCTTGTCGAAGACGCTCACTTCCTCGCAGATCTGGTGAAGCCCCGCCGGATGGTACTCACTATAGGGGCCCTGTTGTCCGCTGTCGGAGAGTTCGGCATTTTCGGAGAAGCGTTCGACGCCGAAGAGGGTGCGTGGGCTGGGTGTGAAGCGCACCAGGCGGCGCGTATAGTAGTTGATGGCGAAGAAGTCGAGCGAGCCGGCCAACGGATGATGATAGTTGCCAACCCCGAGTGGCGGACGAAGCTTGCCATCGATGGTCGCCATGATCCAGATGTGCTCAAAAAGATGGCGTTTGACGCCGGCGGCGTAGCGGTCCAGGCTGCTTTCTTCGTCAAGGCCACGGAAGAGTGAAACTGCCTTGGCGTAGGAGACCCGGGCATGGGGTTGACGAGCATGTATCGTGTGATAGCCCGCGGCGTGGCTAAACAGAAAGTTGAGGAAGACACGCCGCGCGGTCAGCGGATTGCGCTTGTGCGGCGGCCAGATGCCTCGAAACCAGCCTTGTCCGAGCCCAACCAGTGGCTCGTTGAAAGTCAGCCAGAAATCGCACAGATCGCCCAGTGCATCCACGACCGTACGTGCATAGTGCTGGTAGAGAGCGATGCTCTCGCTGTTTTCCCAGCCGCCCTGCTTCACGAACCAGAGCGGATCGGTGAAATGGTGAAGCGCCACCATGGGTTCGATGCCCCGATCGCGCAGGCCGCCGACCATGGCCCGGTAGCGGTCCAGTGCCGCGTGATCGATTTCGCCGAGGCTGGGTTCGACACGGCTCCATTCTATGCTCAGCCGGTGGCCATTGAGCCCAAGCCGTTGCATGTGATCGAAGTCTCGCTCGGCGTTGGCCCACCAATCGCAGGCCAGTCCGCTGCGGTCGCCGTGCCGGATAGCTCCGGGCTGTTGCTCGTAGATCGACCACTGGTTGTTGCCGTTGTTGCCTTCTGTCTGGTACGAGGAAGAGGCAGTGCCCCAACGAAAGCCGGGCGGAAAGCGGAGAGCGTCAGCCATCAGTTGGCCGCTGCGGATTCTTCTGGATGATAGACGCTGTCTGCCGCCCGGTCACGCGGCGCGTGGATTAGCTCAACGCCGGCTTCCGCAAAGAAGGTGCGGCTGTTTTCATCAGGATAGTTGCCTGCGTAGACCACTTGGCGCACACCCGAATTGATCAGCATCTTGGCGCAGGTAATGCAGGGTTGGTGGGTCACATAGGCGGTGGCGCCTTCGGTGCTCACGCCATGCAACGCAGCCTGGATAATGGCGTTCTGCTCCGCGTGCAGCGTACGCACGCAGTGGCCGTCGACCATGAGGTGCCCAACATCATCGCAGTGGGGTGATCCGACGGGTGCGCCGTTGTAGCCGGTTGTGAGGATGCGTCGATCGCGCACCAGCACGGCCCCGACATGCGCTCGGTCGCAGGTACTGCGCTGTGCAACGGTGAAAGCGATGTCCATGAAATAGTCGTCCCAGCTTGGGCGGTCGTTTCGGCTCATTGCCTTGTCTCCAGGATGTCGGCGGTTGGGCTCACAGTTGCTCTGTCGGTGAGCAGGTCTGCGATCAAGCGTTTTGTGTCTGCCTCGCTGGTGCAGACCAGGTAGATCGTTTCGTCCAACGTCTGCTCTCCACTTCTGCGGCTAGGGGCAGGCCGGGTCAAGCGATAATCGATGGCAACGGCCGGACGGGATTCTCGCTCAAAATGAAGCTGCCCGTAGCGCACCTGATTGATCAGGCGTTCCGTGCAGAAGATATACCACATGCCGACATCGAGTACGGGCCATTGGCCCAGCCCAAGAAAGCGGCGATCTCGCGCCAAACAGAGTACGGCGTGTTCGCGGGTGGCGAACGAACGATAGTATCCGGGCAGATAGGTGAAGCGACGATACTGGCCTTCGACCGTGAAATGGCCGGTCGCATAGACGGCGATCTTGTTATTTGGCGAGAGTGGTTTGGGTGTCACGCCTGGGAGGCCTTGCTCTTCAAAACGCACAAAATCGCTGCGCCGAAGAATCACAAGCATCACAAAAAGTGCTAGCACGGTCGCCAGGATGACTGTGAGGCCCAACCACCACGGCTGCAGCCAGAGGGTCGACAGACCGCCAAGCAGAAGAAGGCCGCTCCAAATCCAGCGAGTCAACGGCCCACCGGCCCATTCATGGCGGTAGAGACTATACAGGATAGAACGCAGCGATCTTGCCGGCGGATCAACCAGAAACTCGGTCCGCCGCTGCCGTTGTTGCGCCACGCGGGAAGGGACTTCTAATCCGTCATGCCCACCACGATTTCCAGGATCAATTGCCGCACGATGTCCGGCACGGTCGTTTGTGGTCACAGGAAAGGCCCCGCTGGTGTTGGGCGGGGCCTTATGATTTCCATTTCTGCTCGGTTGAATCTCGGGCAAATTCACGTCACAATCTCTCGCACACTATGCAGGCGCCGGCAATGAACCGCCCAGATCGGGCTTGCTGTCGTTCGCAGTCTCTTCCCGTTTATGCTCCGGCCCAACAGAGTTTGGCATCACGGGGTTAGGGCTCACCGGCGGCTCATTATCCGCAAAGGGATCCTCGCCCCGCATCAAGGCTTCGAACTGTTGGCTCTCGATGGTTTCATGTTCGAGCAATGCGCCGGCGAGCAGTTCCACTTCGTTCCAGTGTTCCTTCAGAATCTCTCGACATCGGCTGTGAACCTGGTCGACGATTACCTTAACTTCTTCATCGATTTCCTGGGCAACCTTGTCGCTGTAGTTGCGATGTTCGCCCATCGAGCGGCCCAAGAACATCATCTCGTCGTGCTGCCCATACTGGATGGGCCCCATCTTTTCGCTCATCCCCAACTGGGTGACCATGGCACGCGCCATCGAAGAAACCTTCTCGATGTCACTGGAGGCTCCATCTGTGAAGTCACTGAAGCGAATTTCTTCGGCGACACGGCCACCCAATGCTGAGACAAGTTGGCCGAGAAAGAGCTCCTTGGTTTGCAGACGGGCTTCCTCTTCAGGCAGATAGCGAGCGTGGCCCAGCGACATGCCGCGAGCCACAATCGTGATCTTATGGATCGGATCGTGGTTGTCTTGAAAATGGCCTGCAACAGCGTGGCCGGCCTCATGGTAGGCTACGATCTCTTTCTCTTTGGGCAACAGGATACGGCTGCGTCGCTCCGGACCAACGCTGACCCGGTCGATGGCTTCCTGAAATTCAGCCATGCTGATGGAGCGTCGATCTCGTCGTGCGGCCATGATGGCGGCTTCGTTGACCAGGTTCTCAATATCGGCACCGGAGAATCCGGGTGTCTGCTTGGCAACGACTTCCAGGTCTACATCGGAAGCGAGCGGCTTGCCGCGGACGTGGACTTCGAGAATCTGCTGACGGCCCCGTTTATCCGGTGCATCCATTATCACACGCCGGTCGAAGCGACCGGGACGCAGCAGCGCCGGGTCAAGGATGTCCGGGCGGTTGGTCGCCGCCACCAGAATCACGTTGGTGTCGGTGTCGAAACCGTCCATCTCGACAAGAATCTGGTTGAGCGTCTGTTCCCGCTCATCGTGAGAGCCACCCATGCCTGAGCCGCGATGACGGCCTACCGCATCGATTTCGTCAACGAAGATGATGCATGGCGAACTCTTCTTCGCCTGTTCAAATAGGTCGCGCACGCGGCTGGCGCCTACGCCCACAAACATCTCGACAAACTCGGAACCGGAGATGCTGAAGAATGGCACACCGGCCTCGCCGGACACGGCCTTGGCCATCAGCGTCTTGCCCGTTCCCGGAGGGCCTACGAGTAGCACGCCTTTGGGAATCCGAGCACCCAGGTTGGCAAATTTCTCCGGCTCTTTGAGAAACTCGACAATCTCCTGAAGCTCTTGTTTGGCTTCCTCGCTCCCCGCCACATCGTCAAAGGTAACCGTCGGCGTATCCCCGGCAAAGACACGGGCTTTGCTCTTGCCGAAGCTAAATGCTTGATTTCCGGACCCTTGGGCCTGGCGCAGAATGAAGAAGAAAAAGGCGCCCAGCAGGAGCAGGGGGAGGATTGCCAGCAGAATGCCGCTCCAACTTTCCCACAGCGTTGGGTTGGCGACCTCAATCTGCACGCGGCTCAGTTCCTGAGGCGTCACGCCGAGATTGATCAATGTTTCGATCAGGGCGGAATCGTCTTCAATCCGGGATTGAATCTCTTCGCCGTTGCGCGTCGTTACCAGGACCTTGTGATCCTTGGTACTGATGGCCGCGACATTGCCGTTGCGTACTTCTTCACCGACATCTGCAATCGGCACTGTCTCGATATTGTTGTTGGGTCGACGCTCAAATGTCGTGTAGAGGAAAGCACCTAACGCGAGCAGAAGCAATAGGTATATGGCTCCACTGCGCAATCGTTTCGAATTCATCTGAAATCCCATCTAGTCCTCAATGGTCAGACCAAAATCACTCGCTGGCGATTTTTGCATCTCTGTCACTGAGGCAAAACCGACGTTTTTTGTTTCCGCAGAGATAGAATTGACTGCTTGTGAGTTTAACATAGGGTACTATGTGCGTCAAACAAATGAGCTAATTTTGCCGCTCGATCATGATGGCTAGACCGCCCTAAGTAAAAATATACAGAAGAAGGTGTTTGACGGCAGTAGGTTGGCTTCCACCAGATTGATTTTATCCAGGGCAAGCGCTAATCCAGCATCTGTGACAATGGTCGAAATCAGCCAACCAGCATCCGGTATCGACTCACGCTGCCGATTGAACGCCTGAGGATGCAGATGGGTTCCAGCGTAGCAGGCGCAGTCCGTAAAATGTAACCAGTAGCGAGACGCCGACATCCGCCGCCACGGCCATCCACATGGTGCTCATGCCAAGGACAACCAAAATCATGAATACGATCTTGATGCCAATGCTGAAAATGATGTTGGTGCGAATCGTACGCATCGTGGCGTGACTCAGTAGCAAGGCATATGGCAGTCGGCTCAGATCATCACTCATGAGCGCGATATCGGCCGTCTCCATGGCCTGGGCCGTGCCGCCGAATGCTGCTCCGATGGCGATGCCGACGTCTGCCGATGCCAGAGCCGGCGCATCGTTGATGCCGTCGCCAACCATGGCAATCGGTCCGTAAGCCGCGCGTAATTCGTTCACCGCTGTCGATTTGTCACCAGGGGCCAGGCCGGCACGGACATCGGTGACGCCGATCTGGCCGGCAATGGCGTTGGCGGTGGCGGGCGAGTCGCCGGTGAGCATAGCCACTGCAACGATGCCCGCGGCATACAGGTCTTGTATGGCGTCTCTGCTGCTTTCGCGTACCGTGTCGGCCACGGTAATGGTGCCACGGTAGCTGCCCTCGACACTGACCATTACAGGGGTCAGGCCTTCTTCCGCTTCAGCGTTGGCCAGCGAACATTGCTGGGGCGTATGGGGTACATTGCCGTCAAAGTAGGCGTGGCTGCCGATCATGATCTCCTTGGAATCGACCATACCGACGATGCCGTTCCCGGCCATTGCCGACACCATGCTGCCTGCAGGATAGCGAGCGAGCACCTGGCGACGATCGGCTTCGGCAACGACGGCCTGGCCGAACGGGTGCTCACTGCGCTGCTCAATAGCCCCGGCCAGCGCGATCAAGTCATCACAAACCGGGCAATCTGTTTCGATGGCGGCGGACATCTCACAGCCCTCCGCGCGTACGCCGACCACGGCCGGCCGCCCTTGGGTCAGCGTGCCGGTCTTGTCGAAGGCGATGACTTTGATCTCGTTGAGTTTTTCCAGGTAGATGCCGCCCTTGATCAGTATCCCGTTGCGGGCGGCGTTGCTGATGCCACTGATGATACTGACCGGTGTGCTGATGACCAGCGCACAGGGGCAGGCCACCACTAGGAGTGCCAGGCCGCGATAGAGCCAGCCAAACGTACCGTCATCCGGATTGAGGAACGGCGCACCAAAGAGCAGCGGCGGAAGGATGGCAACCAGTGCCGCCAGTACGACCACCGCCGGCGTGTAGTAGGCAGCGAAACGGTCTACATAGCGTTGGGTGGGCGCTTGAGAGTCCTGGGCTTCCTGCACAAGCTGGACGATACGGCTGATGGTGTTGTCCTTGGCCAGGTGTGTCACCTCGATCTCCAGCGCACCGGTGCCGTTGACGCTGCCCGCGAAAACCTCGTCCTCCATGCCCTTGTCCACCGGCACGCTCTCGCCCGTGATCGGCGCCTGATTGACCGCAGAGACACCGGCGATCACGCGCCCATCCATTGGCACCCGCTCGCCGGGCTTCACAATGACAACGTCACCGATGGCCAAGTCATCGACATCGACCGTCTCTTCTCCATAAACGCCCTCGTGCCTGCTCTGGTCGCCGTTGGAACCGTCTCGGTTTCCAGTGAAAACTCGACGAGTGGCGGTATTTGGGGCCACGTCCATCAGGCTTGTGATGGCTTGGCGCGCGTTGCCGGCGGTGTAGCCTTCCAGCGCTTCGCCGAGCACGAAGAGCACCATGATCATGGCTGATTCAGTGTAGGTGCCAATGATCAGGCCGCCCGTGGCTGCAATGGTCATGAGGGCGTTGATGTTCAGATTGTGGTTGATGCGCAGGTTGTTCCATCCGCTGCGAGCCACGGGAAACCCGGCTAGCATCATGGCTGCCACTGCGGCGAGATTGGCCCACCAGAGATCCATCCCACCGAACTCGGTGACAATGATGCCCGGGATGATCAGGATCCCTGCCAACAGCGCCAGGCGCGTGTCGCGACGACCCCACATGTAGGCCAGGATATTGCGTTCGCTCTGCTTGGGTCCTGTTGCTCCGTCCCCGCCCTCGTGTGTCTCGATGACATCATAGCCCAGCTCGCGGATGCGACTCACGACTGTATCCCGCTGGATGTCGCCGCTCACATGCAGTTTCTCGCTGGTGAATATCACCTTGCTCATGTTGACGCCGTCCAGGTTGGCGACGCCTTGCTCGACCGTGCGCGCACAGTTTGCACAGTCCATGCCGCTGATCCGGAGTGTCAGTTCTTTGGGTTCGGTTATCGTATTCATCTCTCTATTGCTCGCTGTCGGACCACCTCGTACAGCATCAGAGCGGTTGACGTTGCCAAGTTCAGGCTGTCGGCCATGCCATACATGGGGATCGTAACTGAGATGTCGGCGGCTTGCAGTAGTCGTTCACTCAGTCCATGGGCTTCGCTGCCCAGCGCGACGGCAGTTGGCCCGGTCATGTCGCACGCGCTGTAGACCCGTGATGCGCCGGGTCTCGCTGCTACGATGCGCACACCGTTGTCGTGCAGCCAAGTCACGGCACTCTCGGTGTCAGTCACGACGACGGGGACGCTGAACAGGGTGCCGAGGCTCGCACGAATCACATTGGGATTGTGGACATCGGTTGTGGGCTGTTCCGTATCGCTGCAGACCAGCACGCCGTCGATACCGGCTGCATCTGCCGTGCGCAATATGGCGCCCAGATTGCCGGGCTTCTCCACGCCCTCGATCAGGGCTAGAAAGCGTGGATTTTTTTCCGGCAGAACGCCAAAGGTATGTGGCTGATAGGGGATGACCAACAGCATGCCGCCGCTCTCGCCCCGGTAGGCCATGCGGGCAAAGACTTCGGGTGTGACATGGAAGAGGTCGATGACGTGATTGGCGAAGAGTAGGTTCAGGTGTTCAAAGGCTGCCTTTGCGGTTGGATCGTCAGGCAGCAACTGGGGACAGACAAAGGCTTCATCAGGGATGACGCCGCAGGCCAGCGCTCGCGAGATCTCGCGAGCGCCTTCGACGACGGTCTGGCGAGATTCGTCACGCACGCGTCGCTTGGTCAGCTTTGCCACATGCTTGATGCGTGCATTCTGGAGGCTAGTGATCAGCGGCACGATGGTTTAGATCAGTCTTCCTTGGATCGAGATTTCTTGGCGCTCTCTTGCTTATCGGGGTTGTCGGCTGACCAGCGGGCGAATGTGCCGCTTGGCAACCGACGCCCAAATGCGTCGGTGATCGTCATTTCCCCGCTCTCCATGACGCCAGGGCGCTTGCCCAGGATTGTCTCGAGTTGGTTGGCCAGGGTAATCGGGGTGAACCCGGGTGTATGGCAACTGTAGATCACGAACTGAGCGTCTTGCCGCAGGATGTCGGCACAGGCGTCCATCAACGGCATAATGTCATCTTCGATCTTGAATACTTCACCCTTGGGACCTCGTCCCGAAGGAGGGCGGATCGAAGATGATGCCATGGTAGCGGTTGCCGCGGCGGGCCTCGCGCTTGACGAATTTCATGGCGTCGTCGACAAGCCAGCGAATCGGTCGACGGTCGAGGTGAGAGAGTTGGGCATTCTTACGTGCCCAATCTACCACGCCTTTGGCAGCGTCGACATGAACAACATGCGCGCCTGTCTGGCTGGCGGCCATGGTGCTGCCGCCCGTGTAGGCAAAGAGATTCAGGACATGAATATTGGCATGTTGCGTGCTGAGCATGCGCCGGCGGATCTTGTCGCGAAGCCAGGTCCAGTTGTCGGCCTGTTCTGGAAAGAGACCCATGTGGCCAAAATTGGTCAACTTAATGTGAAACGCCAGTGAATTGAAGATGACGTCGAATTCGCGCGAGACTTTGCGATTCCACTGCCATTTTCCGCTGCCGCTACTGTCCCGGACATAGGTCCCGTCCGCTCGCTCCCATTCATCTTCACCCAGTTTCGGAAGCCAGATCGCCTGGGGAGACGGGCGGCGCAGCCGATAGGGCCCCACCTGTTCCAGCTTTTCCATATTTCCGCAGTCGAGTAACTGATAGTCTGCTTCGGTCGTCATGTTTTGTGTATCGTTTCTTCTGTTTGCACCGTTGTCTGCAAAGCTGTCCGAACAAAGAGTCGCAACGGTCAGTTTAGAATTGTTGAAGTGTAGCACATCTGCTTGCTCGGAAACAATCGATTCGTGTACTATGGTGGGATACAATCCGGAGTGAACTACTGGAAGACAGGCGTGATGAGTCTTGAAAGTCGTCAGGATGAGATCGATCTGATCGAAGCAATGGCTCGGGATGCCTGGCCGGCTGCTCAGGCAGACTGGGTCGGAGGATGGCTCCTGCGCTTCACCTACGGAATCACTCGGCGCGCCAATTCGGTCTGGCCCAATGCTGACGCTCACGGTGCTTCAGTATTGACGTTGGACGAGAAGTTGAACGAGGCAGAACTGTTCTACGCCGTCTATGACATGCCGGCACGGTATCAGATTTCGCCGGCATCACGTCCTGTGGATCTGGACATTGCATTGGCCATGCGTGGCTATCAACGCAGCGCTCAGACTGCGGTGCAGACGGCCAAGCTTGATGTTGTCCTGGCAGAGACGGGGCGACGGCTACCGCCTGCCGGCCTTCATGTTGATGTTACGGAGCAGGGCACCCAGGCCTGGTTCCAGGCCTACACCGATTTCGAGCGGTTCGGAAAACGGGACGCTGTTGTTCGCAGCGACATCATCAATCGGATCCGTACCAAGACCGGGTTTGCGCTGGCAACGGTCGACGATGAGCCGGTGGCATTGGGGCTGGGTGTCGTGAATGAGGATTGGCTCGGCATCTTCAGCATGTCGACCGCTGAACGTATGCGCAGGCGCGGCGCTGCGACAAGCATCATTCATGCCCTGGCAAATTGGGCTCTGCTATGCGGCGTGAGGCAGAGTTATCTACAAGTGATGACGGTCAACGCCCCGGCCCTCGCTCTCTACGAACGTTGCGGATTCTCCACGCTTTATCACTATCACTATCGCGAAAAAGAAATCTGAGTTGAAGCGCGCTCCGTCAGTTCGCTCGATCCAGAAGGTGTAATCGGGAATCAAGGCCTCGCCGAAGGCGACTACATTGCATCCTTGATCTGCCGTCCGGTTGGCATACGCTATCACTGTGCCTGCGTTTCGGTATGGTTCAGCCAGACCAGAGCGATCTGTGCGATGGTAACCACAAGTTGGTCGCCGAAGGCTTGTATCATGTCGTGGCCTCCAGGGTTTCGAAGGGTGAGCAGATCGTGCTGTCGAGAAGCGCATGCCGTTGGATCGGAAGCAGTCTGCTGGCGATTGCAATCGTCCAAGGCGACCGCTACAAACTGATGGGAACGATCAACCATGTGCCCGGGCTGAGTTACAAAAAAAAGCGGGCCCAGTTCAACTGAACTGGGCCCGCTTCTCAGAACGTTCGATGCCTCAAGATCATCTTGAGTATGCCGTCGTCAACCCGGTTACGGTACCGATGTGAAGGTGATGCCGAGGATGGTCGAGACGTTCAACGGGAAAATCGTATCGTTCTTGCCGATGACATAGGCATCAGCGATGTCGCCATCGCCAAGACTGACGGAAGGAATGTCCAACGCAACGGTTCCACAGTTGCTACCGGCGATGGTCACGATCAGATCGTAGTCGTCGGCTGGCAACTCAAGGAAGGGAGCAACGTCACCGTACACAACACCCTGTAGCTGAGGGATGGGCGTACCGTCATCGGTGCAGACGTCGACCTTGGTGGCTTGGATGTCGGGAGCGAAGGGTGCCAGATGGCCGACACGGAGCTTACCATTGCCTGCAGCCGGTGCGGCCGTGCTGTTGTCGAGGACTTTGAGACCCAGGGGCTGGTTGTCGCCATCGCCAATGGCTATGGCGTTGTAGGAACCCGCTGCAGCCAGTGTGACCGTGCCGCTGATCGCCACTGTGCTGGTGCCGGTCGGCTTGATTTCGATAAGATGCTCGCCGGGGGCGAGCGGAACGTCCTTGTTGACATCGCCGAACTTGACATCAGTAAGGGCCTCGTCACCGTCAACAAAGATGCTGACCGAGGTACCGTCCTGGCTGGTGCCGAAGGGCGCATAGTGGGCAATGTTGACCGTGGCCGGTGTGAAGGTGATGCCGAGGATGGTCGAGACGTTCAACGGGAAAGTCGCATCGTTCTTGCCGATGACATAGGCATCAGCGATTTGACCATCGCCAAGACGGACGGAAGGAATGTCCAACGCAACGGTTCCACAGTTGCTACCGGCGATGGTCACGATCAGATCGTAGTCGTCGGCTGGCAACTCAAGGAAGTGGAGCAACGGTATCGTAGGGAACGCCCTGTAGCTGAGGGATGGGCGTACCGTCATCGGTGCAAATGTCGACCTTGGTGTCGTCGATGTCGGCAGCGAAGGGTGCCAGATGGCCGACACGGAGCTTACCATTGCCTGCAGCCGGTGCGGCCGTGCTGTTGTCGAGGACTTTGAGACCCAGGGGCTGGTTGTCGCCATCGCCAATGGCTATGGCGGTGTAGGAACCCGCTGCAGCCAGTGTGACCGTGCCGCTGATCGCCACTGTGCTGGTGCCGGTCGGCTTGATTTCGATAAGATGCTCGCCGGGGGCGAGCGGAACGTCCTTGTCTGACATCGCCGAACTTGACGTCAGTAAGGGCCTCGGCGCCGTCAACAAAGATGCTGACCGAGGTACCGTCCTGGCTGGTGCCGAAGGGCGCATAGTGGGCAATGTTGACCGTGGCCGGGGTGAAGGTGATGCCGAGGATGGTCGAGACGTTCAACGGGAAAGTCGCATCGTTCTTGCCGATGACATAGGCGTCAGCGATCTTGACCATCGCCAAGGCGGACGGAAGGAATGTCCAGCGCAACGGTTCCACAGTTGCTACCGGCGATGGTCACGATCAGATCGTAGTCGTCGGCTGGCAGCTCAAGGAAGTCGGTAACGGTATCGTAGGGAACGCCCTGTAGTTGAGGGATGGGCGTACCGTCATCGGTACAGATGTCGACCTTAGTGTCATCGAGGTCAGCAGCAAAGGGTGCAAGATGGCCGACCCGGAGCTTACCATTGCCTGCAGTCGGTGCGGTCGTGCTGTTGTTGAGGACTTCGAGACCCAGAGGCTGGTTGTCGCCATCACCAATGGCTATGGCGGTGTAGGAACCCCCTGCAGCCAGTGTGACCGTGCCGCTGATCGCCACTGTGCTGGTGCCGGTTGGCTTGATTTCGATAAGATGCTCGCCGGGGGCGAGCGGAACGTCCTTGTTGACATCGCCGAACTTGACGTCAGTAAGGGCCTCGGCGCCGTCAACAAAGATGCTGACCGAGGTGCCGTCCTGGCTGGTACCGAAGGGCGCATAGTGGGCAATATTGACCGTGGCGTCATCTACGGCCGACGGATCCTTGAACATCGACGGCAGATACCAGTCATCTGTGTTTGTCGTCTCCTGACTGAGCGCTGCGGCATGTGCCTCTCCAGACAGCAACCCAAGAAGGCCTACGCCAATCGCTATGACGACAAATGTCGCTATGAGGCGCCAGCCGATTCTAGGCTTGCCATGTGAATCGTGCATGCTTACTTTCATCTTCACTTCTCCTATGACTAACTACTTACTTGGAAACTTTTTTTTGGATGGACTCCATTGTCAAGCGTAACGCTTCCAGTCCATAAAGTATGTAATTGCTACCTCAAAATATGTAGTTGATATCTCAATTGGTGACAAGGTGATCATGTTTTGTCCGATATTTGGTCTGATTTTGTCGTGTTCAGAGTATCTTCTCGTGCAATACCGAATGCTGAAATATCCTTGACATGTTTGGCGGCGCTCTGTTAAACTTGGAGCTTGGACGCAGTTGCGGCATAGGGCAAAATTGATACCTCGGCCGATTGGTAGAAATATGGTGCGAGTCCGAACCCGAAAAAGGCAAGGGAGTGCTTCTATGGCCGCCATCGTACAGAATTTCCCAGGCCAACAGCGGCTCAAGCAGATTATGCATCTCAGAGGCGCAGTGACCTATAGTCGGATTTCTGTGCTTCCTGAACCTGGCTGAAGACAGAACGTAGTCGGTCGGGACATGGGCGGACACCCCCTGAATCCTCCGTGCGCAACAAATTGATGGTTTGACTGAGCTGTGGGGCGGATGCTTCACGGCATTTCTTTTTGCATACAGTATATCCAGCCAAGCACGCAACGATCGAAACGGCAGCTTGATAGGGAGGACGAATGACAGCACAACCGAACGTGTATCGTCGACTGATCGGCTACCTGAAACCTTACTGGTTCCAGGTAGTGATCGGCTACACGTCCATGATCTTCGCGACACTGTTGGGTCTGTTCGTGCCCCAGATCATCAAGGCGGCCATCGATCGCGGCTTGGAAGAAAAGGATATGACGGCCATCCTCTGGGCGGCATTGCTCATCCTTGGCATCGCGGTTGTGCGTGGACTTGCTGCGTTCGGTCAGCGCTACTACGGCCTCTGGCTCACCCACCGGGCAGCCTATGATCTACGCAATGACTACTACGATGCGGTCCAACATCTCCCCTTCGCCTTTCATGATCGGGCTCAGACTGGTGACCTGATGAGTCGTGCGACGAGTGACATCACCGAGACCGAACGGTTTGTCGGCGTCGGCCTGATGGATCTGGTCGCGATCGTGCTGCTCTCCGGCGGCGTCATTATTGCCATGTTTCTTGAAGACGTGTCGCTGGCCATGCTGGCAATGATTCCTATCGTTGTTCTGTTGGTGGCGACCGTACGGTTTGGCGGCACGGTTCGGCCCATGTTCAAGGCGGTGCAGGAGCAGATGGGCTTGCTGTCCACCAATATGCAGGAGAGTATGACGGGCATCACGGTGGTCAAGGCGTTTGCCCGTGAGCCGTATGAGCTGGAAAAATTCGAAGTAGAGAACGACGCCTGGTTCGAGCAGCGCTATGCCGTGATCCGCGTCTGGGCCAACAACTGGCCTTTCTTTACGTTTCTGATCGCGGCCGGCGTCTTTCTTTTGCTCTGGTTTGGTGGCCCCATGGCAATTGACGGGACCATCACCGTTGGCACGCTCTTCGCCATGATTGCCTACGTCCTCATGCTCAACGGCCCGGCCCAGCGCCTTGGTTTCCTGGCGAATCTGGCTGCCACAGCCGGGGCCAGTGCCACGCGCGTCTTTGAAATCATGGATACGCCCAGCGAGATTGTGGAGAGCGACGGCGCACAGGACCTGGGCGAAGTCCAGGGCGCAGTCCAATTTGAGCATGTCGGGTTCTCCTATCATGGCAGCAACCCAGTTCTGGCGGACATTAATTTCACTGTCGAGCCGGGCCAGACAATTGCTCTAATTGGTCCCACGGGGTCCGGTAAGTCAACGGTCATTCAGTTGTTGCCCCGCTTCTACGATCCCGTGGAGGGCCGAATTCTGATCGATGGCGTCGATATTCGCGATGTCAAGCTCGTGAGTCTGCGCAGCCAGATTGGCATGGTTCTGCAAAATCCCTTTCTATTCAGCGCCACCATCGGTGAAAACATCGGCTACGGTCGACGCGATTCAACGTTTGCGGATGTCGTGGCTGCGGCCAAGGCGGCCAATGCCCATGAGTTTATCGAACAGTTTCCGGATGGCTACGACACCATCGTGGGCGAGCGCGGGGTCACCCTGAGCGGCGGCCAACGCCAGCGTGTCGCCATTGCCCGAGCCCTGCTGCGCAATCCCCGGATTCTGATCTTTGACGATTCGACAAGCAGTGTCGACACCGAAACCGAGCATCTGATCCAGCAGGCGCTGGACAAGCTCATGGAGAACCGAACAACCTTCGTGATTGCCCAGCGTTTGCTGACCCTAAAGGAGGCGGACACCATCATCGTCCTGGATCAGGGCCGGATTATCGAGCGCGGCACACATGATGAACTGCTGGAGCACGGCGGTCTCTATCGAGAGATCTACGACCTCCAACTCCGTGATCAAGAGGAATTTCAGCAGTTAGAGATCGGAGACTAGGGGACATCATGCAGAAGACGAAACCGAAGACCCCACAGGGGAACACTCAGCAGAGTACAACACGGAGAGCGATCGAGCCTGAGCAAAATTGGCTCTACGGCAAGGATATCACGTTTGAAGAACAGGAACGCCGCCGACGTGAAAGTCGGGTCGAGCGCCTCCTGACCGAGGATGAGGATGATGTCCTCGGCAGCGCCTATGACTCGCGACTGCTCTCACGTCTGCTGACCTATATGAAACCGTACCAGGGCAAGCTGATCATCGCAGTTGCATTGATGATCGTGACCTCGGTCTTCAACGTTGCCGGTCCCTGGATTGTCGGCCGCGCCGTCGATTCAGGCATCAATGCTCAAGACTTGAGCGCTCTGCGTGTTTGGACGCTGGCCTTTCTCGCCGTTTCCGTGGGTGAGTGGATATTCAACCGCTCTCGTATTGCCATTATGGCCTACGTCGGCACAAAGGTTGTGGCCGACATGCGCAGTATGCTCTTCCAGCACCTGCATAAGCTGTCGCTCAGCTTCCACGTCAACTACAGCGTTGGCCGTCTGATGAGTCGCCTGATCAGCGATGTGGGCGTGCTCCAGGATTTTGTCACCTGGTCGATCACCGGACTGGCCCGTTCGGTCTTCATCCTGGTTGGTATTGTCATTGTGATGCTCTGGATGAACTGGCAATTGGCATTGGTGACCTTCACGGTGCTGCCGTTTATGTTGATTCTGACCAATTATTGGCGCAAACGTGTCCGCTCAGCCTATCGAGCTACTCGTTCTCGGCTTTCACTGATCAACGGCTTTCTCAACGAGTCGATCACCGGTATCCGCGTGACCAAGAGCTTCACACGGGAGAAAGAGAACGCAGCCTATTTCAAGGATCTCAACCACTCCTACTTCGATGCCAATATCGATGCCGCTCGTCTGGCAGGGATCTTCTTCCCTGGCGTCGATTTCATGGGGTCGCTGGCCACGGCCCTGGTGGTCGGCGTCGGCGGCTATCTGGTCCTAGGTGATGCACTGACTGCTGGAGCGCTGTTGGCCTTCGTGCTCTATGTCGAGCGATTCTTTGATCCGATTCGCGAGTTGGCACAGCGCTATAACACGTTTCAGGCCACCATGGCGGCCAGTGAACGCATCTTCACGCTCATCGATACAGCGCCCGATCTGGATGATAAACCTGACGCCATCACGCTGCCTCCTGTGGTCGGCAAGGTCGATTTCGACCATGTCTATTTCTCCTACAAGGACGATGATCCTGTCTTGGTCGATGTCGATCTACATGCAGCGCCCGGCGAGCGTATCGCCCTGGTCGGCGAGACAGGCGCCGGCAAGAGTACGGTCATTCGCCTGCTGTCCCGCTTCTTCGATGTTACCGACGGCAGTGTCCAAGTCGACGACCATGATCTGCGCGATGTCACAATGGCAAGCCTGCGTTCTCAGCTCGGTATCGTGCTCCAGGATACCTTCCTTTTCGGCGGCACCATCGCCGATAATATCCGCTACGGTCGTCTGGATGCGACCGACGCTGAAGTTGCAGAGGCGGCCAAAGCGGTTGGCGCCCATGCCTTCATCACCAGCACAATCGACGGCTACAACAGCGATGTTGGCGAAGACGGCGTAAATCTCAGTGTTGGTCAGCGCCAACTCATTTCCTTCGCTCGTGCTTTGCTTGCCGACCCGCGTATCCTGATTCTGGACGAGGCGACCAGCAGTATCGACACAACGACGGAAAAGGTGATCCAGAAGGCATTGGAGCGACTGATGGAGGGACGAACAAGCTTCGTCATCGCCCACCGCCTCAGCACCATCGTGAACTCCGACAAGATCGTCGTCATGGATCAGGGCCAGATCGTCGAAATAGGCTCACACGAGGAGCTGCTCGACCAGCACGGTCGCTACTACAACCTGTACACCATGCAGTGGGCGAACGACAATCCGTCGTTCAGTGTCAATTAGTGGATTTTCTGCTGCTTGCTGCGTGCTGCTTGAAAAGCCACTTCAAGCAGCACGTAGCGAGCAGCACCCGTCAGGTTTTCCTATCATGCGTATCCTCCTCGTCGCCGACGACCCGCTTGCACGTGCCGGGTTGTCGGCGCTGTTGACCGAACAAGAAGACCTAGAGATCGTTATGCAGTTGGCCTCTGATGATCTCAGCCTATTCGGCGCGGTCAAGGACTACGCACCCGAGGCTGTGTTGTGGGATGTGGGCTGGGATGTGACCGATGACTTCGAACGGCTAGCGGATTTCGTCGAGATCGGACCGCCGGTCGTGGTCCTGCTGCCGGATGCCCAGCTCGCGCGTGACGCGTGGACCGCGGGCGTGCGGGGCATGATCGACCGTGACGCCATCGCTGACCGTATTGCAGCGACATTGAATGCGGCGCGCCACGGACTCGTCGTCGTCGACCCAGCGTTTGCCTCTGTCTTGCCTCTGTCGCGCGCCGCAGCAGAAGGCGATCTGATTGTTGAGCCGTTGACCCCTCGAGAACTAGATGTGGTGCAACTGATGGCCGAGGGTGCAGCCAACAAGGCCATCGCTCGGCAGCTTGCCATCAGCGAACATACCGTCAAGTATCATGTCAATAGCATCCTCGGTAAGTTGGGCGCTCAGAGCCGGACCGAAGCGGTTGTGCGCGCCACACGAGCCGGGCTGATCTTGCTGTAGCACCCCACGAATTGAACTCTACCCATACCTCGCAGCTTCGCCCCCATCATTCTGCCGATCGCTGACTAGCCGTATGGGCGATCCATCCATCAATCTGACCTGGCATACTGGTTCTGCACACGTATACTGTGCAGCCCTGTTGTCGAGAATGGCCGGCCCGTCTCACCCTTGAGTGGCCGTATCCTAAGCCAAGCGATACACGTTCTCGGTAGCCGGCCGATTGCAAATGGGCGCCGGTTGTTATGGATCTCAGTGCTGAGTCCAGTTAAGGCCGGCGCTCGTCTGCGCTCAAACAAGATGAGATCCGGAAGTACCGCACTGGAGAACAAGAAGGGATATTCATGATGAATGCCATGTTTAGTGTGTCCAATGATTTCGCGGCTTTGGTCGAAGAGATCGGGCAAAGCGTAGTTCAGGTCAATGCAAGACGTCGCATGCCGGCCAGCGGCGTAGTATGGTCCGCAGATGGTCTAATTGTGACAGCGAGCCATGTCGTACGTCGTGACGAGAATATCACCATTGGCCTTGCCGGTGGAGCCGATGTTGCTGCGCAACTTGTCGGCCGCGATCCCGGGGCCGATCTTGCCCTGTTGCGGGTCGAGGCCGAGCTTGTTTCGCCTATCTGGGCGGATGGCGATAGTCTGCAAGTGGGGCAGTTGGCCCTGGCGCTTGGGCGCCCTGGCTCGACTGTACAGGCTTCGCTCGGCATCGTGAGTGCTCATGGGGGTCGCTGGCAGACGGCGACCGGTGGCCTGATCGATTCCTACGTCCAGGCCGATCTAGTCATGTATCCTGGTTTTTCGGGCGGACCGCTGGCGCTGGCCGGCGAGACCGGCGGCTGTGTTGCCGGCATCACCACGTCGGCGCTGGTGCGGGATGCGAGCATGGTTGTCCCAACATCCACAGTCCAACGGACAGTGGAGATGCTTCTGGAGCATGGCCATATTCCGCGCCCATACTTGGGTGTGAGCCTCCAACCGATCCATCTTGGCTCGGTCTTGCAAGCGGATCTGGGGCAGGAATCGGGCGTCATGGTGATGTCGGTGGAAGATGATGGACCTGCCGCCCAAGCAGGTATCGGGCAGGGTGACATCATCGTATCGCTTGGCGGCGCACGAGTTCGCCACATTGACGATCTTCAGGCGGCGCTGGCCGCCGATGTGATCGGTACTGAGGTCGTCGTGGGCATCGTTCGCGGCGGCATACTCAGTGAAATCGTGACAATTGTCGGGCAGAGATAGCGGACAATGCTTGGCGCCTGAATTGACGGCGCAATACGTCAGCTCGATTGTCATGCCGACCGTAGGAACCAATCTAACGGTCATGCAAAATCCATCATCGATCCGAAGGTGGTCAACGTTGCGGCTCATGCCGTGGCGTTGACCATTTTCTTGTGTGCGGCGAAAACGATTCCGGCTGACTTGTACGCTCTCAACACAGCGACTATACTGGACGTGAAATGTAATGGAATTTACACACTGTCGGATTTCGGCAGTGTTGAGAAGTGACGAACAGTTCGGCAGCTATCTGTCAACCATCGAATTGTTCATAGAGAAAGGGAACGCAGAAAATCATGGCAAAGAAAGCGCTCATGACGTGGGGTGGATGGCCCGGACACGAGCCGGAACAGTGTGTCAAGATCTTCGCGCCGCTTCTGGAAGAGGCCGGCTTCGAGGTCAAGATCGTTGATACGCTTGACATCTATCTGGATGAAGCGTATATGCATTCGCTGGACCTGATCGTGCCGGTCTGGACCATGAGCACGATCACGAAGGAGCAGGAGTCGGGCCTCCTGGCAGCAGTCAAGTCCGGCGTCAACCTGGGCGGCTGGCACGGCGGCATGGCTGATTCATTCCGCGACAATGTTGAATACCAATGGATGGTCGGCGGCCAATGGGTGGCGCATCCGGGCAACATCATCGACTATCGGGTGAATATCACAAACCACATGGATCCGATCACGGCCGGGATTGACGACTTCGATATGCACTCGGAGCAGTATTACATGCATGTGGATCCGGGCAATGTGGTGTTGGCAACAACCCTGTTCAACACAGACATTGCCCCGTGGGTCAACGGCACAGTGATGCCCGTTGTCTGGAAGCGCATGTGGGGCAAGGGGCGAGTCTTCTACTCGTCGCTGGGTCACGTGGCCGTCGACTTCGACGTGCCGGAGGCGCGCGAGATCGTGCGGCGTGGTCTGCTCTGGGCCGGTGGCGAGCTATAGGCAGATGGGTAGAGACGCACGATTTTGCGTCTCTACGTTGAATCGACCACAGGAATCGGAACAAAAAAAGGGACCGGCATCACGCCGGTCCCTTTTTTATTTGCTTCTAACGTGTAAGCTAGGGGTAAACCTAGATCTTGCGCACGTTGGCAGCTGCTGGTCCCTTCGGACCCTGTTCGATGGTGAACTCTACACGGTCACCCTCGCCCAGTGTACGGAAACCTTCGGCAACGATGGCTGAATGATGCACGAAGACATCATTTCCACCTTCACGGGCCAAGAAGCCGTAGCCTTTGGCATCATTGAACCACTTGACGGTGCCTACAATCGTTTCTTCACTCATTGTCGTACTCCCATGCTCTTTCTGTGTAAAAAACTTTACTCTTCGTACAAAACGTATTCTGCCAACGAGTGAAGTTCAGGTTGCCATCGAACCGGTTGTTCATCAACAGCGCACAAGTACTCCTGTCGGACATATCACATCTTGCAGCAGAAATTCTACTTCGATTTTGTTCATATGTCAAGTCTAAATGTGAACGAATGCAATGATTAGTGTCGGACCCGGGTACATGAACCGCCATTGTGCCGGATTGGTTCAAATGATACACTTCTGACCAGTGGCTGCACGGTGACCCCGGCGCCCCTTTGAGCCTCTACTCGGTTGATTTTCCGCACGGCGTCGCGGACCTGGCTCCCGGTCACGATGCGATGTTTGATGGGCTAAAGGCGCATCTTTGAGAGGAGATACCGTGCCGATTGTTGATATTGCTGAGGATTTAGCGCTGAATTATGAATGGCGTGGACAAACTGGTTCGCCGCTTCTGCTGCTCTCCGGTTTTGGTACCTCTATCGTGGATTGGCCGCCGGCATTTCTGGCCGGACTTGAGGGATCGCACCGCTTGATCCTCCTCGACAATCGTGGGATGGGCCAGAGTGTAGGCCCGATGGACAACTACTGCATGGCCGAAGCAGCCAATGATGTGGCCGATTTGCTAGATGCTTTGGGGATTGAGAAAGTTCACATCTTCGGTCATTCGATGGGGGGCATGATCGGTCAACATCTTGCCTTGGATCATCCTCATCGTTTGCGCAGCCTCACGCTCGCATCTACGGCCCCCGGCGGACCCGAAAATCCCGATCTGGTTTCACCGGCTCCAGCCGTCCTTGCTCAGTTCGGCCGACCCCCTTCCGGCAATCGCGCACAAGACGTACGCGACGGTTGGGCCATCGGCTACACGCCGGCGTTCATCGAGCGCGAGCAGGATCTACTGGAGGCGATGTTGGAAACCAAGCTACGCTATCCCGAACCTCCGTTAGCGAGCCGGCAAGGGCAGATGGTTGCACTCACACAGACCCATGATATCTATGATCGGCTGGCCGAGATCGGTTGTCCGACGCTCATCTTGACAGGAACCGAAGACATTCTCGTGCCACCGGAGAATTCTCGCATCATGGCACGGCACATCCCCAACGCACGCCTAATCGAATACCCGGACTGCGCTCATGGTCTGCTTGTCGAAACGGGCGGGGCCGTGGAAAGGGATCTGCTGGCCTTTCTCGCCGAGGTTGATGGGGAAAGTGCGCTGTAGGCGTAGAGATAGAGAAGCCTGACTCTCCCCACAGCCGACAGAGCATGGTCGCAACAGTACATGCCCTGTCGCGGTCATTGAGAATACCAACAGACTATCGGAAAGGTACAGCTCGCAATGCCAACTGGACAGCCGAACATTCTCTGGATCTGTACTGACCAGCAACGCTGGGACACGCTGGGCAGCTACGGAAACGCCTTCGTACAAACACCCCATATCGACGCCCTGGCAGCCGGCGGCGCACTCTTTCGAGCGCTGCTTTTCCCAGAGCCCGGTCTGCACGCCCAGTCGGGCCAGTTTTCTGACCGGCCGCTACCCGAGAACCGACGCGCTGCCGCCAAAATGGTCAGGATATCCCTGAGGATGAGGTGCTTGTCACCAGGCTCTTTGCCGATGCCGGCTATCGCTGCGGCCTGTCGGGCAAGCTGCACCTCTCGCCCTGCAACCCCAGCCACTGCAAAACGACCGAGCGTCGCATCGATGACGGCTACAACGACGACGACTTTCACTGGTCCCACCATGAACGGGCCGGCTGGGGCACCAACAACGCCTACTGGGCCTGGTTGGCCGAGCAGGGCGTCGACTTCGAGGTGTCTCCCCATCCACAATCGGACTATGTGATTCTGGGTATGCCGGAAGAACATCATCAGACCACCTGGTGTGTCGAAACCGCCATGGATTTCATCGAGGAACGCGCCGACGATGGTCAGCCCTGGCTCTTCTCCATCAACACCTTTGACCCCCACCACGCCTTCAATCCGCCGGCAAGTTATCTCGACCGCTACATGGATCGACTCGACGAGATCCCGTTGCCCAACTATGAGGAAGGCGAACTGGCCGACCGCTCACCCTACCAGGCCTTTGACCACGACGGGGCCTACGGCCACACGACTGGTTTTCCGTACGACAAGATGAGCGACTCTCGATCATCGACTGGTGCGTGCCGCCTACTGGGCCATGTGCGATCTCATCGACGTTCAGGTTGGCCGCCTGCTGGCCAAGCTCGAGGAGACCGGTCAGTGGGAGAACACGCTGGTCATCTTCATGTCCGATCACGGGGAGATGCTGGGCGACCACGGCATCTATCTCAAAGGCCCCTACTTTTATGATGAGGCGACCCACGTGCCGCTCATCGTCTCATGGCCCGGCCAGATCGCGCCCAGCGGAGCGCCGGCGCTGGTCGAACTGGTCGATCGCCCCAACGCTGCTGGATGCCGCTGAGTTGCCGCCCTATCCGGGCATGCAGGGCCAGTCACTTTGGCCGCTGCTTGACGGGTGAGCATCGCCGGCACCATCATCGTGACGACGTCTACTGCGAGTACTACAACGCCATGCCCTGGCACCAGGATCCCACTGCGCAGGCCACCATGGTTCGCACAGACGATCACAAGCTGGTCGTCGATCACGGCAACAACATGGGCGAATTGTACGATCTCGTCGCCGACCCGACCGAACGGTGCAATCTCTGGGCCGATGCGGCTAAACAGACGGTCAAGACTGAGATGCTCATGTGGCTGTGCCAGCGCATGGCCTGGACCGTGGACCCGCTGCCGCCGCGACTTGCGGATCGGTGATCCGGTAGCGTCGCATGCACGTCCCTGGCACGGTCCAGCGAATACTTGGTCATTGTCAATTCTTCTGGGCCGTGCCGGGTACGTTTGTAGCATCCGTTTTGGAGAGAACAGCCGAATGACCGGCTACCGGATTGTCCGAGCTGAGAAAGAACACGTTGAGCTTCTACCGGCCATCGAATTGGCAGCAGCTTCGTTCTTCAGTGGTGACGATCTACCGGAGACTCTGCGTGATCAGACTGTTCCCACTGAGTCATTGCTCGCCGCGATCCGGCAGGATTGTCTTTGGATCGCACTTTCGCCTAAGAACGAGCCTGTCGGCTTTGCGTGGGTGACCCTACACGACATCAATGTCCACCTCGAAGAGATGGACGTCCATCCTGCACATGCCCGGCAAGGCATCGGCAGGGCACTGGTTCAGGCGGTCTGCGACCGGGCGCAGGAACAGGGCATCAAGACGGTCACGTTGACGACCTTTCGGCACCTCGCCTGGAACGCCCCCTTCTACGCACGACTTGGATTTGTCAGCCTGAGTGAAAGCGAACTCACGCTGATGCTGACTGCACGCCTGAAAAGCGAGGCCGAGCTAGGCCTCTCCAACCGCACAGCAATGAAATTCCAGTTGACATAAAGGAATGGTGTGAGGTAAATGGATATTCCTGCAAGGGACCGTGAAATCCTTCGCGACGTTGGCTGAGCGACAGGCCGAGATTGCCGCGCTGCCTGTCCATGAGGCGACGATTCAGGGCTGGAAGCGGAGCAACAGCCTGGGCCGGGGCAAGCCCATGATCTGGATCAACGAGATTCCCTGGCACGAGATGGATGTAGACGGCGAGCTGACGCTTCAAACCAGCCACGAGTTTTCTCGCATCCAGGAGCAGACGCTGCGCCGCACCCTCTACCAGTGGGAGCACATGCGCGGTGACATGGTCGTCGACCCCGTCTTCTACTGTCCGCTGGTGGTGCATGATACTGGCTTCGGCATCGGTGAGGACGTGGAGATCGTGCGCACCGACGACGACAACGACGTCGTCTCCCGTGGCTTCCATGCCCAGATCGACAGTCTGGACGATGTGGAGAAGATCCGCATGCCGGTGGTCACGTACGACGCCGAAGCCACCGAGTCCAACTACCACTGTCTGGTCGACCTCTTTGGTGACATCCTGCCCATCCAGAAGCTCGGCCAGCGCGGCTTCTGGTTCGCGCCGTGGGACGAGCTGATCCGCTGGTGGGACGTGCAGAAAGCCATGCTTGATTTGGTCATGCGACCCGAACTGGTCCATGCTGCCATGGATCGGCTGGTCGACGCCTATCTCTGCCGGCTGGACCAGTATGAGGAACAGGGCCTGCTGGCCCTCAACAACAACAATGTGCGTGTCGGCTCGGGCGGTTTAGGCTTCATCGACGAACTGCCCACTGCCAGACACGATCCCGCCCATGATTGATCGGCGCACACACGGCCGATCTCTGGGGCTGCGCCACGGCCCAGATCTTCGGCTCGGTCTCACCCGCCATGCACGAGGAGTTCGCTCTCCAATACGAGCGGCGCTGGCTGCAGCGCTTCGGCCTCAACTACTACGGCTGTTGCGAACCGCTGCATCAGAAGCTCGACATCTCTGGCCAGCATTCCCGGCCTGCGCAAGATCTCCATGAGCCCGTGGGTCGACATTGATCGCGCGGCCGCGCAGATGGGCGACGCCTACGTCTTCTCGCGCAAGCCCAACCCCGCCATCTTCGCCTGGGACGTCTGGGACCCGGCCGAAGCCCGCCGCATCCTGTCGCGACGACTGACGCCGCGCCGACGGCTGCGTCGTCGAGATCATCGCCAAGGACATCAGCACGGTGCGCTATGAGCCGCAGCGGCTGTGGGAATGGTCGGCCATGGCGAGCGAGGTGACGGAGGAGTTTGCGTAGAGGAAGGAAAAGAGGACTCACTGAGGAAGTGTGGGGCTAGACCTACCGGGAGGTGTCCACGAATGGTAATCAGGGCGGAGGTTCGCCGGACACCTCCCAGAGGTCAGGTTGTGACACCCCACAATTCCAGAACCCATCCAATCCATCTCTTTCCACCCCGAAAAGTGCCATGTCTCGATCATCGTGGACCGACAAGATCAACCAGCTAATCCGGCAGCGCTTTCAAGATCGGCTGCACGATTCGTCCGGCAATGCCGAGCAGCTAAACGCGTTGGAGGCCCTGTTGGAACAACTGGCTGCCGAGGATCCGGATTGGCCGCCCTCTGCCGAACAAGCGCGTGCGGTGGAGAAAAAGGTCGATTACCTGGAGCATGCGCTCAATCCTGGCAATGCCGAACAGCAGACGCGCCTCCAGGCCGCACGCGACCGCTGGCAAGCCATCCTCGACGCGCCGAGGATCGACGACTGGCGCGCATCGAGGTCGATCTGGCGGCGCTGCAGGCAGCGATGGACGCCGATCGTTCAGAGCAGTCGTCGATTCTCGAAGCGCTGACGCGTATCGAACAAGCGCTGGCCGACAGCGAGCCGCGCACTGCCGAGCAGACCGAGCGCAAGTCAACAATTCAGCAGCGGCTGGGCAAGCTGCTCTTGGCGGCTTCCGGTGTCGCGGGTTCTGCGTTGCTCGGTGCAGCTGTTCAGGAAGAGGGGATCTGGCCGGGAGATCAAACAGGTCGTGCAAGCCTTGGTGGGCGAACCCGATAAGGGCTGTCCGTGACACAGATGGTCGCGCTTAGCCACTCCAAATCCGTTGTAGTGTTGGGCGGGTAAATGACAGCGGATTCAGAGTGGAACGGATTTATTTCTTGTCGGACGACGGGCTGTGTCATTCTTGGAACGCATGTGGGGATCAGATTCGATTCATTCCAAATCCGTTGTAGTGCTGGTGGACTAAGCGGATTGAGTGGAACGGATCTTGTTGGAGTGGGCGGTCATTCTGAACCTGTGGGCACCAAACCTGTTTCATTCCAAATCCGTTGTAGTTCCTCCGCACACCTCAACCCGTACGTAGGAAGCCGAATGCCAACGCGCTACCGTAGAAGTTTGCGATAAGCCCTAGCCTGCATTCGGTGACTCGCATTGCCAACGCATTCTCTCAGTATGTTCAGCCGCGATCTGTTTGACGGCTATGGTGACAAGCAGGACTTTCTCCTCGACCAGGAATAGGCGCACGGCTTTCATCCCGATGTCGATATTGCGGAAGCGCAATGGCAATTCCTTCAGATATTCTGCGGACAAGCCTTGCGCCGTAAGCTCGATTCTGACGGCACGACGATAGACTTGATGCAGAAATCCTGGCCCGATTGCCGAGTGTACATTCTGAAGCGCGTCCAGTATGGCTCGTGACTCGCGCAGATATAGTAGGTTCTCCGGTATCGCAACCTTGTCGACCTTGACGTTCGCATCTGTCATGAAGTTGGGCAGCCGCTCATACTGCATTGACGATGCACCGAAGTTCATGATTAGCCCGAGCTCGCTCTCGGTCAACTTGAGATAGGACAACGTCTGTGCCTTGTGCAGGGGTTGGATAGACGGGGCGACCTTCAGTTCAAGCAAGACCTTTCCTTCGTCAACGACGATATCAGGTCGATACTCGCCGATCTGCCGGCCACGATAGTCAATCCGATAAATTGGTTGCTGTCGAAAAGAAACGCCATCGACGTCAAGCGAGAAGACGAGCGCTGTCTCGTAGTCAGCTTCAGCGTGTCCGACGCCTAACTCGCTGTGAATCTGAAAACCGAGTCCACGTAGGTAGTAGGTGAGCTCTGGATGGAGTAGTTTTGTCATGATCAGGGGATATCACTGCAACGGATATAGAATGGAACGGATTCTGCCTTTCTGAGGCAGAACGAACTTCGTAAATAGATTCTCTCACAACTTCATCGAACGATCAAATTGCGTCTTTTGGTATGTACAGTACCGATGCACCAACCGAATCGCCTCGGAAGACGTGAGCCACCCTCAACGATAAACCGAATTCGCTCCACTCTCAATCCGTTGTAGTGTCATCTCGAAACTTGCCGCCGGCGGGCTGCCGCGTTTGCCCTGGCACAAAGCCCACTAGGGCAGTCACAAACGCATCACTACAACGGATTTATGAGGGGAACGGATTGGATTTCAACCAGCATAACGTCACTGCCAATTCAACCGGTCACAACTGCATCGATACGGCCAAATGCCGCAACGTTTCCGATTGCCAACCGTCCATCCTGCGCACCCAACTCCGACATCCACAAACCAAATCCGTTCTACTCTAAATCCGTTGTAGTGCACAGAAATCAGAACTAGATAGTAGCGACAACAACTCGAAAACCTACATTGGTGTACCCAAGACAATGATTGCATCCGTCAATGACGGACGAGGCTCCAGAGCTTTGGCCCTCTTCGCTCCATAATCCCCCCACAAGCATGCCATCTGGTTGAATCCATATCACCACTCCACTTCCATACATTGCCGACCAAATCGCAGATGCCGTCAACGGTGGCACCTTCCAGGTACATGTGTACTGGCGTGGTGCCCCCCAGGTCACTATTCGCAGTATTTGCATAGCTTAGATCAAACGGTCGCTCATCCAAGGGAACTCTGTACCATAGTCGTTGCGGACGGCTTCTTCCCATTCGTAGCGAGTGGGTAGTCGTACGGCGTAGAAGCTGTCGATGCTTCCATCATTGTGCAGTCGGTCTGTTAGCCACCTGGAATAAGCTTGAGCCTCGTACCAACTCACTCCGACCACCGGATAGGTTGGCCGGCTGAAGCGCTCATTATCCCAACCTCGGGGACCGCGACGCCAACTCACTCCAGTAGCGGTCCAATGTCTTGACTGCCTCAGCATCCCACAAGGGCTTGTCCGTCTCATATCCTCCATCCGCCCAGAAACGGCGATATTGCTCGTTGGTGACCTAATCTGGCCATGGCGAAGCCGTCGCCCAACCCTTTGCCTATTTCAGTCAGATGCGGCACGAAAGCGTCCGGTCGTCGGGCAGGTGACCTAGGTCGGCTGCGGTTTGGCCGGCTGCCAGCCGTTGCGCTCGGCAAGGCTGTGCGGTCTTGCATCAGGTTTGTGAGCAGTTGGGGGATCTTCTACGCAGCTCGGCGCGCAGTAACCCGTCGCCTTTTCCGGCCCAAACTCAAGCCAGGCCTGGCCGGCCACCAGAAGGCGTCGCCGTCTTCGTCGTTGTTTAACGTGCCGCCCGCCAGTTCGGCCACCAGGGCTTGTTAGTTCGCCGTAGCGTCCTTCGGCGGTCAGGTGCCCGCAGGCCAGCAACACCACCTCGCGCCAGATGTCGGATGTGGCCTTCTGGGCGGCAAGCTCGTTGCGCTGCGGCTCTTCCAGCAGCCAGCGTGCTGCTAGTATTCCTGAAACTCGGTGGGGGTAGGTGAAGGTGTCGTTGTCGGACGCCAGCAGCTGCCCACCCGCTCGCGCATGCCGCCGACGACGCGTGCGGCCCAGGCCCTGCCGCCATATCTTCTTGGGGTGCAGTTCGGCCGGCGTTTCTCCAGATCGGCGGCGGGCAGTTCCACATCCTCGCGGCCGCTGCGGCTGTGGGCGTAGAAGGTCATCTCCCAGAGCAGGCGCTCCAGATCGACGGTGGAGAGCGTCTTTTCGCCCTCAATGGTCAGCAGCGTCTGAAGACTCTCGAACGTGCCGTCGGCCTCAGGCTCCTTGAGCTTCTCCCACTCCCAGAGCAACTGGTTGGTGCACTCGCCATAGAGTTCTGCCCGTCCCTCGGGCAGCCGGCTCGTCAGTTGACGCGTGCCAGCATGGTGAGCAGCAGCAGCGTACCCGCCATCTGCGTAGGGTGGGCCGGCTAGCCAACGCCACGGTCAGTTGCTCGCGCGCATTGGCTGCGTCGTCACCCAAAGACTGCCGACACGCACGATCTCCTTGTGCCAGCGGAGTGTGAAGCGGGCGATACGCTCGTCATCTAGGTCTTCCAGCGTGTAGGCAGGCAGCTCGTCGAGCCGACTCTGGCCCTGTTCATAGGGCCGCACGCGGCTTGTGACCAGCACCGCCGGCTCAGGGTGGGCGGCGCAGAACGCTTGTACACTCTCGACGATGATCCTTCGGCGGTCGAAGCCATGCCATTTTCGTGATCCTCGTCGGGGTCGGCCGGCGGGGCCTCGTCCAGCCCATCGAAGAGCAGCAGCGTATCTTGGCGTTGCAGCCGTGCCAGCAGGGCATTCGCGTCAAGACCGGTTGCCGCCCGCAAGGCTTTGTTCGATCAACGCCGCCCGGCTCGGTCAATGGGGTAAGCGTCGCGCTCACCTGACGCAGGACGATCCGGATGGGGAAGAGCGGCGTAGCGAAGCGATCCTCTAGCATTGCCGCCCAAGACGGCTCCTCATCCAGCAATCCGCCGGCCATGGCATAGGCCAGGTGGTTGACAAAGGTACTCTTGCCCGAGCCGGGCTTGCCCAGCAGCACCAGCCGCCGCCGGTTGGCCAGCGCCTCCAGCGCCGTGACCTTGCGCATGGCCCGGCGTAGCGCATCCTCATCTTCGACCCAGGGATGCAGCGGGTGATCTGCGAAATCCTGTTCCTGGTCGCCCAGCATCAAACGGTCAACGCCGGCAACCATCTCGTCGGTCAAAACATCCGGTCCATCATGCCCTCGTCCGCGAGATTTCAAAGCCGCTGTCAACTGCGGCCATTCCTGCTCTGCGATACCCAGACGGCGGAAGACCTCCGCCAACGTCGGAGCGGCGTCGGTCTCCAGGTTGACATAGACCCGGGCCAGCTCGGTTGGGCGGCCATGCTTGCCGGCCTGACCGCGCTCGCCCTGGGCCAACGACAGAGGCAGCTTGTTGCACGTGTGGCGTAGCTCGTGCAGGGTCACTGTCTCCTGAGCGCTGAGGATGGGCGACATCGGCTGCCTTGCCGGCCCGGCTTGGCCCAGCAAGGCCAGCGCCTCTGCCAGCAGTCTGCTGAACTGGTCGAGTTCAAGGGAATTGCATCCAACAGGGCGTTGACCGCGGCGCGGTCTCTTCCGTGGCTTTGGCAATGCGATCCTGGTAGGAGACCACCTGCACGATGGCGGTCGCTACAATGGCCGTGTTTTCCTCCAGTTGCTTCATCTTCGCCAAGCTGCGAAGGTTGCGCAGCAGTTTGCCCACACCGCTCACGTCGCTGAGCAAGTATTCTCCGATGTACTCGAACAGGCTCTCCAACGACGAGCTTTTCGCCGCCATATCAACATGCCCGACGCAAACCGTTAATGCCTGTTGCGATGACGGGCACGAGATCGGACTGGAAGAACTCGGATTGTCGGGCAGTGGATCAGATTGCCGTCCGACCTCATGCCCCTACCTTTTCCGTCATTGAATCCATGGCCTTGGGACAATCGCCAATTGTCAATGCTGGTGTCGTCTGGTCCACATTGACTATTGTAACGTTGACAATCGACAATTTGTAATTATTGCTCTTCTACTCTGTCAAAGCCACCATCTCCGCCAACTCATCCTCCAACAACGCGTGTTCACCCGCGGCCCGGTGCCGATGATCGCCTGGGCCGGTGACTTGGCCCCCGGGATCGCCAGCGACACGGCCGGATGGCTGAAGGCAAAACGCAGCGCCGCGATCACCATCTCGTCGCCCGGCTCAACGGCCTCTTTGAGCGCGTTCGACCTTGGCCAGACGCTCGGCCAGCGCTGCCTGCTTTTCCTCGTCAGCGTGCCAGTTGGCGCGGACGGTGTCGGTGAAGACGGTATCGGTCGAGTAGCGGCCTGAGAGCAGACCCATGGCCAGCGGTCCGCGGACCATGACACCGATGTCGTTGGCCTGGCAGTAGGGCAGGAACTCGGCCTCGGGCGCCCGGTTGAGCAGCGAATAGTTCAACTGGACGACGCTGCATGTGCCGTTGACGTTGAAGCGCTTGAGCACATCCAGGCTGTTGGTCGAGATGCCGTAGGCGTGGACGCGGCCTTCAGTCGACCAGGGCCTCGAAGCCTTCAAGGTAGACCGACGGGATCTTCGATGTTGCCTTCGTGGCAGAGGACCACGTCCAGCCAGTCGGTGCGCAGCCGGTGGAGCTGGGCATGGGCGCAGAGGCGGATGATGTCGACGGCGGTCTTGGGCACGCCCTGGCCCGGTGCGCTTGCCCCAGTTGCCGATCTTGCTGACGACGTAGACGTTCTGGCGGATGCCGGCCAGGGCCACGCCCAGCCGCTCCTCGGAGAGACCGTTGGGGATGCCGTAGGACTCGGCGGTGTCGAAGAGGTTGACGCCGGCATCGTAGGCGGCGCGGACCTGGCCCAGGATGTGGCGTCGTCGATTTCGCCCCACTGGTTGCCCAGATTCCAGGTGCCCAGGCCGATGGCCGTGACCTGCCAGCCGGTCTTGCCGAAAGTCTTGGTGAACATAAGGTTCTCCATGGTGGTTGGTTTGGATGATGAGGCCACGGCGAAAAGCTTTTTTCCACGAGATTTTCACAGATGGAAACACGGATTAGGCACAGATGGCAATTTGGAAATCAAAATGATTGTTGCTCTTTGCGGCCCGTGAGCAACTGCCATTCCTTCGAGTGTCAAATGTTCCCGTCACGGTTTCCCGATGTTTCACCCATTCGCACTATGATATACATTGTGTATCAATATCGAAATGATGTACTCAATGTAATACAAATTTTATAGTACAATTGAATCATATACAACGGAGTAATGGTCAATTCAACAATTATCGAACGTTCAATCTTGTCAATGGTTGATTTCGTGAGACAATCTGTCTCAGAAAAACGTAGCTATCATGAGGTCACAATTCAACAATGACAATTGACCATTTACAATTGACTATTGTCTTTTATAACAGGAGATTCACCAATGCAATACGACTACATGGGCGCATCCAACCTACGCGTGAGCAAGATTTGTCTCGGCACCATGCACTTCGGCGGCGTCACGCCTGAGGCTGAATCCCATGCCATCATGGACAAAGCGCTGGAGATGGGCATCAACTTCTTCGACACGGCCAATGTCTACGGCGGTCCGGCCGGCACCGGGGCCACCGAGACGGTCATCGGCAACTGGTTCGCCCAGGGCGGCGGACGGCGCGACCAGGTTGTCCTCGCCTCTAAGACCTACAACGCCATGAATCGACCGGCAATTGCTGCCGATCCCAACGACGACAAGGGCTCTCGACCTACAAAGTGCGCCGAGATATCGCGGCTTCACTCAAGCGCCTCCAGACCGATCATCTCGATCTCTATCAGGTGCATCACATCGACTGGCGTGTGCGACCGGAGGAGTTTTGGGGCACATTCGGCAAGCTGTTGGACGACGGCGACGTGCTCTACATGGGCACCAGCAACTTCCCTGGCTGGGGCTTGACCAAGTTCCAGAGCTTTGCCCGCCAGCAGGGCCGGCTCGGCCTCATCTCCGAGCAGGCCCAGTACAACCTACTCAGCCGCTACCCCGAGTTGGAAGTCATCCCCGCGGCCGAAGATTCCGGCATCGGTCTCTTCCCCTACATGCCGCTGGCCGGCGGTCTGCTGACCGGCCAGAAGAAAGCGGTCGAAGGCTCACGCACGTGTGCGGTCGAGTTGGAGTATGGGCTGGATTTGGGGAGCGAGCAGTTCGCCGCATGGTCCGCACTCTGTGCCGAAATCGGTGAGCCTGAGTTTGTGGTTGCTATCGCCTGGGTGCTGGCAAATCCGGTGGTCTCATCGGCCATCGTCGGCGTGCGTACGTTGCGCCATCTGGCGGGTTTGGAGCGGGCGGCCGAGCTGAACGTGATGCGGATGTGATGGCCAAGCTGGACGTGATTTTGACATCAATGTGCAGCGTCCGCTCAAGATGGCCCCGCGCCGGAAGCCTTTGCCTGGTAGAGGGGGGAGGGGGGGGGGAGGCGTCGTCGAACCCATATCTGCACTATTGGAATCCGTGCCACAAGCAGCCAGGGGGGGGGGTTTTGACCGTTGAACAGGATTGAATGGGAGGGGCTGTTGTTTTCATTATCGCCCCTCTTTGGCGTCGGATTTGGATGGTATTTGAACAGCTTGTTCACAATGAGTGACGCCCCACGCACCATCCGTCCCTTCTGATACCTTATAGATGTGCTTTCGTATCCGTTTCCAGATGCGTTCAACCGTTTCCTGGACGTTCTTTTGCGCCAGCATTCCGGATTGTGCAAAAGGCTAGGTCTGTACGACGCTTGCGTGGACCCCGATAATGATCGATAATCGCAGGCGCTTGTCTTCTGGCGCACACGGGACCTGTGCGTTAGAACACAGTGTCCCGATGCAGCTGCGCATAGAGTTCCCCCCAATAGATGATTATGATATGGAGAGACCGATGCTGGACGAGCGTACGAGGCAGCGCATGGCGCGTTTGAGAGAGAACCCTGTCTTTGCCGGGCTGAACGACGACGAGCTGAACGCTCTGATCGAGAGCTTTCGGGTCCGGGAATTCGGACGCGATGAGATCCTCTTTCGTCAGGGAGACGACAGCAAAGAAGTCTATGTGATTCTCAGCGGGCGTGTGCGTATCTTCAAGATCAGCCCATCCGGCGACGAAACGACCATCGCCATCTTCGGAGAGCATGATCTGATCGGTGAGATGGCTGCCCTGGATGGCCACACCCGTTCCGCGACTGCCAAGGCGATTTCGTCGATTACCTTGTTGTCGATGGTGCAGGATCGATTTGTGCGCCATGCTGAGACCATGCCCAAGTTGGCATTTGGCCTGGCGAGGTTGCTGTCACTCAAGCTGCGCTGGACGGCGTCCTATGCCGAATCAATTGCACAATTTGATGCCGCAGGCCGGCTGTTGCATATTCTGTTGGCGCACAACGAACGCTATGGCCAGGAGATTGAGCCGGGAAAACGTTATGTGATCGATCTGGGTCTGACGCAGGGCGATCTGGCTTCCATGGTAGGGGCCCGGCGCGAATGGATCAACCGTATCCTTGGCGATTGGAAACGTCGGCAACTGCTTGAGTTCAGCAAGGGCAAGATCACGATTCTCGATCTTCCGAGCGTTGTCGCCGAACGTGACAGTCGTATTGAGGCGAATCTGGGGGAAAGTGATTGGTGAGCAGGCGACATGGTGAGCGGGTGAAACTGTGATTAGTCGCCCGCACACGATATCCCCCTATCCCCCTTGCCCGCTCACCTCGTCACGCTCTTCCCATTCTGCAGGACAAGTGAGGAACCATGAACATTCGATCCGTCCTTTCAAAATGTCGACTTACTCTGGCGCTGGCTGCGACAGCCTTACTCTTTGCTGTTGTCAGTTGGCAACCCGCGTCTGCACAGCAACCGCCCGTGATCCGTGTCACACCCGATGTCGCTGTCGGCGGACAGAGTGTGACAATCGATGGGGCCGGCTTCGCGCCGGGCGATTACACCGGCCTGATCCTGTGGGACGGCGTGGCGGTGGAGGCAATATTGATCCCGAAGGGCGGCGATTTCAGTACCCGGTTTCGTGTCCCGCTCACCGCAGCTGTCGGCAAGCATACAGTCGGCGTTTGCGCTGCCGCGACGGGCACCAGTTGTCTGACCGGCAGGAGTGAACAGATCGCGGAGGCGCCGATGGAAGTCACTGGGCCCGCGCCGATTCGTATCTGCAAAGAGCCCACCGACCAATGTGAACCGTACATCGGGGCGATTGTCTACGATATTACCAACGGCAAGAGCTTCGATGTTGACGACGAGGGCTATGTCATTGAGCGAGGGGCCATCGTGGAAGGCGATCTGCTGTGGGCGGCAGCCGCCGACGCCACTACAAAGTCCTACCGGGTCATGGCCACATCCGGCGAACCGGTACCGGTCATTGACAAGCTCTTCACAGGCGATCCGGCTGAGCTGCGCATTGCAGTCAGTCTGGCCGATCCGCTTGTCCTCTTTGACCTCAACCTGTCGGCCGAGTGGTACGTTGAGGGGAATCCCCAATATGCGTCATGGCTGGAGAACGCACTGATCGATGCTGCCCACTTTCTCTATGAGTTCACCGAGGGTCAGATGACGCTCGGCAAGATTTCGGTGGCACAGACCATGGACTCCTGGGACCAGGCAGACGTCCGGTTGCTGGCCAACAACGCACTGCGTCCCAATGCCGAGATCGGTGGTATCGTCGGCGCTGAAGTGGCGGACCCGCTGTCGGGTGTCCAATATCAGCCCGGGCAAGTCTACATGGGTTCCTACTGGAACCGGTACGCGCTTCCGCCCAATCAACCGGTAATCGTCGGGGGCGAGCCGGTGTTGCTGGAAAGTCTGGTCAATGATTGGTCGATGGCGTTTGCCCATGAACTGGGTCACTACCTTCTCTTTCTCTTTGATACCTATCGGGACAGTGAAGGCAATGACAGCGAAGAGATCGCGGCGCTATGCAGCGGCTCAGCTATGGGTGATGTCTATCAGCCGTCCAACCATGCTTTCATTGCCGATCCTGCGGAGTGGAAGGCTAAATGCAACGTCACCGAGGCCTATGTCGAGCATCGCGGCCACAGCGAGTGGGAAACCATTGCCGCTTGGTACCCCTGGATTACGCCACCCAACGGCCCCTCATCACAGCCGGACATCCCGCCCGTTGAGATGACGGAGGTCACCTTCCTGCCGACGTCGGTTCCGACCGGCGTTCCGGCGGCGAGTCAGGTCTTTGACCTGAACTATCAGGATGGTGAACTGAGTTCGGGTGAGGCACGCGTCGTCATCTACCGCAACGACCGCGTGATGGAGCAGGGGAAACCGGCTGCCGGGATCAACCAGGCTTCGCTGATAGGCGCTCAACTCGATGACCGCCTCTGCGTCTACGATGTCAACGACTACGCTCAGTCTGGCGATTCGCCCCGCCACCAGTTTGGCTGCGAGTTCATTCAGCCGGCGGATGCCGTGCTGGACATGACCAAAGATGCCTCGTGGGCGCCGCTGATCCTGTTGACCCAGGTGGCCACCGACACGGTGACGATTTCCGTGACCCAGGAGGCCGGTGTTGTTGGCTTCAACAGCTTGATGGTCCGGCTCTATCCCGAGCATGAGATCGGACACGAACCGATCGCGCTGATTGCAGAGGAAGACGATACCTATCACGTTCAGCTGACTTTGACTGACACCGTGCCGCCGGCCTACCTCCAGATTTGGGCGGAGGATGTGGTCTCGGGGACTGTATCCCGTCGTGAGACCATGGTTGACCGGGGAACCGGGGGCGGTGGTCTCTTTGGCCCGGCGCGGCGCTTTGGCGGAGCCTTCATCTATTCGTCGGACGGCAGGGCATCATTCCGCAGCGAGGGGGATCTCGTGCTGGAGGGTGGCGAGTCCATCGCCTGGCAATCGATGCCCGGCACACCGCCTTTGCCCGTCGACCGACGCATCACGGGCCAGTCCTATCGGCTGACAGCCTATCCGCCTTCGCTTGTTATCTCGGGCACGGTTGAGATTGAGTTTGAAGAGGTGGCAGTTGCCCTCATCTCTTCAGCCAGTGGGGGAAATGCGCAGGTCGAAAGCGAACCTCTCGTCCATTTCTTTGACGGCGACAGCTGGTTGCCGCTGTCCACCACGGTGACGGCACCCACTTCAGCCCGGGATGGCATCAAGATCGCGTCCGCCCCCAGCAAGGGCGTGGGCATCTACGCCGTGTTGACCGAGCGTGATGTCGAGAAAATTTGGATTCCGTTCGTCACGTCACAGTAGGGGCGTGCCCTTGTGGCCGCCCGCACCATGCCGCCCCGATGTTGTCATGAACGCGACGCCGGGCAACCACGAGGGTTGCCCCGACCCAAGACAATGCGTTCACGTAGGGGCGTGCCCTTGTGGCCGCCCGCACCATGCCGCCCCGATGTTGTCATGAGCGCGACGCCGGGCAACCACGAGGGTTGCCCCGACCCAAGACAATGCGTTCACGTAGGGGCGTGCCCTTGTGGCCGCCCGAACTTGTGGCCGCCCCGACGTTGTCATGAACGCGACGCCGGGCAACCATGAGGATTGCCCCTACGCGCATTCGGATGGTATTGTGGTAGCGTCAATTGGTTCCGCGTAACCAAGCCCATATGGAGAACACAATGTCCCCCGACATTCCCCGACACAACCGTCATTCTATTCGCTATGATGGCTATGACTACCGATCAGTCGATTACGACACTTCATTACGTCCGCGGGGTTTGAACGTCTGGATGGACGCCATTCCCAAAGAGATTGCGGCAACGCAACTACTGGGAACGGATTGTTCGAGATGAGTCGGAACTACAGCGTATTCGAGCGTACATCGAAACCAATCCATCACGATGGGATGAGGATGGTCTCACTCAAAGCGCGTGAAACTACTACAGCGCGGCGGAAATGAGGCCATGGACCGTAGGTCCGGCTATCAGCCAGACGACTCCTGGACCCTTTGGAGCAGTCTGATTGGTGAGGCTTGTCACGCTGATAGCGTGACCTACGGTCCATGGGTCTACTTACGCCGTCGCGTACTAGGTTCTGTTGACATTTCGTTTTCGCCGGGATGAATCCCGCTGCTAACAATGAGAAGCCGGGGAACCCTCTGGGTCCTGCGGCTAAATCTCAGCGCCTGAGGACGCTTCTCGTTGTTAGCAGCCGGCTTCAGCCGTTGCTGCGATCCAAATGTCAAAGGAACCTAGCACACTGTATTAAGATCAAGGGCTACCTGTGGTGATCACTCAGCGTTCAGCCTGGGACACTTCGTCAAGAATCTGGCGATTGAAAGGCAGTTTCTCCAAGTACGAGCGGCGTAGGGCCTCGCTCTGCAACTTCTCGGCCTGCTGCTCAACCAGTCGATGTGCATGACGCAGGCACTCGTCGGCAAGCTCGGCATGGCCCAACCCTCGATAGACTGTAGCACAGGTGAGATACTCCCGTTGGGGAAAGGTCGATGCACCGTCGTCCATCTGGAGTCGGGCCACGGCTTCATCTGTAAATCGCCGGGCGTCCGTATCATCGCCGATGCGCAACGAACAGAGCGCCATTGTCGTCAGATTGGTCAGGTTACTGCCCTCAAGATCGAGCTCTGTGTAGAGACGGGACGAGGCTCTTGCCCGCTCGATCGCCTCCTGATCGCGATAGCGCGCTTGGCTGATCAGCGCCATGTCCATGAGATAGTTGGCTTCCAGTACGGTATCGGCCTGGTGTCGGGCCAACGCAATCCCTTGCACCATCAGTGCTTCGGCTTCCTCGAGAAGACCTTGGTCGCGGCGGATCTGGCCCAGGTTGCAGAGCGCGTAGGCGATGCCGGACTCATCGCCGATCTCTCTGCTCAATGAAAGGCCAACTTGTAGATGCGCTCCACCCTCTTCAAGTCTTCCCACAAGCATGGCATTGATGGCGAGTTCATTTAAGTCAATGGTCTGCCACCAAAGGTCGCCAAGTGCTTGATGGATTTCCCGCGCTTCGGCCAACAGTTGGTTTGCACTTTCCAGATCGCCGGTTGCGCTGATACCCTGTGCTAGACTGACCAGGCCCGCGCCAAGCCCCGCTCGGTCGCCAATCATACGATAGAGTTCCAGCCCCTCGCGGTAGGAGTCCAACGCATCGGCCAAATTGTTCCGACGATTCTCCACATGGCCGATGGCGATGCGGAGTTTGGCTTCGGACTGGCGGTTTTCGAGTGCCCGATAGGTCGCAAGCGCGAGGCTGAATTCGGCCAGCGCGGCATCGTAGGAACCTTGCTGCCGGTAGACGAGTCCGAGGCCGTAGCGGGCATCCGCCTTCTCCTGCCGAAACTCTCCATCCTCGGGCAGGGCCGCCAATACTGAGCGATAGTAGCGCTCAGCGGTATCCAGATCTCCCTGCTTCCAGGCAATCAAGCCAAGCTGGGCCAGGCAGTGGGCATGGCTGGCGTGATCGCCGTCGTGCATTGCGAAATCGGAGGCCATTTCGAGCTGTTCAACGGCTTGCTGGTACGCACTGATCGCCTCGAAGTATGCTGAGCGCGCCAGGGCAAGCTGAATGGGCGGGGCATCCTGGACACGTGTCAGCCGTTCAAGGCTTGCTTGTTCGTCATTGCGTCTGCCCAAAAGGTGGTAGAGTGCGGTCTGATCCGCCAGCCACTGCCAACGAGCCTCAAGCCCAAGCGCTCGATCCAAGTAGAAGAGCGCCGCCTCATTCGCATAGTCGAGGCGGGCTCGGCGAGCCGCAAGATCGAGATAGACGAGCGCCTTTGAATGCACACTTGAATCCTTCAGCTTCCCATTGAAAAAGTGATGGGCCAGCAGATCGGACCTGTCCTGCGTCATCTGTTCCAGCGCCTCTCCGACACGCGTGTGTAACTCCTGACGCTGTTCTTTCAGCAGGAGGCGGTAGATGACTTCCTGGGTGATATTGTGGCTGAACTCGAAGAGATCGCTGTCGCGGTGAGCCGCTCGACGCACGAGATTCTGCCGGGTCATTCCTTCAAGCTGATTCATGATGGCCGCACCTTCATCGGCGGTTGGATGGACTGTGGCCACCAGCTTGGCGGGAAACTTCTGCCCGATTACACTGGCTACTTTGAGCGTCAGCTTGTCCTGTTCGTTCATGCGGTCGAATCGGGCCAGGACGGCTCCATGGATCGAGTCGGGCAGCCCAGGCGTGATGTCGGTCAGCGCAATATCCTGCGCCAACCGCCATTCTCCGTCCAATCGAACAAGTGCCCGGGCCTGCCGTAGTGCTTCTATCACCGTATCCGAAAGCGCCCACCGAGGATCTCCACCTCCTTTGACCTGTTCAATTTCACCGGCAGCGAGGAGTGTATCGACCAATTCTTGGCAGAAGAATGGATTCCCCTGGGCCTGCCGTTCGATCAGATCGAGGGCCAAAGGCGAGATGGCTCCCCCTAATCGTAATTCGACAACTGATCGCATGCCGGCCCTATCCAAACCGCCCAAAATCAGGTGTGTAGCCGACGACATCTTTGCCAGTGCGTCGATGGTCGGCGCGGTCTCCTGTTCCGCCGGTCGGTGAACGATGATCAGGACCATCGGCGTCTGTTCGATGACGCGTGCCAATGCTGCCAGCATGTCCAGTGATGCTTCGTCGAGCCATTGGGCATCTTCGACGAGCAGCGCAAGGGGCGTGGTTCGGGCAACAGTTTGGATGATCTCGACCGTCAGTGTGAGCAGCGCTGCCCTTCTCAGTTGCGGATCAAATGTGGCTGTCGTTGCGTTGTCTGGGATAGGCAGGTCGAGCAGATCGCCCAGCAACGGCAAGCGGAGCAGCCATTGAGGGTTCAGGCTCTCTAGGAGTGTCGTGATGTGAACGATCTGCGCCTCGGGTTCAGCTTGTTCCAGAGGGCCTAGGCCCAGCAGCCAGCGTGCCATTTGGCGGGCGGCCAAGTAGGGTGTATTGCGTTCGATGTTGCGACCGGCGCCTGCCGCCAGGGTGAGGCCATTGACCTTAAGTCGATCGGCAAAGGCTGCGATGAGCCGGCTCTTGCCGATGCCGGCTTCGCCTTCGATGCGCACCACTGCGCCCTGCTGACGCTCAAGAGCTGTGGCCGCTCTCATCAGTTCTGAAAGCGCCTCGGAACGTCCATAGAGCATCTGTCCATCTGCGCTGTCGTACGGGATCGGGGTCGTTCGTTTTGCCGTGCCCAGGGCGTAGACCGGTATGGGTGAGGTCTGACCCTTTACTTGGCGGTGGCCGACATCTTCCAGGAAGTAGACCGAAGTGAGTGCACTGCTTGTTGGACCGTTCAGCAAGATCTGGCCGGGTTGGGCCAAGGTCATCAGCGCCGCGGCCAGATTGACTGCCGGCCCCTGGACGCCGAATGTTCGGCGGCTCTCACTGCCGTACGCGCCCATGCGCATGCGACCCTGCGCCATGCCAATTTGCACAAGTGGCCGAAAAGGCAGGTTGCTTGGCGGCTCCTGCAAGTACCGGGCGACCCAGGCAGCTCGCTGCAGATCGTCAGAATGGGCGACGGGGGCGCCGAAGGCGGCAAAGAGGTAGATCCCCTTGTCACCTATGGTCACCTGGATGAGTTCGGCCTCAACCTGGGACAAGGTCTGCTGGACCCAACAGACGTAGGCGTTCAGTTTCTTGGCAATATCGGGATCGTGTTCAGTGTCAAGTCCATTGATGCCTATGAAGAGGGCGCATGCCGGGCGGAGCTCACCCAGATAGGCGGACTGCCCGCTTGATAGCCATGCAGAGACGGCCGGCAACAGCCATTGCCTTGCCTGCTCCGCCGGGAGGTCCACGTCCGTCAATCTCTCCACGGGGCCTTCACCATCGTTCCCGCACTGTAGCCGGGCGGCAGGTTCTACAACGGCAAAACGCTGGCCGTTACTGTCCGACCGCCACTCAGAAATCTCCAGCCACGGCCGTGCAATTGCCGCGCTTGCTTCATCGATCAGAGTCTCGCCCTGGTTGGCGATCTGCTCTGCAGCTGACGTTCGGTCTACCACGCTGCCGGCCAACACGTCGATGCGCTGGATGGTAGCGTCGCCGACGACAAACCGATGAGCCTCGCCGCTTGCTACGGATGTTTTGATCCCCAAGCTGATCACGGTCGAGTCGTCGATGGGGATGCTGACGAAGTCCTGCATCACCTGTTGAACTGCAAACGCTGCGCAGAGCGCTTGACGACACGCTCTCTGCGCACGCTTCCCGTTCGAGATGCGCTCTCGCCGCACTCTCTCAGCATAAGGACTGGCTTCCGCAAACCAGCAGAGCATGCCATCGCCACTGAAGCTAATGATTGAGCCGCCAAAGCGGTGCAGCGCCTCAATGATGGCGTCATAGACCTCGTTCAGTCGGCGCGTGGCTTCATCGGCTCCGGCGCGCGGGCCATGAGCAGAGGCGAGGGCTTCAGTCAACGCTGTGAAGCCGGAGATGTCTGCAAATAGCGCGGTGCCGCCGCTTCGAGGCGCCAGCGCCAGCTTCTGTGCTAGAGCGAATCGTCTGTCTTCGGGGATGTATGTCAGTTCTGTCTGCATAGGATCATTGTACGTGAGCAAGCAAGCGGATTCAAGATCTGTCTCGCGTTCGTGTCTTGTTACGCCGAAAACGTGACCTGCGAGATTCATGGGGTGTGTTCAAGAGGAGTTGCGAACGCAGGGGCGTGCCCTTGCCCACCGCCACCGGCCAAACGCGCGACTCTATTTGAACACATCCAATGTTGCGTTGTCGTTCCGGCTTTCGTTTAGTTGTTTTTTACCATCGCATGTTGTATCTTTAGCGGCGCTTTGGGAAATTCTGGTCATTATTGAACATTGCTATATCAGTAGTTCACGATTTGGTAAAAAGCGAGATTCTTCGCTAGCCCCTTGCCAGAGTGGCGTGCTCGAAAATACCCGCTCAGAATGACAAATCGTGAACTACTGTATTTAGAACATCGCTAACGCGAACGAGGAAAGGGTCTATTGATGTCGCAATCTGAATACAAAGTGCGCGCTGTTCACTGTGATTACCGCGCCGGCGACGATGAAATCTACGAAGCGCTGAAACGGGTGACCGATCCGCTGACGGAAGCCTGGGAAAAGCTAGGTCGCGCCAAGCGAATCGGCATAAAGTTCAATCAGGACAAAGAGCCCAAAAACCGCGTTTACCACGAAGGCCATTTGCAGCAGCTGGTCAGTACGCAGGTGGCGCGGGCATTTCTGCGCTTGATGCGTGAGCGCACGGATGCCGAACTGATCGCCATCGACGTCAGCTTCTACTCGATGTACTTGGGCGCTTCAATCGTCGAGACAACCACCTTTGCCTCGCTCTTTCAGGAGTTTGGCGTGCGCTATGCCGACGGCATTATGCCGCCCCACACGATGGTCTCTGTCCCCGGCGGTGGGCAGATGTTCCGTGAATATCTGCTGCCTGCGGCGATTGTGGATGTAGATGAAATGGTCTCCGTGGCTGTGCTCAAAAACCATGCCTTTATGGGCATCACGATGACGCTTAAGAACCTCTTTGGCCTCATGCCCGGGCTGCTGCCGGCCCGCCCACGGCACTACTACCATCATCTCGTGCGCATGCCCTACATGCTGGCTGACATAGGCCGAATGATCAACCCTACGCTGAATATCATCGACGGGCTCGTTTCTCAGGCCGGACGAGAGTGGGGTTACGACGGCGAGGATGACCATCCGCGCATCGGCAACACGTTGATTGCCGGCGACAATACGATTGCCACGGATGCCTGCGGCGCGTATCTGATGGGTATCGATCCCCAGGCAGACTGGCTGACGCCGCCCTTCCACCGGGATCGAAACCCGTTGCTGGTGGCTGCGGAGGGTGGTTTCGGTACGGTCGATCTGGACGAAATTGACTTCGAATCCGAGGTTTCGGGGCCGGTCGGAGATTTCTTCGCCGTGTTGACGGATACAGAAGAACGCAATATCAGCTGGCATCGGACGACGGCCGAGCAGGCGCTCTATTACCAGGAGCACCGGCGGGAATTCTACAAGAAATACGCAGGCGAGTTCATCCTCTTGCAGGACGGAGAAGTCCGTTGGCATGATCCCGAAGGTCGCTTGCGGGTCAGCCGTCGCGTGCTTTCCGGTGACAAGCCCGACCATGCCATGTGGTTCAAATATGTCGATCCTGAGGAGAAAGAGGGCGAGCATTTTGAGGTCTACGAGCATGCCCTAGAACAGGTGCTCTCGCTGAGTGCGCCTGCCTAAATCACGATGGCAGCGACCCATTATTGAACGCAGCGATGGAAGAATCGAACCAGATCAAAAGAGAGCCGGGCTTCGTCAGAAGCCCGGCTCTCTTTTGATCTATGGGAACTAACTATTGCTGACGTTCTCTGCAACCATCTCTGCGATCTCATCAGGGTGACGGGCGACACGAGCGCCGGCGGCGCGCAGCGCATCCATCTTTTCGGCAGCCGTGCCTTCGCCGCCGGAGATGATGGCCCCGGCGTGGCCCATGCGCCGGCCGGGAGGCGCGGTCTGGCCTGCGATAAAGGCGGTGACGGGCTTGCTCATCTTGTTGGCGATGAACTCGGCAGCCTTCTGCTCGTCCGTACCGCCGATCTCACCGATCAGCACGATCTGCTCGGTGGCCGAGTCGTTCTCGAAGAGTTCCAGCACGTCCAGGAAGGTGGTCCCGATGATCGGGTCGCCACCGATGCCGATGGCCGTGCTCTGGCCGATGCCACGTGCCGTAAGCGCGTAGACGACCTCGTAGGTAAGCGTCCCCGAGCGGCTCACCAGCCCGACAGTGCCCTTGGTGTGGATATGCCCCGGCATGATGCCGACCTTGGCCTCATCGGGGGTGATCAGTCCCGGACAGTTCGGCCCTATCAGCCGCGTGCCGGTTGTATCCAGGTAGGCACGCACGCTGACCATGTCCAGCGTCGGCAGTCCTTCGGTGATGCAGATGACCAGATCGATGCCGGCGTCCGCCGACTCGATGATGGCGTCGGGTGCAAAACGGGCCGGCACGTAGATGATGCTGGTGTTGGCGCCGGTCGCTTCCACGGCCTCTTCCACCGTGTCAAAGACCGGCGTATTGCCGACGGCCCACGCCCCGCCTTTGCCGGGCGTAACGCCGGCGACCACGTTCGTGCCGTAGTCGATCATCTGCTGGGTATGGAACGCGCCTTCGCGGCCCGTGATGCCTTGTACGATCAGGCGTGTCTCTTTTCCAACCAGGATGCTCATGCGCTCGCTCCTTTTGCTGCGGCCACTGCTTTCTGGGCCGCGTCTGCCAAACTGGTAGCGGTGGTCAGGTTGGCCAGGTTGGCTTCAGCCAAAATCTGCCGGCCCTCTTCTTCATTGGTGCCTACCAATCGAACAACGAAGGGCGCCTGGACATCCAGCGTGTTGATGGCCTCCAAAACGCCGCGAGCGACTTCATCACAGCGGGTGATGCCGCCGAATATATTGATTAGTACGGCTTTCACACGATCGTCGGAGAGGATGATACGCAACGCCGCTGCAACCTTCTCCGCCTGGGCGCCGCCACCGATGTCGAGGAAATTGGCCGGATCGCCGCCGTAGAACTTGACGATGTCCATCGTCGCCATGGCCAGCCCGGCGCCATTGACCATGCAGCCGATTTCGCCGTCCAGGTGAATGTAGCTCAACCCATAGCGGCGTGCCTCCAGCTCTGATTCATCCTCTTCGTCCGGGTCACGCATCTCAGCCAAATCGGGGTGTCGGAAGAGTGCGCTGTCATCCAGCGCGATCTTGCCGTCAACTGCGATCAGCTCGTTGTCGCCGGTGATGACGAGTGGATTAATCTCGGCCAGTGTGGCATCGCTCTCAATGTAGGCATTGTAGAGGCCCTTGGCGATCTTGATAAAGGCCCCGGCATGTTCTTTGGGCAGCCCGATGCCGTCGGCCAGGATTCGGGCCTGGTGGTCACGGAGGCCGAGGAACGGATGGACGGCAACCGTCACAATCTTGTCCGGCGTTTCGGCAGCAACCTGCTCGATCTCAACACCGCCTTCGCTGCTTGCCATCAGCACGACACGGCGTCTCGCCCGGTCCAAGACTGCGCCCAGGTAGATCTCGGTCTCGATGTTGGCGGCCTGATCGACCAGCACCTTCTTGACCTTGAGGCCCTTGATGTCCATGCCCAGGATATCCCTGGCACAGGCCTCGGCATCGTCAGGCGCCGCTGCTAGTTTGATGCCGCCGGCCTTGCCGCGACCACCGACGAGCACCTGGCTCTTAACGACCACGGGGCCGCCGAGGCGACGAGCAATGTCGCGCGCTTCAACGGGTGAACTCGCCACTTCGCCGTTCGGGATAGGAATCCCATACTTAGCGAAGATGCGTTTGGACTGATATTCGTGTAGGTTCAATCTCGTCCTCCTTGCGGGTGTGGGGTAGGTAGTGCGTGTGACTTCACTCCGCTGACTGCGAAATGTTGTAAACATGGCACGATGGCAGTGGCATGGATTATCTCTGCCTGCCAATCTCTATGAATTGGATTTTCGGTGGTTTCATCTGTGGCAGACGATTCTCTTAGAGTGGACTCACTTGTGTGACGATCGGTAGTTAATGACCAATTATAGTCTTCAGCGGGAGCAAACGACAAATTCATGGCTCACCGCCTGCCTCGATTTTCGTACGGACCACTAACAGAGGATCGCTTTCGGTATCTAGTGGCTGGAGGGTTATAATGTCTGCTTGAAATGCTCAACTGAAAAATTGTTCGCCTTGCTAATCCACGATCTACCGGCCAATGGAGAATTGATGATGCCACTGAATCTGTCGAAAACGAAACTCATCGCACTGACTGCGATGCTCATATTGTTTGCAATGAGCCCAGTAACTGCGTATGCTCAAGAATCTGTCGTTGAGCCATACAGTGACGACTATACCATCGTCAGTCGGAGTGCAACACCGACTGGGGTCGAAACTGTCGTGCGTGTGAACGTGTCTAAAGATACGTTTCTATCCTCTTCGCGGCCGAATTCTAACTTTGGGGGCAGTACCAATCTTCGTATGGGTTGGGAATCGGGCATCTATGATGCGATGCGGCCGATGATTCAATTCGATCTGAATGGAATCCCGTCCAACGCTACGATCCGTAGCGCGACGCTCTACATCTATCTGTTCCAGGCAATTCCGTCCAACGACTCCAACATGGGGTTCCGTGCACAATTTGTGCGATCGTCCTGGAGTGAGGGCGGCGTGACCTGGAACAATGCCAACTATTTGGGCGGCACGGCATTGCCGCTGGAGGATAGCAATAGTGCGGTTGGATGGAAATCGACGGATGTGACATCATTGGTTCATACCTGGCAGAGCGGCAGCCAGCCCAACCACGGCCTTATCATCACCGGTGATGAGGTCCCTAACGACAACCGATCGCGCAATTTTGCATCCAAGGAATCCGGACTCGGCGCCTATATTGAGGTCGACTACAGCGTCCAGTGTGACAATGTCGCGCCCTCCGCATTTGTTGAAAACCTGCCGGTCTACCAGCCCGGCACGTTCCTCGTTTCGTGGACCGGTCAGGACTACGCGCCCAGTGGATGTACGCCCAGCGGCATCGCCAACTATGACGTCTACTATCGAATCAACGGAAGTTCCTGGTCGCACTGGAAGCAACAGACGCAATCGACAAGCAACAATTTCAAGAACTACGCAAGCAACGGCGATTTCGTCGAGTTGACTGCCCGCGCCACCGACCGAGCCGGCAATGTCCAGCCGATAGGCAATCCACAGACCTCTACGACCATTGATACGCTGCCGCCGACTACTTCGATGACGCCGCTGCCCCCATTCACGGCAACGCCCTATTTCACCGTGAACTGGACCGGAACCGACAATCTTGCCGGGGTCAACAACTATGATCTTCAAGCGCGCATCAACGGCGGCAATTGGCAGACTGTGCTGGAGAACACCATGCAGACTTCGTTCTCGGTGACGGGCGCTCAAGCCGACGCAACCTACGATTTTCGGGTGCGAGCCACCGACAACGTGGGCAACGTCCAGGATTTTCCGGACACGCCGCAAGCGACTACGACCATCCGCGATTATCCAGAGTCAGAGGTGTTGCCATTTAATCCGCCGATCATACAGTCCACCGCTCCAGTCACGGATAGTTTCATTGTGAATTGGACCGGTGTCGCGGCCCCTGGCACACAGATTGTATCGTTCCAGATTTTCTATCAAGTAGACAATGGACCCTGGTTCCTCTGGCGTACCTTCGCCGGCGCCCAAAACAGTGCCGTGTTCGACTTCAAGGCTATGGAACTGGGGGATGGCTACTATGGCTTTGAGTCTGTGGCCACCAACAACCTTGGCCAGTCTCAGCCGCGTGATAACACTGCTCAGGCAGCAGTGATCGTGGATCTGGCTGACAAGTATCAGCCTGCCGGGTATCTGCCTATCGTGACGATACAGTAGCGCTCAGGTCATCAGGCGAAAAGGTTCTTGGCCCATGGCAAATAGTGGTGACTTCAACTACTGTCCCTATTGCGGCACACAAATTGAACGCATGGAAGTCTTCAACCAGGTGCGACCTGTCTGCCGGGAATGTGGCTTTGTCCAATTTCTAGATCCCAAGGTGGCAGTGATAGCGTTCGTGACGCACAGGGACAAAGTGCTGTTGGTGCGTCGTGCAGTGGACCCATCGAAGGGACAGTGGGCGCTGCCTGGCGGCTATATGGACGCAGGTGAGATGCCGGAGGATGCCCTACGACGAGAGCTCGATGAGGAAGTCGGGCTTGGCATCGCTATCACTTGCTTGTCCGGCATTTTCCCAATGGAATCGCCAGGACAGGCGAATCAGGGTGTAGTCCTGGCCTATGAAGCCGTGCCGAAATCGGATGATCTCATTACGTTGCAGTCCAAAGATGACGTGAGTGCTGCGGGCTGGTTTGGCCCGGACGAACTGCCGGTTGAGATTGCGTTTGAGTCGACCGAGACGCTATTGACGGCCTGGAAGCAAGGACTGGCTTCAAAGTAAGCAATTGCTGAGCTGGTTGAGTGCAAATGGGCTCGCATGAACGCATGAACGCATGAACAATATGAAGTTGTAGTCAAGGAGTTGGATCTATGACAGATACGAGTCTGAAGGGGGCGGTTTCCGCCCAGGTGTCTCCGGTGCAGAAGGCCGGGCCCAAGACCTACCTGGTAACCGGGGGCGCCGGATTTCTGGGCATCAATCTGGTCCGCTACCTGCTGGATCGGGGCCATGCTGTGGTCTCGTTGGATATCGCCGATTTCGACTATCCTGAGCGCGACCAGATTACCGAGATTGTCGGTGACATCCGCAACAAGGACGATGTCGACAAGGCCATGGATGGCATCGATCTGGTTGTACACACTGCTGCTGCGTTGCCGCTCTATTCACCGGAGGACATCTACTCCACCGACATCGAGGGCAGCCGCACTGTCCTTCAGTCGGCCTACGAGCACAATGTCGAGCGTGTTATCCATATTTCGTCGACAGCGGTCTACGGCATTCCGGACCATCATCCACTCTACGAAGACGACCCGCTACAGGGCGTCGGTCCCTATGGCGAATCCAAGGTCCTGACGGAAACTGTCTGCGAGGAATATCGACAGAAGGGTATGTGCATCCCGATCATACGGCCCAAGTCCTTCGTGGGACCCGAGCGCTTGGGTGTCTTTGCCCTCTTCTATGACTGGGCCAAAGACGGCAAGGGTTTTCCAATGCTGGGTAGTGGCAACAACCGCTATCAGTTGCTCGATGTCGAAGATCTGTGTGACGCCATCTATCTGACTGCAACGCTGGATCGTGACCGGGTCAACGATGTTTTCAATATCGGCGCCCGTGAGTTCACGACCATGAAGGAGGACTACCAGGCCGTACTCGATTACGCAGGCCATGGCAAGCAGATTAGCGGTCTCCCCGCCAAGCCCGCCATCTGGACGCTGCGGGCCTTGGAGGCCGTGAACCTGTCGCCGCTCTACAAGTGGGTCTATGAGACGGCGACCGAGGATTCGTTTGTCTCTATCGAAAAGGCGGAACGGGTGCTGGGATTCGATCCCAAATACTCGAATAAGCAGGCGCTTGTACGCAACTACCAGTGGTACGTGGAGCACCTGCAGGACTTCGAGGGCCAGTCCGGCGTCTCCCATCGCGTTCCATGGTCACAAGGCGCACTCTCCGTGGCCAAGTGGTTCTACTAGACGAATTGAAACCAAAAAGGGGCGAGCCGGAGACGCGTCTCCGGCTCGCCCCTTTTTTCATTGACCGTATCCTATCCCTTGTCGATCGGGATGTCCTGAGCGTCGCTGTCGGTCGCTGAATCGGATGTAGGTGTGTTCGCGTCTACATTCACGTCCGTTTCGGTCGTGGTCATCTCTTCGGTCCACTTCTCCAGTTTGGCGGCCAAAAGGCTCAAGCCTTTGACCAGGCCTTCGCCCAGATCGTTGACAGCCTCGCTCGATCGCAACTTGTCGCCGACTGATTCAGCCGCCTCATCGGCCTTGCCGATCACTTCCTTGGCCTGCTCGTTGTCCATGACCTTCTGGAAGCCTTCCTCCAGGCTCGCTGCAACCGAAGTGAGTCCCTCCTTGAGATCGTTCTGAATCTGCTTGCGATCCTCGCTGTTCCATGCGGCCTGAACGACTTCGACGAAGCGGTTGCTGAGAACGGTCAATTCCTCAAACAGCTCATCAGAGAGCGAGACATCGTTCTCTGGTCGACTGCTGCCTGTCGCTTCCGTATCGCTCTGCTGACTACTTGACTGACTACCTGATTGACTGTTGTTCGTCGAATTCTCGCCGGCTTCTGGCTGGCTCTCGTACTCGGTATCCATCGTTTGCCTCCGCTGATCTAGTTGGATGTTCTTCAAGGTTCACTACGTGCCGTGGCCGCTGAAGTCGCGAGCCGTGCTCTAATCCAGTGTATCGCCGGACCGATGCCAGTGAGTTTTCGCGCTGTTGATGCCACAGGATAGCTTGACCGTTGAGCATGATCCCGGCACCCATGGTTCGTTGCGTCTTTGCCCAAAATGCCAGAACCAGCAAAATTCTATCCACAGAGGACTGCTCTGCAAAAAGGGTTCGGACACGAAATCACACGAATTTTCACGAATCTTCTCTCAGGGACGACGACACAATTCGTGTAAATTCGTGACCATTCGCGTCAAGAAAAGGCTTTTTGCAGTGGACTCACAGAGAAACACGAAGGCTGGTTTTCTTTGTGGCCTCTTCGTGCGCCTTCGGGGATCGCTATCTCTTTGGACGCGCTAGTTCAGTTCGCGGGGACCGGCAGAACCGTTGCATCACCCGAAGGTTGGCCATCAATGCTGGCCGGCAGGCGGATGTTGCCGTCCGGGTTGTAGATCCCCACTCGTAGCTGTATATCCTTGGGCAGATTCCCATCGGGCAACATGGCTTCCGACAACGTAACGGTGTGGAGTGTGCTCACGAATTCGCTGGGTAACCAACTTCCGGTAGGTGCACGACCGGTGGCCGTCACCGGCGGCCCGTCATCCTGGGCAATGGTCTCGCCGAATTCGTTGTCCAGGTGGACAAAAATGTGGTGGGGTGGAAGAAGCGTTTGATCGACGTGCCAGTGGAGCGTGAGATAGAGCTTTCCTTCGTTGACGTCAATGGCGCTATCATAGCCGATCAGATCGGCGTGGGTGCCGAACTGAACAGGGATTTCCATCGTAGTCTGCATGGCCGGCTGCGAAAAGTCAGCGCGTCGCTGCTTTACCGACAGGTCGCCCAGCGAGACGGCGGGGCTCTTGTCACCCGTATTCGGATCCATCAAGCCGACTATCAACTCATACGCTCCATCAGCCAGCGCGGCCGGTACATGTAGTTGGACCGGGACCTGCACCAGCGCGCCCTCCGGCCAGATTTCTGTGGGGTAAGAGGGTAACGACCAGCCTTCCCAGCCGCCCACGCCTTCGTCGTCGCTGTCGAGAATGCTGAGATAGAGGTGGCGCTGCGGCGGTGCTTGATTGCGGTTCTGAAGAAACAATGTAAGCTCGAGATCGGTGCCTGCCAGCTGGGCGTGGTCGGGATCCGTCCCGGCGAAACCGAGAAAGGCAAAACCCGAGTGGACCTCTGACGGGCTCAGAACATACTGGATCGGCAGGCGCTCGACCGGTTGAGGCGTCGCCGGTTGCGTGACGACGACCTCCCCAATGCTGACCAATGGATCGGTCTCTGCCACTGAGTAGGCCGGATAGAGCAGCGTGTTAGTCCCCGAGACCGAAACGCCGATGCTGACTTCGTAGCGCCCCGGCGCCAGACCCACGGGAATGATTAGCCCCACATTCTCCTGAACCAAACCATCGGTTTTTGACCTTGAATCAGGGCGTGAGAGGCTGCCCAATGGCGCATAGTCGCGGCTCGCCCACACACGTCCGTCATCATCGCGCAGGCGTAGGGTAACGCACAGGTCTTGATCGGCATCGGCGAGCGGGAGGCCCGCGCTGCCATCCTGCCAAGCCATCGTCAGAGCCAGTGGACTGTTGTCGCTGGCCGCTGTCTCAGGCAAGACGGCTGCTTGATCAAGCTTGACGTCCCCGAAGTCTGCCGACAACGGGCGTGCAATCGGCTCGTCCATACGCCGCCAGGCCGACAACCTCGTCGCCGGACTGATCCAGCGGTTCTCCAAGTTGATGCTTTGCTCGCTCAGATACGCTTCAATTTCGGGCGGCAGTGTGCTGCCGAATGAGAGAGGGGCCGGGAACCAGACGGTTCCGGTGTCCAACGCCGCATCGAGCGCGCTGCTGACCTCCGTACCCCATTCGACGGCGCTGTCGGCAATTAACAGAGGATCTGGTCCCGACGGCGACTGAGTTTCAGCGCCATCAGAGATCTCGTTGGCGACGGGCTCGCTGTTGACATAAGCTCGCCAATAGCCAAGCTGCCAGGGAAAGACCGCAAAGTATGTGTCGCCATTCCGGCCCTGTTGAACCACCTGGCCGATCAGGGGTCGATAGTCATGGTCGACATAGCGGGGGGTCGTGTAGAAGGTGACAATGCCCGCCACGCAACTCACGGCCAAAAGAGCCGCCGCTGCCTTGCCAACGAAATAGAAATTCCAGAGTTCATCAATGGCGGCAGCGACCAATAGAATCAGATAGGGGAGCGCTATCAGGAGCAGCCGTTCGCCGCCTTCCGGAAAGAAGGGAAGGCGCAAATTCAGCACAAAGCCAAAGAGGAGTGGAACGAGCATGAAGGTCCAAAGCGCAGGGTAGGGGGACGGCTCACGCAGGACGCCGTCATGTTTTGGTTGTCCGTTGTGCCGGTCGCCGACCCAAGCGAGGAGTGCGCCGGCGGCGAGCAGGATCAACGCGGTCGGACCGGCCCAGGAAGCCCAACGGAGAGCCGGCTCGTCAGCGACAATGTGCCCACCCGTAAATGCCACCGCGTGACGCGCCACATAGCGGATCACATTGAGCGGTGCGTCGCCGTCGGATGTGACTTTGTCTCCCACGTAGCGTGTCAGTTTGGGCGCCACGTAGAGAATCCACGGCAGGTAGAGCAGGCCGACTGCTGCAAAGGTCCCAAGCGTTAGCTGGAGCCTTCTGCGCTCGTTGCGAACCATCCAGAGTCCCCAGAGCGCGTGGGCCAGCAGCAAGAACGAGAAATAGTAGAGCGTATAGAGCCCCAGTGCAGCGATCACGGCATAGGCGAATATGCGGGATAAGGTGGGTCGGGTAACAAGTTTCCAAAACAGCGCCGTAGCAGTGATCCCGAGGACCAATGCTAGACCATACATGCGTATCTCTTGGGAGTAGAAGATGTGGATCGGACTGAATGTCAACAGGAACGTTGCAAGGGCCACCGTGCGCGGGCGTTCTGCGAAGAGACTAGCGGCAAGCCAAGCCATCATGGGAATGGCAAGAACACCTACGACAACAGAGAAGAGTCTAAGGGCGACTGGATCCGGTCTGTTCAGCAGCGCTAGCCAACCGTGGAGCAGTCCGTAATAGAGGGGCGGATGAATGTCGTTCGCCGTCAACTTAACCATCTGAGACATCGACTCAGTGGCGAAATAGACGCTGTATCCCTCATCCCACCAAAGGGGTTGCCACTCGAGCCACAAAACTCGCAGCCCAAGTGCAGCAAGAGTGAGGAGTGCTACCGCAGATGCGGAAACGGCGCGTTTATGCGATGTGGCGACCATGCGCCTATTGACGTTCGTAACGGACGTAAAGTTCCAGATTTCCGTCGTTGGGGCCGATGGCAAACGTTGCGGGCGGGCCCACGATCCGTCCGTCGTCGTCTATCAACTGTACTTCCCATTGCCCTTCCGGCGGCAGGTCAGGAAATTCAGCCTTCCAGTTCTGCGACCGTTGGCGTGCATCCTGGAACGGCCAGGTGAAGCCGGGTGAGCCGCCAAACGATATCACGTTGACCGGCACATCGACGCCGTCTTTTCGCACCCAGAGCGAATACCCGGCGAGTCCTTCGTTGCCGCTGTACACATAGAGGAAGATACGTACGCTGGCCGATTCGGGAAACTGTTCCTGATTTTCCAGAGAGAATTGGATGTCCGGCGCTTGATCAAGCAGTACAGTCTGGGGCTGGGCCGAGGCGTTCCCGTCACCGCCGGTCGCCAACTGGCTGGCGCCAAAGACCGGTACACTATCCACCGGACCGTCTGTATCGACGAGTTGACCGATGACCCAGACCGGTTCGTCATCTACGCAGCAAACCTGCCACCACTCACCCAGCGCATCTTTGGCCAGGATATCAAACTCTTGACCCCGTTCAACAATCGTCACAACTTCATAGTCCAGGCCTGGCCCTGATCGGGAATTGACCAGTGGCGTATTGACGATGACTTTCGCACCGGAAGGGCCGTTGACAATCTCAGGCGGGGGTGCAGGTGTCGGGGTGGCGGCGATGACTGCAGCCGGCTCGCCACTGGTTTCAGCGCCAACTGCGCCGGCCTGCAGCTGACCGGGCGTCGGTGTGAAGGTTGGCCTGGGCGTCCGGATCATGGCCGGCTCCTGGTTTGGGCCCTGCGCCTCGCCCCGGCGGCATGCACTGGCCGTCAACAGTGTTAGGCAGATGCAGAATAGAATGGCCAGGCGCGACTGTTGAGGCCGGGCAATAGGATTTCGTGATCGATGGTGAAGCAAAGACATCAGCGTACTCGATTCCATCCAATGTAGACCTCGCGGTTGAAGTTGTTCGGCGCGGTCGTGAATGTGACTTCTTCAGAAAGTTGGTTCCCGGCGCCATCTACAACGAAGACGGACCATGTACCTGTTCCGAGTAGATCCTTACGCGTCAGGGTACCATTCTTGCATGGCTGCACAAAGTTTGGCTGTAGTGAGTTGCAGTCCACGAAGTCAGGATCCGGGGGCGTATACTCATACTTATAGTTGTATTCTACGCGGTTGCCTGCCCCTCTGGGTGCGCTGTAGAAAAAGGTGTTGGCGCTCGGTTGCTTATCATTGGTTGGCGGTCGTTCAAATCCTTCGTAGAGAACTTGGAGATAATAGCCTTCTGCCGGATCCGCCTCTTGTTGGGGGTCGGGCTGCACAAACATATTCGACCAAATCGTCAAGAATTCATTATTGGTCGGGAAGAACTGGGGCCCAATGGCCTTGTCAAATGGATAGCGAGTGGCCGTCGCGGTGGGCGTGGGCGTAGCCGTCAATGTGGGGGTGCCGGTTGGCGTGGGCGTCGGCGGTGGATCGGCTGAGAACAACGGAACGCCTGCGATGCTATTGATGATCCGGATCCGGTCGCGTGTGACCCAGACCGAGTCACCGCTTACACAACAGATCTGAACCCAGGTTCCTTCGGGATTCTGTCCGATGATCGTTACAGGGATGTCAGGACCCAATTGGGCAACCAGGGGATAGTCGAGACCCGGGCCTTCGCGCAAATTAACCAGACCGGACGGGACCAGAATAAAGGGCGTTGCGGTTGGAAGCGGCGTCTCGGTGGGCGTAGGGGAGGGCGTTTCGGTCGGACTTGGTGTTAGCGTGGCGGTAGGCGTGGCGTCGGCAGGCACCGGCACAGCGCCCTCTTCTGGTATCTGGACCACTGCGGTCGGTGCAGGCGGCGCGATCGACGTTGCTGTTGGAATCGGCAGTACATCCTGGGGGTCCATGCCAGGTGGGATGATGATCACCCCCGGTGTGGATCCACTGGGTGGCGTCACAATGACGATCTCTTTGATCACTTCAGGGGTCGGCGTGAAGGTGGGCGCCAATTCACGAGTTGGTACGGGGGTCGCTGTGGGTAAGTCGCGTTGTACAAGATCGGCGGCCGAACACCCGAGCGACAGCAGGAGAAATGCGGTAAACGGTATGAAAAAAGAGCGGAGTTGTCTCTCCATAGCGAAGAATCTCGTTTTCACCAAATCGTGAACGACTGATGACTCTACTGCAACAAGCCTTTTCTTGACACGAATGGTCACGAATTTACACGAATTGTGTCCTTGCTCCAGAGAGAAGATTCGTGGAAATTCGCGTCAAGATCCCGTTTTGCAGTGGACTCACTGATTTACGTGAGATAGACCTACCGAAGCGTAGGCTTTACAAGAGAATACGCAGAGATTCTTCTGTCTGTCCAGCAGTTTCCTTGAGCAAGGGCACTAATTGCCGGACGGTCTCACAGTCTTCATCCTTGCAGGCCTTCTCGATGGTCAAGGCCACTGCGGCCTGTCGATCGGCGCCGACGTTGAAGCTTGACCCTTTCATTGTGTGGACGCTAAACCGCAGGGACTCATAGTCACAATCCTCAGCAAAGCGGATAATTTCATCCATCAAGCGCTGATTCTGGGCGTTGAATTCAACGACCAACTCTTGGATAAATCCGCTCCCGGCGTCCAGTTCCCACAATTCCGTGATGATGGCTTTGTTGAGTAGTGGTTTGTCTTCGAATTGTCCCGTCATCATTGGCCCCATCTCTGTCGCACCCTATCTGGCGCAGACACCAGAGGCGCTCAAAATTTAAGAAGGATGCATGTCATTCTACGGCGTCAATGCTGATTCAACAAGATCGGTCTCGCTCGGTTTTGTGGTCTGGTCGAATATTCGTTACAATTATAGGTCGGTGCGCCAAGTATGGCTTGCGTGCCGATTGACTCAATCGTAGCCCCGGTATTTGCCGCTGGCTGCACAACACGCATCGACAAGGATGCGCTTGATGAAGAAAGGAAAAGACGATGGCACGTGTTAAGGTTCTGCTGCTGCAGGATGTTCCACAACTTGGTTTGGCCGGCGACATTTACGCCGTTGCCGGGGGATATGCACGAAATTACCTGATCCCTCGCCAATATGCGATTTTGGCCAGCAAGGGCGCGCTCAAACAGGCCGAGGAGATCCGGCAGGCAGGGATTCGCCGCCGTGCCCAGATGCGTGCTGATGCCGAAGCACAGGCCTCGGTCGTCAACGGCAAGCGTCTTCTCTTCCAGGCCAATGCTGGTGAAGGTGGCCGACTGTACGGTTCGGTAACCGCCGCAGACATTGCGGAGCAGTTGGAAGAACAGGTGGGCTTCGAGATCGATCGTCGCCGACTTATGCTTGGCCAGTCGCTTCGTGATTTGGGCATCTATGAGGTTGAGCTTCGCCTGATGCCTGAGGTTTCAGGCCAGTTCCAGGTTGCCGTTGTCCGTGAAGAAGAAACATGGGCTGATGCCGAAGCACGTGACGCTGCTGTCAAAGCTGAGGCTGAGGCGGAAGCAGCCGCTCTGGCCGAAGTGGCTGACGAAGAACTGGAAGCAGTCGAAGAGATCGTTGAGGAAGAAGAAGCGAATTCCGACGAATAGGCGTTCAGCAGCGCTTGCCTCGAATCGCATCATTGTATAGAAAAGAGCAACGCCGCCAAGATTGGCGGCGTTGCTCTTTTCTATACAATCGAATCGGTTTTATCCGTCAAATCCGCGGTCACTCTGCCTTCTCTCCGACAGACTACTACTCAACTGGGATGGGAATCTCCGCAAGGTTTTCAAATCCATCATCCGAACTTCTGTACAGGATCAGCAGGAGTCCGTCCGCAGGGGGCGGAAATGGTACGCGGTAAGCGTCGACGATTTTTGATGCTCTGCCCAATGCGTCCGGATCGTAGACGCCAGCGATGGGCCTGCTGCTGTCTACCTGAATGATCGCACCGGCATCATCCGCGGGATCAGGGAGGAATGCACCGCCGGCGGTCGGTCGAATGCTGATGCCCAGCCCCTCGGGCCACCCTTCCTGGCCGAGCTGCCAGGCCAGCGAAAGATCGATGCTGTCAGGCTGGTCCGCAAGAACCGGGCTTCCAAGAGGACCTTGCGACACAGCGAAGGCTTCCAAGGTCACGCCTTCGACGGCGCCGAAGTTGGCGTCGTCGCTGATATTCTCTGCTAAGGGTATCCACGAATTGGCCCGCTTGACCGCTTCGCGATCATCACCGCCTGGCCCGATTCGCACCCAATCAGGGCTGTATAGCGATGTTTGAACAGCTACTTCCCCAGGCAATTCTTCGAGCAGTTCTTCGAGCAAGATTGAGGTTGCGTCAACGGTGGACAGCATCGATTCGCCGTGAGACAAGTGCTGTGCCGCTTCCGGGCTACTGATGACTGGATGGTTATCGCCGAATTCCCAGACTTCAACAAGATACTGCAACGCCAGAGCATCATCGACAGCCGCGAACAGCGGCGTTCCCGGGGGCAGATTCTGATCCAGGAGCATGGCAGCCCGGTCGAACGCCGTGTCGTCAGGTCTGTTGCGACTGTCGGCGGCAGGGAGCGAAGCCGTCGCCCGCCAAAGGGTCGCCGCTGCAAGCAGGATTAGCGGCGCTGTGCGAAGCAGCGCACCGGCGATTCCAGCCCTGGGTCGATGCGCTGAGTTCGTCCAGTAGCGTATCCAGGCCTCGGCGAGAGCGGCATTGCCCAACAGGATCAACGGATACGCGGGCAAGATCACCTGGTACCAGTTGCCGTAGCGGTAGGCCCAACTGAAGACGACGGTACTGGCGATTGTGCCGTAGAGCAACGTGGCCAGCTTGCGGTCGAAGAGCAGGATGCCGAGCAGGCCGAAGAGCAGCAAGGGCAGGCTCAGTTCCTGCCAGATCAATTCAGGAAAGCCGTTGCCGAAGAATGCCACCCCCGGCTCAAAGCCCCAGCCAAGCTCTTCCCGACCCTGCGCCGTGCTCAGGAAAGAGATGAACCAGGCCTGGGCGTCTGGCCAGTCGCCCTCGCCCCACCATTCGGGATGTGCGGCGCCGCGGATGTAGACGAAGGCGTAGCCGAGCAGCGGCACGGCGGCAGCAAGCACCGAGCCGGCAATCGCCTTGACGCTGCGCAGTAGATCGGGGCGTTGCCACAAAATCACCAGCACGAGCGGCGGCACGATGAAGGCGATTGTCAGCATATGGGCAAGAGAGATGCCGCATAGGAAGGCGAGTAGGAAAAGCAACCCAAGCGCATGGGGTGCGCTGTGCGTTTCCGCCTCTTGCTTGGATGAATGGCCGACCGGCGATTTCTGCTCTTCGGCTGCTGCATCACGCCACAGCAAGTAGACATAAAGGATCGCTAGGGTCTGGGCGATGGCGCTGCTATATTGCTCAGTCGTGGTGGCGTAGTACCAGAAAAAGTAGGTGACGGCATAGAACGCAGTAAGCAGCCAGGCGAGTGGCCAGTTTCCGGCCGGGCGAGAGTGGATGCGTGTCAGAATGCAGACGATGGCGTAGAGCAGCCAGATTGAAAGCAGCGCCCAAATCGTGCTGTAGCTGCTCAGGATCGGAATCGGGTTGACCGCTGCTGTGGCAGTCAATTGTGCCAGCCCTCTTATGCCATGAAACCAGAGCCAGCCACCCATCGTGTAGAGCGGGTATCCCGGCGCGTTGGACGGACGCGCCTGAACCTGCGCATATTGGTGGGTAATCAGATCCCCGCCGTGCAACTCGCGGGGCTGCAATCCGGTGTCGAGCGTTGATGCGAAGATCAGTGCAGCAACCGCCACCAGCATAATGCCGGCAAGACGCTGAATGCGCTTGGCTCTCCTGGGTGGCGACTGGCCCGCCATATGCCCTGTCAGTTCGTTGGGCAAGATCGTTGCCATAAAGTTCAATGCCTCTGCTGTCGGCCTACGACTAGCTTCTGTTGACATTTCAGATTCGGGGATAGATCCCGGTGCCAACAAAGAAAAGCCGCTTCAGCGGCTAGACTAGAGCGCCTGGACCCAGGAGGGTTCCCCGCTTCCCATTGTCAGTAGCCGGCTTCAGCCGATGCGCTCAAACGTTTGAGTGAAGTCAACAGTAGCACAGGGAAAAAATGAGTGTCAAAGATTCTCAGGGCTGGTGCAGCTTCGCCCTGCCGGCCTCTTCCTTCGGTGGCCCGCGCGTGCATGGGGACAAATGTTCGATTCCCCTGTCTAAAGGTTCGCAAAAATCCGCCTTTTCAGGTATAATTCAACACTGTTGAGCGACTGAAAATAGCAGGAGTGTTTGAATGGATGACAATCTGACCAACGGCGGCGAGCAGAGCTTTGCCGAGGATGGCGGCGAAACCGGAATCGGCCCGGTGACCAATGGCGTGAATGGCAGTAATAACGCCGGAAACGTACGCGCCATCTCGATTGAAGACGAGATGCGGTCAAGCTATCTTGACTACGCAATGAGCGTGATCGTTGCCCGTGCCTTGCCTGATGCGCGAGACGGCATGAAACCCGTCCACCGGCGCATCCTCTACGCCATGCATGATATGGGCCTCCAGCCCAACACTAGTTATAAAAAGAGCGCCCGTATCGTTGGTGAAGTGCTGGGTAAGTACCATCCTCACGGCGACACCGCGGTCTACGACGCGATGGCGCGTATGGCCCAGGATTTCAGCTTGCGCTATCCGTTGGTGGATGGCCAGGGTAACTTCGGTTCTATCGACGGCGACAGCCCCGCCGCCATGCGGTACACCGAGGCAAGGCTGGCGCCCATCGCCGCCTACCTGCTGCAAGACATCGATATGGATACGGTGGATTGGACCACCAACTTCGATGACAGCCTCCAGGAGCCTATGGTGCTTCCCGGCATGGTGCCGAATCTGTTGATCAACGGCACCAGCGGCATCGCGGTCGGCATGGCCACGAATATCCCGCCCCACAATCTGAGCGAGATCGCCGACGCCGTCACCTTCATGATCGACAACTGGGAGCGGCACGATGAGATCGGCCTGGATGAACTCATGGAGTTTGTCAAAGGGCCGGACTTCCCGACAGGCGGCATCATTTTGGGCACAGACGGCATTCGGCAGGCCTTTGCCACCGGGCGCGGCAAGGTGCGTGTGCGTGCCAAGACAGAGATCGAGGAAACCAGCTCCGGCCGCTTCTGGATCATCGTGACTGAGATCCCGTATCAGGTCAACAAGACCACGCTGATCGAACGTATCGCCGAGTTGGTGCGCGGCGGGCGCCTTGACCAGATCAGCGACTTGCGTGACGAGAGTGACCGGACCGGCATGCGTATCGTCATTGAGCTGAAACGGGGCGCCGCCCCCAAAAAGGTGCGCAACCAGCTCTTCAAGGCGACGGCATTGCAGTCGTCCTTCGGCGTCAACACGCTGGCGCTGGATAACGGGCAGCCGGTCACATTGAGCCTGCGTCGCTCGCTGACCATCTACATCGAGCATCGGGTCAATGTCCTGACCCGCCGAACCGAGTATCAGCTTGGCAAGGCTCGCGAACGCGCCCACATCCTTGAAGGCCTGCGCATTGCGCTGGAGTTCCTGGACGAGGTGATCCGCACCATCCGCGCCAGTGACAGCGCTGAAGAGGCCCGCACCGCTTTGATGGAACGCTTTGGACTCTCGCAGGTCCAGGCCCAAGCCATTCTCGATATGCAGTTGCGTCGTCTTGCCGCCTTGGAGCGCCAGCGCATTGAGGACGAGTATCAGGAGATCATGGGCCGCATTGCCCACTATGAAGATCTGCTGGCTCATCCAGCCAAGATCCGGGCATTGGTTCGTGATGACATTCAGATGCTCAAGGAGAAGTTTGGCGATGAACGCCGCAGCATGATCGCAGTCGGCGCCAGCGCTGAATTTAACGAGGAAGATCTGATCGCACAGGACAATGTGTTGATCAGCTACAGTGTCGGCTCCTACATCAAGCGGGTTTCGGCCTCTGAGTTCCGTGAACAGGGTCGGGGCGGACGGGGCGTCAAGGGCATGACGACGCGCCAGGAAGACGAGGTCGCTGATCTGCTCTTTGCCCGCACCCTTGACCATATTCTCTTCTTCACCAACAAGGGCCGCGTCTACAGCAGCCGCGTCTATGAATTGCCCGAGGGAAGCCGTACAGCCCGGGGCGCCCACATCGCCAACATCCTGTCACTGATGCCTGACGAAAGCGTCACGGCCATGTTGGTCGTGCCCGACTTTGACCACGCAGACTACGTGACCATCATCACGCGCAAGGGGCGCATCAAACGCATGGAACTGAATGCGTTCAACAATGTGCGCACCAGTGGCGTCATCGCCATGAACCTGGACAGCGACGATTCGCTGGACTGGGCGCGGCTGACTTCGGGTGATGAGGACTTCGTCGTGATTACCCGCAACGGCAAGGCGCTGCGCTTCCACGAGTGGCATGTGCGACCCATGGGCCGTACGGCCGCCGGTGTGATGGCCATTCGTCTGTTGAACGATGATACGGTCATCGGGCTGGAAGTGGTCAAGGAAGGCAGCTCGCTCTTTGTCCTGCATGAGGGCGGGTGGGGTAAGCGAGTGCTGCTCGACGAGTACAGCCCCAAGGGACGGTATACCCAAGGCCTGTGGACGACCGATCATCGCCGCCTTGCGGAGATCGGCCCCATTGTCTCGGCCCGGGTGGTCAACGAGAGTGACCAAATCACCGTCATTACCAGCAAGGGAATTGTGTTGCGTACCTCGGTCGCCGGCATCAGCCAGATGGGGCGCTCGACACGCGGCGTACGTGTGGTAAATCTCGGCAAGGGTGATACTGTTGCCGCTGTTGCAGTGCTCACGGCAGAGGATCTGGACCGGGGCGTAGATAGCACGGATGAGCATCCGGGTGGCGTGTCCCCGGGCGCAGTTGACCAGGTTTCGGCAGGAGGTTTCGCCGTTGCCGTCATGCCGGCCACGACCCAGGATGCGGCATCGGACGCGGTGTCTGACAGCGTGCCCGATGCATCATTTGAGGCAGGTGGTCTGGATGAGGGGATTGGTAACGCCTCAGTTGATGCAGAGGACGATACGTCCGGCGACGAGCTAGGCACAGACTCGGGCATCGACTCAGTCGATGGTGATGAATAGGGATTCTTCAGGATTGCATTGGGTTGACAGAGTGATGTTGGGTGGGTATCTCAACCCGCCGAAGCCAGGCAGGTAAGGGAACCTGCCCTATCCCCCTGTGGTCTCGAAGTACCGGAACGGAGTTGGCCATATGGGGAGCGGACAAGCCTCTCAGATGGGTTGGGATGTGGAAAGAGCATGAGATCGACTAGCGCACTTTTGCGAAAAGGACCAGGACCGCAGGTACACTTCCTCGCCGGCGCCGATTCGGATCAGATTGCTGAAACAATCACTGCCTTTGCCAACACCGAGGGCGGCACATTGATCTTGGGGATCGACGCGCAGGGCGAGTTTGGCGACATCGTGATGGAAGATGAGATCGATAATGCGCTGCAAGCATCGCTACGCCATTGCCTGCCTCCGGTCAAGACCTCCTGGCAGCAGGAACAGGTGCACGGGCACACCATCGTGTCGCTGCAGGTCGACCGCAGCGCCGACGTCCATACGCTCGATGATGGTCGGGTTTTGGTGCGCAAGGGCAGCAAGAATGTGCCGGCCGATCAGCGCGATCTTGAGCTGTTGATGGCATCGAGGCCGTCGGGTGACTTCGAATTGCACCCGGTGCCCGGCGCGACGCTCGAAGACCTGGACGACGATGTCATTGCCGACTACATGGAAAAGCGCCAGAAGCGCAATCCGCGCCATACCTTGATGCCACGTGATCGCTTGCTCCAACAGATCGGCGCGATTGACTCCAACAACGTGCCGACCGTCAGCGGACTGCTACTCTTCGGCAGAGAGCCCCAACTCTTTCTTCCCCACAGCCGGGCAATCTTCGTCAAGTTTGCCGATACGCAGCCGCGTGGTCCCGAAGGCAGCTTCGGCTATGGTCGGCGCGAGGAGATGATCGGGCCGCTGCCCCACATCATTGAGCGGGCTTGGCGCGTCATCTGGGAAGAGATGCGCAAACAGGCTGTCGTCAAGGGATTGCAGCGCCAGGAAGAGACTGAATATCCATTTTCCGCCGTGCGCGAGGCGCTGGTCAATGCGGTCGCACACCGTGACTACAAACTGAACGGCCGCAGCATCGAGATTCGCATGTACACCGATCGGCTGGAGGTCACCAGCCCAGGTGGATTGCCGGCCCATATTACGATCGACAACATCGTCGATGAACACTATAGCCGCAATCCACGGCTGGTCAACGGCCTCTACCAGTGGGGATATATCGAAGAACTGGGGTTGGGCGTCGATCGAATGATCGAAGACATGGTGAGCGCGGGGCACGTTCCGCCTACGTTTGAAGCAAAGGGTCATCGCTTCACCGTGCTGCTCTACAACAAGAAAGATCCGGCCCGTTCGGTGCCCGAGTGGGAACAGAATATGAACGATCGGCAGATCAAAGCCGTTGAGTATGTGCAACGGAACCAATCGATCACCAATCGAGAGTATGGTGAACTCTGTTCTCATGTTGGCGCCGAGACGCGGCGGTTGGACCTGGCTGACCTTGTGACGAAAGGTGTGTTACTCAAAATTGGCGAAAAACGCGGCACCCGCTACATTCTTAAAGAAGGGTAGTCGGAATTGGGTTATTTGGGATAGCATTTGGGATAAATCTTGAAATACCCTTAATCCCAATGGCTAATTTGGGATAATTGGGATAAGTGCTTGGGATAATTGGGATAAATGTCGGCTCAGACGGGTCGTGAGAGCCGGCCGTGACAGTGACGGAGTGATTTTTCTACATGTCTGAATCAAGCAAAGAAGTGGGTGAAGAGCTATCGATCCCGGCGGAATATCTGCTGACGGGCTCAGAAAAGGCATCGATCTCAGAGGGGGATGCCGCGCCGGCGACGGATGAGCAGCCTACGCTTTCGGCCTGGTCGTTGGTGCGCGAGGTGCTTGAAACAGTCGTGCTGTCGTTGGTGATTTTTCTTGTCATTCGGCAGGGCGTTCAGAATTACAATATTGAGGGCCCCTCCATGGAGCCCAACTTTTTCAATGGCCAGTTTGTCCTTGTCAACAAGCTGGCATACAAGCTGGGTGAGCCTGACGCGGGGAGACGTCATCGTCTTCAAGAACCCCGGCAACGAGAAAGAGGACTACATTAAACGTGTCATCGGCCTGCCCGGCGATACGGTATCGTTTGCCGATGAACACGTCTACGTCAATGGTGAGCTGATTGATGATGATCAATTTGTCAGGGGGCCAACCTATTCGCGCAGCGATGAGCCGATAGTCGTGAGTCCTGACCATCTATTTGTCATGGGTGACAACCGCAGGAACTCACGGGACAGTCGGGATTTTGGCGTGCTGGATGAGGATCTGCTCATCGGCAGAGCTTGGGTGCGGATATGGCCTGTCAGCGACTGGGGACGGGTTGGACATGTGGAACTAGAACCCGGTGTTGCGTTCGAGGTACAGGAGTAAAAGCCAATGAAACCATTCGGACCCGTCGAATTGCAGGCACTTGTCGATGAGAGCCTCATCGCCGCCGGCCCGCTCTATGATCCTGACTACAGCCCCAGCGGATCAGCAGATCTGACCCCGGCCGAGATCGCAGCCGTGATTGATCATACAGCACTCAAGCCGGACACCACTGTTGCGCAGATCGATCGGTTGTGTGCGGAAGCGCGTGAATATGAGTTTGCCAGCGTCTGCGTCAATCCGACCTGGATCGAGCATTGTGCGGAACGGCTTTCCGGCAGTCGAGTTCAGGTCTGCACCGTGATTGGCTTCCCGCTCGGCGCTACGTTGCCGTCCGTTAAGGCCTTTGAAGCCGGACAAGCCGTCGCTGACGGGGCCACCGAACTGGACATGGTAATCAATGTCGGTCGGCTCAAAGACGGCGACTATGCGTATGTCTTCTCAGATATGGCCGGTGTCGTCGAAGCCGCTCGTGCCGGCGGTGCGAAGGTCAAGGTGATTCTTGAGATGTGTCTGCTGACCACCGAAGAGAAGATCGCCGGATGTGTGTTGGCCAAGGCTGCCGGCGTTGATTTTGTGAAGACATCCACTGGCTTCAGCAGCGGTGGGGCCACGTTGCCCGACGTCGCGCTGATGCGTGCGGTGGTTGGACCGGAACTGGGTGTCAAGGCCGCAGGCGGCATACGCAACGCCCAAGATGTGAACAATATGGTGGCCGCTGGGGCAACCAGGATCGGCGCCAGCGCCGGCGTCGAGATCATGCAGAGCAAGTCGGCGTCACCTGTTCCGTCCCCCGCGTCATCGACAGGGGAATCGTATTGATGGCTAGGCGGGTATCCGATTTTGCGTTGATGATTGGCCACGCTTGGCGTTGTGCTGAATGCCGTAGTGACCTGCTGGAGAAACCGGAACTGACCTGGATCGGCTACAAGCTCTCGGCAGAGCAGCGAGAACGCGTTCGTGAAATGACCTATGACTCGTTCCAGACTGTACCGCGCATGGCCGAAGCGACAGGTCTCGATGAAGATGAGTTGACCCTCGCCATCGATCATCCACGGGCGCGCCTACGACATCTCGGTAGTATCAAGGGTGAGTATTTTTCCCAGAAACGATAGTCAGGGCAGGAAATGGGTGCGTAGCCGCTATGAAACAGATCGTTCCGGGGTTGTGGCAGATCGATGAGATCGGCAATTTTGTCAATTGTTATGCGTGGGAGTGGGATGAAGGCATCACGCTAATCGATGTCGGGATGCCTGGAGCCGCGCAGGATTTGCTGGACGCGATCACGGGCCATGGCTGGCCATTGCACACGGTACGACGCGTGATTGTCACCCATGCAGACGTGGACCATGTCGGCGCGTTGGCCGATGTCAAGCGTGCCACCGGTGCTCGTATTGCCTGCCACACGGTTGAGAAACAGTTGCTGGAACATCCCGAGCGACGAGGACCGGCCAAGTTCTATTTGCGGCCCGTCTTCGGAATCGCACGCCTCTTTCCCGCTTTCCGGGTCCAGCCGGTCACACCTGACGAGTTGATGGTCGATGGACAGGTAACTCCTGAGGGCTTCACGGTTGCCCACACGCCAGGCCATACGCCAGGCCACATTTCGCTCCTGCACAAGGAGCGCCGGATCTTGATCACCGGCGATGCGCTGACCAATCGCAAAGCCAAGCTTGCGCCGCCGCCCGGCGCCTTCACGTCCGATCCTGACAACGCCCTGCGCAGCATCTGGAAGCTGGCCAAAAAATATGGTGACGAAGTCGAAGTCGTTGTCTTCGGCCATGGCCCGCCGATTCTGCTGAATGGGGGCAAGCGGATCACGTCTTTTGCCAGCCAGGTTTTTTCGACGGAGATCTGAACTGGAGATCTGAACTGGAGACGTGACGAGATCTTGATCTCTGGGATTGAGTGATTTTGGCCTTCGGCCAGAGATTTGGCGATTGCTGACCAACCCGGTATCACTCAATCCCTGAATCTCAATGACCAGAGACGATTGGTTATGGTCAAATTGACCCGCCCCAGACAACCATCCCAACCACAATCGAAAGGATGCCCAATGCGACGCGTACTGATCACCGGCGCCAACCGCGGTTACGGTCTGGCCTTGGTGCAGGAGACTCTGGAACGGGGCGACCGTGTCTTTGCCACCTGCCGTCAAGCAGCAGCAGCGCCTGAGTTGATGGCGTTGGCTGAGGATGAGCGCTGTACGGTTCTTGAGGTCGATCTGCGGGATGTCAGCCAGATTGAGGCGTTGGTTCGCCGGGTATCGGCCGAGACTGACGGACTCGATCTGCTGTTGAACAATGCCGGCCGCATGGGCGGCGATACCCTGGACAGTCTGGATGTTGAAGAGCTGAGCGCCAAATTCGCCGTCAATGCCATCGCGCCGTTGATGCTCAGCCGCGCCTGTGTGCCGCTGCTGGTTGCCGGCGACAACCCTTGCATCATGATGAGCTCCTCGTCATGGGGGTCGATCTGGTACAAGACCGACCCGACCAACAATGCATCGGACAGCGTGTTCGGCTACTGCGCCAGCAAGGCCGCGCTCAACATGTTCAGCCGCACGCTGGCCGAAGCGCTCAAGCCCCAGGGCATCACGGTCTTGATCCACCATCCGGGCGGCCGAGGCGATCCCGGTGGCGGACCGGTCGATGCCTTCGAGTCCGCACGTGCAACCCTGTCGCTGGTCGAAGCGCATGGCCTTGAGGACACAGGACGTTTCTACCACTGGCGCGGCTATGAGATTCCTTGGTAGGGATGGGAGGGTGAGGGGATGGCCGAAATTCGTCGCGCCCTCACCCTCTCAGTTTTCTTTCACCTTCACGATGGTTGCAGTTCTGTTGCTGCCGGAGAGGGTGTCATACCTGCGAAGGCGGGAATGACAGGCTTAAAAGTGCAAAGATAGTGAATATCGGCCCTACACAGACTATGCTTGGAAGTCGGGAACCGTGTTGCATGCAATGAAGTGGAGAATGCCATGAAGTCAATATCGCTGCGATCGTTCTGGCTGTTGTCGCTCCTGATCTGTGGATCGTTGCTTCTGAACAGTGCGGTCCTGGCCGCGGACGGCGATGTTGTCGGCGTCGTATCGCCAAACCAGGTGAGCATCGCCGGCGTCGTAGGCAGTGACTATGAGCGCACGCTGCTGGTGCGCCTGCAACCCGGCGTCGTGATCGAGGGCGTGGTCCCCGGTGACCTGAACTCGGCCGACGGCACGAGCGTTCTGTCGGCCGGCTCAATCACGGCAAGCTGGCCGACGCCGGAGTCGGAAGCGGAGCCGGCGGCTGGGGACGAGCCCGCAGAGACAAACGTCGTGGTTGTCGATGAAGCTGCCGCGCCGGTGGAAGAGTCGGCGGAAGTCAGTGCGGATACGGAAGCCGCTCCGTCTTCGGATTTGGCTGCTGACTCTGCCCTGGATGCCGAAACCAGCGGCGAGTCCGGCGCTGAAACCGACGTGATCTACCCGATCCCGTTGACCGTCGCCGTGAAACTTCACGAAGTGGACTCGGGCCAGTACACCGGCGAAATCTTCATCGTGACCAGCGAGGGCGAACTACCCGTGACTCTGAACGTCTCGGTCAAAGCCCGGGGCATCTGGCCCATGCTGGTGCTTTTGGCCGGGCTGGCGCTGGGCATTGGGATGTCCACCTATCGCAAGCGCGGTCGACAGCGAGATGAACTGCTGGTGGAGGCCGGTACGCTGCGCGAAAGCATGGATGCCGACCCTCAGCTGATCGACGACGCGGTCGGAGCCGTTTTCCGCACGCGCATGGAAGCCGAACTGCTGGATGCCCACGTGTCCCTGCGTACCGCAGACTGGACGGCGGCCGAACAGAACCTGGCTGCGGCGCGGTACGATCTACGTCAACTGGCGCAGTGATCGGACCAACTGGATCGCCCAACTCAAACAGGCCGCCGATCTGCGCCTGGCTTTCAAGCCCAAGAGCATCCCTTTCTATGACGACTTGACGGCAAAACTGGACGCAGTGGTTTCGGCTGCACCGACCCAGAGTGATGCCGGCCCGCTACGCGCTGATCTGGTGGCCATCGCCCGCCACGACGACGAATATGAACATGCCGACTCCCTGTTGGCTCAGGCCAAGGAACTGGTCAACAAGCTGCCGGCCAAGACCAATGAGGAGAAGGAAGTCCGCCATGGCTATGCCGCCAAACTGGCCGGCTATGCACGCCAATTGAGCGATCTGCTTCCGATTTCAGATGACGGCTATTCCGCCAAGTATGACGCGCTGGTGGCTGGCGCTGAGGCTGACATCAAGAGCATCAGCGATCTGCTGGCAAAGGGCGCACCCCCACGCGCTGCCACACCCCAGGGCGCACTGAGTGCACCGGCCACAGTTCAGGCCCAAATGACGGCTACGGTTATTCCACCGCTGGACGAGCCCATCGACAAGGAGGATGCAGAGGAGGCCGGCAAGCGGCTGCGCTACTTCCAATGGGCAAGCTATGCCGTGGCCCTGATCCTGCTGGGCCTGGCCGGCTACAACGAACTCTACGTCACCAAGGCCACCTTCGGCGCCAACCCATGGGCCGACTACGCCACGCTCTTCGCCTGGGGTTTCGGCGCCGAAGCCACCCGCGCCGCGGTCACCGATCTGGTGCGCAATTGGGAGGTTCCATTTGGGGATGGGGGATAGGGGAATGGTGATTGGGGATTGGGCGTTGGCATGCCGAATCCCCGATCCCCAATCACCATTCCCTACCCCACCTGCCTCGCCGCTACATTCGCACAGACCTGCACCGGATCGTAGACCGGCGAATAAGGCGGTGCGTAGGAGAGGTCGAGCAGGCCGAGTTGGTCGACGGTTAGGCCCGCAGTGATGGCGGTGGCGACGATGTCGATGCGTTTGTTGACGCCGGCCTTGCCGACCAACTGTGCGCCGAGGATGCGGCCATCGCGCTTGTCGATGACCAGCTTGGCCTTGATCTTCTCGGCCCCCGGCCAGTAGTGCGCTTTGTCGTAGGCCGAGATGGCGGCGCTGCCTACAAACTCGCCTTCGCTTCCGTACTTGCCGCTGGCTACAGCGGCGCGCTCGGTCAGGCCGGTGACCGACATGGTGTAGTCAAAGACTTTGACCACGGCCGTGCCCAGAATGCCGGGAAAGGCCGTGTCGCTGCCGCTGATGTTCTCGCCGGCAATGCGACCGCCTTTGTTGGCCGACGGCGCCAGGGGGATCCAGACATCCTCGTCGAGCACGATGTGGTGGTGCTCGACACAGTCTCCGGCGGCGTAGATGTCCGGATCGGTGGTGCGCATGTGGTCGTCGACGCGGATGGCTTTGCTTCTGCCGAGCGCCAGCCCGGCATCGGCTGCCAGCTGTGAGTTGGGCCGCACGCCCACCGAGACCAGTACCAGGTCGGCAACGACTGCTTCGCCTGTGTCACCCAGCCCCACTGCCAATCGGCCATCCACTTCGCTGACCCCGTTTGAGCCAACGCCCAGATGCAGCTGGACGCCTTTTTCACGCAGGTGGTCCGTTACTTCGTCAACCATGTCGGCGTCGAAGTTGGGCATGATCTGGGGCAACATTTCGACAATGTGTACCTCCAGCCCGCGGTCGATCAACGCCTCGGCCATCTCCACGCCGATGTAGCCGCCGCCGATGACAACCGCTGTCTGCGGCGTGGTCTGCGGCCATGTAGGCGTGTATGCGCTGGCTGTCGGAAAGGGCGCGCAGCGTGAAGACGCCGGGCAGGTCCATGCCGGGGATGGGCGGGCGCACGGCCGAGGCGCCGGTGGCGATGACCAGTTTGTCGTAGACTTGTGTTGACGGTTCTCCCGTATCCAGATTGCGGACCTCGACCGTCTTATCTGCGCGGTTGATGGCGGTCACCTCATGGCGCATGCGTACGTCGATGCCGCGTTTGTTGCGCGCGACCTCCGGCGTGAGAACCAGCAGATCTTCATCGGATTCGATGGTCCCGCCGATCCAATAGGGCATGCCGCAGGCCGAGAAGCTGATGTGTTCACCTCGTTCGTAGACGATCACGTCGGCTTCTTTCCGTTCTCGCTTGATCTTGCTGGCGGCGCTCATACCGGCCGCGTCTCCACCGATGATAACCACTGTTTGCATGGAATGTGCCTTTCGGTTGACGCCGGGCGATGGCGAGATGGGTCGTTGCGTGCCCAGCGTAATGTCTCTTGATATTCTCTGTTATTTGGATGTTTGTCTGCATCAAAGGTTACATGGGTTCACATCTCAGGGACTGAGGATTGAACAACTCCGTGATAGGCGTGTGCCCCAGATGTTCAGTGTGCACGCCCTCGTGCAAACGGGTCAGAACGGGCGACACGCGAACGTGCTGGTACGCGAGGGCGAAAATAGCCCCATGAATCGGTAGGTCACGCTACCAGCGTGACAACGCTCAATCATCAGACAGATCCAGAGGTTGTCAATGTCGTCCGGCTGATAGCCGGACCTACAAACCATCGACTCATTTGCGCCGCACGGTGCTAGATCTGTGCGCACGAAGGGCGAGCGTACCGTACATCGAAATCCGTGAGCTACGTGCGGTAAACGATCTCCCCGTCAAAGATGGTCATCTCGACCTGGGCGCCCGCGATCTCGTCAGCGCTGATTCCATTCGCCGCTACCGTCAGCAGGTCGCGATCCAGCACAACAAGATCTGCGCGTTTGCCGGGCTCGATGGTCCCGATGACCGACTGCCAACCCGCTGCCTCCGGCCCTGCTTTCGTGTAGCCAGTGATGGCCTGTTCGATTGAGATGCATTCGTCTGCGTACCAGGCCGGTTGGTCTATGCGCTCCGGTCGCTGTCGTGTGACTGCGGCTTGCATGCCGGCATAGGGATTGACGTCGGCCACGGGCGCGTCGCTGCCGTAGACCGAGAGCGTGCCCAGGTCGAGCAGCGAGCGAAAATTGTACATGTTTGCGCCGCGGGCGCCCATGTAACGATTGGCAGTATCGATGTCATCGGTGGCGTGGATGGGCTGGACGCTGGCCGTGATGCCAAGCCCGGCCAGGCGGGGCAAGTCAATCGGATCGATAATCTGGACGTGTTCAATGCGGTGGGGAAGGGGCGGTTCGAGACCGGCGTCGGCCAGTTCCTCGAAGATGTCGAGCACTGTCCGGTTGGCGCGGTCGCCGATGGCATGAACGCTGATCGGGAACCCCAGTTCCGTAGCCTGGCGAAACTCCTTGGCCATTTGGGCCGGCGGCGTCACATTGACACCGGTGTTCTCCGCCTCGTCCGGATCGAGCATTTCAAAAGGCGCCAGCATCCAGGCTGTACGTGTGCCCAGGCTGCCGTCCGTGAAGAGCTTGACGTGGCCCAGGCGTAGATAGTCATCGCCGAAGCCGCTGCGCAGCCCAAGACCGGCCAGATGGGGCAGATCGTGGGCGGCGATGTTGCAGTTGACGCGTAGCTTCAGCCGGCCCTGCTCCCGCAGCCTTCGATAGGCCGCCAGCATACGCGGCCCGTCGTCCTGATCCTTCATGCGCTGATCGTGGATGGCGGTGACGCCCAGGCTGTGAAGCGTCCGCATGCCGTTGATAAGGGCGTTCTCGAGTTCGGTTTCACTGGGTTTGCGGATGCAGTCAGCCACCGGCGCAATGGCCAGCTCGCGTAGAACGCCGGTGGGGTTGCCTTCTCTGTCGCGATCGATGACGCCGCCATCCGGATCCGGCGTCGCAGCGGAGATGCCGGCCATACGTAGGGCCGCCGTGTTTGCCACTGCACCATGCATGTCGGCGCGCCAGAAAAGGCCAGGGCGGTCGAGGCCAGTGACTGCATCAATATCGGCTGCCGTAGGGAAGTCGGTCTCGCCCCAGCGACTTTCGTTCCAACCGCGCCCGATGATCCAGTCCTCCGCTGGATTCGCCGTCGAAAGACTGGGCCGCACGTGTGGCGATGCGTTCCAGCATCTCTGCCTTGCTGCGCGTGCCGGCAAGCTGGACCTCCTGCAAACTCAGGCTCCATTCATAGAAGTGAATATGGGCGTCGCAGATGCCGGGCAACATCAGCTTGCCGTCGAGGTCGATGACGGTGGTGTCGGTACCGGCCAAGGAGAGGATTTCGGCATCAGATCCGACTGCGACGATGCGATGTTTGCGAATGGCGACGGCCTGGGCAAGCGGCTGGGTATCGTTGACTGTGTAGATCTTTGGCGTTGACGAGGATGAGATCAGGAACATTGCTGAGGCGGATCATGGCGTGTGCTCCATTGGGTTGTGGATCGTGTGACGATCGGTATCGTCCAATCAAACCATGGGTTGGCTCGGAATTGCAAGGTTGTTATTGGGTTCACTGAGGAATTGTGGGGCTAGACCTCCGGGAGGTGTCCACGAATGGTAATCAGGGCGGAGGTTCGCCGGACACCTCCCGGAGGTCGGGTTGTGCACCCCACAATAGTTCAGAGAGCCGGTTATTATTGGGTTGAACGTGCCGGGTACCGACCACAAGTCCTGACATAAGCTCCTATGAAACTGACCGGTGCCCTGTACGTTCGGGGAGGGAACTGGATCCGGCCGGAGAAAATAGGCTTACCCCCTGCCGACCTGGGGGGCGCCGGCAGAGGGTAAGCCTGTTGCAGGATAAATTATTGACCGTTCAAACGTCGTTACTTCCGGCCGGAATTTAGGCATGTTGCTAGACTGCGTATACCTCATAGATGCCTGCCTTTTCCAACCGTTTTGTGATGGCGCTGTTGATCGCACAGAGCCGTAGCTGGTCGTGGACTCCAGCGGTCAGATTGTCTTCCACCATGTTGCGCAATCCGGCGATACCGTAACTGCGATCCGGGTACTCTTCGCCCCGGAAAATCTTGGCGATACAGTGAAGGGCGTAGAGTCCGGACATCTGAACGTCTGTGATGTTGCCTAGATCAAGTTCCAGGTTTCGGACGCCTCGGCGGTAGTGCTCCTGCGCCTTGTGGATCATCTCCATGTAGGAGTCGGCATTGAGCTTGCCGGCCGCTGACAGGTGTACGGTCCCTGGTGCGGTCTCGACGGCTGTCAGCGTTAGCGTCTGAGATGAGGATTCTATGCCCGTCTCTTCGGCACGTTCAACGTGGTCGATGACCTGGGGGCGGCCCAACTCAATCTGGAACCACTTCAAAAGGGCATCGGCTGCCATGGCTACGTCACGAATGCGGCGTCGGCGTGTTTCACCGCTCACTGGCCCCAATTGGTCGGACCAGACCTGCGCCAACTGGGTTGCTGCTTCGTGGCGGTCGAGCTTGTAAGCGACGAAGTCATTCAGGATCGGCTCGCCTGCGTGGGTCAGGAAGTGCTCGTCAAAGAGCGCATCCACTTCGTTGCGATAGTTGCTGTAGAACTGGGCAAAGGCCCGGTTGAGCGCAGTCTCTTCTTTGCTGCTGAACAGACTCATGACGTCGAAACTTGAAAGACCGGGCAGGTTCTGCACGAACTGAGCAAGGGTTGTGGGGAAGGTGGCGATGGATGTCATGATTTGGTTCTCCTTTGGACTGAACAGTTGTTTGTTCCGGTTTCCGTTTGATGACTGAAGGATATTCGAGCCGCGTCGCGGGAACGTCGCGGGGATTTCTTCCCCTTTGTCTGTTCGCCCAAGATACGGTAAACTTCCCCGCGTTCGGCCCCAGTGCCGCCCTTGTCGTCTCCGCTTGTTCCCGAATGGGTCAGAATCCATGCAACGAAAAACGCACACGTTTATCTCGGCCGCGCTGGTATTTCTCTATCGACGGTCGCCAGGCGCTTCTCGAGGCACGCGATCATGCTGCGCCTTTGCTGCGCTTGCTGTGATGGTCCTTTGCTTGTTGTTCGCTGCGGGGACTGCGCATGCCCAGGACGATTCGTCGATCCAACTCGATCCTATCCCCGGCTGGTTCGATCAGGTTTCGCGCAATTCGCGTTCAACTGCCTGGGGCGATCTGGACAACGACGGCGATCTCGATCTTGTGTTCGGAACGCTCGAACAAGGCGTGCGTATCATCGAGAACCGCGGGGGGCAGTTGGCCGACAGCGCGATCATTCTGCGCAGCGATTCTGCCGGCGAGCACCTTCGCCTGGCCGACATGAATAGCGACGGCCGGCTGGACATCATTCTTGGCAACTTCAATCTGTATGAGTTTACCGCACAGGAGAACCAGATCCTGCTCAACTTGAGTGAACCCGGCCGCGGTATCTACTTCTCTCCCGAACCCAGTTGGACGGCGCCCATCGCTGACAACACGACAGGGATGGCGGTCGGCGATCTGGACGGTGATGCACTGCCCGAGCTGATCGTGGCCGACGATTTCGGCATCACCATCTACGACAATCACACAGAAGATGGTCAGCTTGAACTTGACTCCAGAATGGTGCTCGATCTGAGTGATCAGGGTTTTGTTCAGGCCATTGAGCTTGCCGACATCGGGCAGGATGGAAATCTGGAAATCACGGTCGCTATTCAAACGTTCGACAATGATCTGTCGGTTCTCATCTACGAGGAAGTCGGCGGCGCCCTCCAGTTCTCCCAGCAACTATATATGCTTGAACCGCCAATGGCCGAGGTCCCATCGCTTCCGGGGACAGAAGGCTACGTCGACGATGGCTTGGGCGTGGTCAGCGACATGGCCTGGGGAGATTTCACTGGAGACGGCTATCCCGAAATCGCCGTTGTGACCAACAACGGCCACTACCAGGTTTTTGCCAACAATCTGGGTGAGATGGACGCGACTCCTTATTGGACGCCAAAACCATATTCGGGGGAGCAGGGGATCAAGCCGAAACGGTTTCCGCTTCCTGGGGTGACGCAGACAGCGATGGCGATCTGGATCTTGCCATCGGCATGCGCGGTAACGCCGGCCGAAATCTGATCTTCGAGAACTATGAATCCGATGGCGAACGAAAGCTGCGGCAGGCATGGGTGGACCCGCTCTCCCACGAGACGGCTGACCTTGCCTGGGGAGATGTAGACGGCGACGGCGATCTGGATCTGGCAGCTGCGGTCTATGCCGAGCCTGACCTCGTCTACGTCAATGACGGCGGATCATTGGCTGAAACTGCTGCTCTCTGGGGTTCGTTGCCTGAAGAGCTGGAAGCGGAAGATTGGACCGCGCAGAGTCTGGCCTGGGGAGATGTGGACAATGACGGCGACCTCGATCTGGCGGTGGGCTATGCCTGGCAGAACGTCGACTTGCCGGACTACGTTGTTCAGGCGGCCGGCGATGAATTCAGTTGGTTCGGTGCACCCGATCATGTCTATCTGAATCACGGTGGATTTTTGGATCCATGGCCGATCTGGAGTTCGGGGTCGGAGCAGGCGACCATGGATCTTGCCTGGGGAGACATGGAGGGGGACGGGGATCTGGATCTGGCCGTCGCCAATCATGCCGGCCCGGTTGAGGTCTTTGAAAACATAAACGGTATCTTGCAAGTCGATCCGGCCTGTGGCTTCGGCGACGGGGCGTACAACATGAGCGTCGCCTGGGGCGACGCCAACGACGACGAGTATCTGGATCTGGCGGTGGGGGTCTTCGATGGGCCCAACAAGTTGTATCTGTACGATCCCGAGAGTGAGCAACTGGTTGACTCCGGCTGGCAGCCGGCCGTCGATCCGACCTATGACGTAGCCTGGGCGGATGTCGACAATGACGGCGATCTGGATCTGGCTGTGGGCAATGCCTGGGATCAGGAGACGGGTGTACTCGAAAACAGGGACTTTCTCTACCTCAATGAGGATGGATTTCTGGATGACCTCCCGGCGCAAACGATCGGCGAGCTGCATTTCCCGACCCGGTCTATCGATTGGGGGGATATCGACTCAGACGGCGACTTGGATCTGGCAATCGGCGTCTGGTCCGGTCAGAAACGGGTCTACGAAAACCAGGCGGGCGTGCTTCAACCGCAGCCGGTCTGGGTCTCAGCGGACAGCGATCTGACCACGCGGGTCGCATGGGGTGACGCCGACGGCGATGGCGATGCCGATCTTGCCGCAGCCAATGTGACCCTCTTCACCGGCGGCACCAGGAACGATCTTTACTACAACGACGGCGGAAAGCTTCAGGCTGTGCCGTCCTGGCAGCCCGCCTCTCAGGCGCAGACGCATGCCCTGGCCTGGGGTGACTTCGACAGCGACGGCCTTCTGGATCTCACGGTTGGAAACAAGGCCGGCCAGGTCGAAACCTATCGTGGAAGCCGGGGACTGACGTCGGGCCGGATCAATCGTCAGCCCGTGCTGACGATCGGATTGTACACAGATCCGGAGTCAGGATCGTTTGACGCGTCGGGCATGTTGGCGGGGGCCGACTTCTATGCCGGCCCGATAATCCGCGCCGGCGGCAAGATCACGATTCCATACACGCTCCACGATCCGGCCGGCACGGTCTATCCCAAAATTCAGGGGTACTATTCGCTGAATGGCGCCGACTGGGTCACGGCGACTGCCACGTCCGCAACCAGAACCGTTGATCTGGAGAGTTCTCGTGTGACGCCGGACAGGATCGCTTACTGGTCATTTGATCAGGCAATGCCCGACTCAACTGCCGACCAGCAGGAACCGCGATGGATTTTCGAGAATCGTGTTGATAGCAGTCTGGCTGCTGCGTGGACCGGTACGCTGGGCCTGCCTTACACTTATCCGCCGTTTTTTGCATCCCCCAACTCGGGGAGCGGCTGGTTCCCGGAGGAGGGCGCCACTGTCGCGGTTGAACATGATCAGCGATTGTCAGGGGAGAACGGACTCTCCATCTCAGCCTGGGTGTATGTGGTTGATCCCTCACAGCGCCAAGGCGTCGTCGGCAAGACCAATGAGATGCTTGATTCAGGGTACCTGCTCGGCGTTGACGAGGATCAGTTAGTAGTGCAACTCTTCGGCGACGACGGCGTCGAGTACGCCGTCCGTGGCGGGACCGTCTATACCGACACCTGGATGCATCTGGGCATGACGTGGGACAGAGGCGGCGACCTGGTCGGGTATATAGATGGCTTTGAGATTGGCCGAACCGCTACCCAGGATGTCGGCATCGCCGAAAACGATGCTCCGCTGCAGATGGGCCAGTTCCCCCATGATCCTAGCCTATCGTCGCTTGCCGGCGGCATTGACGAGGTTCAGCTATTCACACGTGGGCTCTCGGCTGAAGAAATGGGCAAGTTGGCGCTCGGAGTCAATTCCGGACCGGCCGAACACTTTACGTGTGGAACACAACCGCGCTGAACAGCGACAGCGGCTTCTTTGGCCAGAGCAACAATGTACGCTTCCGGCTGACGGCCTATCCCAGCCAACGCGCGCAGGCCAACGCCATTGCCGACTCCTATCGTCCGCCCTTCATCTCGGCCCAGACCTACCCCTTCCGCGTGCGGGGCATCCAACCTCGTGTGGTTGACGAAATAGGTGCACCGATGGCGGACGCTCTCGTCTACCGAGTCAACAAAAAGGAGACGACGCGTGCCTGGCCTGTGGGCATTGAATCCGGGGAAGCCTACTTCACAGATAGCAACGGCTATCTGGCGGGCAACGATGTGCTTCGAGTCGACGATCAGCTGGTTGCACTGGCCCCGATTACGGCAACCCACGCCTACATCCTCTATCACACCAGCGACGCTGCGGCGGGGATGAGCGGCAAAAAGATTGAGCCCGGCATTGTACAGACATTGACCGTCTCGGCCGACAATCCGCTCTATGTATTTAACCTCGATGTATCGTTGGAATGGGACGCGCGCAATGACCTGGTCTTTATGGATGATCTGGAGGACGCCTTCAGAGAAGCATCTGATATTCTCTATGACATTACCGACGGCCAGGTAGCGCTCGGCGCCGTACGCGTTTTCCATGCCAAGGAGAACTGGCTGGGTGCGGATGTGGTCATTCACGCCAGCAACAATCAGCGACCCAGAGCCTCTCTTGGCGGTGTCGTCATGTCCACCGTCGATGACCCGCTTGACGACCCGGACCGGCAGAAGCTTGAAAATGCCTATAGCCCGGGACAGGTGCGCATGGGACCGATCTGGGATCCCTATGGCCTGAATCGAGAGGAGTTGGGCGACGATTGGCGCAATGCGCTGGCCCATGAACTGGGCCACTATCTGCTCTTCTTGCCCGACAACTACCTGGGCGTCGATCTTGAGAACGGCCTGATCCGCAAGATCGATTGTCCCGGCAGCATCATGACCGATGCATACGAGCTTCGCTATCGGGAACTGCTCACTTCCGAGGAGTGGGCGGGGTCCGTTCCCTGTCAGGACACGCTGGCCGAACACCTGACCGGACGATCCGACTGGGAGACATTGGCCGCCTTCTATGACGGCATCAAGATTCCTGAGTCGGGCCGGAGCAATCCCGGACCGTCCTTCCTCCCGCTGGAGATTACACGGCTTACCTCCATCGATCCGCTTGTCAAATCGACTGGTGAAGAATCGGGGGAGGAGTTGGGTGAAGCGCTGGATGCAGATGTTGAATTCGCTCCGGCAGACGCCTTCCCTGCGCGTTACATCGATCTACGCAAGGGTAGGCGAGGACCGGTCACCCGATTCCAAGAGGCCCAGGTCTACCTAATCAAATCGCGGGCAGAGATCGAGAAGTACAACGACGATCTCACGGATGATACCATCATTTTCCTCGGCAGCACGGGCAGCGGCGATGATCGAATCAAGGTGCGCGGCGCCGAGAGAGGCGATCGAATCTGCGCGGTGCAGTTTGGCGATGAAGCAGCAGCGGGTGGATGTGCCATCGTCACCTCACGGTTGACGTCGCTCGATCTGCTCGACTATCCGCCCGAGTGGCGTCCTGCCATCACCGTCAGTCCGGTAACCTCGCGTACGGTAACGATCAGCGTGTCCGTGCCGATCTCCGACCCGTTGAATGTGCAGCTGATGCCGGCCTATGGACCGTTTAGCGATACGCTTTCCGTCCGGTCGCCCTATACGACGATGCAGGTTGTGACTCTTCCCGACTCGCTAGCGCTCGAATCGGCTGATCTGTCTGGGGAACAAGCGTTGGGCAAAGAGAACTATGTTCATACGGCAACGCTGACGCTTCCCTTTCCGGCATTTGAGGGGCACGTGCGAGTCTGGCCGCGTGACGCGCCCCCCGGCCAGGAAGCCTTTGCCGCCTATTTCCTGAGCCCCGATTTTGTCCCGGAGGAGGCGGGCTTCGGTCCAAACAATCGAGGATTCGGCCCCAACAACCGAGGCTTTGGCCCCAACAACCGAGGCTTCGGCCCCAACAACCGAGGCTTTGGCCCGAACAACCGAGGCTTTGGTCCCAACAACCGAGGCTTCGGCCCGAACAACAGAGGCTTTGGCCCAACAACGAGGCTTCGGCCCCAACAATCGTGGATTCGGACCCAACAACAGAGGCTTTGGCCCGAACAATCGCGGTTTCGGCGTCAACCGTGCCTGGGGCGCTAACCAACGTTCGTTTGACGCACCCGTCGCTTCGGGTGACGGCAAGGTCACTGTCTTCAATGTCGAAAACGTGATGGGCGATTCGGGCATCGCCTCGATGTCGTCGGCGCCTAACGTCGCCGGCGTGCCCAGTTGGCTGCGGATCGTCGGGCCGGCCTATCGCCTAACAAATCACGCCGATGTGGAACCTGCGGCTGGTCGCACCATCGCCTTCCAGTATTTGCAGCGTGAGGCCCCCGATGGGGGAGAGCCGACGCTGGCCATCTACTATTCGGGTGACGACGGCGAAACGTGGATTAAGTTGCCGACCTTACTGGATCAGAATGACAATTTCGCGGCGGCACGTATGCCGGAGAACGAACAACAGGGCCAGGGCCTCTACGCGCTGATGGCCACGTTGGAGATGCCTGCTCTGCAGCCGGGTTGGAATCTGATTGCCTACCCGCTCTCGTCATCCCAGCCGATCACGAACGCGTTGGCATCCGTCATCGATGACATTGAGTTGGTTTTCGCGCAGGACTCCGGAATCGGGGGCGGTTGGCGAGTCTATGATCGTCGTATTCTCGGAGAGGACCAGCGCTTGCAGAATCTGGTCAACGATCTCGATTTCATGGAATTCGGCAAGACCTATTGGGTTTACACAAAACGGACCGCGACACCGTTCCTGCCGATAGAGGAGTACCAGCCTCTGCGCGATATATCGCTCTCCGCCGGCGACAAGATCTCGGCGGCGGTTGCTTCCGGTCAGGTGCTGTCCCAGGTGGAACCCGAGCTTGTCGGTACGCCGGCATTGCCTCCGGCAATCTTCTTTGGCCCACTCTCCTCTAGCGCAAGTGGGGCAGGAAGGCGATGTCGGTGCGAACGTTGAGCAAATTAGAATCTATGCTGTGGTCGACGGCAACCTGTGCGGCACGGCGAACGTGTTTGAACTGGCGGGTTCGCTTGTCTACAAGATCCCGGTCTCGGCCGCAGCGGGTGATAACGGCTGCGGCTGGTATGGAGATGAGGTCGTTTTTGTCGATGGCGATGGTCTACAGCTGGGAGAAGCCAAATGGGACAATCGGCTCAGCCAATGCGTAGGCCTGGGCAATGTTGCCGGAGGACAGGGGACGGACATCCAAGTGCAGTTTCGCTGTTCCGGCATTGATGCACCGTAGAGACGGGCTGATGGGGGTCGCCTGCACAGCGCCTGAGGGCGCTTCTCGTTGTTAGCAGCCGGCTTCGCCTGTGCTGGCGCCCCCGTCCACGGATCCAAGACTGAAGGTCTTCCGAGAACCCGAACTATGCACGACCTGCCGGGATTCTAGGTAGGTTGGGATGGTATCCCGACTGGCCAAGCCAAGCCTGGTCCCGGCGGACGGAAACCCATTCCGTCCTGCAAAACGCATGGCTTCCCAATGGTTATGGCTCAGATTGAGGAATCGAGCAGACGTCTGTGGAACGGCCCATCCGCCAAGAACCGCCGGCGGCTCTTTGGATCGTCGATCAACGCTGCGCGCCGCTCAAGTTCGCTGCGTGCTTGGTCGAGAAGCCGGCCGGCTTGTTGCTGCAACGGGTACGCCGCCAATGCCTTGCCGTCGATGGCATCAAGGAGAACGTCTCTGCAGATCGCATAGACGAGGAAAGGAAACTCGACGCCTTCTGTTCCGAACTGGGAGAGATGGGCCAGAATGTCGCCGACGATGGCCAGCGCCGCGTCGGATGCGTCGCGTTGGTGATAGGCGCCTGCCAGCCCTGCCATTGAATCAACCAGTGAGGCCCTGTCGCCGAGTGCGGATCGAATGTCGTTGGCCTGGGTGAAGTGCACTTCTGCTGAAGCGGCGGCGCCGCGCTCGAGGGCGACGATCCCCAGGTGGGTTATGGCAAACGCTTCTCCACGCTGATCTCCCATCTGTTGATAGAGCCGCAGCGCCTGTTCACAGAGCCGTTGGGCTTCAGCATACCGGCCCTGGATCAGGTAGATCAGTCCGTCCGTATCCAGCGCGTTGGCAATGCCGTTTTCGTCGGCAAGCTCACGCGACAGCGTGTGAGCGCGGGCATTGTAGACGCGAGGCGGAACGGTAGTCGCCCAGTGCAAAGAAGTTGTTGCAGAGGTAGCCGAGGCAGTAGGCAGTGCCCAGCCGCCATCCAATCGATTCACAGCTTTCAAGGCTCTGCATGTAGCTGCGTTGAGCAGCAACATAGTCCCCCGCTTCGTTGTCCAGCACGCCGATCATTGCCGTGCAACGTGCTACTCCCATCCGATCTTCAGCCAGTTCGTATCCCTGCCGGGCCTCCACGAAATAGGGCCTGGCAGCACGATTCTTGCCTTCCTGGTGGTAGGCGGCGCCGATATCATATTGGCATTGTGGGAGGTAGCTGTCCAAACCGGCTGACTTTGCCAGGTCGATCGCTTCTCGAAGCGGCCTGCGTGCCTCAGCGTATTTGCCCATCTGCCAGAGAATGCGCCCCTGTAGATGGTTGCATTCAATCCGGTTTGCGAGATCGTCCAGCTGCAGTGCCATCGACTGTGCCGTGAGGACGGTCTCCAGGGCCTCTGCATAGGCGCTGGTGTTGCGCTGCAACTCTGCCCGACGTAGTTGAACGGTGATCTGCCTTTCCAATGGCAGCGCTTGCTGTGCCTGCGCGAGGGTGTCAAGGTCGAGTCGCTGGCTCTCACGGTCACCCAGAACATCTAGAACGGCTTCGCGTTCCAGCAGGATGTTGAGGCGGGCATCATCCTGGTCTGCGGGCATCAAATCGATGGCGCGTGTGTAGAAGCGCAGCGCATCTTCATTGGCGTACTGTTCAGCGGCATACGCCCCGGCCAGCTGTGCGTGGATCCGCTCTTGGGCCCGATCCTCACCTAGGTGATAGTGATGGACCAACTCGGCGTAGTGACTTGCCGGTTCGCCGGCATAGACCGAGCGCACGGCCTCGGCCGCAGAGCGGTGAAGACGCCGCAGTCGAGAACGCAATTGCATGTCGTAGGCGGCATCGCGCAGCAGGGCATGGCGGAACAGATAGCGGGCCTCGCTCATGGCTGACCAGATCCTGGCACGATCGGCCTCGTCCATCTGGCGATCCAGCACTTCTCCGCTGCTCTCGTTTAGCATGACTGAAAGTACGCGCCTGTCGAACTCCCGGCCCAGGACGGAGGCTGTCTGTACCACTTCTTTGACGGTCGGATGTAGTTGATCCAGGCGCGCCGTGAGCAGTGCACGTACATCGGTCGGCAAGAGGGTCGTCTCCGGCTGCTCGCTGTCGGGTTGACCGCTCACTTTCAGCTGCAAGCCCTGCCCGCCTGGCTCAAGCATGTCGTGTTCTTGGAGATAGAGCACGATCTGTTCGACAAAGAACGGGTTGCCGTTCGTACGCGTCGCAATCAGGGCAGTCAGACTTGCAGACGGCGGCGAGCCCAACAGCGTTGCGGCAATCGGCCCGATCTGACTTTCGCTCAAACCGCTCAGCTGAACACGCGTTTGCGGCACATCATCGGCCACAAGGTTGTCGCTCTCGTCTCCAGATCGTTGGGTGACGACGAGGGCGAATGGAAATTCATCGACATTGCGTGTCAGTTGGCCGATGAACTGACGTGACGCTTCGTCCAACCAATGAGCATCTTCGAGCAATAGGATCGCCGGCTGTACAAGGCTCTCCGCCTTGATCAGCGTCTTGAGCGCATCCAGCATGTTTTCCAGGCGAAGCTGGGGGTCGAGCTGCTCATAGAGCGATCCCGCCCAGTGCAGGTCTACCAGCGCGGCCAGAAAGGATCGGGAGCGGGAAAGCGCATCCACAAGACCGATAGCCGACGGTTTTCCGGAATGGATTGACACAGATCATCCAGAACTGCGTCAAAGGCGGCACGCTTGGCCTGTTCCGAGGCGTCTCCAGACTGGCGGAAATAGCGGCGTAGCCAGTAGCGGAAGGGATTGAGTGGCCGACGAAGGATATCGTCGGTCTGGCAGAGAAACCAACGTGGGGTCTGGGCCATCGTCTCCGTTTGCATTTGGAATTCGTGGACCAGCCGGCTCTTGCCCAGACCGGCTTCACCTTCAACCGTCACAAGGCCTGCAAAATCGCCCGAAAAGATGGGATCAATGCCCGCTCTGAGTTTCGCAATTTCGGCCTGCCGCCCGACCAGGGTTCCGGCGTAGAATGCCTGCGCCTCTCTTATCTGTCGCCCCGTCAACAGAAAGATCGGCTGCGGATCGACGAATCCTTTGAAACGAAGGAGGCCGCGGCATTCGGTCTGAAAGCGGCGCGCCGCCTGACGGGCGGTCTCATCGTCGATCCAGATCTCTCCCCACCCGGACGCGACCAACTGCCGCGCCGCCAAATTGACATAAGATCCGTAGCAAGTATATTCTTCGGCAAGGGCTGAACCCACGAAGCCGGCGTAGGCCATGCGCGTGGTCACGCCGGCGCGCAGACGTGTCGGCGAGAGGTCTTGAAGGTCGAGGATGAAGCTGAGCGCCCGCTCCACATCCTGTTCCGAGCCGGTGGGTGCACCCCAGAAGAGCAACAGCGTGTTGCCGTTGTCCTTGCCGCCGATCTGTCCGACTCGGCCCAAGAATCCATCGTATTGATCGACAAGACGAAAGAGTGCTTCCTGGAAGTCAGCCAGTTCCAAAGGGCCAAACCTCTGTTCAAAGTTGACGAATAGGGTGACGACCTGGCGAAACTCACCCTGGAGTGTTGAGTTGAGCAGCCAGCCGGGGTAGAAGGCTGTGGCCTGATGCCGGTCTTTCGACATGGGGGACGGCGAATGCACGGGCGTCGTTGCCTGTAGGCGATGAGCGTCGAGCGTATCCACGCGTCGATAATCGGCCACCGATGTTGTGGTCAGCAGACCCTCCGGGAGGTCGCGGGCGAGTGCGTTGGTGATGACGATCTGGCCGGCATCGGCGTGGGGATCGATGGCTATCGCCTTAGCCAGACCATCCCCGCCGAACACGCTTGCCGCGCGTTGGCTGCGCTCAGTCTTCGATAAGTCCTGCCAGATTGCCCAATCGACTGGACCCCACGCGGCACAGACTTTGCCGGAAAAGGTGAACTCGCCACAACGGGTGGCTTGACTTGGACTGGCAGTGAGGTGGGTGTGGATGGCCCAGGCTGCGAGCAGAGCCTGCGCACAGACGGCCTGTCTATCGAGGCCTTCTCTGTCGGAACCCCCTTTGTTGGGACCATTGTCGGTGGCGAAGACCGCTTTGAAGGCGTCGCCTGCGAAACCGGCGATGAAGCCGCCGTGCTGGTAGATGGCATCGATCAACGGCTCGAAGACGGAGGCGAGCACCTCAGCCAGCACCTCGGCGCCTTCGGTTCCATGCTCCATCAGCGTTACGGTCAACGGCGTGAAACCGGAAATGTCGACAAAGAGGCAGGCCGCTTCCAGCCGCCCCCTTGTCTCACCCTGGGCCATGCGGTCGAGCATAAACTGGGGCGTGAGTAGATGCTGCATAGGCGGGGCCTAGAACTGCCGTTGCAGCTGGTCAAGCAAGTCGATAGTCGCTTCTGCGATTTCTACCAACGACTTGTCGGATGAACGTGTAGTTGGTTTGGCCGCGACCTTGGCTGCATCAGGCTCCACTTGAGGCGACGCATGGTCTCCGATCAGCTTCTCTTGCATGGCGACGATCTGCGCCTTCTGCCTGCGATCGAGTTGAGCGACGTGCGCAAGCGCGTCCAAGAGGTTCGCAGCCGGATCCGGCCTGCCTGTTGCCGCAAATATCCCGGCGCAGCCCAACAAGGCTGTCGTCAGCGCGTGCATTGATTCGACCCGGATTGCGGTCTGAAGAGCATCCTGCATCTGTCCGCAGGCATGCGCCATCTGCTGCTGCTCGGCTGCGATCTCGGCCAGCCGGGTTTGGACAACAGTGCTTTCGGTCAGGCTGCCGATGCGCAAAAAGCGCTCAAGGGCCGCCTGATATTGGATGCGCGCGCCGGTGAAGTGACGGTCCGCCACGGCAACGTTGCCCAGGTTCTGCTGTGCCAATGCCACGCCGCGCGGATCCTCCAAATCATCCGCGATCTCCATGGCCTCGGCGAAGTAGGTACGGGCAGCCTCAAGTTCGCCCCGCTCCTGGGCGACACGGCCCAGATAGGTCAACGAATAGATCATGCCGCGCCGATCGCCGATCTTGCGCTTGAGCCTGAGCGCGCGAGCGCAGAGATCCTGGGTTGCAGCGAGGTCACCGGTCACGTAGGCGACCTGGCCCAGGGTGTTCATGGCTACGCTGGCGGCGTAGTCGTCCTGCTCGCGTCTGGCCAGATCGAGCGCCTGGCCCAGCCGTTCTCGCGCATCGTCGACCTTGCCGCGATGGCGCAGGACCGCACCCAGGTAGTTGAGGACGAAGATGATCTCTTCGTCCGCACTCGCCGCATGATTGCTCGCTGCATCCAAATCCGTTCCGCTGCCGCTGGCATCCAGGTCCTGGAGCGCGTCGAGCGCGTCCAGCAACATGCGCTCGCTCTCGCCATGCTCGCCAAGGTGAAATCGGAACCAGGCCTGCCGGACACGCAGCGCCGCCTGAAGAGGCATTTCTTGGCTCGACATCTCGCGGTCCGGCGCTCGCTCGACCGCGTCGGCAGCATCACCAAAACGAGAGACTCCTTCCTGGAACCATCCGCGTACATCATAGAAGTCGAAGAGGCTGCGAGTGCATGCGGTCAGATAAGAAAGGGCCGACGCTTTCCCCTGCCCGCGTTGTTCAAGTTGACCAATGGACCAGGATTGGGCGGAACGTAGATTCTCGATCTCGGCAGCGACCCGGGTCAGGGCTCCATGTTGATCGCCGCTGCGCAGTTCGGTGGCCAGGGATCTCAGAAACCTGTCGAAGTAGGCGGCATGGTCCCGGGCCATCGAGGCGTAGTCGTTGTTGGCCACAAGGTGTTCCGCGGCATATTGGCGCAGCACTTCGGGCATTTCATAGCGACTTGCGTTGCCTGTGCCTGAGTCTGTGCGCTTGATCAGCGACTTGTTGACCAAGCTCTGCAGGGCCGGCAGGCGTGCGTCGGCCACAGCCGCGGCCGCCTCGCGTGTGAAGCCGCCCCGGAAGAGCGCCAGCCGCTGGACCGTCTGCCGTTCTGCCTCGGACAGCAAGCGCCACGACTGATTAAAGATTGCCCTGAGGCTGCGATGCCGTTCCGGCAGGTCGGGCATGCTGCTCTCCAAGAAATCCAGATTGGCCTGGATCTCCTCCGCGATTTCGTCGCAGGAGAGCATGGCCGTCCAGGAGGCCGCCAACTCGATGCCCAGGGGCATCCCCTGCAGTAGATTGCACGTGCGAGCAATGGCCTTGCCGGCCGTCTCGTCGATCTCAAGCCCGCCGGCAACCGCTTCGGCCGCGGCAATGAAGAGCTGCCCGGCCGGACTGGCGCGTACATCGTCAGGCAGATCCTCCTTGGGCAGGGGCAGCCCGTCCAGGACGACGACGCGCTCGCCACGAACGTTGAGGCGCGTGCGCGAGGTGACCAGCACTGTCAGACCAGGGACGTGTTGCAGGAGGTGGACAATCAATCTGGACTGTGGCTGAAGCTGTTCGAAATTGTCCAGGATCAGCAGCAGCCGGTGGTCAGCCAGGCTGCGACTCAGCTGATCGAGCATGTCGGCGTTCTCTGTCATGTCGAGTTGGAGCGCCTCGGCGATGGCCGCGACGATCTCCAGGCCGGCGGAATCGTTGTCCCCAGTGGTCGACTCGATGCCGGCCAGCGAGACAAAGTAGATGCCGTCCGCGGCCAACTCTTTGAGGTCGAGGCCTTGCACCACATGAAAAGACTCAGAAGATTCGTCGCCATTAGAGTCATCATTCAGTGCTGCCTCCAGCCCTTGCAGCAGCCGATGTCCCATGTGTCGGACAAAGCGAGACTTGCCGATGCCGCCGGCCCCGTTGATGGTCACGAGCCGGTTGTTGCGGTCGGCGAGCATCTGCAGGAGCTGTTCGGCCACCTCAACGCGGTCGAAGAACGCGGTCATCTCTGCGGGCAGATTGTGGAGGCGGCGACGGGGCAGGCTGGGATAGGCAAGCCCGATGCTGAAGTCGCCTGCCTCGATACGTTGGGCCAGCTTCAGCGTCTCGTCATCCGGCTCCAGCCCCAACTCATCCGAGAGGATCTCCCGACATTGCTCGAACTGGGCCATGGCCGCACCGGCTTGACCGTCCATGGCCAGGAGCAGCATCAGATGCCGGTGTGTCTCCTCGCGCAGCGGATCCAGATTGACCAGCCGGCTGGCGTAGTCCACGCCCCTCAGCATGTCGTTGTGCTGGATGGCGGACTGAACCAGCGCGTTGAGCGTCTGGGCGATCAAGTGGAGATAGCGTTCTTGCTCGGCCCGCTGCCAGTCGTCGAAGGTATCGGTGTCGTCGATGTGAAAGCCGTCGAGGAAATCGCCGCGGTAGAGCGCGGCGGCCTCAAGCAGCAGGTCGAGCTGTTCCTCCGATTCCTGCGCGAGTCCGCTTGTCGCAGCGATTGCCTGTTCAAAACGGAGGCAATCGACGACGACGTTCTGGGTCAGATCGAATCCAGCCGCCTGGCGATTGACGGAGACGAAATCGCCGAGCTGCTTGCGCAGGTGATAGAGTGCGCCGCGCAGGTTTCGTTTGGCCGACGCGCTATCGTAGTCCGGCCAGATCAGACCGGCCAATGCATCGCGTGTATGTGGGCGGCCGGTGGCGGCCAGGTAATAGGCGAGCGCGGTCACTTTACTGGACGGAAAGCCGGTCACAGGGCGTCCATCCACCATGATGGACGGACTGCCGAAAAGGGTAATCTGGAGGTTTGATTGGCTCATAGACTGGTTGTGTTTCGTCTTCATTGCGGACGTGCCTGGGTCACAGATGGAGGGGGCTCGTGCGGCACAATTGTAGCATGGGGCGCTGATAAGGGGAATCGGTCTGCAGGCTTCCGAATGATCCGTTTTGGTGCAGAAATCAGCGTACCTGATTTGACAACAAATTGACGAGGTGATACCATGCTTTCACTCAAGTAATTGAGTATGGAGGCGTGGTGTAGCGGTTAGCATATTGGCCTGTCAAGCCAAAGGTCGCGGGTTCAAATCCCGTCGTCTCCGCACGTGTACCGCTCTGAATCAGAGTGGTCTCCAGACTGACTACCTTCTTGGATAAATGGGTCAACCGTGTATTCGGTTGGCCCATTTACTTTATGGCCCAGAACCAGATGACAGTTGGACTGTAAGCGTCATCGCCACCACTTGCTCATCCTGCACGTAGACTCGCTCCACAATCTGCTTGATGAACGCACTCTGTGCTTCGATGTCATCTCCACATGCTTCCCAGTGTGTGGCGAAGTTGGTCAGCAAATCGACTGCTCGCTCAAGATCGTTGTTGTCAACCGGCGTCAGTTGCTCCAGTTCCTGCTGCAGCTTGATGCGCTGTTGCAGAAATTTCTGCTCATCGGTGATGAAGCCATGATCCCAGCGCGTGTCCATGCGCTCGATGACTGTGCGGATCTCCGTCAGTCTTGCTTCCAGATCTTGTTTCACCCAGTAACTCACCAATTGAACGCGTGATGTTCTCGCGCCACTGTTTTGGCGGTCGTAGGCTGGACAGAATGTTGCAACACCTGTTCATCCAAGCTGTCGACGTTGACTCCCAGCCTTGCTCGCATGTAGTAACCCAGTTCTCGTGCACGGCATCGATAGTAGAGAGCTTGTTGCGGTCATTGTGCGCCTGTGGTCGCATCTTGCCATAGCTTGGCACGACCTTTCCTTCGGGATGGTTGGTACAGCAGCGATAACAGTAGACGATGTCACGCAGAAGATACGGATTGTATTTGTCTGTTGCCTGGCGATGGTTGGCACGTTTGCGACGCACCTCCTGACATCGCTCGAAGAGCTCATCAGAGACCAGCGCTTCATGCTGACCTTCGAACCACTCAATGGTACCTGTCTTGCAGCGTGAACCGTCTGCATGTCGTTCAGTCTTCTGGTAGCGAACCTTGCCTGTATAGGTGCGATTCTGGAGGAAATCGCGGGCGGTGTCCTTGGAGAAGCGTCGACCACGCTTGGTCTTGTAGCCTCGCTCATTGAGCATTGTGGCGATCTCCATGTCGCTGTACTGGTCGGTGGCGTACATCTCGAAGGCCAGCCGCAGACCTTCGGCCTCGACTTCGTCCGGCACCAAGCACCTTGTCCTCGTTCTTGCGATAGCCAAAGGGCGCAATGTTGTTGTGGTAGCCCTGCTGGGTGCGTTCCTTCTTGCCCTTGGCGACCTCGGAGGCCAGGTTCTTGCTGTACCAGTCGGCCACTGATTCCATGATGCCCTCGATGAGTGCACCCATGGGGCCGTCGCTGTCCTCGGACGGCTCGGTGACCGAAAAGACCTTGACGCCATAGTCGTAGCGGAGCAGCGACTTGATGGCCAGGGCATCGGTACGGTTGCGGGCAAAGCGGTCAAATTTGTGGACGACCAAGGCGTCGAACTTGCCCTGACGTGCATCCTTCCTCATCTGCTGGAAGGCTGGGCGGTCGGCGGTGCGAGCGGATTTGGCTTCGTCCTTGTAGATGTTGACCAGGAGTCCGCCCTGGCCGGTCACCCAGGTCTGGATGTCGCGTTCCTGTGCGTCCATCGAGAAATTGCCGACCTGGTCTTCTGAGCTGATTCGAATGTAGGCTGCGTAGCGCATTTTCTTTTTCTTCTCCTTCTTCTGCTGGTCGTTTCGCAGGTTCCTGGTTGAGCGTCTGGGTGGGTTCAAAATCGTCGAAGATGTCGTGGCGAGGGGCGACGAAAAAACGTGGCCCCTCGCTGGCACTGACGTAGTTATGTTTGGGTTGCGGCATATCTCCTTTCAAGTTGATGCTGCTGATACTGGGTGTCGAGTTCGTCTGGTTCCACGACCGAGAAAAGTTGGATCCTATAGTCTTCACGGAGCAGTGACCGGATTGCCAGCAGTTCGGTCTGGTTGCGGGAGAGGCGGTCGGGTTTGTGCACGACCAGGGCGTCGAACTTGCCCTGGCTTGCATCGCTCTGCATCTGCCTCAGCGCCGGTCGGTCGGCGGTACGACCGCCTGGTGCTACATCGGTGTAGACCTCGACCAGGATCGCCGCCTTGGGCAGCGATCCATGCTTCGATGGCCTCTTGCTGTGTCATCAGGTAGGTGTTTCCGGTTTCGTCTCGACAGTTGGTTCGTACGTAGGCTGCGTAACGCATGGTTTGTTCTTGCTCCTTCCATCTCACGATGGTCGGTTCTTGGCTTCGAGTATGGGTTAACTTCATGCTTCCGATGGTGTCGTTCAGTTGTGTTTGTGGCATGTCACCTTTCTACCTGCGTGCGTGATATCGAGCAGCGCTGCCGGCAGGCCTGGTTCGTTGCTGTGATGCAAGCAGCAGCCGGATTTCGAAGAGCAGCCGGCAGAATCTGAAGAGCCAGCGATTGCGATGGCGGTACCAGAAGAGTGACTCCTCGATCTGATGGAGACAGGACTGGTAGTAGCGGCGCTGTTTGGTCAGCCGCTTGCGACGTGGCCCACTGCACCAGTCCGGACAACTCGCTACGATGGTAGAGACAGGTCAGGATGCAGCGTGCTTGAAAGAGCCGATACCGAGTGACCTGGAGATGGAAACGGAGTCTTTTGAGGTTGTGCATAGAGAGGCGACTACTTGCTACTTACCGTGTATTATGATCGAAAAAGATCACGGGTCAAGTAGCAAAATGCGTTCCCCAAACTGCCCCTAGATCGCCATCGATCATCGTGTACAATGGGGCGCATGAACCTCAAAAACGTTTCCATCGACCAGCTGCTGTCGATTCAACAAGCAGCAGACCAGAGTCCTCTCTCCGTCGTGCATCTGCGACGCTTGGTGCGGCAGGGTAGGGTAGCGGGCGTCCGGCTGGGCAGGAACTGGTTCACGACCGCCGAGGCCGTCCAGACCTACCTGGACCACGGCCATCGACCCGGCCCCAAACCGAAAGAGCCGCACCAAGACTCAGATCACCTCCCATCCCTAACCTGCACTCGCACCGTTGACTGCCGGAACGCCGACCGCCGTTTGAACCGGCATCTGCCAGGTTCCGCCGGTCTGCCAATTGCCATTTGCGGCGCTCGCTCTCCACAATGCCCTCTGCGGCCAACTCCTGGCAGTAGCGGCGAACCGAGTCGGCAGAGACTTCCCAGCCATGCATGTGCAGCAAACGATCCCGCAGTTCGCCGGTGGATAGCGGCATACCGACTGCCGCCAACACCTCGGGGATTGCGGCTTTGCGCTGCTGCTTCATGATGGCACGGGCATCGTTTGCCAGATCGAGATCGCCTGTGCGCCTGCCGTTGTCGCTTGGCGTTCCATGGCCATTTGCGGGCGGCACTTGGGCGTTTGCCAACGCATGAACGGACATTTCTGCCTGCTGCTGCAATTCGAGAATGCGCCGGTTCTGCTGTTCCAACTGCTCGGTCAAGGCAGCAATGGCTGCGTCTTCTGCGTTCCTCTCTCTGCGTGCGCTGTTGCTGCTTCCGCTGCCTGCACCTCTGCACGATGCTGCCGGCTGTAGAGCGATTCCAGCAGCGCCAGTCCGACCTCGCCTGCCAGGATGGGGATGAAGGAAAGGGCACGGGCCGTGCGCGGCTGCATGCCCTCCGACATGTAGAGGTCGGACTGAAACTGGGCGCTGGCCACGCCGAAGACGGTGCCGATGACCACCGCCACCCAGCGCGTGCTGCCGTGGGTGGTGGCGGCGATGTAGGCGCAGACAAAGACGACGGTGCCAAAGGCGATGCCCAGCGCGTCGCCCGTCCAGTGATGGTGAAAGCGACCGACATACTCCTGGACGTTGCCGATGCTGTTGAGGGCGAAGATGCAGATCAGGGCCAGCAGCAGGAACGAGACCGAGCGCTCGATGATGCTGCGGTCGTCCTGTCGCTGTTGGGTGCGGATTTGGCTCAGGGTCTTGAGAATGGTCTCCACTTTTTACTCCGGTTCTTCTCGTATCAAGTGCGGCTACTGCCGCTGGCGCCAGTCGCCGAACGACCTGGTTGCTCTGCTTGTCGACCAGGAGATAGATGCCGTTCTGCTCGTGAACGTACTGGTTGCGACTGTCTGCGTAGGCTGCCAACACCGAGTCTGGGTCGGCTGCGCTCGGTTGCCGATGCCGGGCAAACTCAGGGAGGCGATGGGCGATGGGGACGTTGAACGTCGGCAACACGGCAGACCAGCGCCGTCCAGGACACCGCGTTCGGCCAGAATCAGGACGGTGCGTCCCCGATAGATGATGACCAGCCAGAGTGCACCGCCTGCGGCCAGGATGGTCAACAGAATGGGCATCATGCCCGCCCAAGCCTGGTGGCTCTTGCGCCGTTCCTGGGCCTGCACCTTCTTGGCCTCGGCGGCGGCTTCAGCCGACTGAATCTTGGCTTGGCGCCTCGTAGCGGGCGGTCTCCGTCTGCGCTTCGCTCTGCAGACGGGCCGTCTCGATGGCGGTGCGTGATTCGATCTGGCGGCGGGTGGTAGCGCCGAAGGGATCGCTGATGACGCTATTGGCCAGAAAGACGGCCAGCCAGATGGTCATGCCGGCGATGATGAGATACTTGATTATTTGACCCATGATGAGTCTCCTTTCTTGGTTGCAGATGCAGAGACGGCTCCGCATCAACGTCTTCGAAATAGTCCCAGACCGACCTTGCGGCCTCGGTGGCCTTGGGCGGCAGTGCGCTGGGCAGGAAGTAGGCCATGCAGGCCATCACCGCCCAGGTGGGGATGATGGTGTAGTCGCCCAGGATCAGCCAGGCACAGGGATAGGCCTCCATGATCAGTTGGGCCAGGATGCCGCCCAGGATGACCGACAGCGGCCAGGGACGGTTCAGGCCCAAGACATCGGCCAGGAAGATGGCGAAGGCGCAGCCGAAGATCATGAGCGACATCTGCCACCAGTGATCGAATACATAGATGAGTGGATTGCCGAAACAGCTTTCCATGGTTGTGTGTCTCCTTTCTCGAGGTTAGGCCGTCAACATGAGCCGACACCGGCTGCGGCTGCAGTGTGCGCTCCTGTCGAGCCAGGGCGGCCATGGTCTTGGCCAGCGTGCCCAACAGCGAAGAAGGCGAGCAGTGCAGTCCAGCCCGGCGTCAGCAGCCCTGCCTGCGCCGTCTGCAAGAGCACGAAGCCGCAGACGATCCAGAGCGTGCAGAGGGCGAGTAGGGCAGTGGTGGTCAGTTCCGATAGATTCGTCATGGTAGTTCGCTCCATTCGGTGTCGATGGGTTGGCCGTCGTCGAAGAGGGTCGTGTCCAGATCCTCGTAGCTGTTCGGGCCAGACGTGTAGAGCCGCCCCTTCGGTTCTTGTTCGGCGGTCAGCAGTGGTGGCTGCTCCATCCAGGCAGGTATTTGCTGCTGCGGCTGGGGCAGGCGTCGCACACGCGTCCCGCCCCAGGAGCCTGGATCGTTCCAGCCGCGGTCTCGCTGCCAGCGGGAGTAGAAGACCAGCCCGACAAAGGCGGCGAGCAGCAGGGCCAGTACCAGGCCGCTCATGCCGCAGACCATGGTGATGTTGGAGATGAGCACGTCGGTGTTGCGTTCGTCCCAGGTGCCGGCGATGCTGAAGGCCAGCGTGCCGATGCCCACGAAGAGGGCCAGGATGGGGGCGCTCACCACGACGGCAAAGATTCGTTTCATAGCGTCGACTTCCTTTCGATCTAGCGTTCGTCTTGGTCATATAGGTCTTGGGCATCCGGCCAGCGCAGCAGTCCGTCACGCTGCAGCGATGCCAGGGTCGCCCGGCCTTCATCGGTGTTGAGGTCGATGTGCTCGGGAACACCGCTGTCATTGTTCGTCTCCAACCGGTTCGGCATTTCTTCGGCTTCGACTCGACTGCGTTGGTCGCCGCCTTGACGTAGTCGCGCACCTTGCCGTTGTAGTGGCCGTAGGCCAAAAAGCAGGTCTTGCGCACCGAGTCGGTCAACTCGAAGGCAGCGGCAATCAGGTTCTGCTCGTCATAGGTCGGCGGTTGCGTAGCGTCCAAGCCCAGGTTCTCGTCCTTCAATTCCTCGATGGAGAGACTGGCCAGGCGACGCAGGAAACGCTCGACCCCTTGTTCTGCCGGTTGTTCTACGGGTTGTTCTAGAACATGTTCTGACG